>NZ_SLWM01000007.1:0-353811 GCF_004342085.1 Kribbella orskensis
CACTTTGCTTGACACCGGCGAGGACCGGCGCACCCTGACCAAGGCGGGAAACGAGCACCTCCTTGACACAGAGGGGAGCCAGATCCGGTTGTTCGCTGGTGTCGTGGCTGCGGCCGAACCCCTGCGTGCGTGCCCTGCCTGACGCTCAGGCCGGCTCTTGTGGGTAGAGCACCGGGCGGATCTCAGCGAGCATCTCGCGCAGTTGGGCGGCTCCCTGACGAACTTGTGCACCGGTGTCGAGCGACAGGGCATCGCATGCTTCCACCGCACGGTCCCTCTCGGAGGCGAACACCATAAAGACAGCCGTGACGGCGTCGTGGATGTAGGTGCTGTGTTGAATATCCGCCTCGACCAACGCTTCAGCGACAATCGTGAATCCTGCGGTGTCCTGTCGCCGGAGCAACGCCTCTGCGGTCGCGAGGGTAACGAGCGTGTCATTGACATCAAGGACGAGTCGAAGCAGTGACTCCCGCGCTTCGGTCGCCTCGGCGAAATTCGCCAGGGCACGACCCGCGTCGGCTCGATCCTGGTAGTCGTCGCTGGTAGCGAGCTTGATCAGCGCAGTGACTGCCAGGCGTCTCCGGTCCTGGTTCACGGAACCATCGTTTCATGCGCTCACGCCGCTCATCGGCATGTGAGCGCGCTGATCGCGGCTATGAGAGTGCGCTTGGCCTCATACGTCACGGCCCGGAACTGGCGCACAGCCACCACGTCGTTAGCGGCGTTGTGACGCACCCAAGATGTCGAGGACGCGGACTGGCTTGGCGCGCAAAGTGGCTGCCGGGCGTGTCAATCAGGATCCGATTGTGCGTAGCGGTTCAACGCGCTCGCCCAGAGGCGGGAGATCACGCGGTTCATGGGGCCGCGATGGAGCAGGAACAACACGACCTTGTCCCGTGTGCGGCTGGGATCGCCGTAGTTCCATTCGACGTGAAGTCGGCTGCCTCCATCGTCTGTCGGTGCGATCCGGACCGAACCCGTGCCGCGGCCACCGTAGCTGCTCTCCTCCTCCGTCCACCGGACCACCGTGGGGTCGGACCAGTCGTAGCGGACGACGACCCAGAAGGGCGAACCGGGGGTGCTTTCTCGAGCCACCGCCCACGAGTCTCCGAGTCCGCGCACCTGGTACGTCTTCGGGTCGAGCGTTCGGCTCCAGATCTGGAGACGACGATCCGTGAAGTCAGTCAAGGCCCGTAGAACCTGTTCAGGTGAAGCGTGGGTGGTCACGTCGAATCGCACGCGACCAGTTGAGCACCCACGTTTCGTCGCGTCCAGCAGCCAACCGCTGGAAGCGACCCTGGATCTCGAGCAAGACCCCGCCCCTACCGTGCTCGGCGGATCGCGGCGAGACGCTGCCGCTGGGCGGAGATGTGTCGTGTTGACGCCCTCGACACTGCGGGCGAACGCCTCACGCTGAGTGCTCGCTCATCGGCCATGAGCGGACGAACGCCGTATGCCCTCGGTCTCGTAGACGAGGGTGTCAACCACCAGCTGGCACGGAATCGTCAAGCATCACGTGTTGGTAGTGCCGACACCTCGGCCGCCTGGCGACGACCAGGTGCTGCGATCGAGCCAGCGACTGAATTGCGAGGCGACGTCCTCAATTCGGCACGAGCGCGCGCATCCCGACATGTGAGGACGTCGAGCGGACCATTCTGGCTTGGGGGCGTTGGCAGCGGACCGGGCCGAGCTTGCATTTCTTTGGGGGATCAGGTTGCGGGCTCGGCTGACTGGGCCCGGGAGAGTCGGATCAGGCGGGCGCCGAGAACTGCGATCCAGAGGAACAGCACCGTCACGAACACCCGCTGCAGCAGTCCGTTCCACGAGCCGGCGACACCGGTGACGAACAGAACCAGCAACACGAGACCCAGTACCGCGGTGATGAGGGAGTAGGTACGCAGGTCGCGCCACGACTGGTCGCCGCGAAAGACACGGGCGAACACCAGTGCTGCGGCCACAAGGGCGAGGAACACCACGAGGCTGACCAGGTCGTGGGTGGCGTGATGCCAAGACACGTCGCCGGCGTCGACGCGGTCGGCGCACGCGTCTAGTTGGCTGCTGCAGTCGTTGCGGGCCAGGCCGGCGACGATGATGCCGACGCCGGCGACTCCAACAAGGATCGAGCCGACCGTCGCGGGCCTGCCCTTCAACGCGCCTGCAAGCCCGGCCCCGAGCGCGACCATCCCGGCACCGAGCAGCAGAAAGCCCGTGATCATGATCCACGCGTTCTGGGCGTCCAAAGCCGCTAGCGCGCTGATGTCCTCCCGCCAGACGCTGTAGTCGTCCTGCACTCCAGCCCCAACAATCCACGCGATGGTGAAAGCGATCGGGCCGATCACCGCAAGCCACCCCAACAACAGACGGGTATCCACGCTCCTCATGCACCGAACGCTACGCGACGCGCATCCCCACGCCAGCTCATCTGAGAAGTCACTTCCCGGACCCGCCGCGGACCAGCCTACGATTCCGCCTGACCGGCTTTTGACACAGAGGGGAGCCATATTCGGAAGTTCGCAGGTCCTCCGGGTGACCGCGATCCCTCGGCTGATGTGCGGGCAAAGCCTTCCGCCTTGGTCGGTAATACTCAGGACAGAGTGAGATGAGGGCATATGGACAAGTGGCAAGGCATGGGCGTCGTGACTGGGGGCGCGGCGGCGGCGTTGGCGGGCCTCCTGTTTGTCGCAGTCACCCTGCGCATCGACGTCATCGCAGCCGCTAGAGATCTCCGTAGTCCTGCTGCGCAAACGCTCGCTCTGTTTGTTACGAGCTTGGTGGTGGCGATAGTCCTGGTCATCCCGGACCAGACCGAGCGCACCGCAGGGATCGAGTTGTTCGTCGTCGCATTGGCTTCCGCCGCAGCGCTTCTGGTTCTCAATCGCGGAGCCAAACAAGTGACCGCACCCTCGGCGCTCGGAAGCCTGTTAGAAGCCGTCAGCCCGACGGCGGTCAGTGTGGTCCTGATAGGAGTCGGTGGCGTCCTCGCCGCAGTCGGTTGGGACCCCGGTTTGTACTTCTTGGTGCCTGGGATCGTGGCCGCGCTGGTCGGTGGGGTAGTCAATGCGTGGCTGTTCCTGCTCAAGATCCCGGCGACTCCTGCGAACTGACGCCATCGTCCTCACATCGGCTGCGGATCAGCCTGGTAGAGACGGTCGTTGTCATCAAGGCAGGGTCTTCAGTCGAGCTGAAAACCGGAAGGTCGGCGGTTCGAGACCGCCCCTGACCACACCTCTCCCTTGCGGTTTCTCAATCTGCGAACCGTCGACCTCCCCGCTAGTCCAGCTAACAGGACGCTAGGAGTCTGCGAGCCACGCCAGCATGCGGCCCTGTGACCAGCAGCGGCCGATGGCCTCGGCGCGCAGGGTCGACTGGTCGAACACCGCTAGGCCGATGATGCTGTGGCCAGAGGCGCGGCGGTCGCCAAGTGTCGGTATCGTCGGCGCGACTCCGACCCCCTCCGCTGACACCCACGCCACCGGCCGGTCGGTGGCCGCTTCGTCGAGGCGGTGCAGGAAGCGCAGGCGGCTCTCGAGCGGGAACTGCGACAGCGCCCACGTCGTGGTGACGACAGGCAGGGCGTCCGCACGCACACGGGCAAAGGCATCGGGCAACACCTCGACGGCGTCACCTTGCAACAGCAGCGGAGGGGCCGTCGCTGCCAACGCCATCTCCGCTTCGAGCATCGCGACTCGCTCCGGCTCATCCGGCGGCAGGCAGGCGCGCAACCATCGGGCGTCATCCGCGTCGGTCACGTCGACCGGATCGAGGTCGACGCCGACCCGGGCGACGACCTCGGGCATCGCCCGCGTCGGGATGGGCCGGTCTCCCACGATCGAAGACGACTGCTGCACGGGAGATGACGGGTCACCCAGCGATTGTCCGTTGCTGTACGCGATGCCGACGCGATCGACATTGAGATTGAGCCCAGCCGAACAGCCCACGTCGATCAGCCCGACCGCATTCGCGCCTACCCGGCGCGCCGCCTCGGCAATGGCTGGATACAGCACTGCGCAGCGTCCGGTCTCGTTGGCCCGCACCTTCCGGCGTACGGCGATGGCCACGACCGAGTCGGTCATTCGTAGCAGCGTGTCGATCGCCGCGCTCGCGGCAGCGTCGCCGTCCGCAGCGGCATAGGCCGCGGCAAGGGCCGGGGCGCGTCCGGCGAGGGCGAGGTCGTGCAGCGCGGCGAGGATCACCGTGGGGTGCCGCTTGCGCGCCGGCGCCGCCTCGATGGCGCGCAGCGCCTCGTCGGACTCACTCAAGGCGACAGCAACGCGCTCGTACAGCGGCGAGGTCCCGGCGGCGCCCACACCGAAGTGCCGGTACGCCTGAGCGAGCGTGCGGGCCCTACCCACGGGGTACGGAGCTTCCTTCAATCGGCTCTGGCATCCCGGCGATTCTAGCCATCGGAAACGCCAGGCTCGACCCCGTAGGGTTGTCCGCTCCGGACGCAGCGGGCAGGGGAGCAACACAGTGGACCTGGGTGTTCTGGGGCAGGCAGGCGGCATGTTCGCCGTCACCAATGTCGACGACATCGTCGTACTGGCGCTCTTCTTCGGCCAGGCTCACGAGCAAGGACGAGCCGGCGCAATCCGGGTCGTGATCGGCCAGTACCTCGGATTCGCCGCCATCCTTGCCCGCCTCGATCGTCGGCGCGCTCGGCGCCGGCCTGCTGCCCGAATCCGTGATCCCGTTGTGGTGACTCATCGCGATTTGGGGTCCACGAAGAAGCGCGCCGCCAAGGCCCAGGCGGCGGACATAGGAGGCTTTGGACCCATGCCATCATTTGGGAGGGCGGTCGAGTGTGAGCCTGACGCCGGTGGCGGCGCTGATGACAGCGCGGTCTCCGAGCGGCACGGCCAGGGTGACGACCGCGGCTTTCCTCAGCAGAACGGCCCGACAGGCAGTATCGGCCAGCACCGGACCGTGGCTCCCCCCGATGACCACCAGGTCCTCGAACTCGAGGACGTGAGCTCGAAGGTCGGGCTCACAGGCCCCATGGTTGAGGGTGAAGGTGAGCGTGCGGTCGTCGATCCGGGTGAGGCTCTCGCCTTGGAGAAGACTGGGCTCCAGCTCGGCGAGTCCGGGCGGTGGGACCGGCTCAACCCGAGGCTTGAGTACATCTTTGGAGACTGCGAGGACGACGATCGGTCTCGACAAGCCTTTCGCAGTGAAGGACCAGGCGGGCACGGTCGCAGGACCGCTGCTCGTGACCACCTCGGCTGTTCCCAAGGAACCGCCGGTGATCGTGAGTTTGCACGACGATGCCGGTATGCCCCTGCAGTTGCTGCGAGTGGTTCCGATCTCTCCAGTCAGGGCAGGCTGGGCGTCGAGCACGCCAACCGGAACGCTCGATCCGTCAGCGAAATCGATGCGGGAGGTGCGACCTGATCCGAGCTGAACGCCAGGTGCGACGGCGACCTTCCCGGCCGTCCACGCAAGCTTCTGCTCGGTGGTGTCGAATGCAAGGCCCGGTGTCCGCGATGAGTACAAGAAGATCCCAGAAGGCGGTTTCGGGATCCCCGCAGCCCGCACAGCCAGCGCCACCGCGCGTGCCCGGTCGAGAAATGCCCGAGTCGCGGGAGCTGACGGAACCAGCGTCGGAACCGCCGCGCTGGGGCTCGCTGTTCCGGAGGCCCGAGACGCGGTCGGCCCGACGATGGGCGTTGTGTCACCCGCTCCAGCGGTTGGCAGTACCTCGGTCCCACACGCCGACTGGGCGAAACCGATGAGAACGACAGCAGCACCCCAGTACGCACGAGACCGCGTGCCGCGGTTAATGGGCATCATGCTTGAGACACGCAAGTTCTGGCGAAATCGTTGCCTCGGCCCGCTTCCCCTCCAACCACCCGCGAAGTGTGACGAAGTCAGCTTCGGTAAGGCCGCTCCAAGGATCGACAGAATGCGCCGGGTTGATCCTTTCCAGAAGTGGATTCTCTCCGCCTTGCAACTCAGAGCCCGTCCGATAGGCCGGATAACGCTCCGACGTCGCGCCAAACGGAATAAGCGGTCCGTCGACATCGAGGAAGAGCAACGGACGCGGCGCAGTACCTGGCACGACTGCACGATAGCGGCTTAACTCTCCTGCGTCTTGGACGAACCTGGGCTAGGGCCAGGTGGTCATGAACTGGTCCGTTACCGCGACCTGCCAGACGTGGCCGTCTGGATCGGCGAAGGCACCGTCGTACCCCCATGGCTGCTCGCCGGGCTGTCGGATGATCACGGCTCCTGCCGTTGCAGCACGTGCGATCAAGTCCTCAACGTCCGCGCTTGTAGGCAGGCTGAGGGTGAGGATGCACTCGCTTTGACCGGCCGGCGCCTGGTGACGTCCGCTGAGTACCCAACCGAAGCCTCCCGTAGGGATCAGCATGACCCGAACGCTGTCGCCGAGAATGAGGCGCAGAGGCTCGGGTACGCCGTCGTCCGCGGGCTCCCCGGGTACGGCGAATCCGAGTCCGGAACGGTAGAACGCGTAGGACCTCTGGCGGTCTGAGATCGGCAGGGCAATTGTCACGGCTGTTTGTTCGTAGCTCATGTGGTCGGCACCAACTTCACATACTTCACATCAGCCGTGGCCGTTCCGTGTTGCATAGCCTGTCCCTTCTCGCAATGTTGTCGTTCGGCCTGACCGGACGGACGCACCGACTCAGCGGCCGCGGCGCGCTTGTGGCGCACGTTCACGCCGCGCTTTCCGGCCGCTACCTCTACGACGAACCAGAAAGCCGGACCCGGACAGCGCGCGCGAAACTCATCATCCGTGTGGCCCTCGTGGCGCGGGGAAGGGCCAGTGTGGGTCGTCCCAGCGGTTGGGGCTGGGGATCGCTAGGAGTCGCAGGACGTTTTGGAGGTGGTCGGAGCCGTGGTCGGCGAGGCGGCTGGGGGCGTGACGGAGCAGCCAGTTGGTGAGATCTCGGCGCTTGTCGTCCTCGTCGTACGACGTCGACCAGGGGAGCGCGTCCCACAGCAACTCGGCGTCCCATTGGCCGAGGGCTTCGGCTAGGCGTTGGGCGGCCAGCGGATGACGGGTTGCTTCCCACGAGGCTATCCAGGGGTAAACGGCGCCCGAGGCCTCGACGCAGAGGACGAATGCCGTGTGCGCGGATGCCGGAGCAACGGGCGCCGTGAGGCAGTGGATCCACCACGCAAGCAGGAACTCGCGGACAGCTGCTGCCTGGTCGGCAGGCCATTGCTGCCATTTGCCCCGACCAAGCGAGTCGCCGAGGTCCTCCAGGCTGTAATCGTCGACGCCGCCGTCGACGAGAGCGGCGGCCAGCTGGGGCAGGACGCGGCGCAGTACCGACGCGTGGTCGTCCCAGTCGGGAGCCTGCCAGGTACGGCGCAACAGATCCGGCTCGAGCTCGACACCCGGAACCTTCAGGCTGGCGAGTTCCTCCGCACTCCCCCAGTGGCATTCGCAGTTCATCTCGTCGGCGCGAGCGGTCATCCCGCGGAAGGTGGTGGCCAAGCGATTCAACGCGGCGTCAAGCGTGGGTGGCGCGGATCCATTCGTCACCGGCGTTCTCCCTCATGACTCCAGGCCTCGTGGCAGCAGGAGCGTCACCCTACGCGGGCGCAGATGCGAATCGCCGCCGAGGTCGCGCATCTGTTCGCAGTACCGCAGGCAGGGCGACAGCTCGGTACGTGGGATTGCCCACGTACCGAGCTGAGGTTGTAGGTCGGATCGGTGTCTCAGAGGATGGTGAGGCCGATGGTGCCTGGGGCCAGGTTGCGGCTGTTGACGGTGTCGTTGCCGGCGCGCGTGTCCACGATCAGTTGGTCGGTGGATTCTGCGTGGGTGATCCGGACCGTCGGCTTCAGACCGTTGACGTTCACGGTGCCTCCGGACCCGGAGACTCGGATGAAGTCCCGGCCGGCCGTACCGTTGACGGTCACCGAATCGATCGCGCCGTCGCCAGCGCCGGTCTGGCTGCCGAGATCGACGTCGACCTTGCGGACGTCGGTACCGCGCAGGTCGCCGATCGTGGTGGAGTCAGCGCCTCCCAGCGCCTTGAGCACGACCCGCTCGACGTCGTCGGTGTCCATCACGATGTTGCCGAGGTCGCGGGTGAACCGCAACCGCGCCCCGTTGGCAGTGGCGGCGAACTTCTCCGCACCATCGCTTCCGTTGAAGAGCATCTTGTCGGTACCGCGTCCGCCCTCGATCACGTCGCTGCCGTCGCCCGGATCCCAGGTGAACGTATCGTCACCGTTGCCCAGCAATGCGGTGTCGGTACCACGGTTGCCGTCGACGCGATCGTTGCCATCGCCGGTACGGAACAGCTCGTTGCCGCTGCCTCCGGACACGACGTCATCGCCGGCACCCGAGTCCACGACCGTGAACGGCTGGGTCTGCGTACCGAAGTCGATCCGTACGTCGTCGTCGCCGCTCCGGCTGTTCACCAGCATCTGGCCGAAGTCGGCGAGCTTGACCGTTTCGTCTGCCTGGCCGTCGTTTCCGAAGTCAACCTCGAGTACGGTGGGATCGGCCGCAGGTACCCGGAGTGCGATGTTGTCGGCATGATTGGTGCCTGTGACAATCAACTGCCGGTTGTCGATCTGCACGGTCCCCCTCGGCGCGGTCGCGGCGGCCGGACCAGCCAGACTGAAGGCGATGCCGGTGGCGATGGCGGCCACTGCGGCCGAGCTGAGGCCCCGCCGAAGTCGAATTGCGCGATTCATGATGTGGTTCCTCCTTGTCGGTCACGGTTGCTGCCGGTTCCCCCGCGCACCGTGCTCGGTTGTCCTGTGCCCTCCGATACGGCCCCGGTCCGCCTTCGGTTCAACGCATTCGGGAGAAATCTGGAGGTAGCCCGGATACCGGAATGACGCGTCGACAGACCTCAAGAGCGCTGGACAACCCGCAGTAGCGGCTCGAACGCGCATGCTGGCAGCGCGGACCACCGACCAGATGCACAGTCGGCATGTGAGGCTTCGGAAGTGGACCCCGATCGATCCGGTGTACAAGCTCGGCGGGGTGTTGGTTGGGGTCAGGGGGTTGTGAGGATGACTAGTTGTTGGGTTGCCCGGGTCATTGCGACATAGCGGTCGACTGCTCCTTCGATGCCCTGGCCGAACGTCTCTGGGTCGATGAGGACGACCAGGTCGAACTCGAGCCCCTTCGACAGCTCGGGCGTGAGCGACCGGACACGCGGAGTCGCCCCCGGCGTGCCATCCTCAAGGCCATTCGCGCTGATGACGCAGGCGATTCCGTCGGCATGCTCGGCCAACCAGGTGTCGAGGATCGAGCTCAGATCCGAAGTAGATCCGTGGACGACCGGTACGTCGCTGCTGCGGATGGAGGTTGGCACGTTGGCGTCTGGAAGCACGGCCCGGATGACCGGCTCGGCTTCCGCCATGACCTCGGCCGGTGTCCGGTAGTTGATGCTCAGCGAGGCCAGGTTGATCCGGTCGAGCCCGATCCGCTCGAGCCGTTCCTGCCACGACTCCGTGAACCCGTGCCTGGCCTGGGCGCGATCCCCGACGATGGTGAAGCTTCGAGACGGGCAGCGGAGCAGCAACATCTGCCACTCCGCGTCGGTCAGCTCCTGCGCCTCGTCCACGACGATGTGCGCGAACGGGCCGGCGAGCAGGTCCGGGTCCGCGGTGGGAAGTGCGGTCTCGTCGACCAGGGCTTCCTGCAGATCCTGCCCACGCAGCATTGGCACCCAGCCTTCGTTGTCGTCATCGGCTTCGAGAATGTTGTCGATGACATCGGCCAAGCGATCGCGTTCGGCTGCGGCGGCGGCCTTCTGCTGACGCTTCCGGCGGGAGGCCTCCGGGTCGCCGAGTCGCTGCCGCGCCGCGTCCAGGAGCGGCAGGTCGGACATCGTCCACGCCTGGGGGTCCGCGCGCCGCAGCTTCTTGATCTCGTCAGGGCTGAGCCAGGGAGCACACATACGCAGGTAGGCGGGCACCGACCAGAGATCGCCGACGAGATCGGTCGGTTCGATCAGCGGCCACGCCTTGCTGAACGTATCGACCAGTTCCTCGTTCTGCTCAAGGGATCTGCGCACCAGGTCGACCGAGACGTCGTCGTCTTCGTACTCCTCCTCGTGCTTGTCCAGCAGGATCGTGAGCAGCTCCTCCCAGACCTGGTCGCGAGCCTCGTTGTGCGGAGTAATGGAGTCTGCTGATCCGAACGCCTCGGCCCAATCAGCAGGGCTGAGCCAGATGTCGGACCAGTGGGTCTCGACCGTCATCCCCTTGGTGGGCGCCTCTTCGTACAGCCTGACGGCCGGTTCGATCGCCTTCACCATGTCTGCGGACGACTTCAGCAGGGCCACACTCGGGTCAGGCTCGTCCGGCGCCGAGACTCCTTCGGGGAGAAAGTCGCGCAGGGTGCAGGTCAGCACGCCCTCCTCTCCGAGGCTGGGGAGAACGTCGGCGACGTAAGCCAAGTAGGGCTGGTGCGGACCGACGAACAGTACGCCGCCCCGGCGGTGACCTAGGCGCGGATCGGAGTACAGGAGATAGGCGGTGCGGTGCAGGGCGACGACTGTCTTCCCCGTACCCGGGCCGCCGTCGACGACGAGAGCGCCGCGCGAACCCGCGCGGATGATGGCGTCCTGATCCGCCTGGATGGTGCCGAGCACATCCCGCATCTGGGGGGACCGGCTGCTGCCCAAGCTCGCGATGAAGGCGGACTGGTCGTCGAGCGCCGCGTGGTGCCCTTCGAACCCGTCCGAGGTGAACACCTCGTCCCAGTAGTCGCTGATCCGGCCGCGGGTCCAGCGATACCTGCGGCGGCTTGCCAACCCCATCGGGTTGGCGTGGGTCGCTCCGAAGAACGGCTCGGCTGCGGGAGAGCGCCAGTCGATCAGCAGCCGACGACCCGTACTGTCCGTGAGGCCGAGCCTTCCGACGTACACGGGCTCGGGGTTGTCCGCGCGGACGATGTGTCCGAGGCACAGGTCCAGACCGAAGCGACGCAAGGCGCGGAGGCGAGCGGTCAGCCGGTGGACCTCCAGGTCTCGGTCCATTGCCTCCTGGCCGCTGCCGCCAGGTGCCTTGCGTGCGGCATCGAGACGGTCGGACAGGTCGGCGATCGACTGCTCGAGGCTCTCCGCGATCGCGGCGAAGTGCTGCTCGTCGCCGGCGATCAGCGCCGGGTCGGCCTTGGGGGCGAGGTGGTCGGGAAGGTCGAACGTGCTGGTGGTCTGGGGGTTCACTTCAGCAGCTCCGATCGAGCAGCAGCTTCGCTGCCACCGTTGTGCCGTCGGTTCGGATCGTGCCGGCCACGGCGGTCGCCCGTACGCCGGTCTCGGGGGCCAGGGCCGTCTTGAGGGCGACCGACAGGGACTCGAAGGTCGGAGTCGGACCGTCGTGTGCAACGCCGATGCCCAAGTCAGCCACGCGGCCGGCCCAGTACGGCTGGTCCGCCGCCTGGGGTACCACTACCTGAGGTACGCCGGCCCGGGTGGCGGTCGTCGTCGTACCCGCGCCGCCGTGGTGCACGACGGCGGCCACTCGGCCGAACAGCGCCTGCTGGTTGACCTCGTCAACGGTGAAGCAGTCGTCCTGGTCGTCGATCAGGGCCAGGTCGGCCCAGCCGCGCTTGACGAGTGCGCGGCGTCCCTGGGCGCGGATCGCCTCGATGGCCACCTGGGCGGCATCCGTCGAGGCGTGCATGGGCATGCTGCCGAACCCCACGTACACCGGTGGTTCGCCGGCGTCCAGGAACGCCACCAACTCGTCCGCCAGCGGACGCTCGTCCGGCAGGATCCACGCGCCGGTCTGTACGACGTCGAGGCCCGCCGGCTCCTGCCACGGGTCCAGGGTCGGGTCCGTCGCCAGCCAGGGCTGGTCGCCGATGACGTAGTCGCGGACGTTGTCCACCGGCGGCAGGCCGATCGACGCCCGGTTGGTGTTGAGCGCCTCACCGAACAGCACATTGTTGCTCTGGGCATCCAGCTCCCACAGCACCCGGCTGTCGGTCACGTCCGGCGGGAACGGCCGGCCCCGATACGCCAGCGGCGCGTGGTACGGCGACGGCAGGGTGAGCTGCTGGAAGGTCACGGACACGGAGCGGATGCCGAATTTCTCGGCCACCGACAGCGCGCCGGCCGCGGCCGGCATCATGCCGGTCGCCACCAACGCATCGCATCCCTCGGCCGCCGCGGCGACCGCGACGAACTGGTCGGCGATCAACTCGGCCGCGCGCTGAGGCATGGATGACGGCGGCGGCGCCGCTTTGGTCAGCGCTCGTGCCGACTGGCCGACCGGCACCATCGGCACACCGACCCCGGCCAGCAACTCCGCGAAGTCCGGCGGCGCGCACACCCGCACCTCCGCGCCGCGTGCCCGCAACTGCACCGCGAGAGCCACCACAGGTTCGACGTCCCCGCGTGACCCGTAGGTCGACAACAACACCCGCATTTTTCGCGATCCCCTTCGTCGATTCTGGCTTCGGTCGACGATTCTGCGGCACGAACAGGGCCTTGCGGCAAGTCCCCCCGTGCGCTATAAGTTAGAAGTGGCAAGGAGTGAACACTCTCCTTGCCTTTCTCTTTGCCTTCCCCTGGTCAGGTGCAGATGGCCTTGTCCAGGAAGGCATCTACGGCGTCATCGGGGTCACCGTTGAAGTTGGGCGTGAGTGCGACCGTGGCCTGGCGGTGCCCGTCTTCCGCGGAGAACGACCAGGAGAGGTACGCGAGGGTGAGCCCGCCTAGCACGGAGGATGGAAGTCCTCGGGCCAGGTGGTTCTGTTGCAGGTCAGGGCAGCCAGCTTGGTGTGGGTCAGGTCGGCGTCGGCCAGGTCGGTGTTGGTCAGGTTTGCGCCAGTGAGGTCTGCCCGGGTTAGTTGCGCGCCTATCAGATATGCCCCGGTGAGATTCACTTCGCGCAGGTTGGCGCCGGTCAGGTCCGCGGCGAACAGTTGCGCGCCTTCCAGGCCTGCGAACTCCAGGGTGGCGCTGGTCAGCTTCGCTTTCGCCAGGTTCGCGGAGGTCAGGGTCGTCAGGAAGAGGTTCGCGCCGGCCAGATTCGCGTTGGCCAGATTCGTGTCGGTCAGATCCGCGCGGTACAGGTCCACGCGAGACAGGTCCGCGTCGGTCAGGTCCGCGCTACGCAGTACGACCGATCTGAGGTCGAAGCCGGAGAAGTCGACGCCCCGAAGCAGCATCGTCGGCAACTCAGCGCCGTTCTGGTCGGTACCGCGGGGTCGTGGCTGTTCGACCAGAACCTTCAACGCAGCAAGGACATCGGCGGGCGGAGTCTGGACGGATTGGAACCCTTGTGGGTGTGGCGCCCGGACTGCTTGTTCGCGGACGAATCCGCTGAGGACTTCGGAGATGGCGCGCTGATCACCGGGTGATTCCCGCATCAGACGCTCGAACGAATGCACTGCCCCCAGACGTACTGCGATCGTATCCGCGCCTAGCTGGTCGACGGAGCGCGAGAGTCGCTCAGACGTCTGCGCGACTTGGGTTTGACGTTCCTGCTCAGTTGACTGCCGAACTGCCTGGCCGAAGAAGATCAGACCACCGACCAACGCGAGAAGCAGCACAACAGCACCGGCGACGGCCGCGCGAACGGGCCACGGGCTGTGAGACGCACCTGCGGACGGCGAGCGCTGGCCTGCGGTTCGAGATCCGCTCCGGCTGACCACGGCGGCTCCGATGAAGCAAGCGCCGGCAGCGACGTACCGGCGCTGGTGTAGGACACTTCCATCGTCTCAACGATGTCAATCACAGCTGAGCAACCACCGCACGCTCGATCCAAGCCCCGAGATCCTGAGCGTCATCGAAGGTAAGCAGAGAGTACGGCGGACAGCCGGGCAGGGGCGTGACGCCGGTGAATGCGTGGTCCGGCGCGAAGAGAAGCAACCCGCCACTCTCCCGGTGAACGAGCGTGAGGTTCCCATTGGCCTCAACCGCGACGACGTAGTACTCCTCCGGCTGGATCGGGATCGCCAGTCCGTCTGCTTCCCAGATCCAGGAGTAGTCGGCCAGTACGTCGGAGACGGGCGTTCGGCCGGCTGCTTCGGTCAGGATCTCGTTCTGGTTCAGCCACCTGGTTTCCGGCTCTCGGAAGCACTCGTTGATCCCGCCGCAGACCAACCAGAAATCCCTGTGGATGGGGTGGACCTGGCCGGGATCGGCGTCCAGCGGCGGGCGGCAGAGCCAGCCTCGCCGGTCGGTGTCCGGTCCCCAGGCAAGCAGTTCGTACTCCGTGCCCGAGATCAAGACCGGCGTGAGAGTGGCCGAGGCCAGCAGGGCTGAGAGGTGCGGTAGCCCGGCGACCTCGCCTCTCGACCAGGGCCGAGCTTCCCCGACCGTCGCAGTGTCTCCGGGTTGGAGGAACCATGGGGTTTGCTCGAGGAATTGATCCCAGTCGCGCATGATGGGCCAGATCATTGCACGCACTCGTCGCGGGGGCTTTGTAGACTCGGCTGGTGTTTGTCGCTGGGGCCTGGAGCCGTTCGGGGTTGGCCTGCCGCGCATGTAGCCGCGTGGAGCGCTAGTGGGCGCGGCGGATCGTTGGGGTGAGGTGGGACTCGGCGTACTGCGGGCCGCGGCTGCGGAGGCGCCTCGGGAGGCTGGAGTCTATCTGTTTCTCGGTGAGCGCGGCGAGGTGCTCTACGTGGGCAAGGCCGGCGACCTGAGGCAACGGCTTCGGCAGCATGCGGGGGTGAGGGGGCCCGGGTCGGGGCTGGATGAGCGGTACGACCTTGTCCGGCGAGTGGTGTGGGAGGTCGCTGTCGACGAGGCGGCTGCGGTATGGCGGGAGGCGGAGTTGATCTTCGCGCTTCGGCCGCCCTTCAACGCCAACACCGGACTCCGTGGGGCCGCCGCGGTCGGGATGGACCCGCGGGCGCCGTACGTCGTCGTGCGCGAGGTGGCCGCGGGGGTGCTCGGCTTCAGCCTGGAACCTGTGCTTCCTTCGATCGGGCGGGCATACGGGTGCTTTCCTCATCTGGGCAAGGGCGTCGCGTCCCGGCTCGGGATCGCTTGCAGTGATGGGTACACCGCGCTCTTGCGACTTCTGTGGGCGGCCGCAGGCGAGGGCAGCCACACGCCGGCCTCGATCACGAGGTCGGCGCCTGAATCATTCACGGTGGCGGTATCGGCGGAGGTGCGGGACGGACTGCACCGGTTCCTCTCGGGAACGAGGGCTCGCCTGGCTGAGGAGCTACTCGAGGAGGCGGCCCATCGACCGGAGTTCATGCAGCCCGCGTTGCGCCGCGACAAGGAGGCCGCGCTTCAGTTCTACGCCGGCGGGCCGCAGCTCGTGCGAGCACGTCGGCTGCGTCACGGCGTACGGGCGCGAGTCCTCGAGGCCGAGACCTACCGGAGTCTCGTACGGGACGAGATCAGCCCGGTGATCAATGGATAACTCTCACTTCGTGGTGGTCAGGTTGATGCCGTCGGTTCCGTCGGGGGTGCCGACCAACGAGCCGCCGGCGCCCATCACGCTGGCGGTCACTGAAAGCCTCAGGGTTGCATCTCAGCAGCGTATTCGAGGTCGAGCCTGGATACTGGGCCGATGCAGATCAGTCGACGGATGATCGTGTTGGACGCCGCAGATCTCGAGACGGAGAGTGCGTTCTGGGCCGGGCTCCTGGGTGGGACCGTGATGGCGAGCGACCGGTGGCACAACATCTGGGTCGATGGCGAGTGGCAGATCGGCGTCCAGCTGGCGCCTGACCACGCGCAGCCCGAGTGGCCCGACGGCACCCCACAGCAGATCCACTTCGATCTCTACATCGACGACCTCGACGCCGCGCACGACGAAGTGATCGGCTTGGGCGGCAGGCTGTTGAAGGCTGCCGAAGACCGCAGCGCAGTGTCAGGCGCCCAGGTGTACGCCGACCCGGCCGGCCACCCTTTCTGCCTGTGCTGGCTCCCGCCGCAGCCGGGCGATCGGTTGAGTGACGATGCGGGATGAGATTGGGCATCGCGGTGGAAGGTGGTTGACCGCTATCGTCCGGGCGTGGTGAATGTCCTGGCTGGGGTGCGTCCGGGGAGTGTGGCCGGCGCGGAAGCGGTCGCGTACGAGGTTGCGCTTGAAGGCGCCAGTCAGGTGATCGGCTTCTATGCCGGGTTGATCGCGGGCCAGGAAGACGCGGCTGAGCCGGACACGGAAGCGATGGCTTTCTGGCGAGCGGAGCAGCGAGCTTGGGCTGTACGGCGACACGAGTTGACGCCGCACGATGCCCGGGAGATCGCCGCCATCCACATCGCGGGCGAGGACCTGCTCGCGGATCCGTCCGACCAGGACGACGAGCAAGACTGGCCCAGTACCGCGCATCGCGCGGCAGCCGCCCGGGCCGCGAACGCACGGCGACCGCAGGTGCTCGAGGAAGCCGAGAGCGAGCGGATCTTCCGGGACCGGATCGCCCCCGTCGAGTTGACCGGGACGTCGCAGATCCAGCCGGTGGTCGTGATCGTCGCTGGTCAACCCGGAGACGGCAAGGCGGCGATCACCGCGCTCATACAGGGCGTTCTGAACACGCGCGGCCGGCCGGTGACGATCAGCCCGGACCGCTACGAGCCGCACCATCCCAGCTTCCACGCGCTGATGGCCGAAGAACCACTGCTGGCCGGCGGCGCCGACGAGGACGCCATGAGGTGGACGACGAGGGCGGCGGCGTACGCCCGCTCGCAGCGCTTCGACGTCGTGCTGGAATCGGTACTGCGAGATCTGGGCGCCTTCGCGGAGCAGGCTCGGCAATTCAAGGCGGCCGGATACCAGGTCGAGGTGGCGCTGGTCGCGGTGCACGAGCGGCCAGCCGGTTCGGAGTACTGGATCGCCACCTCCGCGCGCTGGAGGTGTTCGGCTATGGCCGGCTCGCGGAGACGGAGGTGCATGATGCTTGCTATCAGGGGGTACTGCGCGGGGCCGAGGTAGGCGATCGCGAGGAGTTCGCCGACCGAGTCGCCGTACTCCGTCCCGATGGGCGGCTGATCTACGGCAACCAGCGAATCGCCGGCGGCGGGTGGCAGCAGCCGCCAAGGACGGCCGAGGGGATCAACTGGGAGCGGGGCCGTCCGTGGACGGTCGCCGAGTCACGGCTCTTCCTCGACGCGGTGCTGGAGTTCCAGCAGATCGGTCTCTCGGCGCCCATCCCGTGGATCCGGAACGAGGCGATCGAAGGCGCGAGAACGGCCAACGCGCTGGCAGCACCGCGGCTCCATCCGGACGCCGTCACGCTCCACATCGCGACAGCCGGAGTGTCCAGACCGGACGCCTGAGCAGAGGTGATCGCCAAGCAGAGCAGACGTCCGGCCCGACACTCGAGAAACAGCGGGACACTAGACGCCGTTCTCGTTGCCCTGCTTGCGCTGACGACCTCTGAAGTCCCCGATCACCCGCCCCTTGGGGTCGACGACCTTGTCGCCCTTCAGACCGCCGCCTGACCCAGCCGCACGCTTGGCCTGGCGACCCGACATCCAGCCACCGTTCTCGGGGTCCTGCTTGACCTCTGACTTCTTCCTGAATGCCATGAGCCTTCATCTCCTCCGGGTGTTCTGAAACGAAGTCCCCGTGGTCCTGCGAACGCCATATCGGATGCTATTGGCGAAGGGGCTCATCCACCATCCGCCGAGATGAGTGGAGACCTACGAATCGCCCGGATCGACCAGGTGCGACTTGTCGTGGAGGTCTACTGCCATCTGGCCGAGGAAGTAGGCGCCGCAGCCGCGACAGTGGGCT
Organism: Kribbella orskensis; assembly: GCF_004342085.1. NCBI lineage: Bacteria > Bacillati > Actinomycetota > Actinomycetes > Propionibacteriales > Kribbellaceae > Kribbella > Kribbella orskensis. The sequence goes on from NZ_SLWM01000007.1 coordinate 17,650, forward strand.
CCTCGGCGGCGGGCCGCCCGAACCGCCACCGCTTCGGCTTGAGGTGTAATCAACGCCCCTGGCCGAGTACAACCAGCCGTCAGGCAACGCAGAATTCGTTGCCTTCGGGGTCGAGCATGACGATGTGACCGAGGTCTGCCCCGTAGTACTCCTCGCGGACAGTGGTCGCGCCGGCGGAAGTGAGCTCGACGGCTTTGGCGCGGATGAGTTGTTCGCGCTCGGCCAGATCCCACGGTGGTTCGCCGGCCACCCGGATGTCGATGTGCATCTTGTTCTTGGCCGTCTTCCCCTCCGGCACCTTGAGAAACCCGATCGCCGGCCCAACCCCCTCCGGATCGATGATCGATGCCCCATCCGGATCGTCGTACCCCGGCTCCGCCACATACCCGAGCGCCCCGGCCCAGAACGCGGCAATATCCCCCGGATCCGCAGCATCACAACCAAGAGTCCAATGAATCGCCATCCCCGCACCGTACTGCGCACGCGAGGCGAGGTGGGCGAATCAGCGGTGGGGGTTTTGGCGGATGGGGATTTGGACTTGGAGGGTGGTGCCGGTGGGGGTGGGGAGGATGGCAATGGTGCCGCCGTGGCGTTCTGTGATTATGCGTTGGGCTATGTCGAGGCCCAGGCCGGTGCCTTTGCCGACGTCTTTGGTGGTGTAGAAGGCTTCGAAGGCTCGGGCTGCTACTGCTGGGGACATGCCGGGGCCGGTGTCGGTGATCAGGACGATGACGTCGGTGCCTTCGGCGCGGGTGGTGATGTGGATCATGCCGACGCCGTCCATGGCGTCGACGGCGTTGTCGATCAGGTTGGTCCAGACCTGGTTGAGCTCACCTGCGTAGGCCTCGATCCGCGGGAGTTCGCCATAATCTCGGACCACCTCGACGCCGTCGCGGAGTTTGTGGCCGAGCATCACCAGGGTGCTCTCCAGCCCGGCCTCCACATCCGTGGGCTGGAGCGAGCCGCGGTCCATCTGCGAGTACGACCGGACGGCCGCGACCAGGTCGGAGATGCGCCGGGTCGAGACCTTCACCTCGGACAGCAAGGTCGCTGTGGCGAAGGTGCTCGCCACCCATTCCAGCCCAGGCTCGAGGTTGTCCACATCGAGCACGGCCGCAGCGCGTTCGCACCAGGCGAGGTCGACGCCGGCCGCGGCCAGCGGCTGGGCGATCAGCCAGTCTCGCTCGACCCCGTGGCGTGCGAGCCAGGTCGCGATCGCGTTCTCCTGGTCGGCGATGTCGAGCGGATCCAGTCCGACGGCCTGGGGCTTGATCTCCCGGCGCAGCTTGTCGAGTGCGGCCAACTGCGTCGCCGAGATCTCTCCCTGCGCCAGCCGGTCGAGCGAGGTGATCAGCGTCTGGCAGGCGCCCTCGAGCGAGTCCGCGGCACGCGCCGCGGCAGCCGCTGGATTGTTGATCTCGTGCGCGAGCCCGGCCGCCAGAGTTCCGAGCGTGACCAGGGACTGCCGTTGCCGCGCGGTCGCCTCGATAGACCGTGCCGTGCCGTACACACCTTGGATGAGATGTCCCCCGAGCGGGAACCACGAGTCAGTCAGCTCACGCAGCACCTGCGCCGGCACCCGCAGTACGCGCCCTTCGAAGACTCCGCGACCGGTGGCGAGGTAGACACCGCGCTCGTCCCAGGCCCTGAACCCACCAGCCCAGCGACCCGGCACGTCCATCCGCCCGACGACCGAGTCCTCCCGGCCGACGTGCCGGACGAGGTCGAGAGCGCCGTCGACCAGCACCCACCAGTAGTCCGCGTGCTCACCCTCGTGGAACAACTCGACGCCCGGTTCGATCGATACTTCGGTGCCGCCCTCGATCAACTGCCCGAGCTGTACGTCGTCCAGTCCGTGGAAGAGGCCGAGTCCGCGGAGATCGTCGACGCGCATGATCACACCATCGCCAGGTAGCGGTGCACGAGGTACACCGACATCGCGCCCTCGCCGACGGCGGAGGCGACACGTTTCATCGAATCGAGCCGTACGTCGCCGGCCGCGAAAACCCCGGGCACACTGGATTCCAAGGCGAAAGGTGCCCTGGGCAACCGCCAGGCATCCCGCAGCAACAGATCCTGGCCAGTCACCACGAACCCTTTGTCGTCCCGCATCACGTCAGGGCCCAGCCAGTCGGTCCGGGGCGACGCGCCCACGAAGACGAACAGCCAACTCGTCTCCACCTCCTCGACCCGGCCGGAGTCCCGGTCGGTCAGCGTGAGCGCCTCCAGGTGACCCTCGCCACGACACCCCACCACCTCGCTGCGGCACCGCACCTGGATGTTCGGCATGGAGACGATCTTGTCGATGAGGTACCGCGACATCGTGTCCTCGAGTGTCGAGCCACGGACCAGCAGCACGACCCGCTTCGCATAGCGCGCGAGGTTGAGCGCCGCCTGCCCGGCCGAGTTGGCGCCACCGACGAGGTAGACGTCATCCCCCTCGCACTGGCTGGCATCACTCGCACTCACGCCGTAGTACACGCCGCGACCGGTGAACTCCTCGAGCCGCGGCGCGAGCAGCCGTCGATACGAGACACCGGTGGCCACGATGAGCGCGCGAGCTTCGATCTCCCCCGCCCCCTCGAAGAGCACGGCATGCACAGGGCCTCGGTTCTCGAAGCCGACCACCGGGCGGGCGAGCACCATCTCCGCGCCGAACCGGGAGACCTGGGCGACGGCCCGCTGGGTGAGATCGGAGCCGGACAGCCCGCGCGGGAACCCGAGGTAGTTCTCGATCGACGCACTCTGTCCGGCCTGTCCCCCGGGCGCCTCGCGCTCCACGATGACGGTGCTCAGCCCCTCGGACGCCGCGTACACGGCAGCCGCCAGACCCGCCGGACCACCGCCGACGATGCAAACGTCGTACAAGGGCTGCTCGGCTCTGGTCCGCAGACCGAGCGCACCGGCGAGATCAAGCGTCGACGGCGACCGGAGCGTGTCCCCCTCGGGCAGCAGCACCAGCGGCAGATCACCCGGCGTCGCCTCGGCGAGTCCGGTCAACCGCTGCGCCTCGGGATCACGCTCGACGTCGTACCAGTGGTACGGCACGTAGTTACGGGCCAGGAACGTCTTCACCTCGTGGCTGCGGTCGGACCAGCGGTTGCCGATCACCCGTACGTCGGACGTGTGGTCCGGGTTGGCCTGCCGCCAGTCGTCGAGCAGATCGTCGATGACCGGGAAGAGCCGGTCCTCGGGCGGATCCCAGGGTTTGAGCAGGTAGTAGTCGAGGCCGATGTCGTTGATCGCCTTGATCGCGACGTCGGTGTCGGCGTACGCGGTGAGTAGCAGGTACTTCGCGCCGGGTGCGTGGGTCTGCGCCTGCTCCAGCATCTCGATGCCGGTCATCTCCGGCATCCGCTGGTCGGCCGCGATCAACGCGACGGGCTGGTTACGCAGGGCGAGTTTGGTCAGCACGGCCAGCGCCTGGGCACCGGAATTCGCCCGCACGATGAGGTAGTCGTCCCCGTAACGGTTGCGCAGGTCCCGCGAGATCGCGGCAGACACCATGGGATCGTCGTCGACGGTCAGGATGGTGGGTTTGCTCATCTAGCCAGCCTTCGGGCCGCCTCTTCGCCGCCCCCACGGGAAGCTCGAGGAATCACGTGAACCAGCCTGGCCAGGGTAACCGCGTTCCCGGCGGCTCGGATAGGTTTCGAGCTATGCCACGTACTCTTCGCCCGGGTCAGCGAGCAGAGCTCTTCGTCATCGACATCGGGACCGGCGAGCAGCGGCTCGTCCTCAGCTCGACGGAACTGTTGTTCGAGGCGCCCAACTGGAGTCCGGACGGTGACTGGCTGATCATCAACGGTGACGGCCGGCTGTTCCGGATCCCCGTTGCCGGAGGCACCGAGCTCGAGGAGATCGACCTCGGCGGCGTACCGGCGATCAACAACGACCACGTGCTCAGCCCCGACGGCCTGACTGTGTACGTCTCCGCCGAGGACGGCCACCTGTACGCCGTACCGCTGGCGGGCGGGGCTCCGCGGCGGGTGAGCAACGACCGTGTGCAAGGGTTCCACCACTATCTGCACGGGATCTCGCCGGACGGGAGCACGCTGGCCTACATCGGCCTGCAGGCTCTGCCCGACGGCCGGCGGATCACCAACGTGTGGACGATCCCGGCCGCCGGTGGATCGGACTCCCAGGTCACCGACGACGAGTACGCCGACGACGGGTCGGAGTACAGCGCGGACGGGAAGTGGATCTACTTCAACTCCGAGCGGGCGTCGTCCGTGCCGGGTCATGCGCAGCTGTTCAGGATCTCGGGCGGCACGCTCGAGCAACTCACCCACGACGAGCGGGTCAACTGGTTCCCGCACCAGGCGCCCGACGGATCGGTCGTCGCCTATGTCAGCTTCCCGCCGGGCACGCTCGGGCATCCCGCCGATGTGGAGGACGTCCGGCTGAGGCTGCTCGACGCCGACAGCCGGATCCGCGAGTTGGCGACGCTGTTCGGCGGTCAGGGGACCATGAACGTTCCCAGCTGGTCCCCTGACAGCACTCGCTTCGCCTACGTCGCCTATCCACTAGCGCACTAGGAGCGGGCGGCGGCCGTCGGCTGGTTCGCCAGGAAGGTCTCCCAGGTCTCGTGCCCCGTGGCGTGGTCCGGGGTCAGGTTGGCCCCTGCACGGAAGGCCTTCGCGGCCTTGCCCGGCAGCCGGATCGGCAGCACCGGGCGGCGCTTGCCGATGGTCTGCAGGTAGTCGCGGATCAGGTCGGCCATCGGGTAGATCCGCGGTCCGCCGATCTCGGCGACCAGGCCGGCGGGCTCCCCCAGCGCGAGCTCGACAAGCCGGTCGGCCACCTCCGCGGCCGCGATCGGCTGAGCGCTGGTGCCGGTCGGCATCGGGAGCACCGGCAGCTTCGCCATTCCCTGGGCCATCAGCAGGATCAGCTCGTGGAACTGGGTGGCCCGCAGCGTCGTCCAGGGCAGCCCGGACTCGGCGATGATCTTCTCCGCCGCCATCTTCGCGCCGACGTAGCCGAACATCGTCCGGTCGATCCCGCTGGCCATCGGCGTCCGCTCGGCGCCGACGACCGAGATGTTCACGACGTGCGGCGACGTGCCGGCCTTCTTGATCGCCTTGACCAGGTTGCGCGCCTTGTCGTCGTCGCCCTTGGAGCTGCCCGCGCAGTGCACGATGATCTCGACGCCCGCGAGCGCCGCCTCGGTCCCTTCGCCGGTGGCCAGGTCGGCGGCGTAGTACTCGATGCCGTCGGCAACATCCTTGGCGTGCCTGCTGAGCACCCGTACGTCGCGACCGGCGTCCCGGAGCCGGGCGACCACGAGCCGCCCGAGTGTTCCCGTACCGCCGGTGACCAGGATGGGTGATGTCATCACACGACCTCTTTCGTCCGTCTGCTGGAGAATCCGTCTCTGCCTGGCCGACGGATCGACTCGGGCGAATGTGACTGGCGACCTGGTATGCCGTGGGTCACACCTTTTGCCTCGGGGTCAGATGAGCGAGCGAGCCGGGCGGAAGCCGAGGTCGTCCAGCCGGGAGGTCGGGTGGGTCCGGCGGCGGACCGACGCGCGGCAGCTCCACGGCTCGTCGAACCACCCGCCGCCGCGCAGTACGCGATAGGTGCCGTAGACCTCGGGGTCGTAGAAGTCCCAGCACCACTCCCACACGTTGCCGAGCATGTCGTGAAGACCCCAGGCGTTCGGCAGCTTGCCGCGCACTTCGTGGATCCGCTCGTCCGAGTTGCCGCGATACCAGGCGATCTCGTCGAGCTCGCCGTACCGCGCGGCCGTCGTACCGGCTCGGCAGGCGTGTTCCCACTCGGCCTCGGTCGGCAGGCGGTAGCCGTCCGCAGCCTGCTCCCACTCGGCGGTCTCGCCCTCGACGCGGTAGGCCGGAGTGCGACCTTCGCGCTGCGACAACGCGTTGCAGAAGCGGACGGCAGCCAGCCACGGCATGCTCTCAACCGGCAACTGCCCGCCAACCGCAGTGCTCGGCCGCTCACCGAGGACCTGCTCGTACTGCGCTTGCGTCACCGGCGCGGCGGCGAGTTCGTACGGCGCGAGGTCAACCGCCCAGGTCCGCTGGGTCCGCCGGTCGGAGAGGGTCACCCGACCCGACGGGATGGCGATCATCTCGGGTGTTCCGGTGGGGTCCATGGGCTGGCGATCCTACCGACGACTCGACACTGCGCCGGCGATATTCGCTGGGCGTGAGACCGGACAGCGTGCGGAAGCGGCGGGCGAAGTACGTGGGGTCGGGCCAGCCAACCGTGGAGCCGACGCGGGCGACCGGTAACTGCGTCCGAGTCAGCAGGGCGGCAGCGTGCTCCGCGCGGACGCGGGCGAGGAAGTCCAGCGGGGAGAGCCCGACCGATCGGCGGAACAGCCGGCCGAGGTAGGCCGGATCGAGGCTCACGGCCTTGGCCAACTCATCCAGCCGCCACGCCCGTGCAGGCTCGGCTTCGATCCGCGCAATGCAATCGGCAACCGCAGGATGAACGAAGGCCTCACCACCTGTCGAGCCGTAGGCGCTGCCTGCACTCCGGCTCTGCCCGCTGCCCCGCTCTCCACTCCTGCTGCGCCGCTCGTGGGCGTCCCGGGCGTCTGCCAGGATGCCGAGGACTGTGACCAAGCGGCCGAGTATGCGGCCCGGGGTACGGCCGGTGAGGTTCAGGTCCGTGATCGCGACGATCGCCTCCGACGCCGCGGCCGGGCCGACGGATGCCACGTGGACGCCGTGAGCTCCGGCTGCGACGGGATCGGTCCAGAGCAGCCGACGGAACATCGGGATGTCCCGCAGCGCCGCGAACTCGGCCCGCAAGGCCTGGGTGGAGATGCAGCAGTTGGCCACCGTCAGCTCGACGCACCCCGTGAACGCATGCCACGCGCCGGGCCGCAGCACGATCACCTCGCCGTGCCGCAGCCGTCGCTCGCCGCGACTCGTCAGGTGGCGACCTCGCCCCGGCCCGACGACGGCGATCTCGACGAAGTCATGCGTGTGCGCGGCGACATCGGCGCTCAACTCGTGGATCCCGCCGAACACCGGCCGGCCGTCGAACAACGCGTGTTCGTGCAGAGTCTCCGGCATGTCGTGATCGTACGAGTGCTTGCCGCGATCGGCCTAGCCTCTCGCGGGGATCGCCGAGCAGTCTGGACTCATGGAGAACACAGCATCCCTGGCCATTGAGTCCGATCTCGACAGCTCGGGGCGTATCCCGGGCGAGCTCGTCGATTACTACCGGCAGAACGGATTCGTCCGAGTCCGTGGCGTCCTGCAGCCGGAGGAGGTCGAGCACTTCCGCGGCGCTGCGGCGGCGTACCTGGAACAGCATCGGGCCGAGAGCCTGGAGAAGGCCGGGGTCTTCAGCCAGCTCGTCAACGTCTGGCAGCGTGACGAGACCATCCGGGACCTCACCCTGCAACCGGGACTGGCCGCGGTGGCCGAGCAACTGGCCGGCATCCCACTGCGGATCTGGCACGACCAGATGCTGGTGAAGGAGCCGCACAACAACGCGGCGACCGAGTTCCACCAGGACCGCCCGTACTGGCCGCACGCGAACGACCGGCAGTCCCTGTCGGCGTGGATCGCGCTGGTCGACGTACCGCCGGAGCGCGGCTGCATGACCTTCCTCCCCGGCACCCAGAACCGCACCGGCCTCCGCCCGCAAGACCTCCACTCCGAGGACGACCTCTTCGAAGTAGACCCCTCTCTCCGCTGGCTCCCCCGCGTAACAGTCCCCCTCCGCGCCGGCGACTGCACCTTCCACAACAGCTACACCGGCCACATGGCCCTCCCCAACACCACCGACCTGGCCCGCCTAGCCCACGTAAACATCTACATCGACGCCAACACCACCTACTCCGGCCACCCCCACGTCATCACCGACCCCCTGCACCTACCTCCCGGCGCCCCCCTCAACGGCCCCACCTTCCCCCGACCCGCCCAATAGGAAGCACACGCCGCATCCTGGGTCTGGCAACTTTTCGGTGTAACGGTTGGTATGGGTTTAGTTGCGTCCGGCGGACAGACGTCCGTCGAAGGTGATCTCGAAGGCGTTCAACGCTTCTTCCAGCGGTTGGACCAGCGTTTGCGTCCGGTGCCTGTCGGGTCGAGGCTCATGATCGCGAGGTAGACACACTTGAGCGCAGCCTGCTCGGTCGGGAACGGCGAATTCTGCTTGCGGGTTGCCTGCTTCGGGGGGCGGGGCGTGGTGAGATTGGGTATGGGTGAATTGGTGCGGAAGGGGTTCGGGCTGCCTGAGGGGGTGTTGGGGCGGGTCGGCGGGTGGTTGATGGTTCGGGGGAACGGGCCGACCGAGAAGCACCTGGTGAAGTTGGCGGGGTTGCAGCCGAAGGAGCATGTGGTGGTGCTCGGGCCCGGGCCGGGAGTGGGCCTGCGGGCGGCGGCGAAGTACAGCGGGATCGTGGTGGGGATCGATCCTTCGGACACGATGTTGCTGGCGGCGCGGGAGCGGTGCTCCGACCTGGTGGAGATCGGGAAGGTGCAACTCGTCCGCGGGGCTGCCGGCGACACGCACCAGCCGGAGCAGTCGGCGAGCGTGGTCCTGTCGGTCAACAACGTGCAGCTCTGGGAGGACCGGCCTGCCGCGTACGCGGAGATCCGCCGCATCCTGAAGCCGAACGGCCGGCTGCTCATCGCCGTCCACCAGAAATGGGCACCCACCAACCTCGCCACCGAACTCACCACAGCAGGCTTCACCAACGTCACCTCAACCACCTGGGACCCACCCGGCCGCCTGGCATCCACCGCCGCCATCTACACAGCCAACCGTTGAACCAATACCGCAGCGATCCCATCACCACCGTGCAGGACCAGAGGGATAGGTGGTGCTCAACAAGGCCTTGCAGGGAAGCGATCCAGGAACGACCGACGCTGCCTTCGCGCTCGATGATGGTCGAGGCGAAGGCAGCGGGAATCATCCGCCCACTCTAGGCAGGCTCGGCAGGTCAAGCGTTCTGGAAGGGCCCGAGAAAGCGCAGGCCAGCTGGCCGGGGGTCAGGCAGCGACGGCGGCTTCGGTGATGGTTTCGGCGTCGGGCTGCAGTTGCGGCGATGCGAGAGTCAGGAACACGTTGGCCACGGCGAAGCCGGCGGCGACCACGAGGCCTCGCTGGAAGCCGTCCACCAGAGCCTGTTGCTGGGCGACACCGTGAGCCAGAGCGTCCGTAGTACGGGTGATCGACAGCGTGGTCACGATCGCGAGGCCGAGCGCGCCGCCCACCTGGTACATCGCGTTGACGACTCCGGAAGCAGCGCCGGCCTCGTGGTGCTCGACTTCGGAGACCGCGGTGATCTGCCCGGGCACGCCGACCCCGATGATGCCGAAGCCGAAGATGATCAGCCCAGGCAGCAACTGGCTCGCGTAGCTACCCGTCGCGTCAGCCTGCGACAGCAGCAACAACCCCACAACGCTGAGCACTGCTCCCGTCAACTGCACAGTTCGGGTGCCGACCCGTTGGACCATCTGCGATGCGATCGCCGCGCCGAGGATCGCCGCGCCACCCATCGGCAGGAAGTGCACGCCCGCCTCCAGCGCCGAGTCGCCGCGCACCTGCTGCAGGTAGATCGCGGTCAGGAAGAACATGGAGAGGAACCCCGCCCCGTTCAGCGCCAGCGAGCCACTGGACACGCTGAGCGCCCGCGACCGGAACAACCGCAACGGAACCAGCGGGGCCTTCGACCGCGCCTCCACCAGCACGAAGGCGGCCAGCAGAACCACACCACCAACGAGGAAGGTCATCACCTCGGCCGAACCCCACCCCTTCGGCTCCGACCGCACCACGCCGTACACGACCGACAGCAGACCAGCGGTCCCGAGTACTGCGCCGGCGGTGTCGAAGGCGCGGTTGCCGTTCTGACCGTGCCGGGTGTCGCGGACGAACACCGGGATGACCGCGACCAGGGCGATCACGATCGGCACGTTGACGAAGAAGACCCACTGCCAGCTGAACGAGTCGACCAGGAAGCCGCCGGCCACGACGCCGAGGGTGCCGCCGAGTCCGGCGAGACCACCCCAGACCCCCATCGCGATGTTCCGCTCGCGCCCGTGGGCGAAGGTCACCGTCAGGATCGCCAGCGCCGCCGGTGACAACAGAGCACCGCCGAGACCCTGTACTGCGCGGGCGCCGATCAGGAACTCCGGCGAGTTCGAGAGGCCCGCGATCAGCGAGGTGGCGCCGAACAGCAGCAGGCCGGCGATGAACACCCGGCGGGGGCCGAGCAGGTCCGCCATCCGGCCGCCCAGCAGCAGGAAGCCGCCGAACAGCAGGGTGTATGCGTTGATCACCCACTGCAGGGAGTCGGGGGAGAAGTTCAGGTCCGCCTGGATCTCAGGCAGCGCGACGTTCACGATCGTCACGTCGAGCACCACGATGAACTGCGCTAGGGCCAACACCGCGAGTGTTGCCCAGGGACTGCGTCGCATGCCTACCTCACAGGAGATCTGTCTACGTTGTATGTATACGCCGTATGCGTACCTAGTACACGCTAGGTCTACGTTGTAGACTTGTCAACGTGGCGACGATCAGCAAGGAGACCGCTAAGCGGCTCGACCCGGACAGGCTCGCGGCGACCGCACTGGAGATCGCCGATGCCGAAGGCCTGGACGCGGTCACCATCCGGCGGCTGGCCCAGCTTCACGACGTCACCCCGATGGCGCTCTACCGGCACTTCAGCGACAAGAACGACCTGCTCGCCGCGATCGGCGACCGGCTGCTGGCCGACATCCGTCTGCCGGAGCCGAACGACGACCGCTGGGATCTCCAGCTCCGGGCCGTCCTGACCGCCTTCATCGACGCGCTCCGGCCGCATCCGAAGGCAGCCGACCTGACGCTGTACCGGATCCTGGTGTCCGAGGCGGGCCTGGCGATGGCCGAGCGGACGATGGAACTCCTCACCTCGGGCGGCTTCTCCGTCGACGACGCGGCGGAGGTGGGCCGGCAGTCGCTCTGCTCGCTGATCACCCTGGTGACGACCGAGCCGGGCGCCAACGAGGACACGGATCCGATCGCCCGGGAGGACGCACTCCGGGTCAAGCGCGCGGCTCTCGCAGCCTTGCCCCCTCGGCGCTACCCGCTGATCTCTGCCGCCGCGGATACCCTGATCTGCCCATCCTCGACCGATCGTTACTACTCGCTGGGGATGGACCTGGTCGTCGCCGGCATTCGCGGCGTCCTGGCCGATCTGCAAGAGGAGAAGAAGTAGTGGTCGTCAGCACTGTCACCTACCTGGAGATGACCAGCGCGGAGGAGGTCGTGCCGGCGCGACTTCCCGAAGAACCTCTGGAGATCAGGCGGGTCGAGGAGATCTCCCCCGAGTTCAGCCGCTTCCTCTACGCCTCGGTGGGCGGCGACTGGCACTGGACCGAGAAGCTGACCTGGACCTGGTCCCGCTGGGTCGAGCACCTCAGCCGCCCCGGTTTCGAGACCTGGGTGGCCTGGGTCGGCGGTACGCCGGCCGGCTACATCACGCTGAAGGCGGACGGCACCGAGGTCGAGGTGGAGAACTTCGGACTGCTGCCGGGGTTCATCGGCCGCGGCATCGGCGGTCACCTCCTCACCGCCGGGCTGCTGCACGCCTGGACGATGCCCGACCGCCACCCCGAGCTAGAGCCTGTCACCCGCGTCTGGCTGCACACCAACACCCTCGACGGCCCCTACGCCCTGGCAAACTACGAGGCCCGCGGCCTCCGCCGGTACAAGTCGGTCGACGAGGAACGACCGGACGCCGACGGCCCACCACCCGGCCCCTGGCCCGGCGCCGAACGCCCATAGTTCCCCGGCCACAGTTCGCAGCCATAGTTCGCCGGCCACCGAAGCATCACGGGCTTAGCGTTGCGGCCATGAGCAGCGAAGAACTTCGGCAGCGCTACCTGGAGATCAACGGCGTCCACCCGATGAGCGGGGCGGACGACGCCTACGTGACAAGGCAATTCCGGGTCCTCGAGGAGCTCTGCGCTGAGCAGGGTCGGGATGTCGAGGCGGCCCGGCGCCGCATGCTCGACGGCGAACTGCCGATGCCGGGCTATCTCCGCTCGGACGGCGCCGAGATGGTCCCGGCCGACCTGTTCGCGCTCGCGGACGAGCACCGCGAAGGCCTCCGTGAGTGGTTCGTCGGCCAGTGGTCTGACGTTGCCGCCGGCAACGAAGAGTGGGACTCCTACGTGAGCGGGCAGTATGTCTGCCTGCATTCGGTGACGCCGACCACTATCCAGCGCAAGGACCAACTGGTGCGGGCCATCGACGCGACGACCGATCCGGCCGACCTGAAGCGCCTCGTCGACGAACTGGACGAGTTGGAGCCCGAGTTCGCCGCCTACGACCGGCTGCGCTTCAAGGGCCCGGTCTCCCGCGACACCCACATCACCGCGGTCCGGGCTCGGCTCCACTGACCAACTCCGCGACCTCCGCGCAGGTTGCCTCATCGAGATCGAGACCCCGAAGTCTGTCCAGTACTTCGGTGGCGCGCGCGTGGTTGCCGGTCCGGATCAGCAGCTCGGCCAGGTAGAGGTAGACCGGCACGCGCTCGGCCTCAGTGGTGTCGGCGTGCCGGATCAACCCGGCCTCCAGTACTGCGATCGCGGCCGCCTCGTCGCCGTGGGCATCGCCTTGCCTGGCAGCGTTCAGCAGCACCCGCTCGAACGGCCCGCCCTCTTCCTCCTCCGGCCCGCCCGACGTGATCCTCAGCCAGTTGCCACCCGGATCCACCACCGAGAACCCGGCCGAGGTGCCCTGCTTCCGCCGCGGCTTGGTGATCCGCGGGATCCCCGCCCGCGGCACCTTCCCGTACGCCGAACGCAGGCCGGCCGCGAATTCGTCATACAGGGTCCCGGTGTCGGGGACGACCACGATCACGTTGCCGAGCGACCCCTCCGGGTCGAAGCCTGGGATGCCGGCGAAGTGGAGGTCGAGCCCGTCCTCCCGGCTGAGGCACAAGTAGGGGTTCGGGCGCTTCTGCCGGTACGTCACGGCGAAACCGAGGGCGGCGTAGAACGGCACCACGTCGTCCAGGTCACGGCAGGGCAGGATCGGGATGGTCCGGACGCTCATGCCAAACATCGTACGGCGTACGGAGTTCTTCCGGCAGCGCGCGAGGTGACCCCGGGGGTGTTCGCAAGCGCATGTCGGGCCGCCGGTTGGCGGCTCGAGACCTCCTGAAGCGGCGTCACCCGGACCGGCAGGACCTCCCAGCGGAGCTCCTGCCGGTTCCGTCGTTCAGAGACCGACCTCGTGCACGACCGGCCGTACTTCGACGCCGAGTCCCTCGATGCTCGCGTCCGGGATCATCGCCGCCAGCTCGTAGGCGCGCTCGGGCGTCGCGCAGTCCAGCAGGTAGTAGCCGGCCAGGAACTCCTTGGCCTCCAGGAACGGCCCGTCCGTCACCGCGGGCACGCCGTCGCGAACCTTCACCACCGCCGTCTTGGCCGGCTCCGCCAGCGCGACCGTGCTGTGGAACTCGCCCGACTCCTTCACCAGGGCCATGAACTTCTCGTGGCCGCTGAAGATCGCCTGCTGCTCGTCCTCGCTCAGCGCCGCCAGCACGTCGGGATTGATGTTCAGGACCAGTAGGTACTTCACGATGTCTCCTTAGCCGTCGGCTCCCGGTTCGGGAACCTCTCGTCATTCAGTACGGAGCCGACTCCGCGCCCTTGACATCGCGATGCTACGAAGATCGCCGAGCCAAGTAGCGTCTGCGTATGGCTGAGCTGACTCTCGACGACATCCGCGCCGCGGCGGAGCGGATCGCAGGCACCGCAAACCGTACGCCGGTCCTCACCTCGCGCACCCTGAACGACCGGGTCGGCGCCGAGGTCTTCCTCAAGGCGGAGAACTTCCAGCGGGTCGGGGCGTTCAAGTTCCGCGGCGCGTTCAACGCGATCAGCCGGCTGACCAAAGACCAACTCGCGCGCGGCGTCGCGGCGTACTCGTCGGGGAACCACGCCCAGGCGGTCGCACTGGCCGCGCGGCTGGCCGGCACCAGCGCGGTGATCCTGATGCCGACAGACGCGCCGCCGACGAAGATGGCCGCCACCCGCGGGTACGGCGCCGAGGTGGTCACCTACGACCGGTATGCCCAGGACCGGGCGGCTCTCGCCGAGCAACTCGCCGTTGAGCGCGGCTTGACGCTGATCCCGCCGTACGACCACTACGACGTGATGGCCGGCCAGGGCACGGTCGCGCTCGAGCTGATCGAGGAGGTTGGGCCGCTCGGCGCGCTGCTCGTCCCGATCGGCGGCGGCGGACTGATCGCCGGCTGCGCGACGGCCGCCACCGCATTGTCCCCCGGAATCCGGGTGATCGGGGTCGAGCCGACCGCGGGTGACGACACCGCCCGATCGCTCGCTGCCGGCAAACGGATCGAGATCGCCGTACCGCGGACGATCGCCGACGGCCAGGCGATCGCAACCCCCGGCGAGCTGACCTTCGCGGTGAACAAGGAACTGGTGGACAGCGTCGAGCTGGTCAGCGACGACGAGATCCGGGCGGCGATGGCGTTCGCGTTCGAGCGGCTGAAGATCGTCGTCGAGCCGAGTGGCGCGAGTGGCCTGGCCGCGCTGCTGAACGGCAGGATCAAGGCGCTCCCGGACCGCGTCGGCGTAGTGATCTCAGGCGGGAACGTGGGCCTCGAGCGCTTCCTCGAACTGCTCGGCCGAGGCTGAACTCAGGGGAGCCTGCGTACGCCCTGCGCCCGTTGTCACACAGAGCCACCGGTCAAATGTGACCGAGGTCACACGAATCCGCTGTGCGCCCCCTGGGGCACGCTCAGACGCGCTCAGGACACCACCTGTTCACCACAAGTCCCTGAGCCGTCAGCGAGCCGTTCAGCCGCGTACCGGAGGGTCTCTGTCGATCTGAGGGTTTGCGTCGTGATCGTTCTGTTATACAGTCGTCGGCGGTTCGACAAATAAAAACGAGCCGCATGTGTGTCAACGCCGAGCCCTGTCAGGCGCACATGCTCCCCTCGAACAACCAAGGCAGGGGTGGGGGACCCAGGAGGTTGGGTCTCGACCGTGAGTGGTCGGAACCCTGGGGTGAAGTCCGCGGGAGCGGACCGGGCTATGACTCTCAGCCCGAACCCGACAGCTAACTCCGCAGGCGTCGGGAGACAACCATGCCCGTCACTGCCGGACGGACAGCGCTGCCTGCTGTCGTCAGTCACTCCAGCGAGTCCAGTACCAGGCCCTTTGGGCGCACTCGGGGTAAGCACCGCAAAGCCAGCAAGTCCGTGGCCGCACCGCGTACGGCGGCCGCAGTCCTCTCGGTCGGCCTCACCGTCGGAGGTGGAGCCGCGATCACCGTGGCCACCGCACCGCAGGCCGCATCCGCCAGCACCACCACCACGGCCCTCACCCCCGGTCAGGTCCGGGGCAACGCGCCGATCTCCAGCCGGCCGCTGATCCGGTTCCGGGACTCCGGCAAGACCGTCAGGTACATCCAGAAGGTCCTGCGCATTCGCCAGGACGGCTGGTTCGGCAATCCCACCGTCGCGGCGCTGGTGAAGTTCCAGAGGTCGTGGGGCCTCCGGCCGACCGGCTACATGGACAAGCTGACCTGGGGTCGGCTGACCTGGGCCTACAACCACAAGCGCTTCTACGGCCCGTACAGGACGACCGCCGCGAAGGCGTCGACCTTCCAGGCCCGCGTTCTGCGTGAGGCCGCGAAGCTGAAGGGCAGGCCGTACCGCTACGGCGGCACCACCCCGAGGGGCTTCGACTGCTCGGGCTACACCGGCTACGTCTACAAGAAGGCCGGCAAGAAGCTGCCCCGGACGTCGCGTGCACAGTACAGCGCGACCAAGCACCTGAGCCGCAAGGCCGCCAAGCCGGGAGACCTCGTTTTCTTCAAGAGCAGTGGCGGCAGGGTGTACCACGTCGGCATCTACGCCGGTGGCAACATGTTGTGGCACGCCTCGAGGCCGGGTCGCCCGGTCGCGAAGGCCAAGATCTGGACCAGCAGGGTGGCTTTCGGCCGCCGCTGATGCTCCAGCCCGTCAGCGTCCACTCCCCCCGGGGACGCTGACCTGAAACCGGTCGCGCGCCGTCACCCCCACCCCCCTCCGACGGTGCGCGACCGGTTCACTCTTCTGCCGGAACCGCCAGCGCGTTTCCCGGCGCTGTCAGGCCCGCGAGCGCTGGCGCCGGGCCTGTTTCAGTTGTCCAGCAGGCCGGCGTCGTGCGCCAGGATCGCGACCTGCACCCGGTTGGTGGCGTCCAGCTTCACCAGCACCCGCGAGACGTGCGCCTTCACGGTCGCCTCGCTCATGAACAGCTCCCGGCCGATGTCGGCGTTGGACAACCCGCGCGCGACCGCGCCCAGCACCTCCCGCTCCCGATCGGTCAGCGTGGTCAGCCGTTCGCGGGCGGTCCGCTGCCGATCCGTCCGCGGGTCGGCCGCGAAGTGCCCGATCAGCCGCCGGGTTACCGCAGGCGACAACATCGCGTCCCCGGCCGCCACCACCCGGACCGCCTGCACCAGCTCCCGCGGCGGGGTGTCCTTCAGCAGGAAGCCGCTCGCCCCGGCCTGCAGCGCGCGGAACACGTAGTCGTCCAGGTCGAACGTGGTCAGTACGACGACCTTCGGCGGGTCCGGCAGCGCCTGGACCTCCCGGGTCGCGGCCAGTCCGTCCAGCCGCGGCATCCGGACGTCCATCAGCACCACGTCCGGCCTGTGCTGGCGAACCATCGCGGCCGCGTCCGCGCCGTCGTCGGCCTCGGCGACCACCTCGAGGTCGTCGGCCGACTCCAGGATCATCTTCAGTCCCGCCCGGACCAGCGCCTCGTCGTCCACGATCAGCAGCCGCGTCATCGTTCTCCTTCCTTGCCGTCGGACCAGGGCAGCCAGGCCTCGACCCGCCAGCCGCCTTCCTGGGTCGGTCCGACCGCGAGCCGCCCGCCGGACAAGGTCACTCGCTCCCTCAGACCGACCAGGCCCGCGCCGGAACCGGGCAACAGTGAATCAGCCGCCACCGGCCGGACGTTCGTCACCCGCACCGTCACGCCCGTCCCGGCCGCGCCCTGCACCACCACTTCGGTCCAGACCCCGCGCGCGTGCTTGTGCACGTTGGTCAAAGCCTCCTGCACGATCCGGTACACCGTGCGCCCCACGGAAGCCGGCACGTCGTCGGGCAACGTCAGCTCGCTCGTCACGTTCACCCCGGCCGCCCGCGATGCCTCGACGAGCCGGACCAGGTCCGCGGCCCGCGGTACCGGGGAGAGGTTGGCGCCGTCGACGCTCTGATCGGTCCGCAGTACGCCGAGCACCTCGCGCAGGTCTTCCATCGCCTGCCGGGCGGTCTCGCGAATCAGGCCGGCCGAGCTCTCCACCTTCTCCGGGCCGACGGCCGGGTTCACCTCGAGCCCGCCGGCGTGCAGCGCGATCAGCGACACCTTGTGCGCGAGGACGTCGTGCATCTCCTGCGCGATCCGGGCCCGCTCACCCAGCCGGGCTTGCTCCGCCCTGAGCTCACGCTCGGCCTCGGCGCGGTCGGCCCGGTCCCGCAACGAGACCATCAGGTCGCGCCGGGCGCCTATGTACGCCCCGACGGCGACCCATGTCCCGATCAGGAACGGTCCGGTGAACAGCAGCACGAAGAGATCGGTGTTGTCGGTCCAGTTACCGATGACATAGGCGACGTAGGCGGCCGCGCTCAGGATGGCGAGCGTCGCGTCCCGGCGGCGGATCGCCAGGGTCAGCAGCGCGAGGCCCATCGGAACGAAGACCTGCCCGACACCGAGCGCCAGTACCGCGATGACCGTGACGGTCACCGGATACCGCCGGCGCCACCACAGGGCCAGCGACGCGACGATGCCGACGGAGAGGACGAACCAGTCCCGCGCGTCCCAGCCCGGGCGGCCGGAGGCGGACTGCGCCACGACGGTGATCAGGCTGAAGCCGATGAACATCAGATCGCGGATGCGCGGCGCGCGCCGGATGAACCAGGCGTACCAGCGCCGCAACCGTCCCATTGCGTCAGCGTAGTTGCCCCCGACCCTGACTTTCGTCCCTCTTCCGGTGGGGGTCGGGCCCGGATCCTGACGACTTTCGTAGGGGGTCGGAGCAGCCGGTCGGTCGATGTGCGGAGGGGGTCGCGAACGGAAGAGTTGCGGCCATGATCACCGTCGAGAACCTCAGCAAGCGATATGGCAGCACCACGGCCGTCCACGACGTGTCCTTCACCGTCGAGCCAGGCAGCATCACCGGATTCCTCGGCCCCAACGGCGCCGGCAAGTCCACCACCCTGCGCATGCTGACGGGCCTCACCCCACCCACCTCCGGTCGCGCGACCATCACTGGCAAGAAGTACGCCGAACTGCCGAACCCCGGTCGCGTCGTCGGGGTCATGCTGGACGCGGCCGCTCAGCACCCGGGCCGTACCGGCCGGGAGACGCTGCTGCTCAACGCCGGTCTGCTCGGCGTCCCGAACAGCCGCGCGGACGAGATGCTGGAGGCCGTCGGGCTCACCTCGGCCGCGAAGCGCCGCGTCGGTCAGTACTCCCTGGGCATGCGGCAGCGCCTCGGCATCGCGAGCGCCCTGCTCGGCGACCCCGCGGTACTGATCCTGGACGAGCCGGCCAACGGCATGGACCCCGAGGGCATCCGGTGGATGCGCGGTCTGCTGCAGGACTTCGCCTCGCGTGGCGGCACCGTCATCCTGTCCAGCCACCTGCTGGGCGAGGTCCAGGCGACGGTGGACCAGCTGGTCGTCATCGGGGGTGGCCGGATCGTCGCCAACGGCTCGCTGGAGGAACTGCTCGCCGGGAGCGGCACGCTCGTCCGCGGGCTCGACCCGATCGGCCTGAACGAGGCGCTGACGGCCGCCGGCCTCAGCCTCGAGCCGCTGCAGGACGGCGCGCTGCGGGTCGACGCCACCGCCGAGCAGGTCGGCCGTGCGGCCGCTGCTGCTGGACAGATCCTGCTCGAACTGCGCGAGAGCGACGGCGCCGGCCTGGAGGAGCTGTTCTTCCAGCTCACCAGCCCGACCGCGGTCGCCGCCTGATCACCTTGTTCTTCCTGCTACCTCCTGGAGCTCATCACCATGGCAGTCACTGAAATCACCTCCCCGGCCGCGACCGCGCCCCCGGGCAAGGACCGGGCGGCCGTCGCCACCTCGTTGCCGCCGGCCCGCGGCCAGTCGTTTCTCAAGCTCGTCACGACAGAGCTGCGCAAGTCCGTCGACACCCGCAGCGGCCGGGTCCTGATCCTGGCCATCCTGGCGCTGGCCGTCGCCGCGCTGACCTGGCAGCTCACCCACATGGAATCCGGTCAGCAGGCCTTCGACAGCTACCTGGCGGCCGCCTCCACCGGTGTCCAGCTGTTGCTGCCGGTGATCGGCGTGATGGCGATGACGAGCGAGTGGACCCAGCGGACCGCGCTGACCACCTTCACACTGTCGCCCCGCCGGGTCCGGGTCCAGCTGGCCAAGTTCGTCTCGGCGATCGTGCTCAGCGTCGTCGTGCTGACCGCGACCACGGTGCTTGCGCTGGCGGCCACCGCCATCGGGGGTGCCACTGGCGGCGACGGTGCGACCTACGCCGGGCTGGGCGGTTCGCTGGCCGGGGCCTACCTGACTACCGCGCTGAACGTCGTGATGGGTGCCGCCTTCGGTGCGGTGATCGCCCAGACCGCGGTGGCGATCCTGGTCTTCTTCATCGCCCCGACCGCCTGGGCGCTGGCCGGCCCGGCGCTGTTCAAGGCGAACGCCGACTGGCTGGACGTGTTCGGCGCCTTCGGCCGGATCGCCGAGCGGGATCTGCACGGGATGGTGCCCGAGACGCTGACCGCGATCGGGGTCTGGATCGTGCTGCCGACCATCGTCGGACTGTGGGCAAGCTCACGTCGCGAGGTGAAGTAGCACCGCTGTAAGGCGGCAAAGACGCGGAGGGGCTGGCCGATTTGAGGGGATCGGACAGGCCTTCCGGCCTGTCATCGGACCTCTCGGTGCATCCAGTCAGGGGGCGGTGCGTGTGTCTGTCCCCTGGTCCGGGTAACCTAGAACCACGATTACTGACGACTGATCCGTGGGCGCCACGCTGCGTACCCGGTTGACTTGTGCGAGGGGGTCGACGCTATGGGGCGCGGCCGTGCAAAGGCCAAGCAGACGAAGGTCGCACGCGACCTGAAGTACCGCACCTGGGACACCGACTTGGACCAGCTCAAGCGTGAGCTGTCCGGCGGCGACGAGGGCGGCAGCCAATCTGCGAACGGCAACAACGACACTGACGTCGGCGATGACGCCGACGACTACCACCCCCGTCGGTAAAGCTGCAGCAGCACTCGGGATGACCTGCTCACACACCTAGGTGTGTGAGCAGGTCGCCCCGTGCTCGGCCGACGAGTTCACCACACGGCACTACAGGTGATGTCTGCCTGCCTTTTTGCCGACAGCAGAACTCAGCACGACGTCGGAGGAATCTCAGGTCCTGATCTGAGGTTCCTCCGACGTCGCGCGCGAGCTGTCTTCGTCCTGCCTGACAGCGGCCGCGTGGCTGTGCCGTGCTGGGCCTAGTGCGCGTAGTCACCATGGAGCTCGACGCCGGTCCGGCCGTCGGCCGCGGTGACCTCACCGCACACCCACGCCGGGATCTCCCGCTCGGCCAGTACTGCGATCGCCCGGTCCGCCGCGGCCGGGTCGAGCACCGCGACCATCCCCACGCCCATGTTCAGCGTCTTCTCCAGCTCCAGCAGCGGCACGTCGCCGAGCAGCCCGACCAGGCCGAAGATCGGCGCCGGGGTCCAGCTGGACCGGTCGATCCGCACGGCCAGGTCGTCCGGGACGACCCGGGCCAGGTTCGCCGCGAACCCACCGCCGGTGATGTGCGACATCGCGTGCAGCGGCTTCTCGTCGTTCCCGTTCAGCTCCTGGATCAGCTCCAGGCAGTGCTTGGCGTAGACCCGGGTCGGGATCAGCAGGGTGTCGCCGAGGGTGCCGCCCAGCTCGGGGACCTCCCGGTCGAGCTCCCAGCGGGCCCGGTCGAAGAAGACGTGACGGACCAGGGAGTAGCCGTTCGAGTGCAATCCTGACGAGGCCATCGCGACCACCACGTCGCCCGCCCTGACCCGCTCGGCGCCGAGCAGTTCGTCGGCCTCCACGACACCCGTCGAGGCGCCGGCCACGTCGTACTCGTCGGGCTCCAGCAGACCGGGGTGCTCGGCCGTCTCGCCGCCGACGAGCGCGGTACCGGCTTCGACGCAGGCCTCGGCGATGCCCTTGACGATCTGCGCGATGGTCTCCGGGACCACCTTGCCGGTGCAGATGTAGTCGGTCATGAACAGCGGCTCGGCCCCGCAGACCACCAGGTCGTCGACGACCATGCCGACCAGGTCGAACCCGATCGTGTCGTGCCGGTCCATCTTCTGGGCGATCGCGACCTTGGTCCCGACCCCGTCGGTGGACGTCGCCAGCAACGGCCGCCGGTACGCCGTCAGCGCGGTGGCGTCGAACAGCCCGGCGAATCCGCCGAGGCCGCCCACCACCTCGGGACGGGTCGCCTTGGCCACCCACTCCTTCATCAGTTCGACGGCCCGGTCACCGGCCTCGATGTCGACACCCGCGGCGGCGTAGCTGGCGCCCTGGCTCACGATGTTTCTCCTTGGGTCAGAGCCGGCTCCTGAGGGCCGGCTGGGCGGGGCCGACTGCTCGCGCCCCGACTTGCTTAGGGCCGGGCCAGCGCGTCCGCGGCGCCGGCGCCGCCGGAGACCGTGGCGAGTCCGTCGACGTCGGTGCTGACCGGGAGCTCGAGCAGGTGCTTGCCCAGGTGCTCCGGGTTCGGCAGGGCGACCGGGTAGACGCCGTCGAAGCAGGCCCGGCAGAGCTTGTCCTTCGGCACCGTGGTGGCCTCGATCAGCCCGTCCAGGCTGACGTAGCCGAGCGAGTCCGCGCCGATCGAGCGGCAGATCTCCTCGGTGTTCAGGCCGTTCGCGATCAGCTCGGCCCGGCTGGCGAAGTCGATGCCGTAGAAGCACGGCCACTTCACCGGCGGCGAGGAGATCCGGACGTGGATCTCGGCCGCGCCGGACTCGCGCAGCATCCGGATCACCGCGCGCTGGGTGTTGCCGCGCACGATCGAGTCGTCCACGACCACCAGCCGCTTGCCCTCGATCACCTCGCGCAACGGGTTCAGCTTCAGCCGGATTCCGAGCTGGCGGATGGTCTGGCTCGGCTGGATGAAGGTCCGGCCGACGTAGGCGTTCTTGACCAGGCCGGAGCCGTAGGGGATGCCCGACTCCTCGGCATACCCGATCGCGCCCGGCGTGCCGGACTCCGGGGTCGCGATGACGAGGTCGGCCTCGACCGGGTGCTCGCGGGCGAGCCGGCGACCGACCTCGACGCGGGTGGAGTGGATCCGCTGGCCGGAGATCTGGGTGTCCGGGCGGGCCAGGTAGACGAACTCGAACAGGCAGCCCTTGGGGTCCGCCTCGGCGAACCGGGTGGAGCGCAGGCCTTCCTCGTCGATCGCGACGATCTCGCCCGGCTCGACCTCGCGGATGAAGCTGGCGCCGACGATGTCCAGGGCGGCGGTCTCGCTGGCGATCACCCAGCCGCGTTCCAGCCGGCCGAGCACCAGCGGGCGGATCCCCTGCGGGTCGCGAGCGGCGTACAGGGTGGTCTCGTCCATGAAGATCAGGCTGTAGGCGCCCTTGACCTTCGGGAGCACCTTGGCGGCCGCCTCCTCGATGGTGAGGTCCGGGTACCCGGCGAGCATCGAGGTGAGGATGTCGGTGTCGGAGGACGCGCCGTGCTTGGCGTTCGCCTTCGCGTGCTCGACGTCGAGGTCCAGCCCCAGGTCGAGGTCGTCGCTGCCACCGAGCGTCGCGGCCAGCTCACCGGTGTTGGTGAGGTTGCCGTTGTGCCCGAGCGCGATCGAGCCGGTCGCGGTCGACCGGAACGTCGGCTGGGCGTTGGCCCAGACGCTCGATCCGGTCGTCGAGTACCGGCAGTGACCGACCGCGATGTGCCCCCGCAGGGACGCCAGGGTGGCCTCGTCGAATGCCTGGCTGACCAGACCCATGTCCTTGTAGACCAGGATCTGGCTGCCGTTGCTGACTGCGATGCCAGCCGACTCCTGCCCCCGGTGCTGCAGAGCGTAGAGCCCGAAATAGGTGAGTTTGGCGACCTCTTCCCCCGGTGCCCAGACTCCGAAGACGCCACAAGCGTCCTGCGGGCCTAGATCCTGCGGGTCAAGATCATGAGTGAGCCGACCATCGCCACGAGCCACGCGGCACAGTCTACGGGACCGTTACGGCGCTCCTCGCCGCGCTACCGGCCGGCGGCTACCAACAGGTCATCGCGGGACAGTGATCGGATGCCGGCTGATCGGCGGACTGGGTGACGGCCCCGGCACCGAGCGGAATCACGGTGAGAGCGGCCACCATCAGGCCGCCGGCGACTACTTTTAGCCACTTCTTGATCACGACACGTTCCTCCGAATAATGTGAACCACCCAAACAAGCGCTCAATGTCGACGCACCCTGTATATGGTCGGTTCCAAACAAGCGCTGAAGGAGTGAACAGCCGTGCTGGAACCGCTAGGTGTGGACGAAGCCACCTTTGCGGTCTACCACGCCCTGTTAAGCCATCCAGACAGTACGCCGGAGCAGATTTCCGCGCGACTGAATTCGCCGCTCGATGAAGTCCTCCAGGTCATGGAGCACCTGCGGAAGCTCGACCTGCTGGTGCCGACCTGGACCGACCCCGACTCCGAGCACGCGGTGCACCCGCGGGTCGGCCTGTCCGGGCTGGTCGAGCGCCGTCGCGGTGAGCTGACCACGCAGCTCAACGCGCTCCGCCAGGCGGAATCGTCGGCGGAGGTGATCGCCGAGCAGTACAACGAGCTGCTCACCTCGCGCAGCAGCGGCGACGTCGAGGTGCTCAAGGGCCGGGCGAACGCGTCCCGCCGGATCGAAGAGCTGGGCATGAAGGCCAAGGACACCTTCTGGGGCATGGTGCCGGCCCACATCGACGACACCGTCCACCCGGTCGAGGGCTCCCCCGACATGCCGCTGCTCGAGCGCGGCCTGAAGATGCGCACCATCTATCTGCAGAGCATGACGGTGTCCAAGCCGGGCTTTGACTACGCGGCGACGCTGCACCGGATGGGCGGCGAGGTGCGTGCCACCCCGACGCTGCCGATGCGGCTGCTCATCTTCGACCAGGAGATCGCGATCATGGCGATGGACCCGGAGAACCCGACGGCCGGCGCGGTGATCCACCGCAGCCCCGCCGTCGTCTCGGTGGCGCTCGCCCTCTTCGACGCGTACTGGGCCCGCGCCACGGAACTGTTCGCTCCCGAGGACCGCGACAACAACACCCCGCTGACCCCGCACGAGGCCGAGGTACTGCGCCTGCTGGCCGGTGGCGCCAAGGACGAGCAGGTCGCCCGCCTCCTCGGCATCTCGCTGCGCACGGCCCGCCGTATCACCGCCAACCTCTCCGAGCGCCTGGACGCCACCAGCCGCTTCGAGCTGGGCGTAGCCGCCGCAAAACGCGGCTGGGTCTGACGTTCGCCGAATTCCCTGAATTTCTGGAAATGCGGCTGTAGTAAACCCGAAGAATGCGACTGCCATTCATTCTGGCGAGTAGCCGCTCCGGCCGGGATGACGCGACTGACTTTCGATCGTCGGAGACCACCGCAGAAGCCGCTTCGAGTTCTTCTTCAGGATCCGCGGAAATCACCAGCGAATAATCGCGCCACTGGCCGAAGAGCCGACGGCCGGAACGCGAATCGTCCAGCAGGGATGGAGTTGCGCCGCACCGATGCTCGGCGGACTAGACCACTTCACGGCCGAGGTGGCCATGCTGTGGGATTGGTGGCCAGAAGATGCCAAAAGCTTGAGATTTCGCCAGATTTCTGCTCGCTGGGTGTTCCATTCGGTTCATCAGTGCCGCACGGACAACGGCGGAGGGGGAACGTTGTCATCGGCCACTTTCGGGCAGCACAAAGCGATCGAAAGGGCGGAGCGGTGCATTGTCCGACGGATTAGTGCCTGTACCACGACCGTCGACTGAAGTGACCTGCCTGTCAGGTGACTGTGATGACAACGGAGTCCGTCGTGCTCCAGGTGAGGGTGGCGAGCGGGCCGTCGCGGGTGACTCGGCGCCGGGGCATCGATCTCGCGTCGGCCAGGAGTGGTCGGGGACGAAGGCGAGCGTGAGGTCGTCGTACTCCTCGTCCATGTCCGCGAGCAGCGGAGCGGCGCCACGAACGGCGGCCACCGTCTCGGCCAGTACTGGCTAGCCGGGCTCGGGTTGCCTTGCGGGTCGACGGGAGCGGCGAATCCGTGCCGCTCCCCGGTGAACGCGATCCGGTCGTTCCCGTCGCCGACAGGTGAGCTCAGCGGCGGGTTGTGGCCGTCGGCGAGCAGGTAGTAGTTCACCAACCGGTTGCCCTGAGCAACACACAGCCGGGTCTTCAGCGCCAGCGCGGACGGCGGCACCTGGCGGCTCAGGTCTTCGCCCGTAGTCGCCCATCCCCGCCTCGAACCCTAGCGCCGTCAGCGGTGGTCGGCATCGTGCACGCGGCGAGATCGATGAAGCCGGTCAGGTCGGGTACGGCGAGGTCCGGCCGGTCAGGTCGATCGATCCGTCGGGCAGTTCGTGAACCAGCCAACGCATGTACGTCGCCACGGTGTCGCACCCGGCGGAGCCAACAGGTCCAGCCGCGAGGCCCAATCGGCCCGGTTCAAACGGAACTCCTGGACGCGATCCCCAACCCGGTCACACGTTCTTGACGGCGGCGAGGAGTTTGGTGAGGGAGTCTCGGGCGTCGCCGAAGAGGAGGGTGGTCCGGGGGTCGTAGAGGAGTTCGTTCTCGATGCCGGCGAAGCCTGGGCGCATGGAGCGCTTGAGGAAGATGACGCGCTGGGCCTCGTCGGCGTTCAGGATCGGCATGCCGTAGATCGGGGCGCTCGGGGAGTTGCGGGCGGCCGGGTTGACCACGTCGTTGGCGCCGACCACCAGGGCCACGTCGGTGGACTTGAAGTCGCCGTTGATGTCGTCCATCTCGCGCAACTGGTCGTACGGGACCTGGGCCTCGGCGAGCAGGACGTTCATGTGGCCGGGCATCCGGCCCGCGACCGGGTGGATCGCGTAGTCGACCTTCACGCCACGAGCCTGCAGTTCCTCGACCAGGTCACGAAGGGTGTGCTGTGCCTGTGCGACGGCCAGGCCGTAGCCGGGGACGATGATCACCCGCTGCGCGTATCCCAGCAGGATCGCCACGTCCTCGGCGCCACCGGAGATCACCGGGCGCTCGGAGGCGGTCCCGGCGCCCAGGGTGGAGCCACCGCGGACCGCGCCGAACAGGATGTTGAAGACCGAGCGGCCCATCGCGTCGGCCATCAGCTTGGTCAGCAACGTACCGGCCGCGCCGACCAGGGTTCCGGCGATCAGCAGCAGGCTGTTGCCGAGCACGTAGCCACCCGCGGCCACGGTCAGACCGGTGAACGCGTTCAGCAGCGAGATGACGATCGGTACGTCGGCCCCGCCGACGGGCAGCACCAGCATCACACCGACGGCCAGTCCGACCAGGCAGAGCAGTACGCCGACCCACACGCGCGGGTCGGAGACGAGCCACGCCGACAGCGCGATGCCACCGAGCAGGCCCGCCACGAAGAGCACCGGGAGACCCGGGAAGGTGACCGGGCGGGTGGTCATCAGTTCCTGCAGCTTGGCGAACGTCACCACCGAGCCGGAGAAGCTGATCGCGCCGACCAGGATGGTGAAGGCGGTCGCGATCGCGGCGATGGTCTGGCCGTCGCGCACCTCGCCGAGCTCGATCAAGGCGACCAGAGCGGCCGCGCCACCACCGACACCGTTGAAGAGCGCCACCAGTTGCGGCATGTGGGTCATCTGCACCCGGCGGGAACCGACCACCCCGGCAACCGTGCCGATCAGCAGTGCGATCAGGATCGGCACCAGGTGATCGGGCTTGTAGGCGACGAACGTGATCACCACGGCGAGTACGGCGCCGGCCGCGCCGAGCAGGTTGCCGGTCCGGGCGCTGCGCGGCGACGACAACGCCTTCAGCGCGACGATGAAGCAGACCGCCGAGATCAGGTAACCGATCTGGGCCCAGGTTGCGATCACTTGTGCAGCTCCTTCTTGCGACCCGCCGGACCGCGGAACATCTGCAGCATCCGGTCGGTGACGACGAAACCGCCCACCATGTTCACGGTCGCCAGCACGACGGCCAGCAGGCCGACCGCCACGACCGGCGCGGAATCCGCCTGGCCGGTGACGATGATCGCGCCGACCAGGATGACGCCGTGGATCGCGTTCGCGCCGGACATCAGCGGGGTGTGCAGGGTCGAGCTGACCTTGCTGATCACCTCGACGCCGACGAAGGCCGCGAGCACGAAGATCGTCAGCAAAGCGATGGTGTCGGTCATGCCATCGGTCCTTCCAGCAGCTCGCGGGTCGGCTCGTGCAGCACGCTGCCGTCGTGGGTGACGCAGCAGCCGCGGACGATCTCGTCGTTGAAGTCCGGGGCGAACTCGGCATCCCGGGTCATCAGGGTGATCAGGTTCGCGATGTTCTGCCCGTACAGCCGGCTGGCCGGTCCGGCCATCTGGCTGGGCACGTTCGCGCCACCCCAGACCAGCGCGTTGCCGATCATCAGCTCGGTCCCGGCCACCGAGCCCTCGACGTTGCCGCCGGACTCCGAGGCCAGGTCGACCACGACCGAGCCGGGCTTCATCTGCTCGACCATGGCCCGCGACACCAGCATCGGCGCGGTCCGCCCGGGCACCGCCGCCGTGGTGATCAGCGCGTCCGCGCCCGCGACGTACGGCGCGAGCAGGTCACGCTGCAACCGGGCCCGCTCCTCGGTCATCT
Source organism: Kribbella orskensis (assembly GCF_004342085.1). Taxonomy (NCBI): domain Bacteria; kingdom Bacillati; phylum Actinomycetota; class Actinomycetes; order Propionibacteriales; family Kribbellaceae; genus Kribbella; species Kribbella orskensis. The sequence continues at coordinate 45,464 of NZ_SLWM01000007.1, forward strand.
CGCGGGCGTAGCCGCCCGGTCCGTCCAGGGTGCCGAGCTCCAGCTCGATCGGCTGGGCGCCCATCGAGGCGATCTCCTCGGCCGCGGCGGTGCGCACGTCGTACGCCCTCACCACCGCGCCGAGCCGCTTGGCGGTGGCGATCGCCTGCAGGCCGGCGACGCCCGCGCCCAGGACGAGCACCTGGGCGGGCGGCACCGTGCCGGCGGCGGTCATGTTCAGCGGGAAGAACCTGGGCAGGCGTTCCGCCGCGACGATCGCCGCGCGGTACCCGGCGACCAGGGCCTGGGAGGAGAGCGCGTCCATCGACTGGGCCCGGGAGATCCGCGGGATCAGCTCCATCGCGAACGCGGTCAGCTTGGCCCGGGTCGCGGCCCGGATCACGTCCGGCGGGTTCGTCGGCAGGAACGACATCAGCGCCGTACCGGCGTGCAGCCGTTGCAGGCGTTCCCGTTCCAGCGGCTGCACCGACGCCACCACGGTGGCCGCGTGGTCGGCACCCCAGGCCACCTCGGCCCCCGCGTCGCGGTAGGCGTCGTCGGAGTACAGCGCGCGCTCGCCGGCCGCGGGTTCGACCGCGACCTCGTAGCCGAGCTGGACGAGTTTCACGACTTGTTCCGGCACCAGCGCCACGCGGCGCTCCGCCGGTCTGGTCTCTCGCACTACTGCGATCTTCACTCGCCGAAACCTATGCCAAACCCTGGGTGCCCGGAAAGCCCGGTCCCACCGATCATGCCAAGTTCTGAAGAAGATGCGCCTCGGCCAGGCAGACCTTGGCGAACTCCTCCAGGTGCAGGCCTTCGTCGATGCCGTGCGCGCGGGTGTCCGGATCCTCCACCCCGGTGACCAGTACGGCGGCCTGCGGGAAGGCCTGCTGGAACTCCGCGATGAAGGGGATCGAGCCGCCCATCCCGGTGTCGACGGGCTCCACGCCCCAGGCCGCGGCGAAGGCGGACCGGGCCGCGTCGTACGCGCCGCCGCGGGCGTTGATGCTGCACGGCTGGCCAAGATCGCCATCCGTGACGGTGACCTGGGCGCCCCACGGAGCGTTCTGCTCGAGGTGGTTGCGCAGGGCCTCCATCGCCTTGACCGAGTCGTCACCCGGCGCCACCCGCAGGCTCACCTTCGCCCGGGCGACCGGTACGAGGGTGTTGCTCGCGTCGGCGACGCGCGGCGCGTCGATGGCCAGTACCGCGATCGCCGGGCGGGTCCACAGCCGGTCGACCAGCGTGCCGGTGCCGATCAGCCGGACGGAGTCCAGCACGCTCGACTCGGCCCGGAACCGGTCCTCCGGGTAGTCCAGGTCGGCCGCGCGGGTCGCGTGCAACCCGTCGACGGCGACGTCACCGTTGTCCGTGTGCAGGGTCGCGAGCAGGCGGCACAGAGCCGACAGCGCGTCCGGCACGGCACCCCCGAACAGGCCCGAGTGCACCGCGTGGTCGAGCGTCCGCACCTCGACGTAGCAGTCGACCAGGCCGCGCAGGGACACGGTCAGTGCCGGCTGGCCGATCGCCCAGTTGCCGGAGTCGGCGATCACGATCGCGTCGGAGGTCAGCTCGTCGGCGTACTCGTCCAGCAGCGCCAGCAGGGTCGGCGAGCCGATCTCCTCCTCGCCCTCCACGAAGACCGTCACGCCGACCGGCAGATCGTTGCCGAAGGCCCGTACGGCGGCGAGGTGGGCGGCGATGCCGGCCTTGTCGTCGGCGGCACCGCGGGCGTACAGCCGGCCGTCCCGCTCGGTCGGCTCGAACGGCGGCGAGGTCCACTCGTCCAGCGCGCCGGTCGGCTGCACGTCGTGGTGCGCGCAGAGCAGTACCGTCGGCTTGCCCTCCGGGGCCGGCTTCTTGGCGATCACGGCGGGCGCGCCCTCGCCGGCCCGGACGATCTTCACCGAGAAGCCCTCGGCCTCGAACAGAGCGGCGGTCGCCTCGGCGGACCGCTGGACGTCGGCCGCTCGGGCCGGGTCGGCGCTGACCGAGGGGATCCGGATGAGGTCCTCGAGGTCGGCGCGGACGGAGGGCAGCACGCGGTCGATCGCCGCAGACAAGTCAGACATGCGCCCTACGGTACGGCGGTACCGCGCGAGACCCCACGCCGGTCGAGAGTGGGCAGTAAGGATCTTACGGTTAGGGCAGGCATCCCGAAGGTTATCGCCCGAACCCGAGAGGATCTCATGGCCCGCCCCTTCCTGACCGCCACCGCCCGCGAGGTGGCGTCGGCGTCCTTCCTGAGCAGCTACGGCGACTGAGCTGCTTCCGCGCGCCGAGCATGACCGAGGGCATCACCGAGTACAACGGCACCGCCTACCTCGTCTACGAGTCCGGCTCCCACCTCTACGCCTCGGACCCCGCCACCCTCAACGTCATCCCCCGCCTCCACAAGGCCTCGGTGACGTCCCTGACGCCTCTGGTCCCGTAGGACCTACCGGTACGTGGCCGAGTCGAGCACTTTCTGAAGCTCGGCTCGGTCGGAGCCACGGACCTCGATCCGGACGGACTGCGAGTCGCTGAAGAGGACGTAGCGGTCGATCACCAGATCATCGGTGCACTGGTAGGTGTAAGTAACAGCCCGCTTGTCGTCGACCGGGTCGCCCGAACCGGCGCCGTCGGGCTGACACCCAACCGGAGGCTGGGCTGTCGTCGGGAGAGCGGTCTTGTTCTCCACTCCGAGGTAGACACCAGGCACGGCGTCGCTGGCCTGCCATCCCTGGGTGTCTGTGCTGACCAGCAGTTGCGGAAGCTCCGGATTGCCCTCCGCCTTCTGGTTCCACTCGCGCGGCACCTCCACGGACAACCGCTCCGTCGCGTCCGTCACCGTCACCGGCCTGCTCAGCACGAACTGGTAGCCGCCGTAACCACCCGCAGCGGCCAACACAATCGCAGCGAGAGCAGCGAACACCCACGCACGCCTCGATCGGCGGGGCTCGGGGGCTACCTCGGTGGGTGGGACGGCTGCGATGGTGGCGGCGTTGGCTTCGGAGAGGGCCGTCTCCTGGTCGACAGGGGCCGGGGTGGTGGGGCCGGGGAGGTCTTCGGCGGGGACCAGGTTGGCGGGGATCTTGCCGGTGGTGTGGGCCTCGCGGAGGGCGGTGAGGAAGCTGTCGAGGTCCGGCCAGCGCTTGTCCCGGTCCGGCTCCAGGGCCCGCCGCACCACCACGTCGATCGCGTCCGAGACGTCGGCGCGCAGCGTGGTCATCGACGGCGGCGGGGCGTCGATCCGCATCACCGCGCCGAGGCTGATCACGCCGTGCGGCGCCTGGCCGGTGAAGGCCGCGTAGGCGACCGCGCCGAGGGAGTACAGGTCGGCCCGCTGGTCCAGCCGGTCGCCCATCACCTGCTCCGGCGCGACGTACGCCGGAGTACCGCCCGGCATCGTCAACTGGGACACGGTTTCCAGGGACTTGCCCAGGCCGAGGTCGCCGAGCATCGCGCGATCGCCGGCCGGGTCCGTGCGGAACAACACGTTCGCGGGTTTCACGTCGCGGTGCAGGACGCCGCGGGCGTGCAGCTGTTTGAGCCCGCTGCCCACCTGGGTGATCACGTCGACGGCCTCGTCGATCTCCAGCGGCCCGGCCTTGATCCGGTCCGCGAGCGACCCGCCGTCGGCGTAGGTGAGGACCAGGTACGGGCGGCCGTCCTCGGTCTCGCCGATGTCGTGCACGCCGACCACGTGCGGCGAGTCGACCCGGCGCAGGAACCGGCCCTCGGCCAGGAAACGGCGGCGGACGTCGTCCTGGTCGATCCAGTTGTCGGACAGGATCTTGACCGCGACATCGGCGTCCAACTGCTCGTCCCGGGCCAGCCAGACGGTCGCGAAACCACCAGCACCCACCCGGCGGACCAGGGAGTACCGGCCGATCCGCGGTGGCTGGTCCATGCCCGCATTATGCTCGATCGCTCCTGCGACCGGGTCGCCGGAGCGGGGCAACGCGACGGAAACGCGGCTCGTGACGAACAAAACGGGGCCGGCCGTCGTCCCATCGCCGACGGGGACGAATCGATGGGACGACCGAACGTGAAGCACAAGAACGGTGCGCTTGCCGTCGGCGTGGCGGCAGCCGCAGTACTGGCGGTGTTCAGCGGTGGCGCCCTGGCGGCCCAGCGCGGCCCTACTGCGGGAGGTAGGGGTGCCGCGCCGCTGCCGGCCGGCCCGTCCCCGACCGCCTCGTCACCCAAGCCCTCAGCCACTCCCAGCTCCACGCCGAGCACCAAGCCCGCGCCGAAGCCGACGCCATCCCGACCGGGGATCCCGGCCACGGTGACCATCGATCTCGCCAAGTTGCAGCTCGGCCGGGCACCTCAGCAGCCGTACCTCGAGGGCCGGGTGGTGAAGGGTGGGCCCGGCACCGACCACACCATCCCGGGCAAGCAGAACATCCTGCAAGCACTGCAATTCGGGACCCAACTCATCGCACTGCTGGAGGTCGGTGAGGGCGGCAGCGAGCTCGTCACCGTGGACACGAACGCCGGCCGGCCCGGGTTCGGCCCCTTGCGGATCCCGGACGTCGCGAGTCTGGCGGGCTCCCTGGATGTGACCGAGTACGCGTTCGCGACCGCGCCCCAGAACCCAGACCACACCCGGGCCAAGGGCAGCGCCGTCTACTGGTCGAACGGTCTCCCGCTGCCGGACGAGAAGGAATTTCCGTCGCGGAAGCTGGAGCGGCCGAACGACTGGGGCTCGAGGGTGCTCGCCGTTGTCGGGGACACCGTGTACTTCGCTTCCGACACGGACCCGAACGGGATCACCTCGGCTCTGAACGAGTGGAACTCCAAGACCGGCAAGGTGACCCGGCTGCGCAGTTTCAAGTCCCCGTTCCGCGTCGACTACCAGGGCCGGACCGGCGTCGACCAGATCGCCGGGGCGGCCCAGACCTTCTGCTCGGCGCTCAGGGAAGTGGACAACGGCAAGCAGCTCTGGCGGACCTGCGAGTACGCGCTGAACGGCTTCACCCCCGACGGCCGGACCGTCTACGCGACCCCGGACTTCCGGGGCGGGGGCTCGGACCCGTTCACAGCCGCCCTCGACGCGTGGACGGGTGAGCTGCGGCGGAAGTGGGCCGGGGCGCAGTTCCTGCACGCGCTGGCCGAGGACGACGACCACCTGCTGATGGTCGCCGACAATGGTGAGGGGACGAAGAGCGCGATCATCCGGTGCAGCATCACCACCGGCGGCTGCGAGCTCGCGACGCCGCTGACCAAGATCCCGCGGCACGACCTACGGCTGTTAGGAGCTCAGGCATGAGGCAGAAGAACGGCCGGCTGATCGTGCTGGTCGCGGCAGTCGCGGTTGCGGCCGTCGCCTTGGGTGGGGTGTTCGCCTACCGGCAGGGGCCTAGCGGGAACGGCTCCGCCGCGGCTCCGCTGTCCGCACCGACCAGCCCGGCCACCCCCACTCCCAGCCGGACGCCGACGCCGTCGGTCACCCCGTCGACGACGCCGTCCGCACCCCAGACGACGTCCACCGGCCCGACCAAGATCAAGCTGAACCTCGCGAAGCTCCCCAAGGGCCGCGCACCCCAGATCCCGTACCTGGTCGGCCGCGAGGTCCGTGGCGGTGCCGGCGATCCGACCAAGATCCCCGGCAGCGGCAACATCCACGCGATCGCCCGGCTCGGCAGCAGAGTGCTGGCCGTGGTCTCCAAGGGCAGCGGCACGGAACTGGTCAAGATCGACTACGGCACGGTCGAGCGGGTCCCGGACGTGACCGACCTGGTCTCCACCGACGACCAGACCGCGGTCGCCTATGCGGCCACGCGGACCACGGAAGGTGGCGGCGCGCTCGAGGGCGGCATCGTCTACGCAGAGACGACAGAGTCGGTGAAGTCACTCAAGCTGCCGAACAGCTGGCACGTCTCCCCCCTCGCCTATCTGAGCGGCAAGGTCTACTTCCGGGCGTCAGCCACCGAGACCGGCAGCAACTGGAAGCTTTACGAGTGGACGCCGGGCGCCGCGAAGGCGACCGAGATCACGACGGTGAAATCACCGACGGCCCTGTCGGACGACGGGCGGGTCGCCGCGTCGATCGGATTGCTCAACGACAGCGGCACCTGCTCCGACGTCACCGTCGTCGCAACCGGCAAGAAGCTCTGGCGGACCTGCGATAACCTACTGTCCGCCTTCACCCCGGACGGCGCCACGGCGATCGGCCGCCCGTCGTACCTCGACGGGTACTGCGACACCACCGTCTCCGCCCTGGACGCCATCACCGGACGGCTGGTCCGCGAATGGAGTGGCTGCTTCCACCAGAGCGAGGCCGAGGACGACCAGCACTTCCTGATCATCGCCGACGCGAGCGACGGTGGCGGCGAGGACGGGTACGGCAGGCGGGCGATCATCCGCTGCGACATCAGCACCGGCGCGTGCGAGCTGGCGACGCCGCTGTCCAGCACCAGCTCGCTGCGGATCGGCGACTGACGGCGTCTGCCAGCAGCTAACTGGCAGGTGCCTCGCGCCCGGCAGGCGGGAGACTGCCTGTATGGATCGGATTGTGGTGCTGGCGGATGTGCACGGGGTGTTGCCTGCTTTGGAGGCGGTGCTGGGGGAAGCCGACGTGGCGGCCGCGGATGTGATCGTGCTGGCCGGGGATATCGCCAGTGGGCCGTTGCCGGTGGAGACGTTGGATCTGCTGGTGGGGTTGGGTGAACGGGCGGTCTGGGTTCGGGGGAACGCGGACCGGGAGTTGGTGGCGATGGCTCGGGGGGAGTTCCGCGGGGAGGCGCCGGACGAGGTGAGTCCGTGGGCGGCCGGGGAGTTGCGGGCGGATCAGGTCGAACTGCTGGACGAGTTGCCGACCAGCGTCACGATCGGGGACACGCTCTTCTGTCATGCGACTCCTCGCGACGACGAGGAGATGGTGCTGGTGGACAGTCCGATCTCGCGGTGGGCGGACGTGCTCAGCCGCGTACCGGAGGAAGTCAGGACGATCGTGTGTGGGCACACACACATGCCGTTCGCCCGGCAGGTCGATCGGCGGTTGGTGGTCAACGCCGGCAGTGTCGGGATGCCGTACGGCGCGCCCGGAGCCAGCTGGGCTCTGCTGACGGCCGACGGCGTCGAGCTCAGGCGTACTCACTTCGACACGGCCGCCGCGGCGGAGCAGCTTGCCAAGCAGTCGTCGTACCCCGGGATCGAGACCTGGATGGACGAATACCTCCGCTCCAACTACTCCGACACCGACGCCCTCGCCGCGTTCAGGCCGCGCTCGGAGGGCTGACCGGCTACCGTCGGGGCATGTTCGCGCGGCGTCGGAAGCACTTCGGGACTCCGGCCGACAGGGCGACGTATGCGACCCTGCATACCGCCTCGCTGGCCACGCCGAGCCTGCGCGAAGGACTCACCCCGGCCGCGGCGGGCAAGGCCAGCAAGCACCTGCGCGACCTCCTCGGTACCGCGGCCATCGCCATCTGCGACTCCTCCGGCGTACTGGCCTGGGACGGCGTCGGCGGTCCGTACGAGAGCAACCACCGCCGCGACGCCAAGGCGATCGCCGCCGCCACCCTGCGAACCGGCCGTACCGCGGTGCTCGGCCCGCACGACGTCGCCTGCGGTGACCCGCAATGCCCCGTCCGTACTGCGGTGGTGGCTCCGATCGTGACGGAGGATCACGTGGTGGCCGTGCTGGTCGCCTACAGCCCACGCTCCTCGGCCGCACTCGTCCGGGCCACCGAGGAGGTGGCTCGCTGGGTCTCCGGCCAGGTGGAGCTCGCGGAGCTGAACAAGGAGCGCACCCGGGCGATGGAGGCCGAGCTGAGGGCGCTCCGGGCGCAGATCAGCCCGCACTTCATCTACAACGCGCTGGCCGCGATCGCCTCGTTCGTCCGGACCGATCCCGAGCGGGCCCGGGAACTCCTGCTCGAGTTCGCCGACTTCTCCCGCTACGCGCTGCGCCGGGGTGGCGAGTTCACCACCCTGTCGGACGAGCTCCGCAACGTCGAGCGGTACCTCGTGCTGGAGCAGGCACGCTTCGGCGAACGCTTGAAGGTGTCGCTGCTGATCGCGCCCGAGGTGCTGTCGATCGCGATCCCCTTCCTGGTGGTACAGCCGCTGGTGGAGAACGCGGTACGGCACGGTCTGGACGGCACCACGGGCATCGGGCGGATCACCATCCGAGCGCAGGACCGCGGGCTGGAGGCGGAGATCAGCGTCGAGGACGACGGCGCCGGCAGCGATCCCGAGGTGATCCGCGCGGCGCTGGCCGGCGAGTCCGCGGGCGACTCCGTCGGCCTCGGCAACGTCGACGCCCGGCTGCGGCAGGTCTACGGCGACGACTACGGCCTGGTGGTCGAGACCGCGCCCGAGGCAGGCACAAAGGTCAGCTTCCGGGTCCCCAAATACTCCTCAGGGGTGCACGCATCGGCTTAGTACCCCTTGAACGGTCTGGCATGAGCGCTGGCAGCGTCCAGCTGCGTGCATCGCAAGGCGGAGAAGTGGCCTCGATGCGGGTTTCATCGTGGCCACTTCTCCGCCGCCGCGAGGTGCGTGCCTGGGCGTTGCCAGTGCCATGCCAGACCGTTCAAGGGGCACTAGTGTGTGGGCCATGACCGACTCTCCGCTCCGGGTTCTCGTCGCTGACGACGAGGAGCCGGCGCTGGCCGAGCTGGTCTATCTGCTGTCCCAGGACAGGCGGATCGGCGAGATCCGGACCGCGTCGAACGGCCCCGACGCGCTGAAGATCCTGCAGGCGGCCGACCTCGACGTGGTGTTCTGCGACATCAAGATGCCCGGGCTGGACGGCATCGACCTGGCCCGGGTGCTGTCCAAGTTCGCCAGCCGCCCGCAGATCGTCTTCGTCACCGCGTACGACGAGCACGCGGTCGCCGCGTTCGACCTGGACGCGACGGACTACGTGATGAAGCCGGTCCGGGCCGAGCGCCTGACCGAGGCCGTACGCCGGGTCGTCAACGCGGGGACTCCGACCGCGACCCAGCCGCAGGACGACTCCGACGACGAGACGATCCCGGTCGAGCTGGCCGGCGTCACCCGGTTCGTCCAGCGCTCAACCGTCCGGTACGTCGAGGCGCAGGGCGACTACGCACGACTCCACACCGGCCAGAACTCGCACCTGGTCCGGGTCCCGCTCAGCACCCTGGAGGAGCGCTGGCGCGACGCGGGCTTCACCCGGATCCACCGCAGCACCCTCGTCGCCCTCGCCCACGTCGACGAGATGCGGGTGGACGGTGGCCGCTGCGCGGTCCGGGTCGGCGACGACTGGCTGCCGGTCAGTCGCCGGCACACCCGCGAACTGCGCGACCTGCTGGTCCGCTCGACCTCGCTGCGCGGATGAAGCGGACCGGATGAGCACGCCGGACGCGCCGCGGCGGATCCGGGTGACGAGCCCGCGGACCAGCGCGGCGCGGCGTTCGAGCAGTCACACCGGCACCCGCGAGATCGACGAGCAGACCCGCGTCGGCGAGGTCTACATGCACTCGCTGATCCAGTCCCAGCTCCGGCTCGCGCTCGCGGTGATCCTCGGAGCCGCGGTGATGCTGGGCGGTCTGCCGCTGCTCTTCTGGCTGGTCCCGGCCACTCGGAGGTTCTCCGTCGTCGGCCTGCCGCTGCCCTGGCTCCTGCTCGGCGTGGTCGTCTACCCGGTGGTGTACGTCGCCGCCCGCGTCTACACCCGCAAGGCCGAACGGATCGAAGCCGAGTTCACCGAGTTCGTGGGACGGAAATAGATGTCCCCGGCAATGAGTCTGACAGCGATCGGGCTGGTGATCGCCGCGACGATCGGGATCGGCCTGTTCGGTCTCCGGATCTCTCGCACCACGAGCGACTTCTACGTCGCCAGCCGGGCCGTCACCCCCCGCTGGAACGCGTCCGCGATCAGCGGCGAATACTTGTCGGCGGCCTCTTTCCTCGGCGTCGCCGGACTGGTGCTGGTGAACGGCGCCGACATGCTCTGGTTCTCGGTCGGCTACACCGTCGGCTACCTGATGCTGCTGGTGCTGATCGCGGCGCCGCTGCGCAGATCCGGCGCCTACACGTTGCCCGACTTCGCCGAGACCCGCTTCGAGTCCGCGGTGGTCCGGCGGATCTGCTCCTTCCTGGTGGTCGGAATCGGCACCCTCTACCTACTGCCCCAGTTGCGTGGCGCCGGGCTGACCCTCCGCACGGTGACCGGCGCCCCAACCTCGGTCGGTGCGGCCGTGGTCGCCGTGATCGTGGTGATCAACGTCGCCGCCGGCGGGATGCGCTCGATCACCTTCGTCCAGGCGTTCCAGTACTGGCTGAAGCTGACCGCCCTGGCCGCGCCGATCTTCGTCATCCTGATCGCCTGGCGCTCGTCGGATCACCCGGTCGGCCTGCTGGACTCCCTGCACGGCGCCGGGGCCGAGTGGGCCGAGCCACTGTCCACCGCGGGGGGCCGGGACCACCCGCTCTACGCGACGTACTCGTTGCTCCTGGCCCTTTGTTTCGGGACGATGGGCCTGCCGCACGTGCTGGTCCGGTTCTACACGAACCCGGACGGACGAGCCGCCCGCCGTACGACGGTCGTCGTGCTGGCCCTGCTCGGCGCGTTCTACCTCTTCCCCCCGATGTACGCCGTACTGGGGCGGAGCTTCGCGCCGGACTTGATAGGTGCGGGCGCGGACACAGTGGTTCTCGAACTGCCGGGGAGGATTTTCCCTGGCACAGTAGGGGATCTGCTCGGTGCACTCGTGGCTGCCGGTGCGTTCGCGGCATTCCTGTCGACCTCGTCCGGGTTGACTGTCGCCATCGCGGGGGTGATCGACCAGGACCTGTTGCGCGGCAGGTTGAACCGGGTGACCGGTGGGGACTACCTGGCCGTCAACGGCTTCCGGATCGCCGCTCTGCTGGCGATCGCGCTTCCTTATCTGGCGTTCGAGCTGACCGGGAGGTTGAGCCTGGCCGACACGGTCGGGCTCGCGTTCGCGGTGGCGGCGTCGACCTTCTGCCCGTTGCTGGTACTTGGGATCTGGTGGCGCCGGATGTCGACGGTGGGCGCCGCGGCCGGCCTTCTGGTCGGCGGGGTCGCGGCGATCACCGCGGTGCTGGTGAACGTGATCGGGCCGCCCAGCGGTGGCTGGCCGAAGGCGCTGTTCGGGCAACCGGCGGCCTGGACGATGCCGCTGGCCTTCATCACCATGATCGTCGTCTCCAAGCTCACCCCGCAGCGGATCCCGGCCGGCACCGCCCGCAGCCTGGTCCGCCTGCACACCCCCGAAGCCGTCGACGTCGACCGGAGCTTCCCCCAGCCCTGACCTTTGTCCGCAGGAAGCCGTTCGTCGTGCGGTTCCGACCGCTCGTCGCACTGGCGGCACCCGCCGACCGAGGGGTGACGGCCGCTGAGCGCAGGGCCCGCGCGGGAGGTGTCGGAGCGGGAGTGACGTGGCGCACAGTACGGGCAGCAACGCCCCCTGTGCCGGACTCCGCCCGGCCCGAATCCCGTCTGGAGGTCACCGCGATGAGCGAAACCCGCCGCGCGGACGGCGACCCTGAACTGACGACGTACCGAGATGTCCAGCTGTCACCGGACTTCTCCGAGCTGCGTCGCCGCTTCCGGCGCTTCGTGTTCCCGATGACCGGCCTGTTCCTGGCCTGGTACTTCCTCTACGTCCTGCTCGCCGCCTACGCCCCCGACTTCATGTCGCACAAGGTCGCCGGCAACATCAACGTCGCGCTGCTGTTCGGGCTCGGCCAGTTCGTCTCGACCTTCGCGATCACGATGATCTACGTCCGCTGGGCCGACAAGGAGATCGACCCCGCCGCCGAGAAGATGCGGCACCTGATCGAGGGAGAGCACCAGTGAGCGCGCCCATGATGTTGCCGCTGGCAACCGAGATCGGCAACCCGACGGTCAACATCGCGATCTTCGCGCTGTTCGTGGTGGCCACCCTGGCGATCGTGATCCGGGCCTCCCGGAACAACCGGACCGCGGCCGACTACTACGCCGGCGGCCGGTCGTTCACCGGCCCGCAGAACGGCATCGCGATCGCGGGCGACTACCTGTCGGCCGCGTCCTTCCTGGGCATCGCCGGTGCGATCGCGCTGAACGGCTATGACGGCTTCCTCTACTCGATCGGCTTCCTGGTCGCCTGGCTGGTGGCCCTGCTGCTGGTCGCCGAGCTGATCCGGAACACCGGCCGCTTCACGATGGCCGACGTGCTGTCCTTCCGGCTGAAGCAGCGCCCGGTCCGGATGGCCGCGGCGATCTCGACGCTGGTCGTCAGCTTCTTCTACCTGCTGGCCCAGATGGCCGGCGCCGGTGGTCTGGTCGCCCTGCTGCTCGGTATCTCGGGCCGCGCCGGTCAGAGCGTGGTGATCGCGGTGGTCGGCCTGCTGATGGTCACCTACGTGCTCGTCGGCGGCATGAAGGGCACCACCTGGGTCCAGATCGTCAAGGCGGTGCTGCTCGTCATCGGCGCCGGCATCATGACGCTCTGGGTGCTCGCGAAGTACGCCTTCAACCTTTCCGCCCTGCTCGGTGCCGCGGTCGACAACAGCCCGGCCGCGGGCGAGAAGCTGCTCAACCCGGGCCTGCAGTACGGCGCGACCGGGATCAGCAAGCTCGACTTCATCTCGCTCGCCCTGGCCCTGGTGCTCGGCACCGCCGGTCTGCCGCACGTGCTGATGCGCTTCTACACGGTCCCCTCCTCCAAGGAGGCCCGGCGCAGCGTCTCGTGGGCGATCTGGATCATCGGCATCTTCTACCTGTTCACCCTGGTGCTCGGGTACGGCGCGGCCGCGCTGGTGGGTCCCGACGCGATCCGGGCGGCTCCCGGCAAGGCGAACTCGGCGGCCCCGCTGCTGGCGTACGAACTGGGTGGTGAGCTCCTGCTCGGGGTGATCTCCGCGGTCGCCTTCGCCACGATCCTCGCGGTGGTGGCCGGCCTGACGATCACGGCGAGCGCGTCGTTCGCCCACGACATCTACGGCCAGGTGATCAAGAAGGGCCAGGTCAGCGGCGACGGCGAGGTCCGGGTCGCCCGGATCACCGTGCTGGTGATCGGTGTGGTCGCGATCATCGGCGGCATCTTCGCCAACGGCCAAAACATCGCCTTCCTGGTCGCCCTGGCCTTCGCGGTCGCGGCGAGCGCGAACCTGCCGACCATCCTCTACTCACTTTTCTGGCGGCGCTTCAACACCCGCGGCGCGCTCTGGAGCATCTACGGCGGCCTGGCTTCCTCGATCATCCTGATCGCGTTCTCCCCGGTCGTCTCCGGCAAGGTCGACGCCAAGACCGGCGCCAGCCTGTCGATGATCACCGACACCAGCATCGACTTCCACTGGTTCCCGCTGGACAACCCGGGCATCGTCTCGATCCCGCTCGCCTTCGTGCTCGGCATCGTCGGCACCCTGACCAGCAAGGAAGGCACGAACATCGACAAGTTCGCCGAGATGGAGGTCCGCTCCCTGACCGGCGCGGGCGCCGAGAAGGCGGTCCGGCACTAGTCCGGCTCACCGAGACCTGTCAGGCAGGCCCTGCTGCGATCCCGCGAACCTGCCTGACAGCACCACTTCCGCCCTCCGCGACGGGCCCGGCGAACCAGCCGGGCCCGTCCGGCGTTTATGTCAGCCGACGTGCAGGGTGGGCCAGAGTTCGAGGAACTGCCAGTACGACGTCTCGCCGCGCTGCTCCTGGGCCGCGTGCAGCCGCCCGAAGGTGAACGCGTTGCCGCCGTCCAGGTGAACCTGGACCGCGAGCTGCCTCAGCAGGTCCCGCGCGACCACGCTGTCCTGGTGGTCGCCGAGCACCTCCTGCACCTGTTCGGCCACCGCGGCGAGCTCGGTCGCCTCCGCGCCGAGCACCGGTTCGGCCGACTCCGCGGCGTACCGGAGTCGCTTGGCGCCCTTGCGGACCTCGTGCAGCCCGTGATCCCGCTCAGCGGTGCCCTCGGCCCTCTCCATCCGGCGGACCGCCTTCCGCATCCGCTTCCAGTCGTGCTTCAGCAGCTCGGGGAGTTGCTTGGCCGCCTTGCGCGGCGACTCCTCAGTGAGCGGCGGCTCGGTGAGCAGCTCGTCGAGGGTGTCGAGCAGCCGGAAGTACCGCTCGCTCTCGAGAGCAGCCAGCGCCTGCACCCGGGCTGCCTTGTAGACGCGTCGCAGGTGGTCGTCGATGGTGCCGGCGACCCGGCCCATCACCAGCTCGACCGGTTGCGCGTCGACCGCAGTATCGAGGTGCTCGCGCAGTACTTCGGCGTCGCGTGCGCCGCCGAGCTCACCGGCGAACCATTTCAGCTCCGCGCGGATCAGGTCTCCCGCCTCGCGATCCACCACCGGCCGGTACGTCGCGAGGGCGGATCGCAGCCGTCGGGTCGCCACCCGCATCTTGTGCACCGAGTCGGGCAGGTCCCGCCGTACTTCGGGGTCGCGCAGGTAGATCGCCTGCACCTGCGCCGCTGCGTACGCGTGGAACAGGTCGGCCGTGACCGGCTTGGCAGGAAGCTCCCAGGAGTCGGGAGCGGGAACGCGATCGCCGAGCGCGCGGGCCAGCTTGCTCGGGCCGGACGCGGGCGAGGCACCGGCCGCGAGCAGCAAGGGCGTCGCGGCCTCCAGCAGCTCTTGCTCGCCGTTGACCAGCTCGACCTCCCACTCTCGCCAGCTCTCGGTGGCACCGTCGACGGTCGAGGTCACCTCGTCGTCGCTCACCTCGGCGAGGACCTCGCCGTCGGCGTCGAGCAGCCGGTGCACGATCCGGCGGGTAGCCAGCGTCACCACCGGCACCAGCTCGTGGTCGCGGACGTGCACCCGGACCGTGCGCACCACCTGGATCGGCACCTTCCGGACCGCCCGGCCGAGCGGGTGGCGGATCTCCAGCCGTTCGCCCGACGAGATCGGCAGCTTCACGTGCCAGCCGTCGTCCTCGCCACCGGTCCGCCGGCGCAAGGTCACCTTCGCCGCGGCGAGATCGAAAGCCGCGGTGTCGAAGTACACCGCCTCCAGCTGCAGCTCGACCGGCTGCGCGACACTCGCGACTCCGGGCAACTCGTGCAGCGCGGGCAGGGTCGCGTGCTCGTCGACGTCGTACTTGCTCTCGATCTCAACCTGCTCAGTCGGCGACATGTCCCTTGTTTACCAGCCGCGACCAATCAGTCCTACCCCGTTGCGTGTCAAGATTCCCGATCGGCGGCAGCCCGCAGTTCATCTAACAGACGCTCAAGGTCCCGGTCCTGTTCACCAGTCCGTCCAGTCAGCGGGTCCTTCGGGTAGGGCTGGCGGCGGCGGTTCCACTCCAGCCCCGCGACGACGAGCACCAGCACGACGATCAGCCACATGGTCCAGCTCCTCCGGGGACGAGTCCGACGGCCTTGAAGAACGTGTAGTGGAAGGTGCCACCAGGCTCGGCCGATCGCTCCAGGGCACGGATCCCTTGCTCCCACTGCGCCGGCGTCCGCATGCCGGCGGCGAGCGCGCGCTCCCGGACCGACTCGACCATCGCGATGAACGTCTTCCGGGTGAATCCGTCGACCAGGTGCGGCAGGGTCTCGTCGGCGTACACGGTGCACGGCCAGGCTCGGACGTCGTCGTACCCGGCGCCCGCGAGCAGCGGCTGCAACTGCCGTCCGATCAGGGCATCGCCGCCGGCCAGCGCCTGCAAGTCGGTCAGGCAGTCGATGAGCGCCTGCGCGTCATCGCTGCGCGGGTGGAAGAACGCCGAACCGTGGTCACCCTCGATCACCGTGATCGAGCCGCCCGGCCGCGCCAGCCTCCGCAGTACGGCGAGTGCCTGCTGCGGTTCGGGGAGGTGCTCGAGCACGAAGCAGACGAAGAGGTGGTCGAACGATCGGTCCTCGAACGGCAGCTCCAGCAGGTCGCCGTGGTGCCACTCCACCCGTGCACCCGGCGCCTCAGCCGCAACCCGGGCCTTGGCGAGCGCCAGCGACTCCTCGGAGATGTCGACAGAGACGAGGTCGATCCCCGGGCTGCCGGTGACCAGTTGCACGGTTTGCGCGCCGACGCCGCAGCCGACCTCGAGCACCCTGCTGCCCGCCGGATACCTGGTGCTGCCGTGCAGCAAGTCGGCCAGAGTCCTCGCCTGGTCGGTGAGCCGGCGCGTCTCGTCGGCGGTGTACCCGTGCACGTAGTCAGTTCCCATAAGCCCAAGGTGCCGCCACAATGGTCCGGTGAACAGGTCCAATCAAGCCAAGATTGGTAGGTCCATATCCGGCGAGACAGTCCCTCAGCCGCCTGGCGCGGACTTCCTCCAACTGCGTCCGCAGGATGCGCCGGCGGGCGGGCTCGCCGACTGGCTGGCCGAGCGTTTTCGCGCGGCGATCTCCGACGGGCGGCTACCCATCGGCAGCCGCCTCCCCGCCACCCGCGTGCTGGCAGTCGAGCTCCAGGTCTCCCGCGGCGTCGTCACCGAGGCCTACCAACGCCTGACCGAGGACGGCCACGTAGCCGGCCGCGGCCGCGCGGGGACGGTTGTGGTCGCCGCCCCGATCAGCACCTCCCGCACGGACTCCGACAGCACCCCCGGCGCCACTCCCGCCGACTCCAGCACGGCGTCCGCCACCTCCCGCGGCCGCACCAGACCGACTGATGGTGTTGTTCCGGAGCCTGGGCTGGAAGTGTTCGACGCGATGCGGGCGCTCCCCGCACGGATCGACCTCACGCCCGGGGTACCTGATCTGGCCGCGTTCCCCCGCGCCGCCTGGCTCAAGGCCGAGCGGGCAGTGCTCACCGACCTCTCCGCCTCAGCCTTCGGCTACGGAAACCCGGCCGGTACTCGGGAACTGCGGCTGGCCGTCGCGAACTGGATCGCGCGCAACCGCGGCATCAAGGCGGACCCGGCCGACCTCATCATCGTGGCGGGCGTCTCCCAGGCCTTGAGCCTGGTCTCACAGGTGCTGCAGAACGACGGCATCCACGAGATAGCCGTGGAGGACCCCGGTTCACTCGGGTCCCGGTTGCACCTGCAGGCCTGGGGAATGCGGACCCCACCCCTCCCGGTCGACTCCGACGGACTCCGGGTGGACGCCCTCCGCGAGAGCGGCGCACGGGCCGTGGTGGTCACACCCGCACATCAGTTCCCGACGGGCGTCGTACTGGAAGGTGAGCGGCGGCGGGAGCTCATGCAGTGGGCGACCGAGGGCGGGGTGATCTTGGAGGACGACTACGACGCGGAGCACCGGTACGACCGGCCACCGGTTCCCGCGCTGCGGGCGATGCTGACCGATCGCGTCATCTATGCCGGCAGCCTCTCGAAGATCCTCGCCCCGGCCCTGCGGATCGGCTGGATGCTGCCGCCGGCGCAGTACCGGGAAGCCCTGGTCGGCGCGAAACGCCTTGCGGATCTGGGCAACGCGACCCTGCCACAGTTGGTGATCGCCCACTTGATGGAGTCCGGCGAGCTGGAACGCCAGCTCCGCTTCGTCCGCCGGCGCCACCGCCAGCGCCGTGACGCCATGATCGATGCCATCAGCAACCACATCCCCGGCGCCACCGTGCACGGCGCCGCCGCCGGACTGCACCTCACCATCACGTTCGACGACCAGCAGCTCGACGATCGCCGGCTGGCTTCGGCGACCCTGGACCTCGGCGTGAAGACCGAGCCGCTGTCCTGGCACTACCAGGAACCACGATCTCCAGGTCTGGTGCTCGGCTACGCCGCCCGCACGCCCACCGAGATCGCCGAGGCGATCGCCACCATCGCCGAAGTGCTGCGATGATGCCGCGGTGGATCAAGGCTCGATGAGGCCGGCGCGGATGGCGTAGCGGGTCAGCTCGGTGCGGTCGCGCATGCCGAGTTTCTGCAGGATGTTGGCGCGATGCCGCTCGACCGTCTTGGGACTGATGGTCAGCGCGTTGGCGATCTCCTTGGAGGAGTGGCCTTCCGCGATCAGCTTGACCACCTCGTCCTCGCGCGGGGTGAGCACCTGGCCCGGCAGCCGTTCGCCGCGGCGTACCCGTTCGAGGTAGTCACGCACCAGCGTGCTCATCACGCCCGGGTAGAGGAAGGACTCGCCGCGGGCGGCCGCGCGGCAGGCGTCCACCAGGTCGCGGTCGGCGACGGACTTCAGCACGTACCCCGACGCGCCCGCCTTCAGCGCGGCGAAGAAGTACTGCTCGTTGTCGTACATCGACAGCATCAGGATGCGCGGTGGCTCGCGCCGCCGGGACAGTTCCAGCGCGGCCTGCAGCCCGGTCATCCGGGGCATCGCCACATCGAGAACCGCCAGCTCGACAGGCGTGGTACGAGCGATCTCCACCGCCTCGGCACCGTCGCCGGCCTCGGCCACCACGGTCAGGTCGGGCTCGTTGTCGAGGATCAGCCGGACGCCCCGGCGGACGAGCGCGTGATCGTCCGCGAGCAGGATCCGGATCACGAGAGCCCCTCCGCCGCGACGAACAACCGGACCGCGGTACCCCGACCGGGCCGGTCGTCGACCTGCAGCTCGCCACCGATCAGCAGGGCTCTTTCCCGCATCCCGCGAATACCTGTGCCCTCCTCGGCTCCTCGCAGACCGCGACCGTTGTCCTCGATGCCCAGCACCAGGTGCGAGCCCTGGCGGCGCAGCGAGAGCTCGACCAGGTCGGCCCCGGAGTGTCGCGCCACGTTGGTCAAGGCCTCCTGGGCAACCCGGTAGATCACCAACTCGGTCTCCGGAGCAACCGGCGGCAACCCGGGCGAGAAGACCCGGCGGACGTGCATCCCGCGCGCGGAGAACTCCGTCGCCAACGCGGCCAGCGCGTTGTGCAGCCCCAGATCCTCCAGTACTCCGGGCCGCAGCCGCCGGGCCACTTCGCGGACCTCGTCCAACCCGGCGCGAGTGGTCTCCTGGACCAGCGTGATCTCGTCCAGCAACTCCTCGGGAGCCCGGTCGGCCAGCCGCTTCAGGCCGAGCAGAACCGCGGTGAGGCTCTGGCCGATCTCGTCGTGCAGTTCCTGGGCGATCCGGTGCCGCTCGGCCTCCTGGGCGGCCAGCGCCTTCGCGTTGCTGGTTCCTCGCTCGATCTCCAGCCTCGTCAGCATCGCGTTGAAACTCTTCACGAGCTTCGCCACCGTCCCGCTGCCGTCCTCGGGCAGCCGCTGGCCCGGGCGCTGCAGGTCGACCTGCTCCATCAGACGGATCAACCGGTCCAGCGGCGCCAGGCTGGTGCGCAGCAGGAGCGAGTTCAGCACCACGATGCCGGCCAGCCCGAGCAGCAGCACGATCGCCTCGGACACCAGCACCCGGGCGGAGACCGTGACCGGCAGCACCGCGAGCGCAACTGTCGCGGCCACCAGCACCAGCCCGTTGATCAGGCAGACCCGCCAGTACAGGGGCATTCCCATTCCCGAGCTCACCGTTCCACCCTCACCCAAGCCGATCGGACTGTCCACGCACCCGGGTGAAGTTGGGGTGCAGCACTCATACCCCCACCCACCCTGCGGACAGAGACTGGTCCTGCGGCGGACGGCCGGCAGACGTGGGGTTCGCCGACCGTCCCGCCGCACCAGCAACCCCCACCGCCGACGGCACCCATCGCGTCGGCATCCGAGGAGCCGGCCATGCCCTCCACCCCAGGCACCACAGCCACAGCCGCAGGCACGAGCCCAGGCGCCGCAGCCGCACAGCTCGCGGCGGTCCTCCCGCCCGATGGAGGCTGGCGGTGGGTGGTTGCCGGAGTCATCGTGTTGACCGTCCTGGTGGTTCTGGCCGTGCGGACGACTCCGAGCGGCTGCTGGCTGGTGGTCAGCCGGTTCGGGCGGGTTGTTCGGGTGGCGGACTCCGGTCTCGTTCTGCAGTTGCCACTCATCGAGCGTTGCCACTCCCTTCCTCGGACTTCGCTGCACCTGCCGATCACGGTGTCCGCCCGCACGCGGGACGCAGTACCGGTCCATCTGCTCGCGACCGCGGTCGTGCGGATTGTGGACCCATCCGTCGCCGCCGGCTGCGCGGACCCGGTCGGCTCCGCGGCGGGCGCTGTCCAGACCGCGCTCGCCCAGCTGATCTCCCGTGTCGAGACTGCAGACCTGCTGGCATTCCGGTCGAAACCCGTCACCGAGGAGCTCAGCCGGCTGACTTCCGAGTTCGGCCTGACCGTGGACACGATCGTTGTCGACGGCATCGAAACCGAGCTCACCCCGGGACTCCTGGGCCTGGCGCCGACTCATACGAAGTACCGCAACCAGACGTAGACCCAGGCCATCGAGATGCTGAGCGCCGTGACCACGATGCCGTACCGGGTGAACTGCCAGAAGGTGATGTGGTGCCCGGTCCGCGAAGCGATGCCCAGGGCAACCACATTCGCGCTGGCGGCCACCGCCGTACCGTTGCCGCCGAAGTCCGCACCGAGGGCGAAGGCCCACCACAGCGACTGCCCGGTGTCCGGATCCGGCGCCTCGGCGACCACGCCCTCCACCACCGGCGTCATCGTCGCGACGTACGGGATGTTGTCGAAGAAGGCCCCCAGTACTCCGGAGCCGAACAGCAGCGCGGTCGCCGCGACCAGGTAGTTGTCGCCGACCTGGGCGACCGCCCAGTGACCGATCTCGGAGATGACTCCGGTGTGCACGAGTCCGGCCACCATCACGAACAGGCCCATGAAGAAGACCAGGGTCGACCACTCGACCTCGCGCAGTACGTCGGGCACGTCGACCCCGGAGACCAGCACCATCGCGCCGGCGCCGACCAGGGCGACGATGGACGGCTCCAGATGCAACACCGAGTGCAGGGCGAATCCGACCACCACCAGGGCAAGTACGACGAGGCAGCGCGCCAGCAGCCGGCCGTCCTTGATCGCCCGTCGCTCCTGCAGCGCGAGCACCGCCGCCACCTGCTCGGGGTTGTAGCGGAACGAGCGGCGGAACAGCAACCGGGTGAGCAGGACGAAGGCCACGAAGACGATCACCACGATCGGCGCCATGTGCACCAGGAAGTCGTTGAACGTCAGGCCCGCCCGGCTGCCGATGATGATGTTCGGCGGATCGCCGATCAGGGTCGCGGCCCCGCCGATGTTCGAGGCGAGCACCTCGGCGATCAGGTACGGCTGGGCCGGGATCCGGAACCGGTCGCAGACCACCACGGTGACGGGCGCGACCAGCATGATCGTGGTCACGTTGTCCAGGAACGGCGAGGCGATCGCGGTGATCACCATCAGCATCACCATCAGCCGGTAGGGCTCGCCGCGGGACCGCTTCGCCGCCCAGATGCCGAGGTAGTCGAACACCCCGGTCTGCTTGATGATGCCGACGATGATCATCATGCCGAGCAGCAGGAAGATGACGTTCCAGTCGATCCCCTCGTGCTCGGAGTAGAACACCTCGGCGCCCGGGGCCAGCCCGAGCAGCACCATCACGCCGGCCGCGATCAGCACGACCTTGACCTTGTTCGCCTTCTCGGTGGCGATGAAGAAGAACGCCAGCGCGAAGATCGCCAGCGCGAGAGCCTGTCTCACCGGGTCACCCCGGCGGCGGCTCGCCGGGCCCGGTGACCGCGAGACTGGTCAGCAGCCGATCCAGCGTGATCGTCCCCGTTAGTACGCCGTCCGGCCCGACCACGGCCACCAGCGGGCTGCGAAGTCGCGCCATCACGGCGGCGATCTCCAGCAGGGTGGCATCGGCGGAGACTGTGGCCGGCCGGAGCGGCTGGCGCGGCAGGCAGTCGCCGACGGACAGTCCACCCAACTCCCGCCAGAAGGAGTCCGCCCGGGCCTCGTCGACCGTGCGGGCCAGCATCGGGTCCTCCTGGAACGACGCGGGGATCGCGAGCCGCAGTACCTGCGAACCGGGGAGCACCGCGGTCGGCCGGGAGTCCGCGTCGACCACGATCAGCCCGGGCAGCCGTCCGACGGCCATCATCCGGACCGCCTTCGCCACCGGGTCCGCGCTCGTCACGGTCGGGAGACTGACAGCGATATCACCGGCCTGCATGGCACCGTCCCGTCGTTCCGAGGCGGGCCTCGCCGGGACCCCGGCCGTGACCGTCGGAGAGACTCCCATGTCGCGCACCTCACCTCTGCACTGGAGCTCGGCCGCCTCAGATCCACGAGGTGGCTTGTCCAGAAAGTCTTGCTGCGC
Source organism: Kribbella orskensis (assembly GCF_004342085.1). Classification (NCBI taxonomy): domain Bacteria; kingdom Bacillati; phylum Actinomycetota; class Actinomycetes; order Propionibacteriales; family Kribbellaceae; genus Kribbella; species Kribbella orskensis. Next base: position 67,428 of record NZ_SLWM01000007.1, read on the forward strand.
GAGAGCTGCGGCTGAATGGGTTCCAGCACCCATCTCCCCGGGTGCCCGGGGAGCTGCGGGGCCGCGAGGTCAGCGGGTGTAGAGGGGGGACATCGCGAGGGTGAAGGCGATCATGTCGGCCTTGTCGGCCCTGCCGGGCGGCAAGGGGACGAGGTCGATGATCTTGTCGGTGCCGACGCGGATGATGCCGCGGCCGCTGGCGGTGTCGACGTAGCCCTCGTCGCCCAGCGGAATGGACTCCGAGGTCGCGGCCTTGCGGGCTGGTGCGATCACCTTCTCGGCGTCGGCGACCCGCCGGACGCTGGTGTAGAGCACGCCGGTCGCGGTGATCCAGCCGCACACCAGGTCACCCGCGTCGGTCTCGCTGTCCCTGCGGATCATCGCCGGTGCGCCGAGCACCTTGTCCGCCTTGGACGAGCCACGCTCGCACTCCTGACGGGTGATCAGCGGCGCCGCCTCCGGCAGACCAGGCGCCTGCTGCAGCACTTCCTGCCCCAGTACTACGTACTTCGCGACCGTGGCGGGTGGTCCGCTGATCTTCAGGAGCTTCCCGTCCAGCAGGAACACCACGAAGCGGCTGGTGCCGAACCCACCCTGTCCCAGCGTGACGGGCTTCGCCGGTTCGGCCTTGGTGGCGTCGTAGGCCTTCCGCGCCGCGGCAAGAGTCGCCGGGGTCGCGGGGAGCACGGAGATGCCGACCCGCAGTACCGGGCCGCTGGGGCTCGTGCTGAGGCCCAGCTGGCACACGTCGTACGTCGGGAGGCCGAACTCGGCCGGGACGCCCTTCGGCTGGATCTGGACCACCGGCACGGCGAGAGTCTTCTGCACGAGCGTCTGGTCCATCCGCACGCACAGCGTGTCCGCGACCTTCGACGTCGGCGGCCCGCTCGGCGTCGGCGAGGGGGTCTCGGACGGCGTCTCGGTCGGCGTCTTACTAACAGACACCAACGGCGGCACATTCGGCGCATCCTCAGCTCCCGAGCCCCCGCAACCGGCCAGGACGAGGACGCCTGCGACGACGAGGGCGACCGGACGGATACGCATGGTGACCCAGCCTAGCTGGGTGGCATCACTCGCGGCTTTCGAGGAATTCCTTGGTCTTGGCGATGGCGAAGCCCCAGCCCTGGCTCACTGTCGGCTCCGGTGGGATCGCCACCTCGTCGGGATTGGTCAGGACGTCGAGCAGCACCGGCCCCGGCGTCGCGAGCGCCCGTTTGACCGCCTCGTCCACCTCGCCCGGAGCGGTGACCCGGATCCCGGTCAGGCCCATCGCCACGGCGACAGCCGCGAAGTCCGGGTTCTGCAGCTTCGTCCCGTACTCCGGGAGGCCGACCTGCTCCATCTCCAGCTTCACCATGCCGAGGCGCTCGTTGTCGAACACCACCAGCTTCACCGGCAACTCGTAGGAGACCGCGGTGATCAGGTCGCCCAGCAGCATCGACAGCCCGCCGTCACCGCAGAACGCGATCACCTGGCGGTCCCGGTCCACCGCGGCCAGGCCGAGCGCCTGCGGCATCGCGTTCGCCATCGAGCCGAGGTTGTACGAGCCCACCAGCCGCCGGTCGCCCCGCAGCCGGAGGAACCGCGCAAGCCACACCGTCGACATCCCGGTGTCGCTGGTGAAGATCGCGTCGTCCGCCGCGTGCCGGTCAATCGCCGCCGCGAGCAGCTCGGGCCGGATCCTGGCGTCCGGGTTGTCCACCTTGCGGCGCAGCAGCCCCTTCGGCTTCCGGTCGAACTTCGGGTCGGTGAACTGCTGCTGCCGCTCCCGCCAGGCGGTGTACGACGTTCTGGCTTTGTCCAGGTGGCTCGTGTCGGTCTTCTGGTGGAGCAAGGGCAACAACTGGGCGAGCGTCGGGCGCGCGTGCCCGACCAGGCCGTGGTCGACCGCGACCCGCCGGCCGATGTGCTCACCGCGCAGGTCCAGCTGGACGACGGTCTTCCCGGCAGGCAGGAACTCGCGGTACGGGAAGTCGGTGCCGACCAGGAACAGCGCGTCGCAACCGTCGAACGCCACCTTGGTCGCGTGGTTGCCGAGCAGGCCGGACTGACCGACCTCCTGCGGCACCTGCTCCTCGAAGCCCTCCTTGGCCTTCAGCGTGAGCACCACCGGCGCCGCCAGCCTGGTCGCCAGCTGCTGCACCTCGGTTAGCGCCTCACGGGCGCCGATCCCGACCAGCAGCGTGACCTTCTCAGCCGCGTTCAGCGCCGCCGCGGCCTGCTCGAGCGCGGCCGGGTCGGGAACGGTGTGCGACGCCGGCTCGAGGAACTTCGGCACCGGCGTGCCGCTCGGTACTTCGAGGCCGCCGACGTCGCCAGGGATCGACAGCACGGCGACCCCGCGCTCGGTCAGGGCGGCGTTCACGGCCTGCTCGATCAACGCGGGCGCCTGCTCCGGGGTGGTGATGGTCTCCCGGTAGACGGCGACGTCTGCGAACAGGGCGTCGTTGCCCACTTCCTGGAAGAAGTCGCTGCCGATCTCCTCGCGAGGCACCTGGCCGCAGATCGCGAGCACCGGGACGCGGGACTTCGCCGCGTCGTACAGGCCGTTGAGCAGGTGGATCGCACCGGGCCCGACCGTGCCCATGCAGACCCCGAGCCGGCCGGTCAGCGTCGCCTGGGCGCCGGCTGCGAAGGCGCCGGCCTCCTCGTGCCGGACACCGATCCACTCGACCCGGTCCTCGCGGCGGATCGCGTCGGTGACCGGGTTGAGGGCGTCGCCGACGACACCCCAGACGGTGGTGACGCCATGATCGGCCAGGGATTCGACGAGCAACTCAGCGATGGTGGTCATGCCGCTCCTTGGAACCGAGGGGTCTGGTTCGACGCTACGCCTGTACCCCGGTTCGGAGATCGCGCTCACGGACGGCGTGCTCGTCGGTGCGCGAGTCGTATCGCCAGAACTCGCGCAGCCAGACCGAGGTGCCGATCACGCCCGCGACGCAGAGGATGCCGCCGCTGACGATCGCCGTACGGACGCCGGCGAGGTCAGCGACCAGGCCGGAGCGGGCCTGACCGCCGAGCGGGCCGAGCGAGTAGCCGAGCATCTCGATACCGGCCAGCCGCCCGCGCATCTCGTCCGGGATGGTCTGGTTCCAGATCACCGAGCGGAACAGCACCGAGACCATGTCCGCGCCGCCCGCCACCGCGAAGAAGGCGATCGCGGACCAGATGTTCGGCGCCAGCCCGGCGATCCCGACCGCGGCACCCCAGGTCATGGTGGCGATCACCACCGCCCGGCCCTGGTGGTGCACCCGCTTGGCCCAGCCACTGGTCAGGCTGGCAGCCATCGCACCGATCGCCTCGGCGCTGTAGAGCAGGCCGAGCAGTCTCGGTTCCTTCAGTACGTCGGTGGCGAACGCGGGGAACAGCACGATCGGCATCGCCAGGAACATGCCGACCATGTCGACCAGGTAGGTGGCGAGCAGGTCCTTGCGGCGGAACGCGTAGACGATCCCGTCGCCGATCCCCCGCAGGCTCGGCGGCGTGCTGTGCTCGCTCGCCTTGTAGGAACCCAGCCGCAGGTACAGGGCGGTCGCGATGATCAGCCCGGTCAGCTCGACCCCGAACGCCCAGGTCACGCCGACCGTCCCGACCAGTACGCCGCCCAGCGCGGGCCCGGCGAGCTGGCCGATCTGCATCGTCAGCGAGGTCAGCGCCACCGCCGCGGCCATCTCCTCGTGCTTCACCACCCGCGGGAACAACGCCTCGCGGCTGGGTCGCTGCAGCGAGGTGGCGATCGCGTTCAGCGCGCCGCAGACGTAGATCAGCCAGACCCGCGGGTTGTCGAGCAGCGAGTTGCCGAGCATCAACGCGCAGATCAGGGCCTGCGCGATCCCGGTCGCGATCAGCATCTTCCGGCGATCCACGTGGTCGGCCAGCGCCCCGCCGTACAGGCCGAAGACGACCAGCGGCGCGATCGTCACCAGGCCCATCGCGCCGACCGCGAAGTTCGAGCCGGTCAGCTGGTAGAGCTGGAACGGCAGCGCGACGTAGCCGACCATGCCGCCGAGGAAGAACACCGACCCGGCGACCACCAGGATGCGGAAGTCGCGGGAACCGTGCCACGGGGTCAGATCGACGCGGAGCCGGCCCAGCCGGGCGCGGAAAGTGGTTGCCACCGGCCCATGGTGTCATCGGCGTCCCGGCAGGACGAACCTGTTTTACCCCTTGGCTACCGCTGTGGTCGCCTCGCTGGTCACCTGGGCAGCAGCGGGAGCAGGCCGCTCAGGTCGGTGCGTTCGCCGCTGGCACGGACCTTGCCGGTCGCCCGGGCCTCGGTCCAGCCGATCCGGCCCAGCGCTAGGTCGATCCACAGCTCGGCCGGCATCTCCACCACTGCGCCAGGGGTGCCGCGGGTGTGCCGGGGTCCCTCGATGCACTGCACAGCGCCGTACGGCGGTACTCGCACCTCCACCGCGTGGCCTGGAGCCTTGGCCACCAGGAGCTTCAGGAGACCCTTCACGAGCAGCTTGAGGTCGGCCCGTCCGGCTTCGCCGGCGTCGTACCGGCTCAGTGCTGCTTCCAGTGCTTGGTCCGGGTTCACGTCCTTCTCCACGACGGGCCAGCGTACGCCGCGCCTGCTGTTGCAGAGGTTTCAGCGTCTGTTCGGGAACAGGTTTCGCCGACGGCCCCTTCGTACCCGATAATCAGATGGCGACCGAGAGAACTGAAGCGGAGGTCGGATGCTCACGCCCAGGCACCAGGCGCTGCTGGCGACACTGGCGGGAATGACCGTCGGTGTCGCCGTCTTCGGCACGGTTCTGGCGATCAACAACGCATCGAGTCCGGACACCTCCGCGGACACCGTGCGAACCTCGCCGACGCCGACGCCGAAGCCGTCCGCGACGGACGGCCTGCAGCCGGGTTCGCTGCAGTTCACGACGGCCAGCTTCGGCTCCGACAAGGCCCCGATCACCTCCGAGGTGCCGACCGGCTGGAAGAGCACCCAGGGCGGCCTCCGCCCGCGGTACGCCGATCCGACCGGCGTCTGGCAGATCCGCTTCGACGCCCGCGGCAGCAAGCAGTCGCCGGACAAGCAGGTGGACGCCCGCGCCCGGAGCATCGACGAGCAGGACCTCAAGGTGATCAGCCGCGACGGCGGGACGCTGATCTACACCTACGTCGACAAGACCCGCGGCCCCCGGATGGGCCTGTCCCGCTGGCTCCCGGCCGACGACGGCAAGCGCTCCGCCATCGAGATCACCGTCGGCGGCCGCCCCCAGGACGAAGCCGGCCTCCGCGCCGTACTCGACCACGCCACCGACACCCTCCAACTCCCCACCAACAACGACAACCGCCCGAGCTAGCAGGTCGTTCACCTGGAGCGTGGTGCGAGCCGCGGGTCAGCAATTCAGGTCGCCGGTGGGGGCGGTGCCTTTCAGGAGGTAGGTTTCCACGGCGGTGTCGACGCAGGCGTTGCCTTCGTTGTAGCCGGTGTGGCCGTCGCCGTCGCGGGTGATCAGCACGCCGCTCTCCAGCTGCCCGGCCAGCCCGACCGCCCACGCGTACGGCGTTGCCGGGTCGCGGGTGGTCCCGACGACCACGATCGGCTTGGCGCCGGGTGCCTTGATGGCGTGCGGCTTGTCCTCCGGCTTCACCGGCCAGTTCGCACAGGCCAGCGATCCCCAGAGCAGGAAAGACCCGAACCGCGGCGAGGCCGCCTTGTACGCCGCCTCCTGCGACCTCGCCTGGGCGACCGAGCTGATGTCGGGGCGATCGACGCAGTTCACCGCGTAGATCACCTCGTTGGCGTTGTTCGAGTACCCGCGCGGGGTGCGGTCGGTGTACTCGTCGGCCAGGGCCAGCAGCCGGGCGCCCTTCCCGGCCAGCCCGTCGAGCACCGCATCCTCGAGCCGCGGCCAGTAGTCCTTCAGATACAGCGGATAGATGACGCCCAGCACGACCATCGCCTGGGTCACCTCGCGCTTGCCGTCACCCGGGAGCGGATTGGCGTCGCTGTCGTTGAGCAGCTTGTCGACCTTGGCGAGCACCTCGGCCTTGGTGCTACCGAGCCGGCAGGAACGCTGCGCGCAGTCTTCCGCGAACGCCTCCAGCGCGGTGTCGAACCCCTTGGCCTGAGCCATGTTGTTCGACTCGGACGACTTCGACGGGTCCACCGCGCCGTCCAGCACGAGCCGGCCGACGTTCTTCGGGAAAAGCTCCGCGTAGGTGGCGCCGAGCAGGGTGCCGTAGGACATGCCGAGGTAGTAGAGCTCGGAGTCGCCGACGATGCCTCGCAGTACGTCGATGTCTCGGGCGGCGTCCTTGGTCGAGACGTGCGGCAGCAGCTCGCCCGAGCGCTGTTCACAGCCGTCCGCCAGCGTCTTGGCCTCGGTGTTCAGCTGGTTGATCTCGGCCTCGGTGTCGGGGCTGCCGTCCGCGGCGATGAACTGGTCCAGCTGCTCGGTGTCGAGGCAGCGGACCGGTGTCGACTCGCCGACTCCGCGCGGGTCCCAGCCGATCACGTCGAACTTGCGCAGCAGCGGCGCGCCCAGGACGAACCCGGCCGCAGCCGCGAACTCCTGACCCGAGGCACCCGGACCGCCGGGGTTGATGAAGAGCGTGCCGATCTTGCCGGTGCGATCGCGGGCCGGCACCTTGCGGGCGCGCAGCTCGATCGTCTTGCCGGAGGGGTTCTCGTAGTCGAGAGGCACGGTGATGGTCGCGCACTGGTTGCCCGAGCCGCAGCGCTCCCAGTCGGGCTGCTGCTGGTAGAACTTCTCGAGCCCCGCGGGGATCGGCCCGGCCGGCCCCTTGGTCGAGGTGCCGCCCGGCTGCGTACCGCCTCCGCCGTCGGCGTCCTGCGCCCGGCTGGCCACACCACAGCCCGCGGTCAGGAGCGCCAGGGCTGCCAGCACTGCTGTTGTCCTGCGCGTCTTCACTGCGAGCCGTCTCCCGTACCGTCGCCTGCTCCTGCATCCCGTTCATCTCCGGCACCCGCCGCAGCATCCGGAGCCGGCGCTGCGTCCTCGTGGCCCACTCGCCGACGCCTGCGGGGCTTCCGCCTGCGAGTGGTCGGGCTCACCTGGTCCGGCTCCGGCGTATCCAGCTGTGCCGGCTCGGCAGCTTCTGCCGAGTCGGCAGCCGGTACGGAGATCTCCGGGGAGTCTGGCAGGCGCTGGGGGTCCTGGAGGTCCACCGGCAGCGGCGCGTCGGGGGTAGTGGTGGGCGAGGCCTCGTACTGCTGGCGTGGTGAGCACACGTCGGCCCGGCTGCAGGCACACCTGCGTCCGGAGGCGGCCAGGCGCACCACGACCGTGTCGCTCGGCACGTTGTGCCCGACGACCACGCCGTCCCCCGCCGGCGTCTCGACCGCAGTACCGGTGGCCGGAGCCTTCGCGTTGAACTCCTGGTACAGCGGGTGCTCGTACTTCAGGCAGCACATCAGCCGCCCGCAGGCGCCGGAGATCTTCAGCGGGTTGAGCGGCAGGTCCTGGTCCTTCGCCATCCGGACGCTGACCGGCTCGAAGTCCTTCAGGAAGGTCGCGCAGCACAGGTCGCGACCACACGGCCCGATTCCGCCCTGCAGGCGGGCCTCGTCGCGCGCGCCGACCTGGCGCAGCTCGATCCGGGCCCGCAGACCGCGGGCGAGATCGCGGACCAGGTCGCGGAAGTCCACCCGGTGCGGCGCGGAGAAGTACACGATGACCAGCTGGTCGACATCCGCGCGGCGGTCCACGAAGTCGATGCCGACCACCTTCATCGGCAGGCCGTGCTCGCGGATCAGCCGCTTCGCGGTCAGCCGGGCGTCGGCCCGGCGCTGCCGGTTCTGCTCGTCGCGGTCCAGATCGGCCGTGGTCGCGACGCCCTCACACTGCGGCAGCCCACCGATCTCCTCGGTGACGTACTGCGGCGCCCAGACGCACTCGGCGACCTCCGGCCCGTCGTCGGTCGGGACCAGCACTTTGTCCCCGACCCGCGGTCTGTGCGGGCCGGGGTCCAGGTAGTACAGCCGTCCGTACCGCTCGAACGACACCGCCATCACCATGCCCACGCCGTCAGCCTACGTGGCGATCAGAGCTTGATCAGCGTTTGGTGCCTCGGACGCTGCCGTCGAGCTGGTCGCCGTCCGGGCCGTAGGCGATGCAGAGCACCTTCCGGTCGCCCTCGTCCCAGCTCGCGGAGTCGGGATACCAGAAGTCGGTGTCGAGGCGGGATTTGCCGATCTCGATGCCGACATAGGACAGGAATGCCTTGTCACAGGCCGCCTCCGACGCCTTCACGACCGCGGACTCACCGGGCCACGGCCGGGGCGGGAGCGTCTCGACCGCGAACATCTCGGCATCGTGCGGCTCGAGGCACACCTCGCGCTCGACCTCGTCGTCGGATCCGACCTCGTCGAAGCACTCCCCGACCGCGAGCTCGTCGACGTACGTCGCCGGCACGGACGAGGTGGGCGGCGGCGCTCCGTAGTACTCCTCGCCGCTGCCGGTCCAGTCGATCGCGAACATGATGACGAGCAGGATGGCCCATCCCGTGGTGACGAGGCTGCCGATCACCAGCCCGGCGACTGCCTGCCCGGTACCGCTCTCCCGGCGCTTCTTGATCTGGACCAGGGCGGCGATGCCCAGCCCGATCGCGATCGGCGCGGTGATCCCGAAGAACAGCCCGGCCAGACCGGTGACCAGCGCAGCGATCGCGAGCGCGTTCGTCTTGTCCTGCAGTGCGCCCGGATACCCATAGCCGTAGCCGTAGGCCGGCGGATACACAGGTTGCTGCGGGTAGGGCTGCCAGTTCGGCGAAGGCTGCTGCCCATACGGCGAGCCCTGAGGCGCCGGCTGATACGGCGAGCCCTGCGGCTGGTACGGCGACTGCTGCTGAGGTTGCTGGTACGCCGAGGGTTGCTGTGGCTGCTGATACTGCTGGTAGGGCGTGGGCTGTGGGTAGGACGGCTGGGCGGGCGGCTGCGGGCGTCCGTAGGTGGGGAAGTCGCGGGGTGTGTCCTGCGGCCGGATGTCCTGCGGGCGGTTCGGGTCAGGCCGGTTCTGCCCAGGCCGGTACTGGTCCGGACCGGATGGCGGTTGGCTCACGGCTGCTCCCCCCAGGTGCTCTGCGTCGGATGTGGTTCGGGCGATTTACGGCGCGGGACACTAGCGCTGGGATCCGCGCATGGTGCCGGTCAGTTGTTTGCCGGGTTGCCCGACCATGCACAAGACGTTGCCATCAGCAACGGCACGATCTCCCAGCACGACGTAGTACATGTCCAGGTCCGAGGTCTCGAAGGACTTGCCGATGAACGTCGCGAAGGCGGCCGCGCACTGCTGGGTGGCGACCTGGCCCTTCTGCTCGCTGGACATCCCGGTCAGCGTCGCGCGGACCTTCGCGAACGCCTCCCCGCTGTGCAACGCGCCGCAGTCGGCGATCCGGACCACCCGGGGTGTCTGGGCCTCCAGGTCCGCGTCGAAGCACTGCCCCACCTGGACCTCGCTGATCACCGTGGTCCGGCCGATGCCCGCGCGCTGTTCGCCGTACAGGTTGAGGCCCACCGCCACGCCGATCGCGATCAGCCAGCACCCGCTGATCACCAGCGCGCTGATCGCCAGCGTGCGTCCCCGCGCCCCGGACCTGCGGATCCGCGGCAGCGCGATGAACGCCAGCACCACGGCGACCGGCACGAGCCCCGGCAGGCTGACCACGAACGCCGCCACGGCATAACGATCCAGCCGACGTTGCGCTGGGGTCGGCACGCCCTCCAGCCAGGACTCGGCCGGCGGAAGCGGGTTCCGACCCGGCTGGATCGGGGAGGGCGGTTGGGTCATCCAGATCCTTCAGCATCAAACAAATGAATACGCCCGAGTTCCGTTTCACCCGGTCACCCACACATCGCAACGCCCACTACCTTTGTTACATCCCAGTCCGCAACCCAGACGCGTGTCTCACCCGTCGAACACCACTCGACAATCCCCTGAACAACCCGTGCGCGCCCCCACAGAACCCGCTACCGCCCTCTCCTGAGAAGGCCCCAACCTCAACCGGTACCGCGGGTCACCACTCCCACTACCGAGAGAGACAGCTCACCCTCATGCCGCTGCACGGCACGACTTCCAAGGACCCGCGAAGCCAATCCGAGCCTCCACAGCGGCCGTCATCCTCGAACGGAACCGCGCCGAATTCAGCCTTCGAAGAGGGCGATTGTCATGGCTTCCAGGGCTAGGAGGGGGGCTACGTTGCCTTCGATTGCTTCGCGGCAGCCGGTGAGGGCGTCGATGCGGCGAATCGTCTGCTCCGGGCTCGTGCGGCCGGCCAGTTGCTCGATGTCCCTGCGCAGTTCCGCGTTGATCAGCTCGGACCCCGCGCCGGTCTGCAGCACCAGCACATCGCGGTAGAGCGCCATCATGTCGACCAGCGACCGGTCGAGCACGTCGCGTTCCCAGCGCTTGGCCCGGGCCTTCTGCTGGTCCTCGAGCTCCTTCAGCGCCGCGGCGGTCTCCCGCGGTTTCGCGCCCTTCGTTCCCATCCCCAGCGCCTGCTCGAGCTCGGCCCGCTCCTGCTCGTCCACCTTCGCCGCACTCGCCTTGGACTCCGTCTTCGCGGCGTCGACCAGTCGCTGGGCCGCGTTCAGGCAGGCCCCGATGTCGCGCAGCTCGAACGGCACCTCGAGCACCTTGCTCCGCCGGCTGCGGACCTCCTCATCGCGCGCCAGCGCTTTCGCGCGGCCGATGTGCCCCTGCGCCGCGCGGGCAGCGAACCCCGCGAGCTCGGGCTCGACACCGTTCTTCCGGGTCAGCATCTCGGCGACCGCCCCGACCGGCGGCGTCCGCAGTACCAGCAGGCGACAGCGCGACCGGATCGTCGGTACGACGTCCTCGACCGTCGGCGCACACAACACCCACACAGTGCGCGGCGACGGCTCCTCGATGCTCTTCAGCAGGGCATCCGCGGCCTGCTCGGTGAGACGGTCCGCATCCTCGACCACCATCACCTGCCAACGACCCTGCGTCGGCCTCATCGCAGCCCGCCGGACCAGCTCGCGGATCTCGCTCACCCGGATCGACAGCAACTCGGTCCGGATCAGCGACACGTCCGGGTGCGCCCCGCTGAGCGCAGTACGGCAGACGGCGCACTCACCGCAGCCCTGGTTCTCGCACTGCAACGCCGCGGCAAAGGCCCGTCCCGCATTGGACCGACCGGATCCGGGCGGACCAGTGATCAGCCAGGCATGCGTCATCCCGGCCGTCGCCGCGCCGCTCGCGCCCTGCAGGCGTGCGGTGGCCCCGTCGACAGCCTTCTTCAGTACTGCGACCGCGGGCTCCTGCCCGACCAGGTCGTCCCAAACTGTCATAGCCCCACCTTCGGCAGCATCGGCAGCAAGCGGGCCTGGATCTGCGCGGCGAGTTGCTCGCGGTCCTGGGTCGCGTCGAGGACCAGGTAGTGCTGCGGCTCGGTGGCCGCGAGGTCGAGGAACGCCTGCCGGACGCGCTCGTGGAAGTCAGACGACTGCGCCTCGATCCGGTCCCGCTCCTCGAACCGGCCGAGCCCGCTCTTGGGGGGCAGATCCAGCAGAATCGTCAGGTTCGGCCGCAGGTCGTCGGTGGCCCAGCGATTCACCCGCTCGACGTCCGCGAGGTCCAGGTCCCGGCCCGATCCCTGGTAGGCGAGCGCGGAGTCGACGTACCGGTCGGTGATGACGACGGCGCCGGCCTTCAGCGCGGGCTTGATCACCGAGTCGATGTGCTCGGCCTTGTCCGCGGCGTACAGCAACGCCTCCGCGCGGTGCGAGATGTCGCCGGTGGCGGGATCGAGCACGATCTGCCGCAGCGTCTTGCCGAGGTCGGTCGCGCCCGGTTCGCGGGTGAGCAGGACCTGCTGGCCCTGGTCCTTCAGCCACTTCACCAGCAGCGCGGACTGGGTTGACTTGCCCGCGCCCTCACCGCCTTCGAGCGCGATGAACAGGCCGGTGGTCGGATACACACCCATAGTCTTGCCGAAGCTGCGCCGCACGTCCCGCCAGAACGGCACCCCCGGCCGGTCGTCCATCTGCCGCCAGGCGACCAGCCCGATCACGCCGGCGAGCACCGCCGCGATCAACATCGTCATCGCGGCGCCGTTGTAGGTGATGGATTTGTCGCCCACCGACACCGTGTGCCGGCCGATCGCGCCCGCGACGAACGGAGCCACCGCCAGCGTGACCGCGAGCACGGTCCGGACCGCGGACTGGACGAACGCGAACGTCCGCCCGCGCAGGTTGTCCGGTACTTCGAGCCCGAGCAGCGTGTACCCCGAGACCCAGGAAGCTCCGGCGCAGAAGCCGAGCGCGATCGCGATCATCGTGGCGATCTCGATCTGCTGGATCAGCGCGAGCCCGGCCAGCCCGATCCCCGCGCCGACCAGTCCCGCGGCAAAGAGGCGCCGGCGGGAGAGGCCGGAGAACAACCTCGGCGCGAAGCCCATGCCGAGTGCAAGACCACCGAAGACCGCGCCGAACAGCACGCCGTACCCGGGATCGCCCGCGTCGAGGTCCTCGACGTACGTGCGACCGAGCCCGATGACGACCGCGCCGGCTGCGAAGGCGCCGGAGATCCCGACGACCAGGCCGCGGACGACCGGAGTACCGGTGACGTACGACCACCCATCGACCATCGTCCGCCAGATCGTGGGGTGTTCCTCGTGGTCGTGGCTGCCGGCTCGGCCGATCTCCGCGACTGAGATGATCGCTAGGCCGGAGACCAGGAAGGTGGCGGCGTTCACGTAGACGGCCAGGTCGATCGAGAAGTCGCCGAGACCGCGCGTGACCAGGGTGATCGCGGTGAAGATGACGGCCGCCGGCAGCGCAGACCCGTACGTCGTGAGCAGGCTGAGCTGGTTCGCGGCCTCCAGGCGGTGCCGGGGCACCAGGTTCGGCACGCTCGCGTCCTTCGCGGGGCCCCAGATCAGGCTGACGATCTCGATCAGCACCGTGGCCACGAGCAACCAGGTCAACGTGCCGACCAGCGGGATCGTGACGAAGAATGCTGCCCGGATCAGGTCGCCCATGATCATCGTCCAGCGCCGGTCCAGCCGGTCCGCGACCCACCCGGCCACCGGCCCCATCACCAGCGCGGGCAGCACCCGCAGGAACAACACCGCACCGATCGCGAAGTTCGCCGCCTGGTAGTCGTCCCCGGCGAAGTTCTTGGCCATCGCCGTCAGCGCCAACAGCCCGATCCAGTCCCCCAGACTGGACAACCCGAACGCAACCCAAAGCCGCCGGAACGCCCGAATCCGCAACACCGCGCGCAGATCGTGCGCCGGTGCAGGATCAGTCAACGGGTCATACACCTCCGGCACGACACGAAGCCTAGTCGGGCGCGTGGACATTCCCCCACGCCACTCCTCCACCGCCGCTCCCATCTGCCCCATGCCCGCTGTGGGAGCAGGCCAGTGGTCGGGAAGTGGATCCTGACCTGGGGACTCCGGGCGCCTAGCTTCGGGGGGTGTCGCGGACTGAGCAGGTGCGGGATCTGGGGGCGGTTGGGGTTTGGGCGCCTTGGTGGCTCTGGGAGCAGGAGGGGGAGCAACTTGCCGAGGCTGCGGCTGACGTGGAGGAGTTGGGGTTCGGGGCTCTGTGGGTGGCGAACGGGCCGGGGATGCTCGAGACGGCGGCGGCGGTGTTGGGAGCGACTGAGCGGATCACCGTCGCGACCGGGATCGTGAATATCTGGGTGCACTCGTCCGAGCAGGTTGCCGCTGGGTATCGGCAGGCTGAGGAGGAGCATCCGGGGCGGCTCCTGTTGGGGTTGGGGAACGGCCCGCGCGAGGCCGCGCAGTGGGCGCTTTCGCCATACCGTGAACTGACGCAGTATCTGGATCGACTGGATGCGGCTGGAGTACCGGTCGAGCGCAGGATGCTGGCGGCGGTCGGGCCGCGGATGCTGGAACTGGCAGCGGCGAGATCGAGCGGTGCCCATCCGTTCCTCAGTACTCCGGAACACACCGCGCAAGCTCGCGTTGCCCTAGGCAGTGGACCGCTGCTGGCTCCGGAGCTGAAGGTGGTCCTGGAGTCGGATCCCGGTACGGCGAGGGCGATTGCCAGGCAGGCGCTGGAGTTCTACCTGAGCAAGCGCGGCTATTCGGGGAACCTGCGGAGGCTTGGGTTCACCGATGAGGATCTGGCGGGCGGCGGAAGCGATCGCCTGGTTGATGCGGTGGTGGCCTGGGGTGATGTGGACGCTGTGATGGCCCGGATCGCCGAGCACCATCAGGCAGGCGCGAACCACGTGGCTGTCCAGGTGCTGAACTGGCAGACGGACGACCCCGACCGCGACCAGCGCCGGCTGCCGCGAGCGCAGTACCGGCAACTGGCCGAGGGGTTGGCGAGCCTCGAACCTCGATGAGCACGGTCAGCACCGCCGCCCTTCTCGACGGAAAGGTCCCGGGCGACCAGCGCGCTCGGCGAAGAGCTGTCGTCAGGGTCTCCAGGGCTCGTTCGAGGTCGGCGGCCGGCAGGTACCCGAGGCCTGAGCGACATCCGGTCAGTGGCGTCCGCCGGGCATCGGCCCAAGCGCAGCCTTCGGTGGCGGCTTGGCACCCTCGACGCGCACGTCGGGGAGCCAGGTGAGCCAGGAGGGCAGGTACCAGTTGCGCTCACCGAGCAGCTTCATCGTTGCCGGCACGAGCACGGAGCGGACGATCGTCGCGTCGATCAGCAGCGCGACAGCGATGCCGAAGCCCATTTGCTGGAAGGCGATGGTGTCGCCCATCGCGAAACCCCAGAAGACGGCGATGATGATGAGCGCGGCGCCGGTGATGAGGCGGGCCGTCGAGCCGATGCCGAAGGAGATGGCGGCGTCCGTGTCGCCCGTCGCCGTGTAACGCTCACGGATGCGGCTGAGCAGGAAGACCTGGTAGTCCATCGAGAGTCCGAACAGGACGGCGAACAAGAAGAGCGGAACCCAGGCGTCGATCGTCTCGGCCTCGCTCAGCCCGAGGATCTCGTTGCCGACGCCTTCCTGGAAGACGAGCACGAGCAGCCCGTAGGCCGCTCCGACCGAGAGCAGATTCATGGCGATCGCGGTCGCTGGAACGACGATCGAGCGGAACGCGAGCGTCAGCAGGAGGAAGCTGAGTCCGAGCACGAAGAGGAGCACGAGCGGAAGCCAGAAGTTGACGGTGTCCTGGTAATCGAGTTCCTCGGCGGTGTCGCCGCCGACGTACACCTCGGCGTCAACACCGGCGAACGCGCGGGGGACGACCTCGTCGCGGAGCCCGCGGACGGCCTCGATCGCATCCTCGCTATCTGGATTGGCCGCGATCGGAACCGTGACACGGGCGACCGTGCCCGCCTCATTCGCTTCGACGACCGGTTCCCCGAAGATGGGGCGGCGCGCGAGTTCCTGCTCGAGCCGAGCCACAGCGCCTTCCATGGCGGGCCCGCGGACGTCTCCGGCCACCGCGATGTCGACCGGCTCGGTCGACTCCTTCGGAAACTCCTCGCGGAGGAGGAGATAGCCCTGCTTCGACTCGAAGCGGTCGGGAAGCGTCGCCGCCCCCGACGTACCTGTGTCGAGCGCGACCACCGGGACCGCCAGCGCGAGCAACAGGCCGGCGCCGAGCACGAGGCTGGCGGCAGGGCGGCGCATGACCCGGTGGACGATCGCGCCCCAGAAACGGCCCTCGCGGCCCGCCTGCTCGGCTGCGCGGCCGAAGAAGGGGATGCGAAGCGCATTCACCCGGTCGCCGAGCAGTGCGAGAACCGCGGGGAGTAGCGTCAGCGCGGCGATCACGGAGACGATCCCGACCAGGATCGCGCCGGCAGCGAGGCTGCGGAAGATCGTGCTCGGAACCAGCAGGAGCCCGAGCATCGCGAGCACGAAGGCGATCCCGCTGAAGAGGACGGCACGGCCGGCGGTGCCGCCCGCAGTGGCGATGGCCTCGAGCTTCGTCTGCTCCCGCAGCCGCTCCTCCCGATAGCGCGAGAGGGTGAAGAGCGAGTAGTCGATTCCGAGGGCGAGGCCCATGCCGATCAGCATGTTCTGGGTGAAGACGGAGAGGTCGTATGCCTGCGCCAGGAGGGCGACGAGCGCGAGGGCGACCACGATCGAGGCGAGCGCGACCATGACCGGAACAAGGCCCGCGACGACCGCGCCGAAGACGAGCAGCAGGATGAGGAGCGCGACTGGAGCGCCGAAGAAGAGCTCGCCTTTCTTCAGATCCTCCAGCGAGGCGGCGTCCTCGTCGGCGTCCGCCGTCCAGCCGCCGGTCACCGCCGCCCGGTAGCCAGGCTGGTCATCGAGGCGCTGAACCGCAGCAACGACATCGTCCACCTCGTCCTCCCCGTCGCGGCCGAGCGCGACCTGGAGCACGGTCGAGTCCCCGTCCTGCGATACGAGGCGCCGGTCCTCGCGGTAGGTGACGACGCGGGTCGCCCCGGCCGCGCGCAGCTCATCCGCGAGCGCGTCGACTCGCGCGCGCGTCGCAGCCGCTTCGACCTTGCCGTCCTCGGCCTTCACCACGACGACCTCGCTGATCGCCTCCCCGCTCGCGACCTCCCGGGGAAAGCCCTCCGCGAGGACCCGATCGGCCTCCTTGGACTCGGTCGTCCTCGTGATCTCGGTCTCGCCCTCGAACGCGAGGAACGTCGCCACCAGCACGAAGGCGCTGACAATGACGACGAGCCACAGCCCGACCACGAGCCACGGCCGGCGGCTACACGTCCGCGCGAGTTTTTCGGTCATGACGCTGACGCTAAGCACACCGGTGCGGTCTCGCATCGCCCTGCGGGCTCGAACTGCGCTCCGACCAGGGGTGGAGGCCTTCCTACGGCGTCCGGCCCGGAGTGACCACACCGTGGTCGTACGCGAACACGATCGCGGCAGGTCGATCGCGCACACAAAGCTTGGTGAAGATGCTGCCGACACGCGTCTTCACCGTCGCCTCGGCGATGTGCAAGGCCGCGGCGATCTCGGCATTGGTGGCACCGCGCGCCATCAGCCGCAGCACGTCCTGCTCTCGGTTGGTGAGCAGGTCGAGCCGCGCCGCATCCCGTGCCGCCGGGGCAACGACCGTCCGGTACCGCTCGAGCAGCCGCGGCGCGACGGCCGGGTCGAACCAGGCCCCGCCGCCGGCGACCGCACGAACCGCCGCGATCAGATCCTCGGCGGACGAGGTCTTGAGCACGAACCCAGCGGCGCCGGCCTCGATCGCCCCCCACAGCACTTCGTCTTCACCGAAGGTCGTGAGCACGAGGACGACGAGGGGGGTCTCGGCGGCGCGCAATCGCCTCGTCGCGGCGATACCGTCGAGGGCCGGCATGCGAATGTCCATCAGGACGACGTCCGGGCGCAAGCCGGGCAGCTCCTCCACCGCCTGCCTGCCGTCGGCGCACTCGGCCACGACCTCGAACCCGTCCGCAGGCGAGAGGATCCGCGCCAAGCCAGCGCGCACGATCGCCTGGTCGTCGACGAGAGCAACGCGGATCATGGCATTCTTGGACCTCCCTCTGGTAGCTCGTTGTCGACCGTCAGCGGCAGCCGGCAGCTCAGCTGCCAACCGTCGGGCGTCGGCCCGGCCACGAGGTCGCCGCCGAGCGCGCTCGCCCGTTCCCCCATACCGATCAAGCCGTACCGAGGTCGCTCGGGATCGGTCGCCCGTGCGGTGGCGACGGGTCCCGAGGTCTCGGCCACGAGACGAACGTCCCCGTCTGACAGCTCGAGCCCGAGAACGGTTTGCGCGCGCGGCGCGTGCCGAGCTGCATTCGCCAGCGCCTCCTGGGCGATCCGGTAGAGCGCGACGCCCGTCCCTGGTGAAATCCGAGCGAAGTCTCCTCGCATTCGCAGCTCGACGGCGAGACCCCCGGCCCGAGCCTGGTCGACGAGCGCGGGAATCTCTTTCGTCGATGGGAGCGGCGGTGCCACTCCCGCCTCGTCGTCGTGACGGAGCAGCGTGACCGTACGCCGCAGCTCCTCCATGCTGAGGCGGCCCACCTCCTCGGCCGATCGCAGCGCTTCCTCGGCGGACGCCAGGTCGCGGCGCAGCACGTGCCGGGCACTCGTGACCTGGAGCATCACGGCAGCCAACCCATGCCCCACGAAGTCGTGAACGTCACGAGCGATCCGACGGCGCTCGGCCAGCAGCGCCTGCTCGGCCAGCTGACGCCTGGTGCCCTCGAGCTCGGCGACGAGTCGATCCTGGCGCGCGACCGCACGACCGACGACCCAGATGAAGACTATGGCCACCAACCAGATACCGACGGCGACCTCCATCGGATCCTGGACCAGGGCCACCAGCACCGGCGTGGCCGCCGCGAGCACACCGAGCGACGCCGCCGCCCCGAGCGACCGAGACCAACGCGCGGCCGCGAAAGCGAGCAGAGCGACATTGAACATGACCGGCTCGAGCTGTCCGGAGCGCTGTGCCACGACCACCGGGACGACTACGCCGACGGAAACAACAGCGAGCGGCACATTGGGGGCGAAAGCCCACAGGCCGAAAGCGGCGACCGGCACCGCCGCCAGGACGATGTCGGCGGCCGAAGACGGCTGCGTGATCGCCGCGACGAGGCCAAACGCCAGAGAGAAGAACGGCACAACGCGGCGTAGGCCGTCAGCTTCGAACCAACCTCGAGCTGAACCCTTTACCACAAGCAGACTGTACTGCGCGACTCTTGACATCGACATCATCCGCGAGGCGAGCCCGCCGCCCCAATCATGGTGGATCGGCAGGCGGAGTGAGCTCAGGACCTTGGCGGGGGACTGCGTCGGGAGGTTCGTAGGATCGTCGTGTCCGTAAGGCCGTTCATGCTGACCGCGATCCCCACTGTCCGAGCGCGAACCGCGTCCCCTCCCAGTCCTCGAACATCGACCACGAGCCGAAGTGCATTTCCGCGGGCGGCGCCGGGAAGCGCACGCCTCGCCCAGTCAGTTCGGCGTAGGTCTGCTCGATGTCGTCGCACGTCAGGAACACATTCGAGTGCGGCAGCGCGTCGGACACCTGACGCCTCGGCTCGTCGCTGGGACGGCGGCTCAGCACGAGCACCACCGAGCGATCGGGCGCCTCGACCTCAATCCAGCGCTCGTCACCGTAGACCTCGTCCAGGACCAGGTCGAACCCGATTGCGCCGGTCCAAAACTGCTTTGCCCGCTCCTGATCGTCGACCGGGACGATGACCTTGGCGACTCCAGTGATCATCGAGAACCCCTTTCAGCAGTCATTACCTCCGGCCGCGACCGACCTTTCGGGGGATCTCGGTCGCTCTCGCCATGCCGCAGACGCTGCCACCGCCGGAGCGGTTCCGCATCAGCCCACGGGCCCGAGCTGCGCTCCGACTCCAGGTGGAGCGGCGCCGCCACCGTGCTGTACCTGGTCCGGTCAGGAGAGGCAGACCACCACTTTGCCGAGGGCTCGTCCCTCACCGACGTGAGCAAGCGCGGCGGGAACCTCGTCGAGCGCGAAGCTGCGGTGGATGTGGATCCTGATCTTGTGGGCGAGTGCGGATTCCGGCGCGAGCGCGTACTCCGCGAAGCCACCCATCAGCGTGAGGTTGTCGCCATACACCTCGTCTCCGGGTCGGAACCGGGTCACCCTCTCCCCGACGTCGTCGACCAGGCCGGCGATGTCCGATCCAAGCGTCCGGCGAGCCGGGACACGCAGCCCGCCGATCCGCGCGTACGCGGGCGATCCGCGCAGGCACTCCCAGTCGCTGAGGTTGACCGAGGTCGCGGCGATCTTCACCCGCACCTGGCCGGCGGCGGGCGAGGGCACCGGGACGTCCTCGACCTGCAGCACATCGGGAGACCCGTACCGGTCGTAGACGACCGCCTTCACGCCCGCCCCGCGGCCCACCTGGTCATGGCGGCAAGGTAGCAGCGCAGGTAGAAGGGATCTCGTCGGAGGAACGGACGGGGACTAGCCCGGGCCCGGCTCGTCCCCCCCGCTCAGACCGCCTACAGCTGTTATCGGACCGTGGTGAACCTGACCGACAAGCTCGCTGGTGCGGTGTGGAGTTTGTACTTGTCTGGGAGGGCTGGGCCGCAGGAGTTGGAGCCGATGCCGGCCTGGGCGAGGTCGAGCGTCACGTACGTCGTGTCGCCGGCGACCAGGTCAGGCGAGTGCTTGCCCGATTCCAGTGCCGAGGTGGTCCAGTTGCGGACCGTCAGGCCGAACAGCGTGGGGACCGCCTCGATGCGGAGGGGACCAACCACTGCCCAGCGGGTGTCGATGTGGTGGCCGTTTTCCTGGGGGCGGACGTAGGGGGTCTGGAGCTCGTCCACTGAGGCGGAGTACTTGCCCACGGCCGCGGCGGCGCGGGTGTCGACGTACGACTCGCCGGGGCCGGTGCCGAACCACTCAACCTGCTCGATGCGTGGCAGCTCGAAGGTGATGCCCAGGCGCGGCAGTGTCGCCGGGAACTGGCCGTCGGGGTCGATGGAGAGGTCCAGGCCGAGTGAGCCATCCGCGATGTGGGTGAAGCGCCACGTGGCAACAAGCCCCCACTGGAGCGCGGGCGGCGCAGTACGGGTGACTACCTCCCAGGCGCCGTCGTGGACGCCCTCGGAGACCACCCGGTGCTGCACGCGGTGCAGGCCGGCCTCCTTCCAGGCGTCTGCGACTCCAGGGATCGCGTCGTTGTCCGTCGGAGCGCGCCAGACGTCCAGCCGCAGGTTCCGGATCGGCAGCTCGCCCAGGCTGATGCCTGCAGCGGTTGCAGTGCCGCCCTCACCCACTGCCTCGGCCTTGGCGTGCCGAGCCTCGCCGCTCACCCCAGCGGCCTCCGCGGCCCCACCAGCGTGACGCGGCTGCTCACCAGTCGGTACGTCGAGCCGCACCTGGCCCCAGGCGACCCGGTGACCGGCCTCCGCCCAGGAAGTTCCTTCGGTGAGCTCAGCCGTCAGGGTCAGCCAGGTATCCGGCTGCCCGGCCTTCTGCTGCTCCGCGATGCCCGGAGGCAGCTCCACCGAGGCAGTCTCACCCGGGGCGATCGCTGGCACCGGCAGAGTCCCGCTGCCGACCCGCTCGCCGCCGATCTCGGTGACGATCCGGAAGGTCAGGTGGCTCGTGTCGAGCACCTCGTAGCGGTTGGTGATGCTGATGCCGCCTTTGCCGTCCGCGGTGATCACCAGCGGCTCGATCACCTTCGTGTACTCGACCAAGCCGGGCGACGGCGTACGGTCCGGGAACAGCAGCCCGTCGCAGACGAAGTTGCCGTCGTGGATCTCCTCGCCGAAGTCCCCGCCGTACGCGTAGAACTCCTGGCCGTCCACCGAGGTCCGCAGGCCGTGGTCGATCCACTCCCAGATGAAACCGCCCTGGCAGCGCGGGTACTTCTCGAACAGCGCGCGGTAGTCCGACAGCCCGCCCGGCCCGTTGCCCATCGCGTGCCCGTACTCGCACAGGATGAACGGCAAACCCCGGCACGACGTGACGTCCTCGCCGATCGCGGTGACTCCCTCGGGCGAGGTGTACATCTGCGAGTAGATGTCGACGAACTCCGCCTGCGTGTCCCGCTCGTAGTGCACCGGCCGGGACGGATCCCGGTCGTGCGCGAACTCGTACATCGCGCGCAGGTTGTCGCCCATCCCGCACTCGTTGCCGAGCGACCAGATCACGATGCTCGGGTGGTTCTTGTCGCGCTCGACCATCCGGCGCATCCGCTCGACCAGGTCATCCTGCCAGCGCGGGTCCATCACCGGGTTCGGCAGCGCGGGCGGCTCCGGCTCGTACCCGAACCCGTGCGTCTCCAGGTCGCACTCGTCCACCACGTACAGCCCGTACTCGTCGCACAGGTCGAGGAAGTGTGGGTGCGGCGGGTAGTGGCTGGTCCGGACCGCGTTGATCCCGGCTCGCTTCATCAGCAGTACGTCGTCGAGCATGTCCTGCTCGGTCAGGGCGCGGCCGCGGTCCGGGTGGAACTCGTGCCGGTTGACCCCATTGAAGAGCACCCGGTTGCCGTTCACGGTGAGAACGCCGTCCGCGATCGCGACCGTGCGGAACCCGATCCGGAGCCGGACCTCACCACCCTCGCTCCGCAGTACTGCGTCGTACAGGCGCGGGTTCTCGGCGCTCCACGGCTCGACCTCAGGCACCGGAGTCTCGAAGCCGGTCGGGAACTCCAGCCCGAGTTCCGGTACGACGACCGTGCCGGGCACGTCCGAGTCGACCTTCAACGTGCCGGTGCCGTCCACATAGGACGCGTGCACGAAGACATCGGCCGGAGCGGACGGCTTGAGCGCGAGCAGGTTCACCTCGCGGAAGATCCCGGACAGCCACCACATGTCCTGGTCCTCGACGTAGCTGCCGGCCGACCACTGGTGCACCCGGACGGCGATCCGGATCTCCTTGCCAGGGGCAACCAGCTCGGTGAGGTCGAACTCACTCGGCAGCCGCGAGCCGGACGACCAGCCAACCAGGTTTCCGTCGACATGGACGGCGAAGCGCGAGTCGACTCCCTCGAACCGCAGCACCACCCGCGACCCGTCCCAGTCCGCCGGGACCGTCACGGTGCGCACGTAGTCCCCGGTCGGATTCGCCGTCGGCACGTGCGGCGGCTCCAGCGGGAAGGGGTAGACGACGTTCGTGTACGCCGGGGCGCCGTACCCGCTCAGCTGCCAATGACCGGGCACGGTGATCGTGTCCCAGGCCGACGTATCCGGATCCTTCAGGTCGTCCGGCGCCTCGGCCAGACTCGGCGAGAGCCGGAAGCTCCAGTCGCCACTCAGGGAGATCCGGGCGGAATCATCGTCCAGCCGCGCCCGCGGGGGCAGCACACCAGCACCGGGCGCGAAGTCTTCGACGTAACTGTGGTCATGGGTCACAGACATCGACCCTACGACCGATCCGTTCACGAATCCACACCGATGAACAGATATGGACAGTTCTTCGTACTGCGGGAGAAGACCTCACGCCGCGGTGGCGCGCACGGCAGCGTATCTGCGGGATCGGCAGCTTCAGCGGTGGGTTGCGATGGGCCTTGCAAGCAGAAACCCCTCGAGCATGCTCGAGGGGTTTCTGAAATACCGGAACCCTGGCGGTTTAGCCTGCCCGCCGTAGCGGACTACTAGGGACCGTTCCAAGGTCTTCGCCGACCAGTCTACACACTCAGTGCGTTTAAACACCCTGGCGATCCATGCCGTTAAGGCCTCGGGAGCTGGATCGGGCAGCGGCTGAGCAGCGCAGGGACCCGGCTACGATCCGCGACCCATTGCGCCAAATAGGGGTCGATGTAGCCGAGTACAAGCAGAGCATCGTCGTGGAGCTCGCGGATGGGCTGGTTCCAGATGCGCTCGTTGTGGGCGATCCGGTTCCGGATCTCCCACAGACGGGCCACTGGTTGCTCGAGGCTGACGAGCTGCCGATCCGGCGCGTAGGGAAAGGCGTAGCTCAGGTCGGGCCAGATCGTAGTCATGTATCGGTGGGCGAGAAGGAACCGCCAGAACCCGAAGCCCAGCTCAGCGATGACCTGCCCGTCGCTGAGCGGCTTGCCCTTCATCTGGACCTGACGCCGAGCCTTCGCGATGTCACCGTGAGCCTTGTCTGTCAGGTCGCTCAGAGGATCGTCGAGCCACGACCCCGGCAGCGTCCGGCGCCTGTGCCGCTCGGCGAGCTTGCCCACCATGGCGTTGCGGATCGCGACCTCGACGTGCCCCAGAACCTCCCAACAGGCCGCGGATATCGCGGCGTTCCACTCGTAAAGTTCCACCGCAGCCAGGGTGGTGTTACCTGATGCCTTCAAATAGCCGACGAATCGAGGCTGGCCGAAGAGCTTTCGCGCCCGCCGTGCGACCTGGTTCTTCGCTAGGTCCGGCGGGGGGTTGAGGGCGACGGTCTGGGCGATCAGCGCGGCGGCCTGCTCCGGTTCGACCGTGCCGGTATTGATTGTCAGGTCGAACAGATCGAGTCCGGCGTCGCGCAGGTCAGCGAGAGTCTCGCCCCACGCCGCAGTCCGTTCCTCTGCCCGTGCGTCGGAGCGCGCGGTGAGCCGCTGCTCGGTCTCCTTCAATGCGCACCACAAGCACACGATGGTCCACTTCGCAGGGAACCCGGCTTCGAGGAGCGCGAGTACGCCGTCGACTCGTACCAGATGTACGACCGGGACCAGATCGTCCTGAAGCATGGTGCTCAATGAACTCCGGTCGATGCCATACAGCGCTCCGTACCGCGAGTAGCTGTGTAGCAGTTCGCCGGCATCGTCGGCTCGGGCGAAGTCGTCGAGATCGATGATGCGGTACCCGGCGGTGCGCCCGTCGCCCACCTTGAGGCGCTGATAGAGAGTGAATCTCGGATCGAGTACCGAAAGCGCCTCGGTGATGGTGTCTAGCCCTGCTACTGGCGGCCCGTACAACAAGAGACCACGGCCAGCCGGCATGAAGACCCCACACACAGTTTGTACGGACAGTAACGATGAACCCGCACTGTAGTGGAAGGTCGCGGCGGCGATTACGGTGCGTCCTGATACCTGCCGTCAATCGCGCGAACTTAAGGCGCACAGCCCTGCGGGGCCCGTCGAGCGGTCTCACCCAGCGGGTGTCCAACGCGTGTAGGCGAGGCGCGCCACCGCGGGTTCATGAGCCGCTACAAAGGAGCGGTGACCCAGGGGTGGGCGGGAGCGAGCGACGGAGGAGCTGCGTGGGAAGGAAACTATCCCGCGCAGTTGCGGCAGAGGCCGACGAGGGCGACCTGCTCCGGGGCCAGTTGGAAGCCGAGTTCGCGGGAGAGCTTCCGGCGCACCGGATCTAGGATGTCGCCGGCGACGTCGACCACCGTGCCGCACTCGCTGCAACGTAGGTGGAGGTGGCGCGGCGCCAGCTCCCCTGCCAGGTGGTACGTCGTGCCGGCGCGACCTAGGTGCACATGCGTGACCAGGCCGAACTCACCCAACGCGTCGAGCGCCCGGTAGACCGTCGCTCGGTGGATGCCTGGCCGCAGCTGCTCGGCTCGTTCGCCGATCTGCTCCGCGCTCAGGTGCTCCTCGGTGCTCGCCAGCACCTCCACGACAGCGAGTCTGGCCGGGGTGACCCGCTCGCCTCGTTCGCGGAGGCGTTGCGCGGTGACCTCGGCCGGGCCCTTCGCAGTACCGGACATCAGGACTTCTTGGCCGCGGTTTTCTTCGCCGTCGTCTTCTTGGCAGCGGTCTTCTTCGTCGGGGTCTTCTTGGCCGCCGTCTTCTTGGTGGCGGTCTTCTTCGCCGTCGTCTTCTTGGCAGCGGCCTTTTTGGCCGTCTTCTTCACGGGTCCGCGGGCCCGCTTGTCGGCGAGCAGCTCGGCCGCGCGCAGCAGGGAGATCGTCTCGACCGAGTCGTCCTTGCGGAGCGTCGCGTTCGTCTCGCCATCGGTGACGTAGGGCCCGAAGCGGCCCTCCTTCACCACCACCGGCTGACCGGATTCCGGGTCCTCGCCCAGCTCCTTCAGCGGCGGTGCCGCGGCTCGACGGCCGCGCTGCTTCGGCTCGGCGTAGATCTTCAACGCTTCCTCGAGGGTGATGTCGAACATCTGATCCTCGGTCTGCAGCGACCGGGAGTCGGTGCCCTTCTTCAGGTACGGCCCGTAGCGGCCGTTCTGCGCAGTGATCTCGTCTCCGGACTCCGGGTCCTTGCCGACCACCCGGGGCAGCGACAGCAGCTTCAGCGCGTCGTCGAGCGTGACCGAGTCGAGCGACATCGACTTGAGCAGCGAGCCGGTCCGCGGCTTGGCGGACTTCGGCGCGTCCTCGGGCAGCACCTCGGTCACGTACGGCCCGAACCGGCCGGCCTTCGCGACCACCTTGAGACCGGTATCCGGCGTCTGCCCGAGCTCCAGCTCGACCCCGGAGGGCTGGCTGAGCAGCTCGCGGGCCCGCTCCACGGTCAGCTCGTCCGGCGGCAGGTCCTCCGGCACGTTGGCGCGCTGCTCGTCCTTGTCCTCGACGTACGGGCCGTAGCGGCCGACGCGGACCACGATTCCGCTGCCGTCAGAGCCGACCGGGAAGGTCGACATCTCCCTGGCATCTATGTCACCGAGATCACTGACCATCGACTGCAGGCCCTCGATGCCGTCGTCGCCGAAGTAGAACCGGCCCAGCACCCCTTCGCGCTGCAGATTCCCGGCCGCGACGTCGTCGAGCACGTCCTCCATCGACGCGGTGAACGCGTAGTCCACCAGCCGGGTGAAGTGCTCCTCCAGCAGCCGGACCACCGCGAAGGCCAGCCACGCCGGAACCAGCGCGTTGCCCTTCTTGTAGACGTAGCCGCGGGCCTGGATGGTGCCGAGGATCGACGCGTACGTCGACGGGCGGCCGATCTCGCGCTCTTCCAGCTGGGCGATCAGCGTGGCCTCGGTGAAGCGGGCCGGCGGCTTCGTCTCGTGACCGGAGGCGAGCACCTCGGTCGCGGGCAGTACGTCGCCCTCGCTCACGTCCGGGATCTGCGTCTCGCGGTCGTCGGTCTCGGCGGACGGGTCGTCCGCGCCCTCGACGTACGCCTTCAGGAAGCCGTGGAAGGTGATCACCCGGCCGGACGAGGTGAACTCACAGTTCTCGCCCGACGAGGCCCTGGCGTCGATCTTGATCGAGACGCTGTTGCCGACCGCGTCCTTCATCTGCGACGCGACGGTCCGCATCCAGATCAGCTCGTAGAGCCGGTACTCCGCACCGCTCAGCCCGGTCTGCGCCGGCGTCTGGAAGTGCTCGCCGGCCGGCCGGATCGCCTCGTGCGCCTCCTGAGCGTTCTTCACCTTGGAGGTGTAGACCCGCGGCTTGTCCGGCAGGTACGACGCGCCGTACAGCTCGCGGACCTGCGCCCGGGCCGCGGTGATCGCGGTGTCGGACAGCGTCACCGAGTCGGTACGCATATAGGTGATGTTGCCGTTCTCGTACAGCCGCTGCGCGATCTGCATCGTCTGCGAGGCGGACATGTTGAGCTTGCGCCCGGCCTCCTGCTGCAGCGTGGTGGTCCGGAACGGCGCGTACGGCTTGCGGGTGTACGGCTTCGACTCGATCGAACGGACGGTGAAGGAAGAGTCCCGCAGCGCCGCGGCCAGCGCGGTGGCGGTCGACTCGTCCAGGTGGACGGTGTTCCCGCTCTTCAGCTCACCGGTCGAGGCGAAGTCACGCCCCTGGGCGACCCGACGGCTGTCCACCGAGACCAGCCGGGACGGGAACAGCCGCGGCGTCTTCCCCTCGCCGGCGTCCAGGGTGGCGTCCAGGTCCCAGTACGACGCGCTGCGGAACGCGATCCGCTC
Organism: Kribbella orskensis; assembly: GCF_004342085.1. Lineage (NCBI taxonomy): Bacteria > Bacillati > Actinomycetota > Actinomycetes > Propionibacteriales > Kribbellaceae > Kribbella > Kribbella orskensis. The sequence continues at coordinate 94,556 of NZ_SLWM01000007.1, forward strand.
GCGCTCCCGGTCGACCACCATCCGGATCGCGACGGACTGGACCCGGCCCGCCGACAACTTCGGCATGACCTTCTTCCAGAGCACCGGCGAGACCTCGTAGCCGTACAGCCGGTCCAGGATCCGCCGGGCCTCCTGGGCGTCGACGAGCGCGTCGTTGATGTCGCGCGCACTGCCGACCGCGTCCTGGATCGCCTTCGGCGTGATCTCGTGGAAGACCATCCGCTTGACCGGGATCTTCGGCTTCAGCTCGTCCAAGAGGTGCCACGCGATAGCCTCGCCCTCGCGGTCCTCATCTGTGGCCAGGTAGAGCTCGTCGGCGTCCTTGAGCAGGTCCTTCAGCTTGCGGATCTGCGCCTTCTTGTCCGCCGGTACGACGTACAGCGGGTCGAAGTGGTCCTCGATGTTGACCCCGAGCCGCGCCCAGGGCAGGCCCTTGTACTTGGCCGGGATCTCGTCGGCGCCCTTCGGCAGGTCCCGGATGTGGCCGAAGCTCGACTCCACCACGTACCCGGACCCCAGGAAGCCGGCGATCATCCGCGCCTTCTTCGGCGACTCGACGATCACCAGCCGTCGTCCGGTCGACGTCGCCGCCGCCCCGGGTGCTGCCTTGGTCCCAGATGCCCCTGCCACTGCGCTCCTTGCTCTTGCCACTCTCGTCCTGCCCCACAACGTCTGCGGCCGGACCGCCCATTCCCCAGGCAGACCTTTGACACAGACCGACCCGTCCGAGGACAGAGTACGGCCGACAGCAACGCATTTCTCAGCGCACGGTAACCGCTCGGAGCGTCGAGACCCTCATCAGCGTTTCAGAAAGTGGTCACCAACCCCGTCTCCCGCGCGTCGCGGGCGCCCCGCCGGACGCCCGAAATCCACCCCCGTTTCCCGCGCTCGCGGTCCGGCCGCGGACCGGGGTGTGAGATGCACCTCGGCCCGCGGAGACCTCGTCATCGAACGAACTTCACGTCCGGATACCTCGGGGACTCCCTCACCAGCAGTCGCTGCGGACGTCCCTTCAGGAACTGGTCGAAGTATGCGCCGAGATATTCCAGCCGCGCTGCCCGGCGGCGACTGGATGGCGTTCGACCACGGGGCGTCGACGAACGCCGCGGTCTTGGCGGGCATGCATGTACCGGGCGAGCTTGGAGTCGCCGATGAACCGGGCGGCCGGGTAGCTGATTGTTGGCCGGCGAATCATCAAAGCCGTCCCCACCTCCGGCGCGGAGCCACCGTGTGATGGAGACCCGGTCTCAACTTCATGACGACCACTCAGCGACCGATCAGGCCCGATCTAGTGACAAAGCCCGACCTTGTGAGCTATCAATAGCGCAATCCTGTTCATAGATGCGTGAAGTGAGGCACTCGTGAGCATCTTTGTCCGCGTTAAACGTTCAGCCCTTCTCACCGGAACATCCCTGGCTCTGGTCGCGGGGGCCTTGGTCAACGCAGTCGGCGCGGGACCCGCTGCCGCCGGCTCCACCGAGGCCTCCGCCGGCGACACCGCCCTCGGCGCGGTGACCGCCTTCGCCGCCGAGACAGCGCAGTACACGCTGACCGCCGGGACCGCGAAGGTCCGCGTGGTCTTCCTCAAGGACGACGTGTTCCGGATCTGGCTCGCGCCGGACGGCACCTTCACCGACCCGGCGAACACCCCGCCGACCGACCCGACCGCCCCGGCGTCGAACATCGTCACCAAGACCGACTACGCGAAGCCGAAGACGTCCTGGCGCGACCTGGGGAGCTACTACTCGCTCAAGACGGGCGCCATCGAGGTACGGGCGAACAAGTCGCCGCTGCGCTTCTCCCTGTACCGGGCGAACGGGCAGCAGGTCTGGTCCGAGACGGCTCCGCTGTCCTGGAACGACACCTCCACCACCCAATCCCTGAGCCGCGGGGCGAACGAGCAGTACTTCGGCGGCGGGATGCAGAACGGCCGCTTCTCGCACCGCGACCAGACCATCACGGTCGCCCGCGACTTCAACTGGGAGGACGGCGGCAACCCGAACGCCTCTCCGTACTACATGAGCACCGCCGGCTACGGCGTACTGCGGAACACGTTCGCGCCGGGCAGCTACAGCTTCACCGACCCCGTCGTCGCCAAGCACGACGAGAAGCGGTTCGACGCGTACTACTTCGTCGGCGACCTCAAGACCTCGCTGGACCGCTACACCGAGCTGAGCGGCCGTCCGTTCATGCCGCCGATCTACGGCCTCGAGTACGGCGACTCCGACTGCTACAACCGCGGGCACTACGCCACCGACCCGGATACCAGCAACGACTGGAAGGTCCACCCGGAGAAGGTGACGACGCTGGACGCGGTCAAGGTGGCGCAGAAGTTCCGGGACGAGGACATGCCGGGCGGCTGGATGCTGGTCAACGACGACTACGGCTGCGGGTACTCCGACGACACCGACTCCGAGCAGGTCGACGGCACCTGGTGGGGCAAGCGGGAGATCCCCGCGCTGGAGCAGACCGGTGACGAACTGCGTCGGCGGAACATCCAGATGGGCCTGTGGACGCAGTCGTCCCTCGACCGGCAACCGGCCGAGGTGGGCGAGGCCGGAGTCCGGGTGCGCAAGCTGGACGTCGCCTGGGTCGGCCCGGGCTACCGGTACGCGCTCAGCGCCTGCGACACCGCGCACGACGGCATCGAGCAGTACAGCAACGCCCGCGGCTACGCCTGGATGGTCGAAGGCTGGGCGGGTGCGCAGCGGTGCGCGGTGCAGTGGACCGGCGACCACAGCGGCTCCCTCGACGCGATCAAGTGGCAGATCCCGGCCATCACCGGTTCCGGCAACTCCGGGATCGCCTACAGCGCGGGTGACGTCGACGGCATCTTCGGCGGCTCCCCGACCAGCTACACCCGGGACCTGCAGTGGAAGGTGTTCAACCCGGCCTTCATGACGATGTCCGGCTGGGCGACCCCGGCGTTCAAGCAGCCGTGGACGTACGGCGACCCGTACACCTCGATCAACCGCAAGTACCTCAAGCTCCGCGAGCGCCTGCTCCCGTACTTCTACTCGTACGCGGCCGAGGCGCACCGTACAGGTGCTCCGCTGAACCGCTCGCTGGTGCTGGAGTACCCGAACGACCCGAAGACCTGGGACGACACCACGAAGTACGAGTTCCTGGCCGGCAAGGAGTTCCTGGTGGCGCCGATGTGGGGCGCCGACGAGGTGAAGAGCGGCATCTACCTGCCCAAGGGCAACTGGGTGGACTACTGGACCGGCAAGGTCTACCAGGGCCCGACGACCGTCAACGGGTACCACGCGAAGCTCGACACGCTGCCCTTGTTCGTCAAGGCCGGCGCGGTGGTCCCGATGTGGAAGAGCGGCATCAACTCGGCCGCTGAGCAGGGCTTCGGCGACCGGCTCACCGTCGACGTCTACCCGCAGGGCAAGTCGTCCTTCTCGCTCTACGAGGACGACCGCGTCACCCGTGACTACAAGTTGGACAAGTCCGCCAGCCAACTGCTGGAGGTCGCGGCACCCGTCTCGGCGCGCGGCGACGTGACCGTCAAGATCGGCGCCAGCCGCGGTTCGTACGCGGGCAAGCCAGACGCCCGCGCGTACGAGCTGACCGTGCACACCGGCACCGCACCGCGCGACGTCACCGTGGACGGGAGCAAGCTCACCAAGCTGGTCAGCAAGAACGCGTACCTCGCGGCCTCCACCGGCTGGTACTACGAGAACGGCGTGGTGCTGGTGAAGACGGCATCACTGTCGACCTCTCGTGATGCCACCGTGCGACTGGACGACACCACCTCGGTCGGCGGCGGCAAGGCGGTCTCCGACACCTTCGGCACCCCCGAGCTCGCGTCGCCGTCCCTGTGGAACGCCCCGGGCCAGGCCACCGAGGTCACCGCCACCTTCAAGAACGCCGGTACGACGGCGATGCGCGACGTACGGCTGGCTCTCGACCTGCCGGACGGGTGGACGGCCACTGGTACGAGCACCTTCGCCAAGGTCGACCCAGGCAAGACGGTCAGCACCAAGCTGGCGGTGACCCCCGCCGCTGCGGTGAAACCGGCCAGTTTCACCCTGCGGCTGGACGCGTCGTACAACGTGGACGGCGCCGCGTACACCAACAGCACGGTGGCCACGGCACAGTTGCCCTACGCATCCTTGTCGCAGGCGGCGAACGTCGTCGGCGTGAGCGACGCGTCGAGCTTTGCCCAGGGCAACTTCGACGGATCGGGCAACAGCTTCAACGGCGAGGCCCTCGCCGCGGCGGGCTACACGCCGGGTGCGAAGGTCACCGTGCAGGACGCCGACTTCACCTGGCCCACGGGCGCTCCGGGAACGCCGAACCTGGTGAAGAACCAGCCGGCCCCGATCCTCGTCTCCGGCACCGGTTCTCACCTTGCCCTGCTGGGCGCGGGAGCGAGCCTGAACGCCAAGGGGAGCGTCACGGTCATCTACACCGATGGTTCCGAGTCGCAGGCTCCGTTCCAGTTGCCGAACTGGTGTTGCCAGGACCCGACCACCGGCGGCGCGAAGCTCGCGGTCTCGGTGAAGGGCCGGTACACCCCGGCCGGTCTGGCCAACACCACAACGGATTACCGGGTCTTCTACACCGCTGTAGCACTGGATCCGGGCAAGACGGTGAAGGCGATCAAGCTGCCCGGCGGCGGCCTCGGCTTCTTCGCCGCGACCATCGCGGACAAGCCGCTACCGTCGGCACCCACCGGACAGCCCTGGGTGAGCGACCTGGAGTGGATCGCCTCGAGCAACGGCTGGGGACCGGTTGAGCGGGACACGAGCAACGGCGAGGACGGCGCCGGCGACGGCGGCCCGCTCACGCTGAACGGCACGCAGTACGCCAAGGGGCTCGGGACCCACGCGCCGTCGTCGGTCAGCGTCCGGCTCGGCGGCAACTGTTCGGCCCTCACCGCGAAGATCGGGGTGGACGACGAGATGGAGGATCGTGGCAAGGTGAGCTTCAAGGTCGCCGTCGACGGTGTGGCGAAGTACACATCGGATCTGCTCACCGGAACGTCGCCGACGGTGCCTGTCACGGTTGATGTGACAGGTGGTCAGCTACTGACGTTGCAGGTGACCGACGCCGGCGACGGTGTCACCAGCGACCACGCCGACTGGGCGGACGCCCGCCTAACCTGCGGGAGCAGCTGACACATCCGACTTTCGGCTGGACTTTCCCTGAGCACCCCCGGAACCCACCTGATCGCCGTCCCAGGGGACGGTACAGGTGGGTTCCGGTGGTAACCCGCCCCTTCTCCATGACAGGGTCTGACCTGGCAGGACCATGGCCCCCTCCCATGGTGGTGCCAGAGCCACTGAGGAAGTAGTGCCAACACCATCAGATCTGGTCCCCAGGGCGACTACTTTCGAAGTAGGGATGCAGCCGTCGGGGCAGCTGTTCAGAGAGGGCGCGTGGGAGTCATGGTTGTGACATACCTGAAGAGATGGGTCGGCAGCCGGTTGCTGAACAGGGCCACTCGCCGGGGTGGACTGGATCTGTCGAAGATGCGGATCGTCCCGCGCCAGCTCTCGATGCCGCTGCGGCGCGAAGGCCTGGACCCGACCCCGGAACTGGGTGAGGTCCGTGAGACCGAGCCGGTCCACAAACTCGCCCACCTGTTCGGGCTGAACGTCTGGGTGGTCAGCGGCCACGCCGAGGCCAAGGCGGTGCTCGCGGACACCACGAACTTCAGCAACGACATCCGGCCGCTGGTCGGCTCGGACCCGGACAAGCCGTCCGAGGGGATCGGCGGCCTCGGCTTCACCGACCCGCCGGACCACACCCGGCTGCGCAAGCTCCTGACCCCCGAGTTCACCAAGCGGCGGCTGGCCCGGCTGGAGCCGGCGATCGAGAAGATCGTCAACGACCAGCTGGACCTGATGGAGGCCAAGGGCCCGGTCGTCGACATCGTCACGGACTTCGCCTTCAACGTCCCCTTCCTGCTGATCGCCGACCTGCTCGGCGTCGAGGAGTCCGACCGGGACAGGTTCCGGGCCCTGGGCCCGGCCCGTTTCGACCTGTCCGGCGGCGGGATCGGCGTCTTCGGCTCGGCCAGCGAGTCGCGCGAGTTCCTCTTCGAGATCGTCGGCAAGCAGCGCAAGAACCCCGGCGACGGCCTGATCGGCTCGATCATCCGCGAGCACGGCGCCGGGATCGACGACGTCGAGCTCGGTGGGCTCGCTGACGGCGTCTTCCTCGGCGGCTACGAGACCTCGGCCAGCATGCTGGCGCTCGGCACCCTGGTGCTGCTGCGCGACCCGGAGAACTTCGCCCGGATCCGCAACGAGCCGGGGGCGGTGGACGCGATCGTCGAAGAGCTCCTGCGGTACCTAACGGTTGTCCAGGTCGCCTTCCCGCGGTTCGCCAAGCACGACCAGGATCTGTTCGGCCAGCAGGTCAAGAAGGGCGACCTGGTCGCCGTCTCGCTGTCCGGCGCGGACCGGGACAAGGAGGTGTTCGGGCTGGACGCGGAGTCCTTCTACCCGCAGCGAGCACCTGCCGCGCACCTCGCGTTCGGGCACGGCATGCACCGCTGCGTCGGCGCCGAGCTGGCCCGGATGGAACTGCGAGCCGCCTTCACCGCCCTGGCACACCGCTTCCCGGACCTGTCCCTCGCTGTCTCCGAGGACCAACTGCGATTCCGCGACTTCTCCATCGTCTACGGAGTCGAGTCCCTGCCGGTACAGCTCCGCGCCGCCGAAACCCAACAGGCAGCCGGCTGATCCGACCGACCTCCTCGCCCTGGGGTGCCGCTTTCCTCCTCCGGGATTCCGTTTCCTGTCCCGCTTCCCGCGCCCTCGGCACCGCGTTCCTTGTCCTGACAACCCGGGCCGACGACCACGCTGAGCGGAGTACTGGTGATCAGGCCGTGACAGCGGGCTCCTCCGCGACCACAATGGGCGGTCCGACCCGAACAGCGGGTGACGGACGGGAGGGGCGGGGGATGGACGCGGGGCAGCTGACCGCACGCATCGCCGCCGCGATGACGCTGGCCCAATCAGGCGGACACGCGGTCGCGGCGGACCAGATCGACGCGATCCGCGGCGAGCTCGGCGGCGTGCCCAGCTACGAGCTGGCGGCCGCGGAGTACGTCCGTGGCGTGGCCGCGCACCATGCCAGCGACGCCGACGAGGCGCTGGCAGCGGTGGACGAGTGCCTCGCGGTGGCCCGCGCGATCGACGAGCCGGGCTGGGAAGCGAACGCCTTGCCGATCCGAATCATCAACCTGGCCCGGAGCGGACGCGGTGGCGACACCGTGAACGACATGGTCGCCGCCGAGCACGCGCTCAAACGAACCACTGATCCCGGCCTGCGGGGCTGGGCCCACACCGGACTCGGCTATGCGTACGACGTGCTGCGGCTGTTCGAGCTGTGCATCCCGCACTACGAGAGCGCCACCGGGATCGACGCCGACGTGCTCGAGCTCGCGGAATCGCCTGCGATCGACCGGCTCAACCTCGCGGAGACCTACCTCCGCTGGGCCCACGAACTCGAGCGGCTCGGCGACCCGGCGTACGAGGCGGAGATCGAGGAGAGACTCGCCTCGGCGGCGTACTGGGCTCGCGAAGCGGTGCTGGTGATCGTCGACGACGAGAGCCAGGAGTACTGGCGGTTGAGCGCGCGGCTGTGGCTCGCCGCGGCAGCGACCGCCGGGGATCCCGCAGCAGCTGTTGAAGAATTGGAGGACTGCCGCGATCAGATCAGCAAGCTCGGTGAGACCGAGCGGCTCGCGATCGCCGGCGCCTACCTGGCAAGGGCTCTGGCGGCCGAGGGAAAGCTGGACCAGGCAAGGGCTGCCGCCGAACGCGCGACCGATGACCTGATCCCGCTGGCCGATCCGGCGACCCAGATCCTTGTCCTGCAAACGAGATCGGAGCTGGCGGCGGCCAACGGCGAGTTCGGTGCCGCGGCCGGCTTGGCCTATGCGCGCTCGGTGGCCCGTGGCTGGTGGAAGGAACGCCAGCGCGCGCTGAACGCAGTACGGCATGCGCTGGCCGTGCACGATCTGTCGGCGCGTCATGATGCCGAATGGCACGCGGCACGGCAGGATCCTCTGACCGGCATCGGCAACCGCCGGGCGATGGACGAGCGGCTGATGGCGGCGCGAGACTCCCAGCGGGCGGTGACGTTGCTGGCCATCGACGTCGACGACCTGAAGGTGGTCAACGACACCTACGGGCATGCCTGTGGGGACGAGTTGCTGCAACTAGTGGCAAATCTGCTGGTAGAACAGGCGCGAGCGACCGATGCCGTGATTCGATCGGGAGGGGACGAGTTCTTCGTGGTGCTGGATCAGCCGGACGCGAAGGGCGGCGCCCAACTGGCCGAACGGGTCCGGGCCGCGGTCGCGATCGTCGCGGGGACGACCGCGAAACCGTGGCTGCGCGGATTGCGCCTGAGCATCGGGTACGCCGCGACCGCGGAGGGGGTGCCGGTGGAACTCCTGGTACCGATGGCGGACAACCGGTTGTACGAGGACAAGCGCCGAGTCAGGTGAGGGTCGGCGACAGGGGAGGTCGGGTGCGCGAGACGTCGGGCGTGACCGCGCGGATAGCCGCGGCGATGACCCGCGCCCAGTCCGGTCACCCGGCCGAGGCCGCGGCGGACGTCCGCCGGCTGCTGGCGGAGCTCGGCCCCGACCCGAGCAGCGAACGCGCCGCCGCCGAGTATGTCCGCGCGGTCGCCGCACACCACGGCATGGACGCCGAGGAGGCCCTCGACGCCGTCGACGACTGCGTCCGGGTGGCTCGCGCGATCGAGGAACCAGGCTGGGAGGCCAATGCGCTGGCGGTCCGCATCGTCACCCTGATCCGAACCGGTGAGGGTGGTGACTCCGTCGCCGACCTCGTAGCCGCCGAGAACGCACTGGCCCGGACGCGCGACCCCGGTCTGCTGAGCTGGGGCAACACCGGCCTGGGTTACGCCTACGACCTGCTGCGGCTGTTCGAGTTGTGCATCCCACACTTCGAACTGGCCGCCGAGGCCGATGCGGATCCGCTCGGCGTGCCCGAGTCCCCCGCGATCAACCGGCTGAACCTGGCGGAGTCCAACCTCCGCTGGACGCACGAGATGGAGCGGCTGGGCGATTCGTCGTACGACGAGGAGATCCGGCGGCGGCGGCTCGAGGCCAAGCGGTGGGCCGCCGAGGCGAACGAGGTGATCGTCCGGGCCCGCCTGATCGGCTACTGGCGGATGACCGGACGGATGTGGCTCGCGGCCAGCGAGTACGACGTCAATCCCGGCGGGGCCGCGGTCATCCTCAAGGACTGCCGCGACCAGTTGGCGAAGCTGGGTGCTCTTGAGGTCGCAGCGATCGCGGGGGCCTATCTGGCCAAGGCCTACGCCGCGATGGGTCAACTCGACGACGCGATGGAAGCCGCCGAACGGGCGAACACCGACCTGCCCCCCACGTCCGATCCGCCGGTCGAGGCGCTGGTGCGGCACACCGCCGTACAGATCGTCGCGGACTCCGGCGACACCGGCGCGGCCTCCGGCCTGCAGTACGCGCGCGCCATCACCCGCGGCTGGTGGGCCGAACGCCTCCGCGGCCTGTACGCCGTACGCAGCGCGCTGGCCACCCACGATCTCTCCATCCGGCATGACGCCGAGTGGCGCGCCGCTCGGGAAGATCCGCTGACCGGCGTGGGCAACCGCCGTGCGCTGGACGAGCGGATGACGGCCGCACTCGACTCGGGTCGCTCCGTCGCGGTGCTCGCGATCGACGTCGACAACCTGAAGGTGGTCAACGACAGCCACGGTCACGCCTGCGGCGACGAGGTACTCCGCCGGGTCGCGCACCTGCTCACCGAGCAGTGCCGTGCCGAGGACGTGGTCGCCCGCGCCGGCGGCGATGAGTTCGTCGTGGTGCTGGACAACCCGGACGAGCGTGGCGCGCGGGAACTGGTCGAGCGGATCAGAGCCGCGGCCGAACGGGTCGCCACGGACGCGGAGGAGCCGTGGTTCGCGATGCTCCGGCTGAGCATCGGCCACGCCGCCACCACCGACGGGACCGCGGTCGGCGACCTCCTCACCGAGGCGGACCGCCTCATGTACGCCGAGAAGCGCCACCGTCGTGCGGGTGGACTGCCTCGCCAGTAGTCCTGCTGGCTCGGGGTCATGCCATGGTCAGGAACCCTTCTACAGCGAGGTTTCTGATCTGTGGCAGGTACTCCGTGCGGACCTCCTCGACCGGGCGATCCAGCAGCTCGGACAACGCGTTGAGGATTTGCCCGACACTCAGATCTCCGTCACACGCGCCCACGAAGCCGGCGAGCACGGTGTCCGCCTGCTCGGCCCGGCGCATCCCGCGCTGTCTCCGCAGCACGATCGTCGCCGGGTCTTCGGCACCTGGCCGGCCTGCGGTCTCCTGGACCACGTCATCCGCCGTCGTCAGGTAGAGCGGGGTCAGATCTGCCGGCAGCCCTTCGGCTCGCTCGAACCTGTCGAGCACGTGCGGGCCGATCGGCTGCTCGATCTCGAACGGCCACTCCTCCGCGAGGGTGCCCCCCTCGACGTTGTGGAGGTTGATCCAGCCCATGCCGATCGACTCCACCTGCTGTTCGTCGAGCCACCGCAGCCAAGCGTCGTACCGGCTCGTGTACTCCGGTCGTCCCTGCAGCCCCGCGTCGCGCAGCCACAGCTCGACGTACTCGGCAGGGTCGAGCTGTTCACGTTGCACAGCCCAGCTCGAGCGGTCACCTGTCCAGCTCGCGATCCGTTCTCGCCAGTCCTGGCCGCGCACACAGGTCCAGTTCGCGAGCAACTGACACCAGCCGCCGTCCGTCAGGTGTTCCGGTGCTTGCCGGACGAGCTGCTCGACCACGGCATCGCCCGCGAAACCCGTCTCGCGATAGGTCAACCGCCCGTCACTCGGCGGCGCGATCACATACGGCGGGTTGCTGACGATCAGGTCGAACCTCTCCTCCCGGACCGGCTCGTAGAGACTGCCGTCGCGGACGTCCAGGTCGATCCTGTTCAGCGCGGCGGTCCAGCTTGTGAGCTGGACGGCTCGCGGGTTCACGTCGGTGGCGACGATATGGCCGACGCGGTCGGCGAGGTGCAGCGCCTGGATGCCGCAGCCGGTGCCGATGTCGAGCGCCTTCTCGGCCTTGATCGGCACGGTCAGCTTGACCAGGCTCAGGCTCGCGGGCGCGATGCCGAGCACGTAATCGGACCGCATCGGCTCTCGCCGGCCATCCAGCCCGGGCGTGAGATCCGCGACCACCCACCACTGCCGATCGTCCTCCGCATACGGTCGCAGATCGATCGCCGCACTGATCTCGTCGCCCCGCGGCGTCAAGATGCCCAGGGCAAGCAGATCGTCGTCGATGCCGTGGAATGCCTTCGCGGTCAGTGATTTCGGCACCGGACGCTGGAGCAGGAACAGCCTGATCATGATGTCGAGCGGGTCGCCGCCGGCGGTGCGCTGATAGGCCAAGGTCGTCTCGTTGCGCGCGAGCGCGTTGTCGGCCTGGGCACCCAGCCGCGCGGCGACACCTCCCACGGTGTAGCCCGCCGTCTCGAAGGCGTCCCGGAGCCGATCGACCAGGGAACCACTCAGCTGTTGCTCGTCCATGACCCCATCCTCGCAGGCCGCCGGAACCTGCCCGGAAGTTATCCACAGGTTCCGGATCGGCCCGTTGCGCGGGGTCGAATCCTGACAGGATCTCAGGCATCAGACGTCAGCAAATGAAGGGGAAACGCGATGATGATGCGAGCGGGGCTCGTCCTGGCCGCGGGGTTGGTGCTCGTGGCCGGGTGCGGGGCATCAGGGCTGCAGACCGGCTCCGGGACGGTCGAGAAGAAGACCACCGAGGCGTTCCTGACCACGGTCGAGTCCGACTGGCACCAACGGGTCGACACCGAGCCGAACAAGAACCTCAGCCCGGACGGCCGCTGCTACTTCGTGACCGGTGCCGACGGCAATCAATCACTGGGGACCGTAGCGTGCGGCCCCCTCCGCCGCCTCGGTACTGCGGAGCGCCAGGTCTGGGACCTCGTCCGGATCACCACCACCGGTGGCGACGAGCCCGGCCTGGAAGTCCCTGAGAACGAGCCCTGGAAGCAGTCGCAGCTGCGCCCGGACAGCAGCTCCTTGTGGCGACCGGACGACAAGGTGACCGACGACAACGCCGACAGCCTGGCTGCTCCTCCAGCACCAGCGGCGACCCCGAGCCTGACCACCGTCACCGCGAAGAGTGAGACCTTGGAGCCGAAGCCTGTCTCGGACAAGCTCGTCCTGCCCGACGGCACCGTGACTCTCAAGGGACTCGCCACACCGGAGACCATCGGCAGTGGTGCGGAGGTGAAGGCACCGGCGTCGGGTGAGAAGTTCATCGCCGCGATCTTCAGCACGAGCCCGACCATCGACCCGCTGACGGACCGCCCAGGTTTCGACGCGAACGCGGCCGGGACAACCACCGCGACCAAGTGGACCGTAACGGTCGGCGGCGAGCAGCGCCCGGTCGACGTACTGCCGCGCGGCGACGCCTCCGCGATGACCGGCGACCAGATGCTGCTCGTCTCAGTCCCCAAGGACGTCCCTGACGTCCTGTTGACGGCAACCAGTGGCCCTGTCGTCCAGTCACTGTCGCTGACCACCGGCAAGCGGACCACCGACACGGCGGCCACCTACTACCGCTCCGGGACCCTCACCGACCTGAGCAAGTCCCTGCCGAACACGCCTGGCAACCAAGGCCGCGACTTCACCAGCACCTACTCGCTCGCCTTGCAGAAGGCTGTCCTGGCTCCCTGGGATCCCGCCCGCGGCTGGGCGCCGCAAGGCAAGGCGTGGGTCCGTGTGCAACTCGCCTCGACCCTCAAGTACGAGTCCATCCAGTACCAGATCGACTGGACCGCCCCGTTCCTGACGGCCACCGCAGACGGCCGGCCAGTCCCCGCCGCTCCCGGCAAGCCAGACTTCAACATCCTCACTCTCGAGGTCCCCGCCGACACCAAGGTCGTACAACTCACGGCCACCGCCCGCTTGAAGTTCGCCGCCAAGGGCTACGCCCTCAGCGCCACCCCCAAGTCCGGCACAGTCACCTACCCACCCCTCACCGCCACCGCCATCTTCCGCTGACCAGCGCAAGCGGCTCGGTCGGTGGAAATGCCGACCGGGCCGCGGGTCCTTCGTAGGTGGAGGTGCCGATCGAGCCTCGGGTCAGGTCGTTGGTGCTCCGTAGCGCAGTCCGTCGACCAGGAGGCGGACCAGACGGTCCGCACGTTCCTTCGAACCGGGTGAGCCGACGGACAGGCTGAATCCGCTCAGCGCACCGGCAACGTCGTCCACGGTGATGTCCGAGCGAAACAGCCCGGCCTCGATCCCAGCCTCGAGCATCGCCTCCAGCGCGGCGTACACCTTCACATGACTGAGCTGCACCGCAGTCGAGTCCGTGGCCACCACCACAGCCTTCACAGCCTGCGCCATTCCCGGCCGCCCGGAAACGTACCCGATGAAGCGCTGCATCCAACTGATCAACGCCTCATCCGGGGCCATCTCCCCCAGAAGCTCCTCAACCCCGTCACAAAGCGCCCCGATCTCCCGCACATAGGCCCCGGTGATCAAGGCCTCCCGAGTCGGAAAGTGCCGATACAGCGTCGCAATCCCCACCTTCGCTCGCCGAGCGACCTCATCCAGCGCGATATCCACCCCCCGCTCCGCAAACACCTCCACTGCCGCCGCCAAAACGGCTTCCCGCTTAGCCCGAGCATCAGCCCGCAACCTCCGCCCACCCACCGGATCGCTCGTGTCGCTCACACTCACCGGATCACTTGAGTCGCTCGTACTGCGGAGGTCTTCGGGGGTTCGGGGCATGGCGAGGGCTCCTCGGGGCAGGGGCGGACAGCATGGGTGTTGCTAAGTGGAGGAATCTTCCATATATTTGTGGAGGAATCTTCCAGTTAGGGAGAATACGCTCAGCGGGATGACGGACGGAAGTTGATGATGGCTGCGACGGTGTTGGTGACGGGTGGCACTGGGTATGTCGCGGGGTGGTGCATCGTGGCACTGCTCGAGCACGGGTATGACGTCCGGACCACGGTGCGGAGTCTTGCGAAGACGCAGGCTGTTCGTGCGGCGGTCGGGTCGGTCGTCGATCCGGGGGATCGGTTGAGCTTCGCCGTGGCGGACCTCACGGATGACGCCGGGTGGGACGAGGCCGTCCGCGGCGTCGAGTACGTGCTGCACGTCGCGTCCCCGCTCGGCGACGAGACCTCGCGTGACGCCGACGCGCTGATCATCCCTGCGCGCGAGGGCACCCTGCGGGTGCTCCGCGCCGCGACGACCGGAGGAGTGAAGCGGGTCGTGATGACCTCGGCGGCCAACGCCGCATCCCCCTCGTTGTACACCGCCGAAGGGGTCACCGACGAGACGCTGTGGACTGTCGACGACCCGTCGCTGCCGGCGTACAGGCGCTCTAAAACCCTTGCGGAGAAGGCAGCCTGGGACTTCATGGCCGACTACGACGGGCCGACCGAGTTGGCGACCATCCTCCCCGGCGCGGTGTTCGGCCCGATCCTCGCCGACGGCAACCTCGGCTCGGTCCGCATCATCGCCCGGATGATTCAGGGCGACCTGCCCGGCGCACCGCGAATCGGCCTGGAGGTGGTCGACGTCCGCGACCTCGCCGACCTGCATCTCCGCGCCATGACCGCGCCCGAGGCCGGCGGCGAACGATTCCTCGGCACCGGCGAGTTCGTCTGGATGCGGGAGATCGCCCAGACGCTCCACGACGGGTTGGGCGACGCCGGCAAGAAGGTCTCGACGCGGCAGATCCCCGACTTCCTCGTCCGCCTGACCTCCCTCTGGGACCGGTCGCTCCGCTCGATCACCATCTCCCTGGGCCGGCGCAACCGGCACACCACCGAGAAGGCGCGACGCATCCTCGGCTGGTCGCCGCGCCCAGCGGAAGAGACCGTCCTGGCCTGCGCGAACAGCCTCATCGCCCGCCACGCGATCTGACGCCGCCACGCGATCTGACGACAGCCACGAGACCGACCCATCACCTCGTCGGCCACCCAGCTCCCAGGACCCCGCCCGACCCCGAAGATCCAGTTAAGCATTGCTTGTAGCGTTTGCGACACATATCCTCCTGAATGAAATGGTCATTACAGGGAGGCGCGATGTCGACGGTCACCGTGAAGCCTGAAGAGGTCGGGATGTCCTCGGCCGGGCTGGAGAACGTCACCCGCCTGGTACGCCGGTACGTCGACCAGGGGCGGTACGCCGGGACGGTCAGCGTGGTCGCGCGGCGGGGCGAGGTGGTGCACTTCGAGGCCAACGGGTCGATGGACGTCGAGCGTGGTCATGCGATGCGCCCGGACACGATCTTCCGGATCTACTCGATGACCAAGCCGATCGTCAGCGTCGGGTTGATGCTCCTGTACGAGCAGGGCCTGTTCCAGCTCAACGACCCGGTGTCCGCCTATCTGCCAGAGCTGGCGAACCTGAAGGTCTTCGCCGGCGGCGACGCAGAAAGCTTCGAAGTACGCGAGCCTGCTCGGCCGATGACGGTCCGGGATCTGCTGATGCACACGTCCGGCCTCGCCGCGCTCAACGGGAAGAACCCGGTCGGCGAGCTCTACCGCCGAGCCGGCCTCACCGGCATGGACTCCACCGCCTCCCTGGCCGATCTACCTCGTCAGCTCGCCGAGCTCCCGCTGCAGGCCGATCCCGGCTCGCGCTGGATCTACGGCATCTCCACCGACCTGGTCGGCCTGCTCTGCGAGGTGATCAGCGGGCAACCACTCGACCAGTACCTCCAGGACCGCCTCTTCGACCCCCTCGGCATGATCGACACCGGCTTCTCGGTCCCCGAACCAAACATCCACCGCCTCGCCGCCGCCTACACGTACGCCGAACCCGGTAGGCAGCAGTCCCGCGCCTTCGTGCTGGCGGACGATCCCTGGACCAGTGCCTACACGAGGCCGCGGAGCTTTCTGTCGGGGGTTGCGGGGCTCGTGTCGACCGCGGGTGACTATCTGCGGTTCTGCCGGATGATGGCGGGCGGTGGCTCGGTGGACGGTGTCCGGGTGATGGGTCCGCGGACCTTGCGCTTCATGACCGCCAATCACCTGCCCGACGGCCGCGATCTTGCCTCGATGGCCGACTTCGGTGGCGAGACGCGTCGGGAGGGCCAGGGATTCGGGCTCGGCTTCGGCGTATTGCTGGACCAGACCGTGGCACAGACGATCGGCACCAAAGGCGAGTACTTCTGGGGCGGCGCGGCCTCGACCGCCTTCTGGGTGTCGCCGGCGGACGACCTGATCGCGATCTTCCTGACCCAACTCCGCCCCTCAGCCACGTACCCGATCCGCCGCGAACTCCGCGCGGCCGTCTACTCCTCCCTCACCGACTGAGTACGCCGTGGAGCAGGTGATCACTGACGACGGGTGCGCGCTCTGGAGTCGCGTCAGCGGGACGGGTTCGCCCGTGGTGCTCGTGCACGGCGGGCCTGGCTGGTGGGACGTCTTCGACAAACTCGCGGGGATGCTGGCCGACGACTTCACCGTCTACCAGTGGGACCAGCGGGGCGCCGGAAGATCGGATCGCCGCGGCCCCTACACGCTCGCGCGATTCGTGGCCGACCTCGAGACGATCCGCAACCACACCAGCCAGGAGAAAGTGCACCTGCTCGGCCATTCCTGGGGCGCCATCCTCGCCCTCGAATACGCCCAGGCGCACCCGGACCGAGTCGACTGCCTCCTCCTCGTCTCCAGCGTCGGCCTGGACGGACCACCTCCGTCGTACCGGCAGCGCGTTGCGGAGATCCTCGCGGCGGAGCCCTGCGAGGACGAGTGGCTGGCCCGGATCTCCACTGGATTCGCCAACCGCTCCACCGCACTCAGCCAGGCACGCCGGCTCAACACCCCCAGATTCGAGCCGAACAAGGAGTGCGCCGAGGCCCTCCTCGCCGAAGTACGGGCACTGCCCGACCGCATCACGCCCTGCGGCAACGTCACCTCGCAGACCCTGATCATTCACGGCGCCCACGACCTCCGACCGCCCGCCGGCACCGACTCCCTGCTAGCCGCCCTCCCGAACGCCCAGCGCGCCATCGTCCCCGACGCAGCCCACTACCCGTGGCTCGAAGACCCGGAGCACTTCCGACGACTCACCCGCGCCTTCCTACTCCGACAGGCGGCCTACGACGCAACGGCGGTTGAGTAGAGGACCGTGCCGGATTCGACGAACGCCTCCGGCGCGAGCCCGCTCAACTCCCTCTCGGCAGCCACCAAGCACTCTGCACGCCGATCCGCCGGCAGCAGGTCGATCCGCCGAGCCATCGCCCCGATCACCTGCGAGTGAGCCAGAAACTCGGCAGCAGTCGGCTGGTGGTGAAATCGCTCGACCGTGATCTCGACAGACACGAATCCCGCGTCCTGCAAGGCGATCCGGAGCTCTACCGGGTCGGAGGTGGTGTCGTTCGACGGCATCTGCGGCGAGGGATCAGGCGGCGCCCGAAAATCGTTGATCACCCGCACCCACACGTCGTACGCCGGATGCGGGTCGTGCCCGGACCAGGTGACCGCCGCGAAGGAACCACCCGCCACCAGCGTCCGGCGTACCTCGGCAAGGGCCGCAGGGAGATCGGGGACGTGGAAGAGGACGAACGGCATCACCACGGCGTCGAGGACTCCGGCGCGGAACGGCAAAGCCTGCGCGTCGGCGACCACCCGAGCGAACTGAGCCGGCGCCTGCCTGAGCATCGCCTCGGTCAGATCAGCCCCGATCACCTCAGCCTGTGGCGCGAGTTCGGCGAGATGCGACAGCAGACGCCCCGGACCACAACCCACCTCGGCCACCCGCCGCGCTTCCCCGAGCGACAGCCGATCCGCCACGGCCCGAGCGTGCACCGCGAGCACGTCGGCCCACTTCCCGTCGTACGTCGTTGCGACGCGGCTGTAGTTGTCCCGGATCGCAGCCGTACTCATGCCGGTCAGAAGTAGTACGGCGTGACGGTCTGGAAGAACTCGACCAGGCGGGCCTTGACCACGTCGCGATGGGGAACCTCGGCGCGCGGGTTGTCATCGTCCAGGTGTACGCCGTGGTCGAGCATCAGGTAGACGACGCGCAGGGTGCGGAGGGTGTTCGACAGCTCCGCGGGAATGCCGTCGGGATACCCGCCGGCGCGCCCCGCGGCGGCGGCCCGGATCGCGGGATCGAGCCAGGCGGTCGCTTCCTCCTCGGCCAGATCAGAGCGAGTCAGCGCGACAGAGAGGGCATACCCCAGCCGGTCGTCCTCCAGATCCCGGAAGACGTGCTCAGTGGGCGTCAGGAGCCGCCCGATGCCCAGCCGGAGCATCTCCACCGGCTCGACGGCAGACATCCGCGCCAGGGCCGCCAGCAGGTCACCCCCGTGCGCCACGGCGTGCAACCAGCCCAGTTTGGGGTCGAACCCGCGCAGGTCCTCCTCGGCGACGTACCAGCGCTCGAAGGGCGGCACCCAGTTCGGCTCGAAGACCCCGGCGGACACGATCGAGTCCAGGATCAACGGCGCGAAAGTCCGGGCCTGGATCTCATCGTCGGCGAAGCGGGCGACCATCTCGTCGCCGAGCGAGCGCAACTGGTCGGAGCTGAGCACGCCGGTGCCGATCCAGGTGGCCAGCGTCGCGTACGCCTGGCCGTCTCGGACCAGCGGATCGGGCGACCGGAGCAGCACCGAGAGTTCGGCGATGAGATCGCTGAGCGGACGATCGGTCGGTACGGCGAAGCCGTCGGCGCGGACCCGCGCCCAGTCGGTCATGCGCGGCAGGCTAACAAAGAGAACGGCCCGTGGGACATCTGAGAAAACCAGATGTTCCACGGGCCGTAGCGGCCAGGACCCCTCAGCCCGGCCGGACCCAGCACCGCCGAGCCGCAAGGCGACCCGGCGGCCGTTCGTCAGGCGTCGCGCTTGCTGGCGGTGATCAGGGCGATCACCAGGATGCCGATGCTCCAGGCCGCGAAGTACGCCAGTGCCCACCACGGTGACAGCGCGGTGCTGGCGCCGGCGGCGTCGGCACCGGCCAGGCCCATGTCCTGGCCACCGTTGAGGAACTGGTTCGCGTTGGTGAACGGCGTCCACTTCTGCAGGTCGTCGCCGATCTTCGGGATCAGCGGCAGCAGGCTCTCGACCAGCAGCGGCCACAGGATCAGGATCGCGATCGCACCGGCGCTCTGCCGGATCAGGATTCCGACCGCGACCGCGAAGATCGCGGCCAAGCCGTAGACCAGGCCCTGACCGAACATCAGCCGCCACTCGGCCGCGGTGTCGATCTTCATGTCCGCGCCGCTGGCAAGCAGGCTGCCGACCACCCAGGAGCCCCAGGAGGCGACCAGGCCGACGACAGCGGCCAGCGTGGCGACCACGATGGTCTTGTTGAGCAGCAGGGCCACACGCTGCGGAACGGCCTGGAAGCTGGTCCGGATGGTGCCGAACCGGTACTCGGTGGTGACGGCCAGCGCGGCCATCACCATGATGACCATCTGCCCGAGGCCGACACCGAACTGCGTCATGGCCGGGGTCACCCGCAACTCGTCCGGTCCGGACGCGAAACCGGTAGCCAGTGCGGCCAGACCGATCGACAGCACGGCGGCGACGATCATGCACCACCACGGCGACCGGGTGGAGAAGAGTTTGATGCGCTCGACGGTGATCAGCGACATGTCAGTTGTCCTCCTTCGGCCCGGCGGCCACCTCGACGCCGGAGACCGGCGGAACCGCGGTGACGTCCGTGACCGCGGCGATCTCGTCGTGTGCGTGGTAGTCGACCGAGTCACCGGTCATCTGCATGAAGGCGGCCTCCAGCGAGCCGCGCTGCAGCGTCAGTTCGTGCAGCACGATGCCCTCCGCGGCGGCGGTCTCACCGATCTTGTCGGTGGTCACTTCACCCTCGACGAACAGCACCTTGCCCTGGTCCTCGACGTCCTCGATCCGGGTCACCAGGCTCTGCTGCTGCAGGATGCCCTGCAACTGGTCGAGCTGCGGGCTGCGGACCTTGACAGTGGTGCCGCTGGCGCGGTCGACGAACTCGGTGGTCGAGCTCTGCGCGATCAGCTTGCCGCGCCCGATCACGATCAGTTCCTCGGCGGTCAGCGCCATCTCCGAGAGCAGGTGGCTGGAGACCAGCACGGTCCGGCCTTCGCCGGCCAGCCGGTGCATGAAGGTCCGGATCCAGACGATGCCCTCGGGGTCGAGACCGTTCACCGGCTCGTCGAAGAGCAGGATCTCCGGGTCGCCGAGCACGGCGCCGGCGATGCCCAGCCGCTGCGACATGCCGAGCGAGTAGGCACCCGCGCGCTTGTTCGCGACGGAGGTCAGGCCGACCATCTCGAGCGCCTTGTCGACGCTGTCCTTGGGAAGCTTGTTGGAGGCTGCCATCCAGGCCAGGTGAGCGCGGGCCGAGCGGTTCGGATGCACCCACTTGGCGTCCAGCAGGGCGCCGATCTTGGTCAGGGGCTGGCGCAGGTCGCGGTAGTGCTGGCCGTCGATCCGGACGTCGCCGGCGGTCGGGGTGTCGAGCCCCAGGATCATCCGCATCGTGGTCGACTTGCCGGCCCCGTTCGGGCCCAGGAAGCCGGTCACCTTGCCGGGTTTGACCTCGAAGGACAGGTTGTCAACGGCAACGGTTGCGCCGTATCGCTTGGTGAGGCCTTTTGCCTCGATCATCGCCGTACTCCTCGTTCGGTGGCGCGCCAGTATGTCCTCGGGCGGCTGTGTCTACCTCAGTATCAAGGTCGGTCCGGGTCAAAGCATCGAACCCGGGGCGGATCCGCAGTGTCCACCTGTGGATGGATTCTGCCGTCCGTGGCCGAGCAGATGCCATCGGTTAACTCCCTGACCCGTCCCCCACGATCCCTCACCCGCGGGACGGGTACATCCGACCAAAGTCGACGACCGATCGACGAAAGGCCACGCCCATCACCTTGTCCGAACAAGACGAGGGACCCGCCGGAGTGATCCGGCGGGCCCATCGCTTCAACCGTTCAAGCAGTCGTTCGATCCTGGCCATCAGGCCTTGGGTCGATCAGGCTGCGGCGTTCACCTCGGCCGGGGTGTCGGAGATGACCGACTCCCGGCGCTTGGAGACCACCACGGCCACGACGATGATCAGCAGCGCCGCGACCGCGATGATGATCCGCAGCGGCGTGTTGGTGTCCTCGCCGATGCTGGACATGCCCACGACGGCCGGTGCGATCAGCACGGAGACCAGGTTCATCACCTTGATCAACGGGTTGATGGCCGGACCGGCGGTGTCCTTGAACGGGTCGCCGACGGTGTCACCGATGATGGTGGCCTCGTGCGCCGGCGAACCCTTGCCGCCGTGGTTGCCGTCCTCGACCAGCTTCTTCGCGTTGTCCCAGGCGCCACCGGAGTTGGCCAGGAAGACGGCCATCAGGGTGCCGGTGGCGATCGCGCCGGCCAGGTAGCCGGCCAGCGCCGAGGCGCCCAGACCGAAGCCGACCGCGATCGGGGCCGCGAGCGCGAGCAGACCGGGGGTGGCCAGCTCACGCAGCGAGTCGCGGGTGCAGATGTCGACGACCTTGCCGTACTCCGGCTTGCCGGTGCCGTCCATGATCCCGGGGATGTCGCGGAACTGGCGACGCACCTCGTAGACGACCGCACCGGCGGCGCGGCCGACGGCGTTGATCGCGAGCCCGGAGAACATGAACACGACGGCCGCACCGATGATCAGGCCGACCAGGGTGGACGGGTCGAAGACGAGCGCGTCCGCGTTGAACGCGGCGTCGCCGGCGTCGTTCAGCACCGAGTAGATCGAGTCGGTGTAGGACCCGAACAGCGCGGTCGCCGCGAGCACCGCGGTGGCGATCGCGATGCCCTTGGTGATGGCCTTGGTGGTGTTGCCGACGGCGTCCAGCTCGGTCAGGATCTGGGCCGCTTCGCCGTCCACGTCGCCGGACATCTCGGCGATGCCCTGCGCGTTGTCGGAGACCGGGCCGAACGTGTCCATCGCGACGATGACGCCGACGGTGGTGAGCAGACCACAACCGGCCAGCGCGATCGCGAACAGCGCGACCACACCGGAACCACCGACCAGGAAGGCGCCGTACACGGCGGCGGCGATCACCAGCGCGGTGTACACGGCGGACTCGAAGCCGACCGAGATACCCGACAGGATCACGGTCGCGGCGCCGGTCAGCGAGGTCTTGCCAACATCCTGGACCGGCTTGTCCTCGGTACCGGTGAAGTAGCCGGTCAGCGCCAGGATGATCGCTGCCAGCACGATGCCGATGATCACCGAGACGGTGGCGATGACGCGGGGGTCACCGTCGTTGGCGGCGATCGCTTCGGTGGCGCCCGTCAGGTCGCCGAAGTTGGCCGGCAGGTAGACGAAGGCGGCGACCGTACAGAGCACCGCAGAGATCAGCGCCGAGATGTAGAAGGACCGGTTGATCGTGCGCAGGCCGTTCTCGCCGGCCCGCGGCTTGGTCAGGTAGACACCGATCACCGCGGTGACGGCGCCGATGGCCGGCACGATCAGCGGGAAGATCAGGCCCTGCTCACCGAAGGCGGCCTTGCCCAGGATCAGCGAGGCGACCAGCATGACGGCGTACGACTCGAACAGGTCCGCGGCCATACCGGCGCAGTCACCGACGTTGTCGCCCACGTTGTCGGCGATGGTCGCCGCGTTGCGAGGGTCGTCCTCGGGGATGTTCTGCTCGACCTTGCCGACCAGGTCGGCGCCGACGTCGGCGGCCTTGGTGAAGATACCGCCGCCGACCCGCATGAACATGGCGAGCATGGCGGCACCGAAGCCGAAGCCTTCGAGCACGGTCGGGGCGTCACCCTTGAAGAGCAGCACCACCAGGGCGGCACCGAAGAGGCCGAGCCCCACGGTGAACATCCCGACGGTCCCACCGGTCCGGAACGCCACCCGCATGGCGGGTTCGCGGCCCTCGTCCCGCGCGGCGGCGGCGACCCGGACGTTGGCCCGGGTCGCGAGCCACATGCCCAGGTAGCCGATGGTGGCGGAGAAGCCCGCGCCGACCAGGAAGAAGACCGAGCGGAAGATCTTCAGCGTGGTCTCGTTGCCGTCGCCGTGCACCGGCAACAGGAACAGCAGCAGGAAAGCCACCACGGCGAAGACCGACAGTGTCTTGAACTGCCGGGACAAATAGGCCGCGGCGCCTTCCTGAACCGCCAAAGCGATGGTCTTCATGTTCTCGGTGCCATCGTTCGCGGCAAGCACCTGACCGCGGAACACCATCGCGATGGCGACCGCGAAGATCGCGATCACTCCGACGATGATGACCAGCGTGGTGTTGCTCGACGAAAGATCCACCGCTTGTACAGCAAGCAGCGCGGACATCCGTCCTCCTTGTTGGCAACCCTCAGGGCTGAACGGCCCCCGTACTGCCGCATCCGTAGGGTTGAGAATTACGACACAGCGCCAATGGCCTGACGCGGTGGGTCACTCTAACGGGTATCCGACCAGACCTGACGACAGGGTGGTCTACGCCATACCCACGTCAGACGGCAAACCTGGCACCGGATTCGTTCTCCATCCCGTCACCCCGCTCACCGTCGGTGATCATCAGGACACCTTTTCGCTCCGCCTCAGATCGCCGAGGCGACGTCGGGGTGGATCTCGAAAACCTTTGTCAGACCGGTGATCCGGAAGATCTTGAGCAGCCGTTCCTGGGTACAGACCAGCGACAGTGAGCCGTCGTGGGTCCGCACCCGTTTGAGTCCGCCGACCAGCACACCGAGCGCGGTGGAATCCAGGAACTCCACCCTTTCAAGGTCCACGACGAGGTGGTACTGCCCCGCGTCGACCAACGAGACGATGGTCTCGCGGAGCTTCGGTGCGGTGTAGACGTCGATCTCCCCACCCACCTCGACGACGGTGCGCCCACCCTCCGTGCGCGTCGTCAGCGACAGATCCACTTCGGCCTCCGATCCCGTGAACTGTTGCATTCAACCATGTACGGACCGTGAGAAAGGGCCGTGTGCGAAAACTCTTTCATTCCGGCTCTCCCCACGTCGACCCACCTGGTGAAAAAGACCTGTGTATCCGCATTCACACACGCGTTCCGCATCCGGCCGTGCACTCTCAGCCCGCGCGAAGACATCCCATGTCCTAGGGAACTACTAGGGTCGAAGGCATGAGTGAGGCGGCGTTGGTGCTCAAGCGGCTCGCTGCCGGACCGGGCCGCGGCGAGCGGCTCACGCACGTGGAGTCGGTGCCACCGCGACTGGGCCAGACCGGAACCTGGCCACGCTGGGTGCCGGAGGAAGTGCTCGGTCAACTGGCGGATGCCGGCATCTCCGCGCCATGGAGTCACCAGGTGGCTACGGCCGAGGCCGCCTACAGCGGGAAGCACGTCGTCGTAGCCACCGGTACTGCTTCCGGCAAGTCCCTCGGCTACCTTCTGCCTGCCTTCGCCACGTTGAGCATCGCCCAGACGGCATCACCTCACCGGCGTACGGCGTCGGTCTTGTACCTGTCGCCCACCAAGGCCCTGGCGCACGACCAGCTGCGCGCGGTCTCGGCGTACTCCGTGCCCGGGTTGCGGCCCACGACGCTCGACGGAGACTCGGAGCGCACCGAGAGGGACTGGGCCCGCGACTACGCCACCTACGTGCTGAGCAACCCGGACATGCTGCATCGCTCCGTGCTGCCGAACCACCAACGCTGGGCCCGCTTCCTGGGCTGCCTGCAGTACGTCGTGGTCGACGAGTGCCATCACTATCGGGGAGTGTTCGGCGCGCACGTGGCCGGCGTCCTGCGTCGGCTCCGGCGGGTCTGCGCGCAGTACGGGGCGCATCCGATCTTCGTGTGCGCGTCGGCCACCGTCGCGGAGCCTTCGGTGTCCGGAGAGCGCCTGACGGGATTGCCGATGGTCGAGGTCACCGAGGACGGCTCACCGCGCGGCGGCATCTCCTTCGGCCTCTGGGAGCCCCCGCTGACCGCCCTGCACGGCGAGAACGGAGCACCCGTACGCCGGTCCGCCACGGCTGAGGTGGCCGACCTGCTGACGGATCTGGTGGTGTCCGGGGTCAGGACCGTGGCATTCGTCCGGTCCAGGCGAGGGGCGGAGACCGTCGCCATGACAGCGAGGGACAACCTCGCCGAGGTGGATCCGGCGCTGGCCGAGCAGGTGTCGGCGTACCGGGCCGGTTATCTGCCGGAGGAGCGGCGGCGGCTCGAGGCGATGCTGCAGAGCGGGGAGCTCACGGGCGTCGCTGCGACCAATGCCCTGGAGCTGGGGATCGACATCGCCGGGCTGGACGCCGTACTGCTGTCCGGCTGGCCCGGCACGCGGGCATCGCTGTGGCAGCAGGCGGGACGAGCCGGGCGGTCGGGTGGCGACGCGCTGGCCTTGTTCGTGGCTCGCGACGATCCGCTGGACACCTATCTCGTCCGGCATCCACAGGCGATCTTCGGTCAGCCTGTCGAGGCGACGGTGTTCAACCCCGAGAACCCCTATGTGCTCGGCCCCCAGCTCTGTGCCGCGGCGCAGGAGCTGCCGCTGACTCCGGCGGACTACGACATCTTCGGCGCCACCACGGAGAACGTCATCGGCCAGCTGGTCCGGCAGGGGCTGCTGAGGGAGCGACCGCACGGCTGGTTCTGGACCAGGCGCGATCGGGCCGTCGACGCGATCGACATTCGCTCGGCCGGCGGCAAGACCGTGCAGATCGTGGAAGACCAGACCGGGCGTCTGCTGGGCACAGTAGATGGCGGCTCCGCCCATTCGAGCGTGCACGCCGGCGCGGTCTACGTGCATGCGGGCGAGTCCTACCTGGTCCGATCCCTCGACCTCGAGAACCACGCCGCGATCGTCGAGCAGGCCTCACCGGACTACACCACTTTCGCGCGGGACGTCACCGAGATCAGCATCCTGGCCACCGAGGACACCCGGCGGTGGGGTTCCGCGGAACTCTCGCGCGGCTGGGTCCAGGTGACGAACCAGGTGATCTCGTTCCAGCGCAAGCAACTCGTCACCGGCGACGTGCTCGATGAGCAGCCGCTGGATCTCCCGGAGCGCACCCTGCGCACCAAGGCGGTCTGGTGGACCATGCCGGACTCCCAGGTCGCCGAGCTCGGCCTGGACGACGTACCGGGGGCCGCTCACGCCGCCGAGCACGCCTCGATCGGCCTGCTGCCACTGTTCGCCACCTGCGACCGCTGGGACATCGGCGGCGTCTCCACCGCCAAGCACGCGGACACCGGCCGCCTGACCGTTTTCGTGTACGACGGGCACCCGGGCGGCGCCGGCTTCGCCGAACACGGGTACGCCGCGGCGCGCGAGTGGTTGACCGCGACACGTGAGGCGATTGCACACTGTGAGTGCGTGGACGGGTGCCCGTCGTGCGTACAGTCACCCAAATGTGGGAACGGGAACAGTCCCCTCGACAAGGGCGGCGCGGTCGCGCTGCTCACCGCATTACTTGCACGCGAGGCCTGAACGCTCCAGCACCCGGTGGTGGCTGGAAGAAAGGCAGCAAATCATGGTGGTCCTCGGAATCGTCCTGATCGTCCTGGCCGTCCTCCTCGGCCTCGGCGTCTCGGTCTCCTCCAGCGACTCGACCACGATGTCCGTCTTCGGAGTGGACTTCGGCATGGTGGTACCGACCCTGTTCTTCATCGGTGCGGCAGCCGGCGTGGCTCTCGTGATCGGACTGTGGTTGACGAAGAAGGGACTCGGCCGCGGCTACCGCCGCCACAAGGAGGTCAAGGAACTCCGCCAGCAGGTCGCCGCCGCTCCGGCCACGGAGACCGAACCCACCACCGCCTCCTCGCCCACCGCCGCGACGGCCGACTCTGCGGCGGCCGACTCTGCGGCAGCGGGCTCTGCGGCAGCGGGCTCTGCGACGGCTGACTCTGCGGCAGCGGGCTCTACGACGACCGGTGAGACCGCGGATGATCCGGACAGCCGGACGGTCGAGATCGGGTCCGACGAGCGGGTGGCGAGCGGCCCGACGGCGGCCGAGCGACTGGCGGCCGAGCGGCACAGCGTTGCCGACGGCACCGATACCAAGCAGCCGCACTGATCCGCCGCGGACAGCTGCACCTGAACTGTCGGGCACGGTCGCAACTGAGTCCGTCTCACCTTCCCGGGGAGCGCGAGATCGCTTCCCGGGAAGGAGGACAGGCTTCCAGGTAAGACAGCGCCGAGACTCGCATCACCGTTGTACATTGCTGTATTTCGATCGGCACACAGCCGCCGCATAGCCGCGGCACGGCAACCTCCCAGCCGGATTTCGATGCCTTGAGCCACGGTTTGCCGCTGGCAGTTAGTTGCCATTGGCATCAACTTCTCGAGGTTGGCCATAACCACCGCCGACCCTCCTGTGCATTACTGGTCGTGGCGTCGGCGTCGCGTTGAGTCACTGCCGGCCATCCGGGCCACACCGGCGACCCGCCGTACGGATGGTCGGTAGGAAATTGACAACGTTTTCTCCTCCGGTGTTAAAAAGTCTTCACATAGTCAGCTCGGAGTGCCAAGGTGTACCGGCACTGGCTGCACTGACCCCCCGCAAGGAGCCCCCTGATGCGACGTATCTCGCGCTTGTCCCGGCTGGCCGTTCTCGGCTCGGCCGCCACCGTCCTGCTGACCGGCTGTCTCGGGTCGTCGGACTCCGGCTCCGGGGACACCGACGCGAACCGCAACGCCGACGCCAAGAAGGTCGATCTGGTGATCGGCGCCAACTCCGTGAAGGGCGGCAAGAACAGCGCCGGCGCGGAGTTCACCCAGGACGTGCTGATCCCGAAGTTCGTCGAGGCACAGAAGGCCAAGGGCGTCGACGTCACCGTGAAGTTCGAGGGTGACGGGTCCGACGACGAGGTCTACAAGCAGAAGCTGGCGCTGAGCCTGTCGAACAAGGCCGGCCCGGACCTGATCAGCGTGGACGGCATCTGGGTCGGCGAGTTCGCCCAGGCCGGCTACATCAAGCCCCTCACCGACACCGTCGGCGACACGGCCAAGGTGGACGACTGGGACGGCTGGAAGCAGATCCAGGACTCCGTCCAGCAGCTCGGCATGTTCGAGGGCAAGCGGTACGGCGTCCCGGCCGGTACGGACGGCCGGGTGCTCTACTTCAACAAGAAGCTCTTCCAGCAGGCCGGGCTCCCGGCCGACTGGCAGCCCAAGTCCTGGGACGAGATCATCAGCGCGGGCCAGGCCCTGAAGAAGCTGCAGGGCGTCACCCCGATCCAGATCAACGCCGGTACGGCGATGGGCGAGGCGACCAGCATGCAGGGCGTCCTGCCGCTGCTGGTGGGCACCGGTGCGACCATCAACACCGACGGTAAGTGGCTGGGCGACAGCCCGCAGGTCCGGCAGGTGCTGGACCTCTACAAGCAGGTCTACGGCAGCGGCCTGGGCGACCCGGTGCTGCAGCGTGAGGCCAAGGGCCGGGACAAGTCGTTCGCCGAGTTCGCCGCGAACAAGATCGGCATCCTGCTCGAGGGCGACTACTTCTGGCGCAGCGTGGTGGAGCCGAAGGACGGCGTCGCCAAGATGGCGGACCGCGACACCGCGGTCGGCTACGCGCTGATCCCGGCCAGCAAGGCCGGCGGCGGGGTGAAGGGCCAGGACTTCGTCTCGATGTCCGGCGGCGGCGCGACCGCGATCAACCCGAACACCAAGTTCCCCCAGCAGGCCTGGGAGTTGCTGCAGTTCATGAACTCGGCCGAGATGGTCAAGGCCTCCCTGAACGGTGCTGCCAAGATCACCCAGCGCACCGACGTCAACTCCGAGGTGCTGGCCGGCGACCCGATGCTGAACTTCGTCGCCACCAAGGTGCTGCCGGTCACGCAGTACCGGCCGGGCCTGGCGGAGTACCCGAAGATCTCCGCGGCGCTGCAGCAGGCCACGGCGGACGTGGTCGGCGGTAAGTCCACCGACGCCGCCGCGAAGAGCTACCAGACCGCCGTCGAGGCTGCTGCCGGCAGCAAGGACAAGGTCTCCAGCAACTGATGGCGACCACGACCGAACCCGCGCCGGTGCAGCCGGCGCGGGTACGCGGTCCGGCCCAGGACGTCGCCGGGCTCGGGATCTCCCGGGCCCTCGGCTTCGTCGCGCCGGCCCTGCTGCTGATCGGGGCCTTCCTGGTCTTCCCGGCGGTCTGGACGATCTACATCGGCATCACGAACTACCGGCTGACCGGTGTCGAGGCCGTCTCCCCGTCGATCGTCGGGCTGTCGAACTACACCAAGGCCCTTAACGACGCGCTGTTCCACAACGCGCTCTGGCTCACGTGCCTGTTCGTCCTCGGCTCGGCCGTCATCGGGCAGAACATCCTCGGCTTCGCGCTGGCGTGGACGATGCGCCGCGCCCGCCCGGCGGTCCGGCGTACGGTCGAGGCGCTGGTGCTGCTGGCCTGGATCCTGCCCTCGACGGTGGTCGCCTATCTGTGGATCGCGTTCTTCGACCGGGACACCGGCACGCTGAACAGCATCCTCGGGACGCAGGGAACGGCCTGGCTGATCGACTACCCGATGGTCTGCCTGGTGCTCTTCAACACCTGGCGGGGTACGGCGTTCTCGATGATGCTCTACTCGTCCGCGCTGCAGGCGGTGCCACCGTCGCAGCTGGAGTCGGCCCGGATGTTCGGGGCGTCGGGCTGGCAGACGGTGCGGGACGTGGTGTTCCCGCACATCCGCGGTCACGTGCTCACGAACACGCTGCTGATCTCGCTGTGGACCGCGAACGACTTCTCGCCGTTCCTGCTCACCAAGGGCGGACCGAACCACGAGTCCGAGACGGTGCCGGTCTACATCTACAACGTCGCGCTGCAGGGCGGTGAGCTCGGCTACTCGTCGGCGATCTCGTTCCTGCTGCTGATCGCGAATCTGCTGGTGGCGCTGCTCTACCTGCGGCTGCTGAGGAGGCGCTCGTGACTCCGGCCCATGTCGTCCGCCGGATCGGCTTCTACGTCCTGATCTGCGCGATCACGCTGTTCTTCGCGGTACCGATGCTGTGGCTCGCGTCGGCTCCTTTCGACGCTTCCCCGGGCCTGGGTGTGCACTGGCCCGACTGGACGCTGGACAACTTCCGCGAGACACGCGCGCATCCGTATGCGATGCACTCGATGCTGAACTCGCTGCTGATCTGCGTCACCACCGCCGTCGCCGTGACGGCCTTCGCCGCGCTGGCCAGCTACGCGCTCTCGCGGGTCCGGCTCCCGGGCCGGGACGCCTTGCTGTACGGGCTGTTGCTGCTGTCGTCGGTGGTCACCGGTACTGCGGCGATGGTGCCGATCTTCGTGATGATGTTCCAGCTCGGGCTGATCGACTCGCGGTTCGGCGTCGCGCTGGTGTTGACCGGTGGCCTGCTGCCGGCGGCGATCTTCATCCTGAAGGACTTCGTCGACGCGGTGCCGAAGTCGTACGAGGAGTCGGCGCGGGTGTTCGGCGCCTCGACCGTCCAGATCCTGCGGGACGTGGTGCTGCCGGTCGCGCGGCCGGGGTTGGCGACGATCCTGGTCTGGGCGTTCGTGAACTCGTGGGGCAACTTCCTGGTGCCCTTCCTGCTGATCCGGTCGATCGAGAAGCAGCCGGGCGCGGTACTGCTGCAGACCTTCACCGACGAGGGCGGCAGCGCCAACCTCTCGGTGATCCCGGTCTTCTCGCTGCTGTTCTCGATCCCGGTCGTCGTGCTGTACCTGCTGGTGAACTCGCGGTATGGGTTCCGCTTTCACGGAGGGATCAAGAGTTGAGTCACGAAGGGATGCTGAATCAAGGAGGGATGAGGGGCTGATGGTGGGCATCGACATCGAAGGCCTGGCGACCGTCTACCCGAACGGCGTCCGCGCCGTCGACGGGCTGGACCTGAGCGTGGCCGACGGCGAGTTCTTCGCCCTGCTCGGTCCGTCCGGGTGCGGGAAGACGACGCTGCTGCGCACGATCGCGGGACTGGAGCCCGCGAGCGAGGGCACGGTACGGATCGACTCCGCGGACGTGACCCGCCTCGAACCGGGCAAGCGCGGCGTGGCGATGGTCTTCCAGGACTACGCCCTGTTCCCGCACATGACCGTGTCGGAGAACATCACCTACCCACTGAAGGTACGCCGAGTCGCGCCCGCGACGCGTACGGCGGTCGCGGAGCGGACCTCGGGTGAACTCTCTTTGCAGGGCTTGCTCGAACGCAGGCCCGGGCAGCTCTCCGGCGGTCAGCAGCAACGGGTCGCGCTGGCCCGGGCGATCGCGTCCAAGGGCAAGGTGCTGCTGCTCGACGAGCCGCTGTCCAACCTCGACGCGCGGTTGCGGCTGGAGGCCAGGACGTTCCTGAAGAAGCTGCAGAAGGACCTGGGCATCACCACGGTCTTCGTCACCCACGACCAGGCCGAGGCGCTCGCACTGGCCGACCGGATCGCCGTGATGCAGTCCGGCAAGCTCCGTCAGCTGGGCAGCCCGCGCGAGGTCTTCGCCCGGCCGGCGAACACCTTCGTGGCGAACTTCATCGGATCCACGCCGATGAACCTGCTGACCGGTACGGTCGCTTCCGGTGGCTCCGTGTCGATCGCCGGCGGATCGTTGCCTGCGGCTACTGGTTCCGTACCGGTCGGTGCGGAGGTGACGGTCGGCGTGCGGCCGGAGTACCTGACGCTGTCGATCGGGGACGTGTCCGGTCCGTCGATCCGCGGCTCGGTGGTGGTCGCGGAGAACCTGGGGACCCAGTCCTTGGTCAGCGTCGAGTGCGACGGAACGCTGATCGGGGTCACGGTGCCTGAGGAGCACGAGCCGGATCCGGGTGCGACTGTGGTGCTGACCGCTTCCGAGTCCCGGGTGCTGCTCTACGACAAGGAGTCGGGCGAACTGCTGGCTCGGCAGCCTGCGCCGGTCGGTTGATGGTCTGCTGATGGCTGTCACGACTTACCGGCAACGGTGGACTCTCGATGACCGGGCTGCCTCGGTCTGGCATTCGCTGCCGGTCGACATCCCGCCCGGCTGCGACGGCCTGTCCGTCACCCTGACCGTGCCTGACGTCGAGGGCGCGGTGATCGACCTCGGCTGCGAAGGCGCCGGCGGCTGGCGTGGTTGGTCCGGAGGTGCTCGGCGGTCCTTCGCGATCACCCCCACTGCGGCCACTCCCGGCTACCTGGCCGGCGAGCTCGAAGCGGGTGTCTGGTGGGTCGTGATCGGCCTGCATCGGGTACCCGTCGAAGGCGTCGAACTCGTGATCGAGGCCGTCACCGGTCCCGTGTCGGTGACCCCGGGCCTTGCCGAGTACGCCGCGGCGACGGCTGCCGTCGGCGTACCGGCTCGTCCGCCGCGGCGGGAACTTCCGGCCCCGGATGGGCTTCGGTGGGTGGCGGGTGACTTCCACGCGCACTCGTTGCACTCCGACGGCTCGACCCCGATCGCGAACCTCGCCGCGCTCGGGGTGTTGGCTGGGCTCGACGTCCTGGCGATCACCGATCACAACACCGAGGCGCATCACCTGGAACTGCCTGGGCTGAGTCGGCAATTCGGCATCGGGCTCATCCCGGGGCAGGAGGTGACGACCGAGTCGGGACACGCGAACGCGTTCGGCGCCATCGGCGTGATCGACTTCCGCCGCCCGGCCTCCACCTGGGTCTCGGAGGTCGCCCAACGCGGCGGCCTGCTCTCGATCAACCACCCGCTCGGCGGCGACTGCTCCTGGCGGCAACCACTGCCCGAGCACCCCGCGCTGGCCGAGATCTGGCACTCCTCCTGGCTCGACCGTCGCTGGGGCGGCCCGGTCGCCTGGTGGGAAGCCTGGGGTCTCTCGAACACCATCCCGATCGGCGGCAGCGACTGGCACAACCCCACCTCGCTGGCCCCGCCCGGCACCCCGACCACCTGGATCGCCATCGACGCCGCCGCCGAAGGGCCCGACGAACTCCCCACCGCAGTACTGGAAGGCATGGCCGCCGGCCGCACCGCCATCTCCGCCGGCTACAACGCCCCGGTCGTCCTCCGCAACGCCAACGAGTTCGTAGTCCTCGACGCCCCCAACACCGTCCTCATCACCCCAGAAGGCACCCGCCACCCCATCCGCACCCCCCACGAGACCCTCCCCGCCCACACCGCCGGCGGCCACGTCCTCGTAGACCACACCGGCACCTTCATCGCAATCACCAACTAGCTGAGTTTGTTGTGATGGCACGGGCGGGTTGGCGGTTCGGGATCGGGGTGGGTGGTGGGCGGGTCGCGATCTGGTCGCAATCTGGTAGAGATACCGCGTTGATGTGGACGGGGTGAGTTTCGGGGCTCATGATCTGGAACCGAAGTCCTGCTCACTCCTCCCGGACGCACTTCCCCGGCGCCCGGACGGATACCCCGGAGGCTCATTTGCCCGACCGCATCCGGCTGCTGCTGGTCGATGACCAGATCCTCAGCCGAGGCGTCCTCAGAAGCGGTCTGGAACGCGAACGGGATCTGGAGATCGTCGCCGAACTCAATCGCACCGACGACGTCGTGACTGCCGCCAAGCGGCACCGCGCGAACGTGGCGCTGCTCGACGCCGGCGGTCCCGGATACGACAGCATCAACGTCACCACCGAGCTCCGCACCTCGATGCCGGAATGCCGCGTAGTCATGCTCACCACCTACGGCCGCCCGGTACACCTTCGCCGCGGCCTCGAAGCCGGCGCGAAGGGCTTCGCCCTCAAGGGCAGTCCCGCGCCGCAACTCGCCGACGCCGTACGCCGCGTCCACCTCGGCCTCCGTGTTGTCGATGCGAACCTGGCCGCGGAAACGCTGCAGTACGCCGACACACCCCTGAACGAGGGCGAGACGCGAACCCTCCGCGCAGCCCGCGAAGGTGGTTCCGTCGCACTTATGGCCAGGAAGCTGGACGTCTCCGAACGCGTGGTCCGGACCCGCCTCTGGTCCGCCATCGGCAAAACGGGAGCCCGGACCAGAGCCGACGCCATCTCCATTGCCGAACGCAACGGCTGGCTCCTCGACTGACCCGCCAGCGCTCTTCCTCGTAATGCTCCTGCATCCCGTGCCCCGGGGAAGGCCGTAGTGCCCGTAGCCCCACAAGTACGAGGGTGGAGACTGAGGGGGTGACGGGTGACGAGGGTCGGCTGGTCGTGGTGGATGCTGCGAACGTGGTGGGTTCGCGGCCCGACGGGTGGTGGCGTGATCGTGCTGGAGCCGCGCGGAGACTACTGCAGAAACTGACCGTTCTTCCGTTCCGGCTCGAGGTACCGATCGAGGTGACCGTGGTGCTCGAGGGTGCGGCACGAGCCGCGGTCGAGAGTGACAAGCCTGACCTCCAGAGTGTGCGAGTCGTGTTGGCCGATGGATCCGGAGACGACGCGATCGTCGGGGTGGTGGCAGCGGCTGTCGAGGAGGATGCCAACCGCCACATCACCGTCGTCACCGCCGACCGCGGCCTCCGCGAGCGAGTCGAGGCCTACGGCGCCACCACAGTCGGCCCCCGCTGGCTCTGGGACCGCATCGAGACGTAGTTCGCCTGGATCTCCATGGGCTGGGCCCCGGCGGCCTCGATTCGAGTCCGACGTGTGGACCGGCGATAGGGCGTTCAGAGCGTGCCGATCGGGCCTGCTCGTGCAGGTCTGGTGAGGATCGGTGTGCCGAGCGCGCCTAGTCGTAGTTGTACGCCGACCACTACCGAGACGGTCTCGCCTTCTACCTCGCACCTCTTCAACTCCACGCGGTGGTTGGTTGCGATCCGTTGTGCCGCCTCACAAGGGTCATTCCCCGACTGCAGGGCTTGGGCAGCGCTCAGGCCAACCAGGTCCGCGGCCGAGGATGCTCGATGAATTCCCACCGAGATCCCCGCCCAGAGAACTCCTACCGCTCCCGCTCCCAGCAGCACAATCGCGATGCCGAGCGCCAGGATCGTCCCGCTGCCGCGCTCGTTCCTGCTCCGTCTCCGCTTACCGAAGGCATCCGGCCGTGCCTTCATTGCCCGACCGTCATCTGTTCGGGCTGGGCATCCGGCTCAGTCTGGGTGCCGGGCTCGGTCTGGACCGTGGCCTCGGCTCTCACCGGGATCTCCAGGAGACCGCCTACTACAGGCAAGCTGAGGTGGGGTTTCGAGGTGACGAGGACGTGGACCTCGGCGTCTTGCCGGGTGATCGTGATGGTGGAATCGGGTGGTGCGGCGCGTTGACCCAGGTCTTCGGCTGACGCCAGGGGTTCGCCTCTGGCTGTTGCGCGGGCGGTGTCCCGGGCGGCGTCGATGCAGCGGATGTTGGCCGTCACCACGCCGACCATCGTGAGTCCGAGAATCATGACGCCCACCAGCACCGGCAGGAGGATCGCGACCTCGGCAGTCACCGTGCCGTGGTCACCCCGGCGCCGTAGTACGCGGGGAGGCCGGACAGCTCGGTCCGGCGTACGGGAGTTGGTCGGGTGGTCGGCTGCGTGCATGGCGTGGCTCCTCGAGGATCGTCGGTCCACCGCGCCGGCCGCGGCGTTGAGGGGGATGCCGCGGCCGGAGCGAGGAGGGTGGTCAGATCTGGACGCCGTCGAGACCGGCGGACTTGAGGGCGTAGTTGATGATTGCCTTGAGCAATGACATCACCGCGCTCGACTTGAGCAGCGCGATGAGGATGCCACTGAAACCACAGGCCGCCACGATGCTCACCGCGTACTCCGCCGTGGCGGCTCCGCGCTCGTCGGGGTTGCGGAAGCGGCGGACGGCTACCAGCGCCTTGGACATGTCGAACCTCCTGATCTGCCGCCGGCTGATCCGGACGGCTTACTAGAAAGGTGCCGTCGCCAAAGCCCTTGCAGAAAAGGAGTTTTCAACCTGGGGACAACTAGTGTCCCGTAAGTGACATCAGCCTCGCGAGCCGATCCGTGGAGAGCCGGAGCTGCGCGGCTGCCACGTTCTCGGTCAGATGTGCCTCCGACTTCGTTCCCGGGATAGGAACCACGACCGGCGAGCGATGCAACAGCCAGGCCAGCGACACCTGGGCCGGAGTCGCGCCCGGTTCGGCTGCTACCTCAGCCAGTAACGCAGAGGTCGCGTGACTACCGTTGGCGATCGGAAGCCAAGGAATAAAGGCGATTCCCTCTTGCGTGCAATGGTCGAGAACGGAGTCATGCTCCCGATCAGTCAGGTTGTACCGGTTCTGCACGCTGACCACGTCGATCATCCGGCGCGCCTCCTCCAACTGCTCTACGGTCACCTCCGACAAGCCGAGGTGCCGAACCTTGCCTTCCCGCTGAAGCTGCGCCAAGGCGCCGAGCTGATCCGCAAGAGGAACCGCGGGATCGATGCGATGCAGTT
This sequence comes from Kribbella orskensis, assembly GCF_004342085.1. Taxonomy (NCBI): domain Bacteria; kingdom Bacillati; phylum Actinomycetota; class Actinomycetes; order Propionibacteriales; family Kribbellaceae; genus Kribbella; species Kribbella orskensis. The sequence goes on from NZ_SLWM01000007.1 coordinate 130,725, forward strand.
GCAACAAGTCGATCCGCTCGATTTTCAGCCGTCGCGGCGACAGCTCAGCAGCTTGCCGCAGGTACTCCGGGCGACCTACCGGCTTCCACTCGCCCGGCGAAGGGCGGGTGTGCCCGATCTTGGTCGCGATCACCAGGTCTTCGGCGTACGGATGTAGTGCTTCGGCGAGAAGTTCCTCATTGGCACCTATGCCGTAAGCATCGGCGGTGTCGATGAACGTGACGCCGAGCTCGACGGCTCGCCGCGCCACCTGGATCGCTTGGGTGCGGTTTGATTCCGGCCGGTACCCCGTGAGCCGCATGGCGCCGAACCCCACCTGCGGACGTTCAACTCGCCGATCTTCAGTGTCGCTTCAATGGTCATCTAACTGCTCCATCTCTCCAGCGCCATCCGGGCACGAGCTCCGATCGGCGCGAGCGGAGGATCTGCCGACCGGGGCAGTTGCCGACCTCTACGCGGATCCGGACGCAGGGATCAGTCGGCTGGCCGACCAGGTCGAGACCTACTGGGAGTTGGCGATGGCTCCGCACTGGGGACGGATCCGCGCGCTGCTCGAAGGAGATGTCCTCTACCGCGGGCGGCGGCTGGGACAGGCAGGTCCCGCAGGGTTGTTCGAGGATCTCGCGGAGTCCGTCAGATGGCGTCACGGGGCTCTGCACATCAAGCATCGCCGGTTCAAGGGAGTGCGGAACCTCTCGGGCGAGGGTTTGCTGATGACGCCGTCCGCCTTCGCCTGGCCGATGGTGTACTCGAGCACAATCCCGCCGTGGCAGCCCACGCTCACCTATCCGGCCCGTGGTATCGCCACGCTGTGGAACGACTCCGCGAGAACCGCCTCGGCTGGCGTCAGCGCAGTACTGGGTCGGTCTCGGGCGGAGTTGCTCTCTCAGCTGGACACGCCTCGATCGACTACCGAGCTGGCCCGGCGTTCGGGGCTGACCGCAGGCGGGGTGTCGCAGCACCTGGGCGCGCTCCGATCGGGCGGCCTCGTCACTTCTCACCGCGTCGGGCGAGTGGTGCTCTACGCGCGAACCTCTGTGGCGGAGGCCCTGCTCGAGGCCGCCGAGCAACCCGAGTCTGGCTAGCGAGCCTCGAGGATCGCCAGATCCCGTACTGCGAAGCGGTGGTGCTCGCACTCTTCATCCATCACCACTGCGAGGCACTCCCAGACGGGGCGGTCCTCCTCGGGGTAGCCGGGCGCTGGGGTGCGGGTACAGAGGCGGCCGAGGTCGGCGTCGGTGAGATCGGTGAGGATTCCGCGAACCACGGACATGCGGTCGGTGCGGGCATCCATCACCTCGTCGTACGACGGGCTCGCGTCGACCTCCATACCGAGGGTGGCCGCGTCCGCCGGGTTGTAGGCGGTTTGTGGGAGGGCGAGTCGGTGGAACGGCAACTCCTGGTCGAGGATCGTCCGGCTGGCCCAGGAGTCCGTGATGAAGACAAGGTGGCGCATCGTCTCGACAAAGGACCACTCGTCGTCGATCCGTTCGTGACGGGCCGCCTCCGGCAGGCGTTCGGCTCGGGCGACCGTGGCGGTCCAGAGGCCCTCGACGGTTTCCCACATCGCGCGGAAGTCGTCGGCTGTGCGCACCTGCTCCAGCTGCACCCGCTCGGGGTGCCGCCGCGCGAACTCGGTGGCGACATACTCGGTGACGTCCACGCCGTTGATGACGAAGTTGTCGATGTAGCCGGAGATGTCGACGCCGACGAGCCAGGAGTCGACGATCTTGACCTGACTCAGGTCGCAGTCGACGAACCTCGCGCCGCTGAGGTCGGTGACGGTGAACTTCGCGCCACGAAACGCGTCGGGCTGGTCGTCGGCGTGATACCCGGCCGACCACCGGTGGGGACCGTACTGAGCTGCCATCGCGCCATTCTCACGGATCGGTCAGCCGGCGACAACAACTCCGGCCAACCCTCGCCAGGTCTTGCAGCTGGAGAATTCGTCGCTTCAGGCAAAGAGATCGAGGATGCCGGTGAGGGAGCTGGCGATGGTGGGGACGATGCCGAGGACCACGAAAGCGGGGAGGAAGCAGAGGCCCAGTGGTACGACGGAGCGGGACTCGACCGCTCGGGCTTGTTCTTCGGCGGACCAGCGGCGGGCTTGGCGGGTGTCGTCGGCTTGACGTTCGAGGGTCTTGGCGAGGGGTGCGCCTGAACGGAGTGCCCGTTGGGTCGTCCGGGCGAAGGTGGCGCAGGCTGGCTCGGCGAGGAGGCAGGACCAGGCGTCGATCGGGTCGGCGCCGAGGTTGAGGTGGCGCTCGACTTCCTTGAAGAGGTTGGCGAGGGGACCGCCCAGAGCAGTGCCGACTATGCCGATCGCCGCCTGTGGTGGGCGACCGGCTCGCAGGCAGGCGGCGAGGAGGTCCACTGCCAGTGGCAGTTCCGCGACTATGCGAGCTGTGCGCTGGCGAGCTGCGGCTGGTTCCAAGCGGCTGAGGGCGATGGGGATGCCGGCGAAGGCGACGGGCGCTAGCAGCAGTCCCCACGGTATGCCGAGGAGGAGAAGCAGGCCTGCCGACACAGCTGTTGCCGCCGCCCGATGCATCCGACGGGTGCTGGACGGCACCTGCTTCGCCTTGAGGAGGCCCGGCAGTTGCCAGTCGGAGAGGACCGTACGCCTTCTGCCGAGCCGTCGAGGTCCTGGACGGCCGGGCAGGAGGAAGGCGACAGCAACTGCCGCCGTAAGCGCGGGCATTAGCAGGCTTGACTCTCGCATGATCAGAACTCCCAAGGACAGTCGACGCGGATGGGTAGCCGGGTGGTCTGGTGCGGGTGGGCCAGGAGTGGCGGAGGTGGCCGCGAGGTGTTGTGGCTGGGTGGGCAGCCGGTGGTGGGGGTGGAGTCGGGCCGGGGTGGTTAGGGGGCGGCTTTGGTTGTGAGGGTGGTGGTCCAGTGAAGGCCCAGGGCGGTTAGGAGGAGGCCGGTTAGGAGGCAGAGGTAGCCGAGCGGGGTGGTTAGGAGGAAGGCGAGGGGATGGGCTCCGATGGCGTAGCCGAGCGCTGTGCCGAAGAGGGGGAGGGCGGCCAAGAGGCGGGCGGTTGCTCGGGTGCCTGCCAGGTTGGCGGTGATTTGGCGGCGGATTGCTTCGTCGGCTCGGAGCGAGTCGGCTAGGCGTTCGGTGATCAGAGCGAAGGCGGCGCCGGATTCTTCGGCTACTCGCCAGGCGGCGGAGAGGGCCTTTAGGCCTTCTGCTCCTGGGGATTCGGCGGCCAGCTCCAGGGCGGCAGGTACGTCGCCGCCCAGTTTGGCGGCAGCTGATGCGACTTGTAGATCGGGACAGATGGTGGCGGCGGCTTCCAGGGCGTCGGCGGGTGGGCGGCCCGCAATCAGGTCTGCGGAGAGGATGTCGCACGCTTCGACGACTGCTGCCCGTCTACTCGTGGCGGCTCGTTGGCGGGCTTGACGTGCGCGTTGGGCCAGGATCAGGGCTGCGACTGCTGCGATGGCGACCGTCGAGATGACGATCGATGGTCCCGCCGACGCGACCAAGAAGATGCCAATGGCAACTAATGTTGCGATGGCGGTCAGGCGGCGACCGGCGGTGCGGGCGAGGTCGGGGGCGCCGACCGAGAGCGCCTTGCGGCGTTCGATCACGCTGTCGCCGAGGGTGTTGGGTTTGGGAGTGGCAGTCAGGCGGTGGATTCCTCGGGTGGGGTTGGAGAAGGTGGCCACGGCGGCTAGGAAGGCCAGCAGACTGGCCATCGCTGGCATCAGGCTGCTCCGGCGAGGAGGTTGGGGTTGTGGAGTTTCAGGGTGTTGTCGGGGAGGAATTCGACGGCGGGGACGGTGGTGGCTTGGCCGTTGGGGAGGCGGGTGATGGTTCGGATCTCGGCGACTCGGCGTTGGCCGCTGGGGGTGCGGATCAGGTGGATGACTGCTTGCAAGGCAGAGGAGATCTGGCTGTGGAGAGCGTCGCGGGTCAGGCCGGCCAGAGCGCCCAGAGCTTCCAGGCGGGCTGGTACGTCGGATGCCGAGTTCGCGTGGACTGTGCCGCAGCCACCTTCATGGCCGGTGTTCAAGGCGCTGAGGAGGTCGACCACCTCGGCGCCTCGGACCTCGCCGACCACCAAACGGTCAGGGCGCATTCGTAGGGCCTGGCGGACCAGGTCTCGCAACGTGATCTCGCCAGTGCCTTCGACATTCGGCGGACGGGCTTCCAGGCGGACCACGTGCGGGTGTTCGGGCCGGAGCTCGCTCGCGTCCTCCACCAGGACCAGCCGTTCGGAGGTGTTCACCAAGGAAAGCAGGGAGTTCAACAAGGTCGTCTTGCCTGTGCCGGTGCCTCCGCTGATCAGGAAGGCGAGTCGGGCATCCAACAAATCCCGCAGCACACCAACGCCAGCAGGAGGAAGCGACCCGCAGGCGACCAGGTCCTCCAGGCCGAAGACCTTGCGCGAAGGGACCCGCAGAGACAGGCAGGTCCCTGGCGCTGCTACCGGTGAGAGGACAGCGTGGAAGCGAGTCCCGTCGGCCAGGCGGACGTCCACGAAGGGAGTTGCGTCGTCCAGGCGGCGGCCGGCTGCGGCCGCGAGGCGGGTGGCCAAGCGCCTGATAGCCGATTCGTCGCCGGTACGAAGGGCGATGCGTTCGAGGCCGGAGCCGCGGTCGACGTAGACCTCGTTCGGGCCGTTGACGAGGATGTCGGTGACTCCTGGTTCCGAGAGGAGCCCGTCGAGTGGACCGGCACCAAGAGCCTCACGCCGTAGGGCAGCTACGACAGCCAGCACGGTGGAGTCGCCGAAGACCGCGCCATCCACTCGGAGGGCAGCGGCGACCCGTGCAGGCGTCGGCTCGGATCCCTGTGCAGCAAGGGTTCCACGGACTCGCTCGAGGAGATCGGCGGGGACACTGACCCCTCCATCGAGCCGCTTCATGCTGCCATCAATCCGTAGAGGCCGAAGAGGTCGAGCAGCTCCGACGCAGCTCGACCGAGAGGTCCCCGTGGCCGTGGATCGAAGCGGCCCTGATCCATCACTGTCGGCAGGTCTTTCTCGACACTCAGCTTCGCCGCCAGCGGTAGCGACAAATGATCCGCGACATCGATCGCCGACAGGCCGTTGAGTCCAGGCTCGCGCGCGACAACTCGCAGGTCGCTGGCAACCTCGCGCAGCGGTGCGACCACGCGAGCCGCCGCGGCGCAGGAACGTACGTCGCGAGGCACCACCACCAGCGTGGCGGTCGCGCGGACGAAAGCCTCCTCAGCGGCGGGATCAGGTCGGCGAGGAAGATCCACGACGACCAGATCACTGCTGCGTTGGGCCGCGCCAAGCACGGAACGCATCGCCTCGGGCGGCAACGCGGCGACCTCGCCTCGATCCCACGACAGCACCGCGAGTCCGTCGATCAGCGGAAGCGCAGAACGGAGAGCCGCCGCGCTCACCCGGCCCGCCGCGTTGAGCAGCCCGGGCCATCGCGTACCGAGACCGCTCTCGCTTCCCAGGACGAGATCGATCCCGCCACCCAGTGGATCCCCATCGATCAGCATCGTCCGAAGACCACGCCTGCTCGAGGTCACCGCGACCGCCGATGCCAAGGTCGTCGCGCCTGCTCCCCCACACCCACCGATGAAGGCGAGGGTGACGGCAGTGCGGACGCCACCGTCCAGAGCGTCCGCGAACTTGTCGCCCAGAGCGCCCTCCGTGTCGGGCAACAGGAACACTCCCTCGGCACCGATCGCGAGCGCGCGCCGATAGACCTCGCCGTCGTCGGGATCCACGCCGGCCACGACGACACCCGAGCGGCGTACCGGTTGGGTACGGCCTAGGGGCTCGACCAGGTCCTGGCCGACGACCACGAGCGAGGTGGACTGCCAGTTGCGGCGCAGGCCCAGCAGATCGCGCTCCACCCGCGGCACGACTTCGGCCGCTGCGGCGAGCCGTAGGAGGTCGTCGAGCAACAGCTCGTCGGAGGTGGCCAGCAGCACGGCAGAGCCCGGCGCCGCCGCAGCCGACGACACAGACGGCGACCAGGAGGGCAAGGAGGACGCCGGAGAGGAAGGCGGCGAAGGCGAAGAGGAAATGTTGTCCATGCCGAAGAAAGTGCCGTTGTTTTGGGCGCCGGCGGCGACGAGCCCAAGACCTGTGGAGAACTGTCGGATATCCGTCAGGAGCGGCAATCCGCCATCGCGACCCGGCGACCTCAGCGCGGTGAAGGGCTACGGTTCGTTTCGAAGCGTCCTTAACTAAGTTTCTTCCGGAACGCTTCCGAACTCGTCCACTCGTGGACACCAACTGGACAACCGTGCACTGCTCAGCTCCTACTGGAGGACCGCCCAATGAGTCGAATGCGCACCGTCGCCGCAGCGGCCGGAGTCGCCGCCACCGCCCTGATCGCCGTCGCCGGCATCTCCGTCGCCGCCGGCCCACCAGACAGAGTCCAAGCCGCGCCCGCAGCGACCAGTGGTGGCGTGAAGACGGCCTACTTCACCCAGTGGGGCATCTACGCGAACGGCTTCTACCCGAAGAACATGATCACCACCGGGATGGCGAGCAGGCTCGACTTCCTGAACTACGCGTTCGCGAACATCCACCCGACCAGCCACACCTGCTTCATGGCGAACAAGGCCGCCTCGCAGGATGAGAACAACCCGAACGCCGGTGACGGCGCGGGCGACGCGTTCGCGGACTACGGCAAGTCGTACGGCGCGGACATCAGCGTCGACGGTGTCGGAGACGTCTGGAACCAGCCGATCCAGGGCAACTTCAACCAGCTGAAGAAGCTGAAGGCGAGGAACCCGAACCTCAAGATCCTGATCTCGATCGGCGGCTGGACCTACTCGAAGTACTTCTCCGACGCGGCCTCGACCGATGCCAAGCGCAAGGCCTTCGTCAGCTCCTGCGTGAACATGTTCCTCAAGGGCGACCTGCCGATGGTCGACGGCTTCGGCGGTCCCGGCAGCGCGGCCGGCATCTTCGACGGCATCGACATCGACTGGGAGTACCCGGGCTCGCCGAACGGCCACGTGGGCAACCACTACGGCCCCGCGGACAAGCAGAACTTCACCCTGCTGCTGGCCGAGCTCCGCGCCCAGCTCGATGCCTACGGCAACAGCGTTGGCCGGCGGATGTGGCTGACCGCGGCCACTCCGGCCGGGCAGGACAAGATCGCCACGATCGAGACGAACAAGATCGGCCAGTACCTCGACTACAACAACGTGATGACGTACGACATGCACGGCGGCTGGGACGCCACCGGGCCGACGAACTTCCAGGACCCGCTCTACCAGGCGCCGAACGACCCGAGCACGCCGATCCCGCCCGGTACTGCGAAGTACTCCGTCGACGGCGCGGTGAAGGCCTGGACCACCGGCGATCCGGCGTACGGCATCCCCGGCGGCTTCCCGGCGAACAAGATGACCATCGGGTATCCCTTCTACTACAGGGGATGGAAGGGCGTTCCGGCCACGGCCAACGGCAAGTACCAGACGGCCACCGGGCCGGCGGACGGCCACGCACTGAGCGGCAACGTGCCGGGAGTCTCCTTCTACAAGGAGCTCACCGGCTTCGTCGACAACCCGTCCTCGACGTTTTTCGACGACGCCACCAAGTCGTCCTGGTTCTACAGCGGCGACACCTTCTGGACCGGGGACAACGCCCGCTCGATCAAGGAGAAGGCCGACTACCAGCACTGCAACGGCCTGGCCGGCGCGATGATGTACTCCCTCGAGGCGCTGGACTCGAACGCGACCCTGTTCAACGCGGTCGTCAACTCGGTCAACGCGGAGACCCCCGGCTGCAGCGGCCCTCCCCCGACCACCCCACCCACCACACCGCCGACGACGCCTCCCACGACGCCGCCGACCACCCCGCCCACAACTCCACCCACGACACCCCCGACCACGCCGCCCACCGCGACCCCGTGGGCGCCCAACACGGCGTACGCGACCGGCTCGCTGGTGTCCTACGACGGCGTCACCTACCGGTGCATCCAGGGCCACACCTCGCTAACCGGCTGGGAACCGCCGAACGTCCCCGCGCTCTGGGGACGGGTCTGATCACGTACCGCCCACTGATCGGAGCAACATGAAACGCAAGCACATGACGGTCGCGCTGGCCGCGATCGCAGCAGTAGTGGCATCCGTGCTCATCGCACCCGCGGCCCAGGCCGCCCCGGTGAGCGCGGCCTTCACCAAGGTGTCCGACTGGGGTAGCGGCTTCGAGGGCAAGGTGACCGTCACCAACGGCACCACCAGCCCGCTCAGCACCTGGTCGATCGCACTGGACTTCCCGTCCGGCTACTCGATCAGCAGTTCCTGGGACGCCCAGCGGACCAGCAGCGGCCTCACCCACACCTTCACTCCGCCCAGCTGGGCCGGACCGCTCCCACCCGGCGCCAGCGTCACCTTCGGCTTCATCGGCAACCCGGGCAACTTCCCGGGCATCGCCGCCTGCCGCTTGAACGGCGGCTCCTGCAGTGGCGGTGGAGGCGGCACAGTGCCCGGTGCGCCTAGCGGACTCACCGGTACTTCGACCGCCTCGTCCGTGAGCCTCTCCTGGTCGGCAGCAAGTGGAGCCACCAGCTACAACGTCTACCGCAACGGTACGAAGGTGGGCTCCCCGACCGGTACGTCGTACACGGACTCCGGGCTGACCGCGAACACGGCGTACAGCTACCAGGTCAGCGGCTCCAACAGTGCGGGTGAAGGCGCCAAGAGCGGCTCCATCTCCGTCACGACCAAGACCGGCGGCGGCGACCCCGTCGGTACCCGCCGGGCCGCGCCGTACCTCTACATGGGCTGGGGTGATCCGCCGAACCCGTCGACGGTGATGAACGCCACCGGCATCAAGTGGTTCACGATGGCCTTCATCCTGTCGTCCGGCGGCTGCAACCCGGCCTGGGACGGCGCACGTCCGCTGCAGGGCAGCGCCGACGCCAACGCGATCGGGGCGATCCGCGCGGCCGGCGGCGACATCGTGCCGTCGATCGGCGGCTGGAGCGGCAACAAGCTCGGCCCGAAGTGCAGCACGCCGGAAGCACTGGCCGGCGCGTACCAGCAGGTGATCAACGCCTACAACCTGAAGGCGATCGACGTCGACATCGAGAACTCCGACGAGTTCGAGAACGAGGTCGTCCAGGACCGCATCCTGAACGCGCTGAAGATCGTCAAGCAGAACAACCCCGGCATCCAGACGATCCTGACGTTCGGCACCTCGACCACCGGCCCGAACTACTACGGCAACCGGCTGATCGAGCGGTCCGCGGCACTCGGCGCGAACATCGACATCTTCACGCTGATGCCGTTCGACTTCGGCAGCGGCAACATCTACAACGACACGGTCGGCGCGTCCCAGGGCCTGAACAACAAGCTGAAGGCCGTCTTCGGCTGGACCACCGCGCAGGCCTACGCCCACCAGGGCATCTCCGGCATGAACGGCCTGTCCGACCAGCAGGAGCTGACCACCACGGCCACCTGGCAGAACATCACCAACTGGGCCAAGAGCAACGGACTCGGCCGGCTGGCGTTCTGGTCCGTGAACCGTGACCGCGGCTGCGCCGGTGGCGGCGTGGTCTCCAACTGCAGCGGTATCGCCCAGCCCGACTGGGAGTTCACCCGCATCACTGCCGGCTTCTGACCGGCACGGCGGGCGGGGACCCCGAGTCCCCGCCCGCCGTCGCCTTCCACTCCAGGCCCCATCCATTGCGAACCTGCAGTACTGCGATGCGCGCCCTGCCGGACGTGGTCAGCCCGGCAAAGCCTGCACGAAGGAGCGGAAGCGTTCGGCTGCCGGTGAGAGCTCCCCTCGCAACCGCCAACTGAGGCCGATGTCGCGGCGTGCGTCGACGCCCTCCAGGTTGACGGGAGTCGCGCCGCTGTCGGGATTCCGGACCGCACCAGCCGGAAGGATGGCGACCCCGAGACCGGCCCCGACCAAGCGGTCGATCGTCGTCAGGTCGGTCGACTCGAAGGCGACGTGCGGCGTGAAGCCGGCAGCCCGGCACAGATCGTCCGTGATGCGGCGAAACCCGAAGTCCGAGCGGACAGCCACGAACGGTTCGCCGGCCGCCGCCGACAGGCTGACGCGTTCCGTCCCCGCCAACGGATGCCCAGCCGGCACGTAGAGACACAGCCGCTGGCGCTCGAGCAGACGCCAGCCGAACGTGTCCTGCGGCGGCCTCGGCCCGGTGATGGCCAGCTCGGCCTCCCCTGATTCCAGGTCGCGAACGATGTCGTGAGACGGCTCCTCCCGCAACGCGAAGCGAACTCGGGGCGCGGTCGAGCGGAACGCCTTCAACAGATCCGGCACGACCCCCGTGGCAACGGAGTGCAGGAAGGCGAGCCGCACCGTCCCGGCGTCAGGATCGAGCAGAGCGTCGATCCTCTGACGGGCGGTGTCGACCGCGGCTGTGCTCGCCCGAGCCGCCTCGAGTACGACCCGGCCATAGGGATTGAGCCGCAGCCCTCGGTGCTCGCGCTCGAACAACCGGGCTCCGAAGGTGTCCTCGACCCGGCGGAGTGCCCGCGACAACGTCGGCTGGCTGGTCCCGAGCGTGGCAGCCGCATCCGTCAGGTGCTCGGTCTCCGCAAGCACCACAAACCACCGCAGGTCTTCGACATGCATACGGGAATCGTATCGATCACTGCCGATCCCGACATTTTACGTATGCCAGGACATCTGGCACCGTCGGACGCATGCAGACAATGCCGGAGGCGACAGTCGCGCAGACCGGCTACCGCCCGGGTGAGGCCGGTTACCGGAGGCTCTCGGTGGCCCTGTTCGCCGCAGGCCTGGCCACCTTCGCCATGCTCTACAGCACCCAGCCACTCCTGCCCGAGCTGGCCCGCGTCTTCCAGGTCTCCCCCAGCCAGAGCGCTTTCAGTGTCTCCTTGGCCACACTCGGCCTGGGACTGGCATTGCTCGTCGCCGGCCCAGTCTCAGAGGTCCTCGGCCGCACCAAGCTGATGCGCTGGTCCGTGGCAGTAGCAGCAGCCATCGCTGTGCTCTGCACCCTCGCTCCCAACTGGACGACCCTCTTGGCTCTGCGGGGTGTTCAAGGGATCGCACTGGCCGGACTCCCGGCTGTAGCCATGGCCTATCTGCGGGAAGAGGTTCACGCCGACAGCCACGCCCGAGCAAGCGGCCTCTACATCGCCGGAACCGCAGTGGGAGGTATGACCGGTCGCCTGGTGGCCGGCGGCCTCGCGGACCTCGGCGGCTGGCGCGCCGCGCTCGGCGGTATCGCCCTGCTCGGCGTGATCTGCGCAGTACTCGTGCTTGTTCTTCTGCCGGACTCCCGGAACTTCACTCGGGCAACACCGAACCGGCAGACCATCAGGGTTCTCAAAGACCCCGCGCTGCTCGCCCTCTACGGTATAGCCGCCACAGCCATGGGAGCGTTCGTCGCTATCTACAACGCGACCGGCTTCCGGCTGGCGGGAGCGCCGTACGGGCTGGGGCCCGGGTTGGCCGGGCTCGTCTTCGCTGTCTATCTGGTGGGGTCGGCGTCCTCGGCGACGGCAGGTCGGTTGGCCGACAGCTTCGGCCGCCGCGCGGTCGTGCCCATCGGATGCCTGGTGACGCTGACAGGCGTCGCGATCACTCTCGCCGAGCCGTTGCCCATCGTGATCCTCGGCCTGGCGGTGATGACGGCGGGCTTCTTCGCGGTCCACGGCGTAGCGAGTGGCTGGGTTGCGGTCCGCGCCCACGCGGGTGGCGGGGGTACCGGCCAAGCCGCGAGCCTCTACTTGTTCGCGTACTACCTCGGCTCCTCGGTCTTCGGCGGCCTCGCCGGTACTGCGTGGACGCACGCCGCCTGGCCGGGAGTCGCCGCAGAGGCGGGTGCTCTTCTCCTCCTCACTCTGGTCCTGGCTCTCCTGCTGCGCCGGGTTCCCAGCCGCGCGGCCGACAGCGCCTCCCAGCCGGGTGCACCTTCCCAGCGAGGTGCGCCTTCCCAACCGGGTGCGAAACTGGCCGGGTGACGAAAGCAACCGAAGCAGCGGACGCACTGGGCCTGGCCTACGAGGTCACCAAGCACGGCCGGGTGAACTCGCTCGAGGAGGCGGCGGCCGCCCGCGGGATCGAACCGGCCAAGCTGATCAAGACCATCGTCGTGCGGCTGGCCGACGACGACTACCGGTTCATCCTCGTCCCCGGCGACCGCGAGATCGCCTGGCCGAAGCTCCGCGCACTGCTCGGCGTCAACCGCATCTCGATGCCCGACGCCAACACCGCCCTCCACGTGACCGGCTACGTCCGCGGCACGATCACCCCGCTCGGCAGCACCAATGCCTGGCCGGTCATCGCCGACGAGCGCATCACCGGCACCATCTCGATCGGCGGCGGCGACCACGGCGTCGGCATGACCGTGGACGCCCAGTCCCTGACCAAGGCCCTCAACGCCACGGTCGCGGACGTCACCGAATAGCCGCACTCAAACAAGCAGCCCTCGCTGTCCTGCCCGCAGGCCGGCCTGGAAGCGGGTGGTGGCATCGAGGGCCTTCAGGATTCGTTGAATTCGTCGCTCGACCGTCCGCTGCGCTACCCCGAGCCGGCGGGCGATCGCCTGGTCGGTCAGGCCTGCGGCCGCCAGTGCCAGCAACTGCTGGTCCTCGAAGCTCAACGGGCCCTCGGACGACGAAGGCGACAGCGAGGTCGCCTGCTGCCACAACAGCTCGAACAACCGCAGCAGTGCGTCCAGCAGACTCGACGGCCCGAGCTCGATCAGCTCCTGCCCGGTCTGCACCAACCCGGTACGCCGGTCCGCGACCACCAGCATCAACGGCACACCACGGAGCACCCGGCAGCTGGGACCCGCAGTACGGGCTGCTGCGATCTCCGCCGGCTCTACGAGTGAAGCCATGTCGTAAATCGTCCGATAGGTCACGCCATACGCCTGGCGAGGTTCGATCGGCAGCACCGCGAACGGCGGCTTGTCGAGCACCAGCACTTCGCTCTGCGCGGTCTGCTGAGCCTGGTAGAACCGCTGGGCCATCGCCTGCTGCCCACGGATCACCGTGAACGGCCCGGCCTCCCGCTTGGAACGGAACTCCTCGGTGAGGACCGCGGCGTTCAGCCGGGCCTGGACGATCGCCTCCTGCTTGCGCAGCGCCAAGAGCTCCACCGCGGCCTCGGGGACCGCCGGGGTGTACCGCGCCGGGCGCCCCGGAGTACGGGAGGCCAGGCCCAGCGACAGGAGTGACCTCAGATGCCGGTTCACCCGTACGGTGGCCCAGCCCGTGTCGGCGACCAGGTCGGTCGCGGTGGCTTCCGGCCGGGCCAGAAGCACGCGGTAGAGCTGCTCGTCCTCCGAGCAGACACCGAGTGCTTCCAGCACCGGAGCGGGGCGGTCGTTGTGCACGACCCGAGTCGCGATCAGGGCAAGGAGTGCACGTGGGAGCCGACCTGGTTGGAGAACTGGTTCCCGTTCAGGGCGTCCCAGTTGGTCGACCAGGTCATCGCGCCGCGCAGCGTCGGCCAAGTGGTGCTCGGCTTGAAGCTGCCGCAGTTGGTGCCCTTGGTGAGGCAGTCCAGCGCGTTGTTGACGATCGTCGGCGACACGTAGCCGCTTCCGGCGCCACGACTGGAGGCCGGCAGACCGAGGCCGACCTGGTCCGGCCGGAGCCCGCCCTGCAGCATGATGCAGGCCTGCGCGGTGATGAAGTCGACCGTGCCCTGGGAGTACACCTGCCCGTTGCAGCCGTTCATCGAGCCGGAGTTGTAGTACTGCACGTTGACCACGGTCAGGATGTCCTTGATCGCCAGCGCCAGCTTGAAGTACTCGAACGACGGGCTCTGCATGTCGATCGTCTGCGGCGCCATCGCGATCACCAGACCGCTGCCGAAGCTGCTCCGCAGGCGCTGCAGCGCCTGACCCATGTACTGCGCGTTGACGCCGTTCTCCAGGTCGATGTCGATCCCGTCGAACCCGTACTCACGCAGTACCGAGAGGGCGCTGCTCGCGAAGTTGGCGGCGGCAGTGGCGTTGGCGACGCTGACCGTGCCGTTCTGGCCGCCGACGGACAGGATGACCTTCTTGCCCGCCACCTTCTTGGCCGCGATGTCGGCCTTGAAGTCGGCGGCGGTGTAACCACCCAGCCGGCTCGACAAGGTCGGGTCGAGGGTGAACGTGATCGCGCCCTGACGGCTCGGGTCGGCATCGGCGAAGGCGACCGCGATCAGGTCGTAGCTGGCCTGCACGTCCCGGATCCGCTGGACCGTCGCACCGTTGTCGAAGTTCTGCCAGTAGCCGGTCAGGATGTGCTTCGGCAGGTTGCCCGGAGGCGGAGTGCTCGGGCCGCTGGAGGTGGTGCCGGACACCGTCGCGCCGTACGGGGAGCAGTTGCCGGCCGCGTCGCAGGCCCGCACCTTGAAGCTGTACGTCGTACTCGGGCTGAGGCCGGTCGCGGTCCAGCTGGTCACGTTGCCGACGTTCTGCGGCGCGTCGGAGCCGCGGATCACGTCGTACCGGGTTACGCCGTTCGCGTCCGAGGCGGCCGACCAGTTGAGCTGCAGCGAGCTGGAGGTCGGGCCACCACCCACGGTGAGACCGCCGGGTGTCGTCGGCGCCGTGGTGTCCGGCGGCGGCCCGGTCCCGCCCGGCCCGTCCAGTACTACGTCGTCCGCCTGGTACGCCGGGAGCGCGTACCAGCCGTGCAGGTAGATCGTCACCGTGCTGGCCGAGGCACTCGTGGTGAACGTGGTGGTCAGCTGGGCCCAGCCGGTGCTCGAGGTCCAGGTACTCGTCCCGCCGTCGGCGCCGAGGTAGACGTTGGAGCCCTTCACCCAGGCCGACAGCGTGTACGTCGAGCTGGGGCGGACCGAGACTGACTGGCTGCAGCGGGCGTTGTCACCGGAGGTGGGGCTGCCCTGCAGTGCGTAGGTCCCGGTGTGAGCCGAACCACTGACGGCGGCTCCGGACCCGGCCGAGCAGGACCAGCCGACCAGCGAGCCGGCCTCGAAGGTCCCGTTGGAGACGAGGTTGGTCGCCGCCGAGCCGGCGCTGGGCACCAGCACCACGGCCGCGAGGGCGAGGACGAACGCGAGCAGGACGGGGATGACCGCGGAGTGGGGGCGGTGGATTCGCGGGTTCATGAGACACAAAGTGTGACCGCGCGACTACATTGTCAAGACCCTACATAAAGTGGGAACGCTCTCACACTCAGCGAAAGTGAAAAATGCACAGCAATCTGACGTTCGAGGAGGGGGTGGAGCCGCAGAACGGCGGCAGAAGCGCGGGCGTACCCGAAGACGGGCAAGACCTGGAGGAGGCGCGACCTGGAGGAGGAAAGGCGACGGCCCCCGGCGGGGGGGTGACCGGGGGCCGTCTTCGGCCACGGGCTCGGGGGGAGGAGCCGGGGGCCGATCAGGAGGCGACAGTCTGCACTGTCGAGAGGTATCTACCCCCCGATGCCGGAAGTCACACATCTCAATTTAGTGGCAAACTGAGTGCCTGACGGCCATGCGCCTAGACCCCGGTGAAGGGGCTTTCGGCCAGTGTCGCTGTCACACTGCTCAACAGTCTAACGGGAGACCAGGCCACACGAAAGGCCGGGGCCCTCGGCGTTTCGCCGACCGACCTATGCTCGACCTCATGACGCCCCTGGGGACGCCGCGCGCGGCCGCCTTCTTCGACCTGGACAAGACCGTCATCGCCCGATCCAGCACCCTCGCCTTCTCCCGGCCGTTCTACGCCGGCGGGCTGATCAACCGGCGGACCGTGCTGCGCAGCGCCTACGCCCAGTTCGTCTACCTGCTCGGCGGCGCGGACCACGATCAGATGGAGCGGATGCGGGAATACCTGTCCGCTATGTGCACAGGCTGGGACGTGCAGACGGTCCGCGCGATCGTCGCCGACACCCTGCACCACATCGTCGAGCCGATGATCTACGACGAGGCCGTGACGCTGATCGAGCAGCACCACGCGGCCGGCCGGGACGTGGTGATCGTCTCCTCGTCCGGCTCCGAGGTGGTCGAGCCGATCGGCGAGATGCTCGGCGCCGACAAGGTGATCGCCACCCGGATGGTCGTTGCCGACGGCAAGTACACCGGCGAGATCGAGCAGTACGCCTACGGTCCGCACAAGGCCACCGCGATCACCGCGCTGGCCGCCGCGGAAGGCTATGACCTGCAGGGTTCCTACGCCTACTCCGACTCGATCACCGACGAGCCGATGCTGGCCGCGGTCGGTCATCCGTTCGCGGTGAACCCCGATCGCGCGCTGCGCCGGCTGGCGATCTCGCGCGACTGGCCGGTGCTCGACTTCACCAGACCAGTGGCGCTGGCCGAGCGCACCCGGTTCACCGAGGTCCGCCGGCCGGCCGTCGCGGCGACCGCCCTCGGGGCCGGACTGGCCGCCGCCGGAGTGCTCCTGTACGCCGCCCGCCGGCGTGCGCGGCAGGACGAAAACTGAGGCCGCCTCCGGTCTTCACAGGTTCATGAAGGTCGCGCAAACCCTTCCCCTGAAGGGCTTAGGGGAGTACAAAGGAACCACAAAGGACCTTCGGGTCCCGTAGAGATTGCACGGAACCCAGGCACCCACGCGGCGACCAGCCCATCCCAAACGGGCAGCGTGACCTCAGGCCTGGTCCTGAGGCGGCAGACAGGTGCACGCCTGGTAACCCGGGTGACGTGCGAGCAACGGCGCTCTCGTTCAGAGGGCGCCGTCGCATGTGCCCAGGGCATTGCTCGGACGTTGCGGACTACCAGCGGATTCCCGTTGCTGCGTTAGTCGTTTGCGTCATCGGGTGGAAATGTTGAGCGGTGAACGTTCCGCTCCCAGCGCGACCACTTCACAACTGCGCAGTAGCCAGTCCCGGACGCCGACCAGGCCGCGCCCGGCGTAGTCCCGCAGGCCCTGCGGATAACTACCGGCCAGTTCGAGGTGCCCCACCTCCGGCACCGTGACCGCGACCGGATCGATGCCCCGGGCAACCAGAAGAACGCGTTCGGCCGCACGGGCGACCAATCCGTTCGCGACCGGGAACGGACGCAGTACGGCGAGTTCCGCGTGCACGATGGCGGCGACCACGATGCCCGGCGCTTTCGTCGGCAGGGTCAAGGCCTTGGCCAGACCGCTCAGGCGCTCCCACATCTCGTCCGCCGGCGGCGCTGGGGGTAGGCCGGGGATGTCGTCCGGTAGCGGTTCACGACTGGTCCGCAAGTGGCCCAACTGGTCCGGCGTGCCGAGTTCCACCGCCGCCAACTGGTGCAGTCTGGTCCAGACCTGTACTGGTGCCGTGTCCATCTGGGGCGCCAGGCTCATCAGTTCACTCGTCATCCGGACCGCGCCGACCGCCCGCGGGTCCGAGGCGCCACGCCGTACCTCCTCGAGCGTCGCCGAGCTGCCGGCCAGGGCGGCGGAGGCGTGGGCGCCGCGGAGCAGGGCCTCGGCGGTCATGTCGGCGCCGACCTTGCGCAGGCCGCGGTCGCGGAGCAGCACGTCGACCGCGTCCCGGGCGGCCCGGGCCGCCGATCCGACCCCCTCGAGACCGGCCAGTGGTTCGAAGACGTCGGCAGGCGTTTGACTCATGACGGGCAGCCTAGTGTTTGCGGACGAGGCAGTGAGCCTCTGGAGTAGAGCCCTAGGATGCAGTCTCATGGCCGCCAGCACCGACTCCGCCGGGGTCCCGACGTTCAGCATCGTGGTCCCGTGTCACAACTCACGGGCCTGGCTGCGACCCTGCCTGGACTCGCTGCTGGGTCAGTCGTTCACCGACTTCGAGATCATCGGGGTGGACGACGCCAGTCCGGACGGCTGCGGCCGGATCCTGGACGAGTACGCCGCGGCCGATCCCCGGGTGCGGGTGCTGCACCTGAGCGAGAACGTCGGCCTCGGACTGGCCCGGAACACCGGGCTCAAGGAGTGCCGCGGCGACTACGTGCTGTTCCTGGACGCCGACGACCTCTACCTGCCCGGCTCGCTGGAGGCGATTGCCGCCCGGATCGAGGCGACCGGCCGGCCGGACATCGTGATGTTCGACTACGAGCGGATCTTCTGGGACGGCAAGGTGGTCCGCAACCAGCGGCACGACGCGTTCGCCCGGGAGGGTGAGGGCGTCTTCACCGCGATGGAGCGGCCGGTGTTCCTCACCTTCCTCGAGGTGGTCTGGAACAAGGCGTGCCGGCGGGACTTCCTCTCGCTGCACGGCCTCGTCTTCACCGCCGGGTTCTACGAGGACGCGCCCTGGACCTACTCCACGATGCTGACCGCCGAGCGGATCGCGACGCTGGACCGGGTCGTCGTGCACTACCGGCAGCACCGCACCGGCGGGAACATCCATGCCACCCGGACCCGCCAGCAGTTCGACATCTTCGACCAGTACGACCGGGTGCACGCGTTCATCACGTCCGACCCGGACCTGGCCGGCTGGCGGCGGTTCGCCTTCGACCGGTCGCTGGATCACATCCTCGCCGTGCTCGCCAAGCCCGAGCGGATCGGCCCCGAGGACCGGGCCGAGTTCTTCCACGCCGCGGCCGCGTTCGCCAAGCGCTGGAAGCCCGAGGGGTACGTCGTCGACCGGACCCGCCGCGGTTTCCGGCGGTGGCAGCTCGTGCACGACGACTACGCGACGTACTGCACGCTGAAGTTCAGCGCCAAGGTGCTGAACGTGCCGAGTCCCCGCAAGGCCGTCGACAAACTGCTGAACCGGGGTGACCTGGATCCGAACCTGGCCCTGTACTGCGCGTACTGGTTCAAGCAGTACGCCTGCAACCCGCGGGCGATCTACGAGAAGGCGGCCGAGCTCGCCCCCCGGCTCCGCGGCGTCTGGGTGATCGACGCCGACCACGTGGCCGCGATCCCGGAGGGCGTGGAGTACGTCGTGGCCGGCTCCCCGGCGTACGAGAAGCTGGTGGGGAAGGCGACGTACTTCATCAGCAACATGAACCTGCCGAAGGAGCTGGAGAAGCGGGACGGGCAGATCCACATCCAGACCCAGCACGGCACGCCGCTGAAGTCGATGGGCACCGACCTGCGGCACTACCCGATGGCGGCGAAGGACTTCGACCTCGAGGAGTTGATGCGCCAGGTCGACCGCTGGGACTACAACCTGTCCTCGAACCGGTACTCGTCGGAGATCTGGGAGCGCACCTACCCGGCGGAGTTCGAGGAGCTCGAGTACGGCTTCCCACGCAACGACCGGCTGGTCAACGCGACTCTGGAGGACATCCGGGCGATCCGCGCGTCGTTCGGGTTCGACGACTCCCACCTGGTGGTGATGTACGCGCCGACCTTCCGTGACGGCGTCGACTCGGTCCGTACTCCGTCCGGCCTGGTCGATCTCGGCGGCGACGGGATCCACCTGGACCTGGATCGGCTGGCCGCGGCAGCCGGGGACCACGGGCGGGTGCTGGTCCGGACGCACTACTCGCTGTCGAAGCACCCGTCGGCGAAGTCCGACCGGGTGGTCGACGCGTCCGACTACCCGCGGGTCGAGGATCTGATGCTGGCGGCCGACGTGCTGATCTCGGACTACTCCTCGATCAGCTTCGACTACGCGAACCTGGACCGGCCGATCGTGCTGCTCGTCGACGACCTGGATACCTACGAAAACATCCGCGGCACGTACTTCGACATCACCGAGTTCCCGCCGGGTCTGGTGGCGCGATCGCCGGAGGAGTTGCTGTCGGCCTTGCAGACCGGGCGGTTCGCGTCGGCCGAGGCGGCCAAGCACCGGCAGTTGTTCCGGGAGAAGTTCTGCGAGTTCGACGACGGGCGCGCGGCCGAACGCGTGGTCCGCCGGGTCTTCCTGGGCGAGACCGACCTGCCGCCGATCGTCCCGCTCGCGGACCGGCACCCGGCACCCTCACCGCATCAGGTGTAGCGAGAACGATTGGGCTGCCGGGCAAGACGACCGGTCGTGCATAATGGGCGCATGTCGACGAGCCCGGTGATCGTGAGCGCCTTGCGCGATCGCTTCGGCCTGCGACGACGAAGCACTGTCTGAACACCTCAGCCTGTTCCAGTGCTTCGTTCTAAGGACCTTTGTCATGTCCGCTGTTCTGCCTGTCCTTGCCTCCCGGCTGTCCACCGCCGTCGCTGACGCCTTCGGCGCGCAGTACGGCGGGCTCGATCCCGAGTTGCGGGCGGCGACCAAGCCCGAGTTCGGCCACTTCCAGACCAACCTCGCGCTGCGGCTCGCCAAGTCGCTCGGGCAACCGCCGCGCGCGATCGCCGAGCAACTCGTCGCGGCGCTGGACCTGGGCGACCTCTGCGAGCCGCCGTCCATCGCCGGGCCGGGCTTCGTCAACCTGACACTGCTGCCCGCCGTGCTCGCTGCCGGCGTCAACGAGCCCGAGCGGTTCCCGTCGAGCGGCAAGCGGGTGGTCGTCGACTACTCGCAGCCCAATGTGGCCAAGCAGATGCACGTCGGCCACCTGCGGTCGACCGTCATCGGCGACGCCCTGTGCAACGTACTGCGGTACGTCGGGGACGAGGTGATCCGGCAGAACCACGTCGGCGACTGGGGCACCCAGTTCGGCATGCTGGTCGAGCAGGTCCTGTTCGAGGGCCTGGTGGTGGAGTCCCTCGACATCGCGGGGCTGCAACTGCTCTACCAACGGGGCCGGAAGCATTTCGATGCCGACAGCAACTTCGCGGACCGGTCGCGGGCCCGGGTGGTGCTGCTGCAGTCCGGCGATCCGCTCACGCTGGAGATCTGGCGGCAGATGGTCGAGGTCTCGCTGATCGAGTTCGACCGGATCTACGCCAAGCTCGGCTCACCGCTGACCCGGGCCGACGTGGTCGGCGAGAGTGCCTACAACGACCAACTACCGGGGATCGTGGCCGACCTCGCGGCCGCCGGGCTCTTGACGGAGTCCGGTGGCGCACAGTGCGCGTTCCTGCCGGGATTCACCGGCCGGGACGGCTCGGCGCTGCCGGTGATCGTGCAGAAGTCCGATGGCGGCTTCGGCTACAGCGCGACGGACCTCGCGGCCGTCCGGCATCGCGTCGCCGACCTGCACGCCGACCGGATCATCTACGTGGTCGATCACCGGCAGGGTCTGCACTTCCAGCAGATCTTCGCACTCTGCCGGGCGGCCGGATGGTTGCCGGAGACCACACCGGCCGAACATGTCGCGTTCGGGACCGTGCTCGGCAAGGACGGGAAACCCTTCAAGACAAGGGATGGCGACACCGTCCGGCTCGCTTCGCTGCTCGACGGCGCGGTCAGCCGTGCCCGGGCGCTCCTGGACGAGCGGGACGCTCCGATGAGCGAGGCCAGCCGCGCCGAGGTCGCCGAGGCGGTCGGGGTGGGCGCGATCAAGTACGCGGACCTCTCGAACGACCGGATCAACGACTACGTCTTCGACCTGGACCGGATGGTCGCCATGACCGGCAACACTGGGCCTTACCTGCAGTACGCGCACGCACGGCTGACGCGGATCCTCGCCAAGGCGGACGAGACCCCGGGGATCGTGACCGTTCTCGAGGAGCCTGCCGAGCAGCGGCTGGCGTTGCTCCTGGGCGGCTTCGGCGACAGCGTCGTACAGGTGGCTGAGACGTTGCAGCCGCATCGGCTGTGCACGTATCTGTACGAGGTTGCCAGTGCGTTGTCGGCGTTCTACGAGACGTGTCCGGTGCTGACCAGTGCGGGTGATGTGCGGACCAGCCGGATCGCGTTGTGCGCCGCGACCCGGCGGGTGTTGCAGGATGGTCTGGGGCTGCTCGGCATCGCGGCACCCGACGCCATGTGACCAAGAAGCTCTGTCTACGGAGGTAGCCGATGTTGCCCTGGTCCGCTGATCTCGCCGGCCGATTCGACCAGCAGGTGTTCGACAGCACGCTGCTGCGGGGCAACCCGCTCGGCGATCCGCACGAGCGGCCGGTACTGGTCTACCTTCCGCCCGGGTACGACGAGTCGGACCGGCGGTACCCCGCGATCTACGTGGCGATGGGGTACACCGGTCACCTCGGCATGTGGTTCAACCGGAGCCCGTTCCGGCAGCCGTACCCGGAGTTGCTGGACGCGTTGTTCGCCAAGGGTGACGTGCCGCCGGCGATCGTGGTGTTCGTCGACGCGTGGACCAGGTTCGGCGGCAGCCAGTACCTCGACTCCCCCGGGACCGGGCAGTACCACTCGTATCTGTGCGACGAGATCGTGCCGTGGGTCGACGCGCAGTACCGGACGATCGCGGACCGGGATCACCGGGCCATCACGGGCAAGTCGAGCGGCGGGTATGCCGCGATGGTGACGCCGCTGCTCCGGCCGGACGTGTTCGGCGCGCTGGCGACCCATGCCGGTGATGCCTTGTTCGGCGTCTGCTACCAGCCCGAGTTCCCTGTCCGTGCCCGGGAACTGCGCGACCTGCACGACGGGTCGTACGAGAAGTTCTTCGCTAGCTTCGAGAGCCGGGCCGGGCAGACCACGAGCCAGGACCTGCACCTGCTGGAGATGTACGGGTACTCCGCGGCGTACTCATCCGAGCCGGACGGCACCGTGCTGCTCCCGTACGACGAGCTGGGCCGGCTGATCCCGGAGGTGTGGGAGCGCTGGCTGAGCCGGGATCCGGTGGCGATGGTGGAGCAGCCGCAGTACGCGGAGGCCTTGCGGTCGATGCGGGCCGTGTGGATCGACGCGGGCAAGCAGGACGAGTACTTCCTCGACCTCGGGGCGACCGCGTTCCACCGGGCCGCACTGGAGGTCGGCGTACCGGAGGAGCGGCTGCACTTCGAGTTGTTCGAGGGGAAGCACGGCGGGATCGAGTACCGCTACCCGCTCGCCGTCGAGTGGCTCTGCCGCCAGCTCGGCTGATCGACCCTCTCGGCTAATTGGGATGCCCGGTGGCGGTTCCCGCTCTACCGTTGCCGACATGGGCACTTTCGAGGGGTGGCCGGTCGGCATCGACGCGCGGCCGATCGACAAAGCGGACGCGGGGGCGTGGGCCGAGCTGCTGGCGGCCAAGGAGAAGGTTGACCAGGAAGGCGAGAACTACGACGCCGACGACCTGGTCGAGGAGCTCAGCGACCCGAAGCTGGACGCCGAGAAGGACACCATCGGGCTCTGGGCCGACGGCACGATGGTCGGGTACGGAGCGGTGCGGTGGCGGGCGAACGTGATCGACGTCGACCGGGTCGGGACCGAGGGGACCGTGCATCCCGAGTGGCGCGGCCGTGGACTCGGAGCGGCGCTGCTGCCCTGGATCATCCGCCGGGCCGGCGAGGTGCACGCCGAACGGCATCCGGAGGTCGACGGTGAGGTCAACACCGGCGCGATCAGCACGAACCTCGGCGCCCACGACCTGCTGACCTCGCACGGCTTCGAGGAGTGCCGGTACTTCTTCCACATGCAGCGCACCTTCGACGCTCCCGTCCCCGAGGTGACCGTGCCGGAGGGCTTGAAGGTGGTGGCGTACGACCCGGCGTACGACCGGAGGCTGATGGATGCCCACAACGAGGCGTTCATGGACCACTGGGGATCGACGCCGAAGGACCAGGAGACCTGGAAGGTGTGGTTCACCGGGTCGCGCGCATTCCGGGGCGATGTCTGCCGCCTGGTCGTCGACGGCGACAAGATCGTCGCGTACGCCCTCGGCTACGAGTACGTCGCGGACACCGAGGCGACGGGGATCCGTGAGATCTACATCGGCCAGGTCGGCACGCTCCGGTCCCACCGGGGACGCGGACTCGCCCGGCTGGCGCTGGCTGAGCTGCTGACCGAATCCCAGCGGACCGGATACCAGCGAGCCTCGCTGGGCGTGGACGCCGACAACCCGACCGGCGCGCTCGGCCTCTACGAACGGCTCGGCTTCACCCAGGTCAGCAAGACCATCTCGTACCGCCTGCCGCTGAACTGACCTGCGGGCAACAGCTCAATCGAGCAGCAGACCTCAACCGAGCAATCGGCCGAGTTCGGCGACGAGGTCGCGGGCCCGCGCGATCTCGTCACCGGCCGGTGGTTCCTCGGCGGGGCGCGCGCCGGCCGGGTCGAGCGACAGCAGTTCGGCGCCCTCGGTGACGTCGATGTCGAAGACGACCTTGTCGGCGCGGTGCCAGGTGGTGAACCACTCCAGCGGGTTGCCGTGCTGGTCGCCGGTCTCTCCCTCGAGCAGCAGCAACGGTGCCCCCGACGGGACCTCGAGGGCGACGGCCAGCCGCTCGTCCGCCGCGACGGCCCGCACCTGCCTGCGGCCGCTGACCGCCCGCAGACCGAACTTGGTACTGAGCAGCTTGTGCAGCGAGGCGTCGGTCAGCTCGGCCGCCGTCAGGTCGGGCACCCGCGCCCGGGGCAGCCAGGTCCGAACGTAGGACAGCGGTTCGCCGTCGATCGATCGCAACCGTTCCAGCCGCAGGGTGTCGCGGGTGCGCAGGTACGCCTGCGCCTCCGGTGGCGGCACATCGTGTTCGATGGCGTCGATCCGGGTGCTCAGCCGGCGGCCGGTGCGCGCGAACTGGTCGAACATGCCGGTCGCCCGCTGCACCAGCCGGCGGTGCTCCGGTTGCGGCGCGACGATGCTCGGCCGGCCCTGATGCCGGTGGACGAGGCCGTCCTCGGCGAGCCGGGCGATCGCCTGCCGTACCACGCTGCGGGAGACGCCGAACCGCTGCTGGAGATCGGACTCGCTGGGCAGCGCCGCGCCCGGAGGCAGGTCGTGGCCCAGGATCTCCCGTCGCAGCGACTCGACGATCTGCAGATAGAGCGGCGCCGCGGCGGATCGGTCGAGGTCAGAGCTTTCGGCGTTCACGGCGTCAGACTAGTGAGTAGTTGTCCGCGGCGTCTGGCTAGTGACTGGTTGTCGCTTCGTCGGCTTGGCGGGCGGTTTCCCAGACGTCGGACCAGCCGGGGGCCAGTTCTGCGGCGCGGCGGGTGGCGAGCACCAGGCTGGCCTCGCGGGCGATGCCCTGGCCCGCGATGTCGAACGCCGTACCGTGGTCGACCGACACCCGGACGACCGGCAGGCCGACGGTGATGTTCACCCCCTCGTCGCCGTACACCGCCTTGAACGGCGCGTGGCCCTGGTCGTGGTAGCAGACGATCACCAGGTTCCACTTGCCCTTCACCGCCTGCGGGATCAGCGCGTCGGCGGGCAGCGGGCCGTGGGCGTTCAGGCCGGCCGCACGAGCCGCTTCGACCGCGGGCGCCAGGATGTCGGCGTCCTCGTCACCGAAGATGCGGTTCTCCCCCGCGTGCGGGTTGAGTCCGGCGACGCCGATCCGCTCGTCCGGCCGACCGAGGGCGCGGGCGAACGAACCGACCAGCCGCAGCACGTTGTCGGTGCGCTCCCGGGTCACGTCCTCGATCGCCTGCCGCAGCGACACGTGGGTGGTGAGGTGGAAGAAGTACAGGTCTCCTGCCGACAGCACGAGGCTGAAGTTGCGGACCCCGAACTCGTGCGCCAGGAGTTCGGTGTGCCCCGGCCAGGGGTGGCCACCGGCGTGCATCGCGGCCTTGTTCAGCGGCGCGGTGACAATGCCGTCGACAAGGCCCTCCCGGGCCAGGGCGCAGGCACGGATGACGAACCGGGCGGCACCGTCGCCGGCCGCCGGGCTGATCTCTCCCCAGGGCACGTCGCCGAGTGAGCGCCCGTCCTGGATCAGCTCGATGGTGCCCGGCTCGTTGCGCGCGTCGGCCGGGCTGTCGATCACCCGGACCAGGCCGGGGTCCCCACCGACCACCTCGACCCCGCGCCGGACCGCGTCGGCGTCACCGATCACGACAGGACGGCAGATCTCGCGGAGCTCGTCATGCCCGAGCAGGGTGCGGGCGGTGGTCTCCGGGCCAATGCCGGCGGCGTCGCCGATCGTCAGTGCCAGGGTGGGGATGGTCATGCACGGCTCCTTCGGGGATCGAGAGGGCTGGATCGAACGGCCTCGGCCGCGCGGATCAGAATGTCGTCGGTGCCGAACCCGCCGGCCTTGGTCGCGACCGGCAGACCGGCGTCCGGACCACCGGTGAGGTAGCCGAGCGGGACGCCGTCAGCGACCTCGCCGCTCAGCCGGATGCCGGTTGCGGACAGTGCGGTGAGCACCGCCAGCGCTCCGTCACCGCCGGCCAGGACGAGCCCGGCAGGACGGAGGGTGCTCACCAGCCGGGAAGCGAGCTCACCCAGTCGGCCGGCAACCACGGATGGGGCGACGGTCGCGCCTTCGGCGGCCGACCCCATCAGCACCAGTACTCCGAAGTCGTCCACCGCCGCGTCGGACACGATCGAGCGAGCGAATTCCTCCCAGGCGCCGGCGTCGCACAGCGTGGCCGCATCCGGCTGGATCCGGCGAGCGCCGGCCGCGGCGAGCAGTTCGGCCTGACCACGGGAGGCATCATGCAGGGAGCTCACCACGACCAGGACAGGCCCCCTGGGCAACGGCCGCCACCGGCGCGCGAGGTGAGCCGCCAGCCCGGCCGATCCGACCGCTACCGCCTGGTTGCCTAGGGCAAGCACTGCCCGGGCCACCCGATCCAGGTCGGCCTCGTCCCGCGCATCCACCACCACGACAGGACCGCGACCTCGCAGAGCGGCGGCCAGTTCCGCGTCATCCGCTCGAGGATCGAGCTTGACCAGCGGTGCGTCCAGGAGCGTCGGGACATGACTCTCCCGGACCGGCGTGACCGGGTCGCGGCCGACCGCGGTCTGTGCGACCGGTACGCCGTGCACGAGCAGGATCCCGTCGACCATGGTGCGGCCGACCGCCGGGAACGCCGGGCAGACCACGGCGACGACCTCACCTCCACGCGCCGCGACCACCGCGTCCGTCATCGCCCGAACCGGCCCACGCAGGGTGGAGTCGATCTTGAGGTAGATCGCTGCTCCGCCTTCGTCGAAAGTCACCTTGTCAAGCGCAGTCCGGACGGCGTCCGCCGCCGCTGCCGGCTCGAGGGCCCGCGAGTCGGTGGTGATGGCAACGACCTCGGCCTCGCTCGGTCCACCAGGCCCGACCTGCAGTTCAGCGGTCCAGCCGGCCCGGTCGAACTGGCCCGCCGTATCGGCCGCCCCCGTGAGGTCGTCAGCCAGGACGACGACCCGAGAGGTCATGCGACACCTTCTTCGACCAGCGGGCGCGGAGTGGATGCTTGCAGTCCACCTTCGCGCCGCAACACGAACGCCGCAACCGTGGGCGCCAGCAGTGCGGTGACGAGCACCGCGGCGGCCACCTGGGCGATCGCCGAGTCGAGGTACGGCTCGAACGAGGAGTCTGCCGCGACCACGATCGCCGGGGTCGCTACCGCGTTGCCGGCCGTAGTGCCGGCAGCGAACCCGATACCGGACTTCGGGCCGCGTTTCAGGATGAAGCGGTACGCCAGGTACAGCAGGCCGCCGGTGAACAGCACCACTCCCGCACCGATGAACAGTCCGGCGAAACCACCGGTGGCGATGTCCTTGATGTTGATCCCGGCGCCGAGGGCGAAGGCGAAGAACGGGATGACGATGTTCGGCACCGGCTCGACCGCCTTGCGCCAGTCCTGGTCGACGTTGCCGACGAGCACCCCGAGCAGGAAGGGCACGACCGCCGCGACCAGCGTGATCAGCGGGACGTCGCCGAGCCCGGAGGCGCCGATGAACAGCAGCACCAGGAACGGGCCGTCGTCGAACGCGCTGGCGATGTACGCACCGCGGTCGCGCTCATCGCCGTACTGGCCGGCGAACGCCAGCCACAGGCCACCGTTGCTGTTCGCGAAGCAGGTGATCAGCGCGAGGATCGAGATACCCCAGAAGCCGTCGATCCCCACCTGGGTGCCGAGCAGGACGACCAGTCCGGCTGGGATCAGGGTCTTGAACACCAGGACCACGACGGTGTGGCCGGCGACGCCCGCCGCGCCGGACCGGATGTCCACCTGGGTGCCGGTGGCGAAGATCAGCAGTGCGATCAGCGGCAGCGCGCCGTCGCTGAACAGGGCGGTGGTGAAACTCCCGATCTCCAGCGTGCCCGGGGCGAACGTCCCGATCAGCGACCCGAGGATCAGCGGGATGAGCATCAGCCCGCCCGGGATCCGCTGCATGGTGGCGAACATCGGGAAGCGTGTCTTTCTGGTGCCGTTCACGCGGCATCTCCTCGTCTCGACGCCCCCCGACGTAACTTGTACGGACAACTTGTCCGCACAGGATTACACGGTGATTTCGCCGCTGTAAACCCCTTTGCGCGAAATGAGACGGCTGAGACGCGTGGCCTCACCAGACGCGTCGAACCCCCCGCCACCTGATGACGGGGGGTTCGTGACGGCGTCTCGGCGAGGTCAGCCGATGGACTCCACCGGGATCTCCGACTCGACCGCCGGGGCAGTGGCGGGCGCCGGGCGCTTGGCCCACGGGCGGACGCCGAGGACGATCACCGCGAGGGTCAGCGCGGCGTAGATCGCCGAGCCGATGAAGGCGGCATGCACGCCGTCGGTCAGCACCTCACGAGCGTGCTCGACCGGGTTCGCGGCGGATGCCGTCGAGTTGCGGCTCGCAGTACCGAAGATGGTGACCAGGATGCCGAGGCCGAGGGCGCCTCCGACCTGCTGCAGCACGTTGAGCATGCCCGAGGCGGCACCCGCGTCCTCCGGCTGGACGCCGGCGAGCGCGCGACCGGTCAGCGGGATGAAGATCATCCCGGCGCCCAGGCCGAACAGCAGCAGCGGGCCGACCACTCCACTGAGGTAGCTGGTATCGATCGTGGCGCGGGTCAACCAGAGCATGCCGAGCAGCACCGAGATCGAGCCGGTGATCATCAGCCGACCACCGTCGATCCGGCCCAGCAGCCGCGGTACCACCCGCGACGAGGTGAACAGCAGGCCCGTCAGCGGCAGGAAGGCCAGACCCGCGGCCAGCGGGCTGAAGCCGAGCACGCCCTGCATGTACTGGGTCAGGAAGAAGAACATCCCGAACATCGTCCCGACCACCAGCAGCATGGTCAGGTACGCCGCGACGCGATCCCGGTTGCCGAACAACCGCAGCGGCACGATCGGGTGGCTCACCCGGCGCTCGATCAGTACGAACGCCACCAACAGGACCAGGCCGGCCGCGAAGGCGCCGAGCACCTCGGGCGACGTCCAGCCGACCTCGGCGACGCGGATGAAACCGTAGACGAGCGAGGTGATACCCAGCGTGGAGGTGAGCGCGCCGGCGACGTCGAACTTGCCCGTCTCAGGCGGCGTCTCGCTCAGCACCTGCCGGGCGGCCAGTACCAGGCCGATGCCGATCGGCACGTTGATGAACAGGCCCCAGCGCCAGGACACCCAGTCGGTGAGCATGCCGCCGACCACCAGGCCGACGCTCGCACCACCGGACGAGACCAGGCTGTAGAGACCCAGTGCCTTCAGCCGCTCCGGACCTTCCTTGAAGGTGAGCATCAGCAGGGTCAGCGCGGCCGGGGCCGCGATCGCGCCGCCGATGCCCTGCAGGACGCGGGCGCCGAGCAGAAGCTCGGCGGACGGGGCGAGGCCACCGAGCAGCGAGGCCGCGGTGAACACGCTCACGCCGGTGATGAAGACCCGGCGACGGCCGAGCAGGTCACCGGCCCGCGCGCCGAGCAGCAGGAGACCTCCGAAAGCGAGGGCATAGGCGTTCTGCACCCAGGACAGACTGGACGGACTGAAGTCGAGCGCGTGCTGGATCTTGGGCATCGCGATGTTCACCACGGTGCCGTCGAGAATGACCATCAACTGGGTGATCAGGATGACTGCGAGGACTACTCCCGGCCGCCGCGCGGGCGTGCCGGTATCGGCGCCGGACGGCGCCGCGGATGTTGCCGCCATAGTGTGACTTGCTCCTTACCCCGAAGGGGCTAGAGTGGAATCAGAATGAAGTGGAGCGCTCCTCCGGATACAATACGGAGGCTACCTCCGCTTTTTCAAGCGATTTTCAGGATGACTTTTCCGTGACGGCTGCGAGGAGGCCGGAATGATGTCGACACAGCTGCCGACCACGCGGCCGGCCCGCGCCGACGCGCGGCGGAACTACGACCTGCTGGTGTCGGCCGCGCGAGAGGCGTTCGCCGAGCACGGCACAGACACCTCGCTCGAGGAGATCGCCCGCCGGGCGGGTGTCGGCATCGGCACGCTGTACCGGCGCTTCCCGAACCGGACCGCCCTGCTCGAGGCGGTCTACGTGGACGAGATCCAGTCCGTCTGCGATCGCGCCTACGGCTATGCGGAAAAGCTCGGGCCGTACGACGCGCTCGCGGCCTGGCTGCGCAGCTTCGTCGGCTACAGCATCTCGAAGAAGAGCCTGGCCGGTGAGCTGACAGTTGCTCTGGGCAAGGACTCCGAGTTCTTCACGGCCTGCAAGGTGAACGTGCGGGAGGCCGGTGAGCTGCTGCTGAACGCGGCCAAGAAGGAGGGCACGGTCCGCGAGGAGCTGCAGCTGATGGACATCCTGCGGCTGGTCGGCGGTATCACCATGGGCCGCGACATGGACCGCGACCAGGCCGAGCGCCTGCTCGAGATCGTCCTCGCCGGCCTGAAGCCGACCGCGACTAGTCCAGCTTGATCGGGGTGCGGGCGTCGAGGAACGGGGCGGTGGCGTCCTTCTCGGTGTCTGGCGGCACCCGGACTAGCGCGGAACCTGGCGGCGGGTTTCGAGGTGGGCCAGGTCGGCTGCGGTCAGGCCCGCGGCCCAGCCGGCGCCGTTGGTGATCCTGGTTCGCCGGACGACCGTGTCCGGAAACAGCTTCGTGAACAACGCGTCCACCTGCTCCTCCCGCTTGCTCAACACAGGCAGCAGCCGCCCCGCGTCCACCTCCGGTACGGCGGCCTGCGTGGCCTCGGTGGTCTTCTGCAGTCGCTCGCCGATCCGCTGGGCATAGGCCATCAGGAACGACTGCCGGAACGAGCGCGTGCGGGACTCGCCGCGATGACCAACGTGCTTCCCTGCCTCCAGCATGGCCCGATTCGCCTGTACCAGCAGGGAAGTCGCGAGCAGCTCGGTCAGCTGGAGATCCAGCTCGGCGCCGACGATCGTGACCACGGCGAGCCGCCCCATCGAGACAGTGCGGCATCGGTTCGCACTCGCCACAGCCCCGACCAGCTGCGCTTTAGCCGACACATAAGGGGTTTCCACCCAGATCCGCCGGGCACCCGAGTCGTCCGGGAGATCCAGCTCCGGATCCGCGTCCACCAGGGCCCGGTCGAGCGAGAACTTCGCCATCAACTCCTGAGCCTTCGCGGACAACGCCTCCGCCTCCTCGGGGAAGTCCGTCCCTTCGGCCTTCGCGAGCAACGCCCGGATCCGCGCCAGTACCTTCCCACTCGACGCCGGTACTGCGGAGGCGGCGCGCGCCGACACCGGAGTACCGGGAAGTGGGAACAGGCGGGCCAGACCTGGCAGGGTCTGGAGGAATCCGGCCAGGGCTAGCGCGGTGTGCAGGGCGAGGTAGCGGCCGAGTCGCTGGTCCGCGGCCCAGCCGGTCAGGTCCAGCGCCGACTCCGGTCGTTTCACCCCGAGATCGGCCAACTGGTCCAGCCAGCGCGGGTCGATCGCCGAGTCCGGGTAGGCCCGGTGCTCGGAAGCGATCACCGCCAGCAGCAGTGGTTCGACGCCCGGCTCGAGCTTGCGGCGCGCGTGCTGGCCGACATCGGCTGGGGTCCAACCGCGTTCCCAGGCCGAGCGGATCAACCCGTGCAGGAACATCTGCAGGCAGCGATCCACCTGAGCCTGGTCGCGCTCGTCGTACCCGCCGAGGCGGGCCAGATAGCCGTCAGTGCGACCGTCGTCGAGCGCGACGGCGGCTGCGGCGGACGGCAGCAGCTGCAGAATCTCCTGATCGCTCACCCGGCAAAGTCTGTCATCCGGGCCCAACCCGCCGCTCGCCGCGGGCTCAGGCCTGTGGAAAACGGTCGATCGGGAGTCCGAAGGCGGGGAACAGCGACGGCTGGTGGAACGCCATGACGGACGCCACGCCAGCCTTCGTGAGGGTGAGCACCTGCACGGAGTACCCGTGGAACCCGCCGTCGCGCCCGCGGGCATACATCGCGAACGCGGGCTGCCCGTTCGCCGCCGTCTCCACCAGGATCCGCCTCCCCTCCCCTGGCGGAAGCTTCGCCGCGAGCAACCGCAGTACGTCCACGCGACCGCTGAACCAGGTCGGGATCGGCGGCATCTCCCACCGGGTGTCCTGAGTCAGCAGCCCTTCCAGCGCGACCAGATCCGCCTGCTCGAAGGCTTTGGCGTACTGGTCGAGCAGCGCACGGCGTACGGGCTCGTCCGGCTCGCTGAACTCGTCCTCGGCGGGTGAGAGCCGAGCAAGCTCCGCACGCGCCCGCTGCAGCGAGCTGTTCACCGCAGCGGTGGTCGTCTCCAGCAGACCGGCGACCTCAGCTGCCTGCCAGGCAAGGACATCCCGCAGGATCAGTACTGCGCGCTGCCGCGGCGGCAGGTGCTGCAGCGCGGCCACCATCGCCAGCCGAAGGCTCTGCCGCGTCCCGACCACGGCAGCCGGGTCGAGCAGGTCCGGGAACGGTTCGAGCCAGCTGACCTCGAGCGCTTGCGTCTCGATCTCGTCAGGGTCATTGCCGGGAGCACCTAGCGCGGACGGGACCAGCCGGCGACTGCTGTGCTGCAAGGCGTTCAGGCAGACCCTGGTGGCGATCCGGTAGAGCCAGGTCCGGACCGACGACCGCTGCTCGAAGTCCGCGAACCCCCGCCAGGCGCGAAGGTAGGTCTCCTGCACCGCGTCCTCGGCGTCGTGCAGCGATCCGAGCATCCGGTAGCAGTGCGCGACCAGCTCACCGCGGTACTGCGCGAACTCGTCCTCCAGGTTCATCTCAGCTCCTCGACCGGCTCCTGCTGGGTGACCACCGAATCGGTACCGCGCCGCCCGGTACTGCGCCGCGCGCTGATCCCTAGTCCGGCTGCAGCCCCGACCAACGACAGTACGCCGCACACGGCCAGGGCTCGGGTGAATCCCGTACTGAACGACTCGTAACCACCGGCGGCGGCGAACACGGCTGCCAGCACGGCGACTCCGACGACGCCTCCGAGCTGACGCATCATGCTGTAGATGCCGGAGGCGATCCCGACGGCCTCACGCGGCAGTGCACCGATGCTCGCGCTCTGCGTTGCCGGCATGGCCATGGATACCCCGCAACCGGCTACTACCAGCGGCAGTACCAGGTCGGAGTACTGGACTGTATTCTTGCTGACTTCGCTGATCCAGAACATCCCGACTGCTTGCAGAGCCAGTCCCGCCACTACGAACGGGCGCTCGCCCAGCCGGTCGACCAGTCGGCCTGCGATGGGTGCGACGAGGAAGAGAGTCGCTGTCCACGGCAGGAGCTGCAAGCCGGCCTTGAGAGGGCCCGAGCCGAAGGTGACCTGCATGTACTGGGCCAGGAAGAACACTGCGCCGAACAACGCGGCAGTGAGGAAGAAGCCGGCGCTGTTACCGGCCGAGAAGGGCCTGGAGCGGAAGAACTCCAGCGGAACCATCGGGTGCTCCGACCGGGCCTCCCAGACCAGGAATCCCACCAGCAGAAGCACTCCCAGCGTGAACGAGGCGAGCACCTCCGGGCTGGTCCAACCCGCGACGGCGCCGCGGACCACGCCCCAGACGAGGGCGAGCACCGCCAGGGTGATCAAGGTGGCGCCACGCAGATCGAGGCGGCGGGCGACACCTCTGCTCTCGGGGATGCGACGGAGTACGAGCGGGATGGCGAGGATGCCGACCGGGACGTTGATCCAGAAGATCCACTGCCAGGCGAGGCCTTCGGTGACCGCGCCGCCGACCATCGGGCCGCCGAGGACCGCGAGGCCGGTGACACCGCTGAAGATGCCGATCGCCCAGCCGCGCCGCTCGGGTGGGAACGCCGCGCCGAGCAGGCCCATGGAGAGCGGCATCACCACGGCCGCGCCGATGCCCTGGACGGTGCGGGCGGCGATCAGCCACGGCACCGAGGTGGCGAGCGCGCAGCCGACCGAGGCGATCGAGAAGAGCCCGAGGCCGGCCGCGAACGTCCGCCTCCGGCCCCAGCGGTCACCGATCGCGGCCGCCGTCATCAGCAACATCGCGAAGCTGAGGCTGTAGGCGTTCACCGTCCACTCGAGCTGCTCGATCGACGCGTCGAGGTCCTGCCGGATCGTGGTCAACGCGGCGGCCACGACCAGTACGTCGAGCGCCACCATCACCGATCCGAGCGAGGTCAGCGCCAGTACCCAGCGCTGCTCGGTGGTCGTTCGTTCCTTTATCACTGGTCCTCCAAGGAATTTCGCTGTCACTGGTACTGACAGCGGCGGCGGACCGAACTCATCGCCGCGATGAGTTCCGGTGCCGGGCGCGGTCTGAAGAAGTGAGAGCACTTCCTTCGGAGGAGAACCATGAACGCAGCAGTGATCCGCTACCGGACCAAGCCGGAAGCAGCGGACGAGAACCAGCGGCTGATCGAGAACGTCTTCGGTGAGCTGGCGCAGAAGACTCCACCCGGCCTCAGTTACACCGCCTTCCGGCTGGCCGACGGCGTCACCTTCGTCCACGTCGTCGACGGCGAGGGCGTCCCCGACCTGACCGCCTTCCAGGAGTTCCAACGCACTCTGCCCGACCGCCTCGAGGTCGCCCCGGCCCGCGAGGAGGCGACGACCGTCGGCAGGTACTCCGCCTAGGCGCGCGGTTGGCCGCCAAGGCGCCTGGTTAGCAGCGCAGACGCCCGGTTAGCCGCGCAGAGCTCGGTTAGCCGCGCAGACGCTCTGTTGGGCGCCTGGGCGCTCGGTTGGGCGCTGGGCGCTCGGCCAGGAGGGCGTTGGACATTCCTGTGGTGTTGACCGGCGGATGCCGAGTCCGCCGCCGACGACAAGCCGATCACCGGCTTCAGGCCGGACGATCGCAGGACTGCGACTGGTCCCGATGCCGAACTGGTGCCACGACACCACCCGGACACCCCGAGGGCTGCGGCGCGCAGCACCCACCCAGTCCGCGGTCGCGTGGGAGGGGAATGGCGGGCCCATAGCCACCGAGTCCGTGAAGCTGCGGGCTCGGTGCCGGTCAGCCCGGTCGGGCACATGGTGGTCCCGCCTGGTTACTTGTGCCCGGCCTGTTATTTGTGGTCGGCCTGGTCGGAGCCGGTCGCCCCGGCCGTGCGTGGTCGCCCCACGGATCGAACCGTCCGGCGGTGTCGTCCGTGGCGGTGGTCCGCGCCGGGTCGCCGGGCGGTGTGTAGGTGCGGGTTACCGCGCCGGGTGGATCGGTGTCATCCCACGGATCGAACCGTCCAGCGGTGATGCTCTCGCTGGCGGTAGGCGCCGGTTCGTCGACGCGAGTCCGGTCCGGTTTGGGAGGCAGGCTCGTCCCCCGGTTTGTGCCGACGAGTGTCTTGTAGCGGCGCCGGGGTCTGGCACCGGTGCCGGGTTCGGCCCAGGCCGGCCGCTGGACGGTGACGACACCGCGATCAAGGGTGATGGTCCAGTGGCCGTGGTGGGTGTCGATGTGGTGGCGGCGGCAGAGCAGGACCAGGTTGGTCAGCGCGGTCGGGCCGTGGTCGATCCAGGAGATCAGGTGGTGGGCGTCGCAGAAGATCGGCGGAGCCTTGCACACGACGCAGCCCTTGTCGCGGGCGTTCAGGGCGCGGCGCATGGCGCGGTTGACGAAGCGTTGGGCCATGCCGACGTCGAGGGGTTCGGAGTTGGCGCCGAGCACGATCGGGATGATCTGCGCCTCGCACGCCAACCGCCGGATCGCGCCCGCGGACAGTCCCTCGCCGTGAACCAGCGTCCCGACCGCGTGCGCCCCCGCGTCGGTGAGGTCTTTGAGGTCGATGGTGATCGTGATGTGCGCCTTCGGGCCGTGCCCGGCCTCCGCGGCGCTGCTGGCTGCGGCACCGGTCTGGGCGGCGCTACCGGCCGGGTCGGCCGGGTCGGCCGGGTCGGCCGGGTCGGGTGACATGGCGGTGGTGATGGCGTTGGAGGCGACGTTGAGGACGTCGGTGAGGGCGTCGGCGCGGCGCTTGTCCGGTGAGCGCGGGTCCAACTCGCCGGTGACGGTCTTGCGGGGCTTGGAACCCTCGAGGATCAGGGCTTGGAACAGTTCGGCGTTCTCGTTGGCCAGGTAGCCGCTGAACTTGACCCCCCGGTCCGCGGGCCGCACCCGCAACTCCTCCCGGGCATAGGCCTTGTCCTCTTCCGGTGCGGGGCCGTCGGCGTCGAGCAGGTCGCGGGCCCGGCGCCCCGCCTTGCGCAGCTCCGACGGGCCGAAGTGGCGCCCCAGCGCGACGAGTTGTTCTTCGGCGACGGCCAGGTCCTCGACCGCGACGGTCTTGGGGACGGCCTCCAGCTCGGTCACGATCGCCGCGGCCTGCGCCGGCGACAACACCACCCCCACACCCGCACCGGCGTCGGCGCCCGGATCGGCATCTGCGTCGCCGCCGTCGGTGTCGGTGTCGGTGTCGGTGTCGGTGTCGGGCACCGGGTCGGGGTGGACCGGTGGCAGGGCGTCGGTCACGGCGGGGTACTTGGGCAGTGCCTTGGCCAGGGCCAGGTCACGCTTGATCACGCCCGGGTCGAGCCGGTGCCGAAACGCCAGCAGCCGGGCGGTGTCACCGGCGCCCAGGGTGGCGGCGTGACCGGACGCGTCGTAGCCGGCCAGAACCTGCAGGCGGTAGGTCTGCAACCGGGAGATCTCGGCGTTGAGCGCGTCGAGAGTCGCCAGCTGCTCGCTGTCGCTCATCGACCACACCGGCCGCTCGCCCAAGATCTCCATACCCCAGACTCTAGACACCACCGCCGACAGTTTCTGCGCCGGAAGGCCCTTATTTGTAAGGGATTCCGAAGATTGACCGAAACTCGACGCAGGCCTCGGATCCGGTCAGGTTATCCACAACCCACCTGCTGTGGACATGGGCGAGAAGGATTTCCGATCACGCCCCGATCGCTAGCTCGTGGGGTGGCAGTGAGGATGACGCGCAGGCGATCGCGTGACGTTCCTACTGTGCGCCGTTGATTGATCTGTACGGCGTTCGTTGCGGGTCAGGCAGGTGGACCGGCTGCCAGGCGGGCGCGGACCTGTTGCATGCGCTCGGTGGAGTTGTGCGGCATGTCCCAGCGCGTCTCCAGCCACCAGGTCGCTCCCGCCTCCGCCCACAGCCTGACCTCGGCAGCCGCAGCCGCCGGGTCGTCTGCCGGCGTCTCGCCCTCGGCCACCACGTCCAGGCCGGGGGCGGCGCCGCGCTCGTCCAGCCACGTACGGAGGGACCGCAGCTGCTCAGGCGAGGCCTCCCCCTGGTACTGCGGCAGGACCCCGTCGCAGCGCAGTACTCTCCGCATCGACTTGGGTCGTGGCCAGGCACCCACGACCCAGATCGGGATCCGCTCCTGCACGGGACGGCCTACCTGGGTGAGGTCATCGCGAGCGCACTCGTAGTCGTAGTGCTTGCTGTGATAGCTCAGCCCGCCGGCCCACAACTCCCGGATCAGGTCGATGCCCTCGTCCATCATCGAAGCCCGCGTCCTGAGATCGAGCTCCTCACCAGTCAGCGGCAGATCCGTGTCGACAGCGCCCAACCCGACCGCCAGAATCGCCCGTCCACCGGACAACTGGTCGAGCGTGACCACCTGACTGGCCACCTTCCACGGCCGCCGCCATGGCAACGGAGTCAGCATCGTGCCGAGCTTGATCCGCTCAGTCCGCGCCGCCATCGCCGACAACAAGCCCCAGGCATCGACCCCGTAGGCCGCCTCCCACACGAAGACTCCGTCCCACCCCGCCTCCTCGGCCAGCACGGCCTGCTCCAACTGCTCCACTGCCGTCCCACCCGGCAGGATCACCCCAAATCTCATGCCCCGTTCCTACCCCTCCCCACGGACACTTTCCGGCTCCGCGGCGAGCGTCAGGGAAGGGGTGGATTTAAGGCTGGCCGAAGAGGATGGCGGCAGGGTGTGGCGATGGGGGCATTTTGAACACGGACAGTGACAAGATGAACGGGGTGGATGACATGACGCAGACTGCTGGGACTGGGGTCGAGGAGCTACGAGGGAGCATCAGGGGCGGTGTTCGCACCGGGCGATGCCGGGTACGACGATGCGCGGCGGGTGTGGAACGCGAACATCGACCGGCGGCCGGCGGTGATCGCCAGCTGCCGGACGGCCGAGGAGGTGCGAGCGGCGATCGCGTTCGCCACCATGACCGGGATGGAGATCGCGGTCCGGGGTGGTGCGCACAACCCGACCGGCTCGGCGAGTGTCGACGACGGGCTGGTGATCGACCTCAGCGGGATGAACCAGGTGACGGTGGACCCGGAGGCCAAGCGGGCCAAGGTCGGCGGCGGGGCGCTGCTGGCGGATCTCGACGCGGCCACGCAGGCGCACGGGCTCGCAGTACCGGCGGGCATGATCAGCCACACCGGCGTCGGGGGCCTCACGCTGGGCGGTGGGATGGGCTGGCTGACACGGCTCGGCGGGCTCAGCATCGACAACCTCGTCTCGGCCCAGGTGGTCACCGCGGACGGGCGGATCCTGCGCGCCGCCGAGGACGAGCACCCCGAACTCTTCTGGGCGCTGCGCGGTGGCGGCGGCAACTTCGGCGTGGTGACGGAGTTCGAGTTCCGCCTGTACGACGTGGGGCCGCTCGTCCAGTACGGGTTGCTCTTCTTCGGACTGGAGCAGGGGCCGGAGATGTTCCGGCTGGCGCGCGAGGTGATTCCGACTCTGTCACGCGAGTTCAACGTGGTGCTCGGCGGGCTGAACGCGCCGCCCCCGCCGTTCGTGCCGGAGGAGTTCCACTTCCGGCCGGGGTACGTGATGGTCGTCACGGGCCTCGGGTCGCCCGAGGCACATGCGGAGGTGCTCGACCGAGTGCGGTCCGCGTTGCCACCGCTGTTCGAGTTCGCCACGCCGATGCCGTACGTCGCGCTGCAGCAACTCCTGGACGAGTCGCAGCGCTGGGGGCAGCACGTCTACGAGAAGAGCAGCTTCTTCGACGACCTGACGGACGAGGTTATCGAGGTCATCACCGAGCACGTGCCGGCCAAGACGTCTCCCACGTCGGTGAACCTGTTCTACCGGCTGGACGAGGCGTTCTCGGAGGTGGACGACGACGCGACGGCCTTCGGCGGCGGCCGGACGCCGCGGTACGCGTGCTTCGTCATCGGCGTCTGCCAGGACCCGGAGTCATTGCCGGCCGAGCAGGCGTGGGTGCGCTCCTTCTGGGAGGCGCTCACTCCACACGCGATCAGCACGGGCGGATACGTCAACGCGCTGGGCGACATGGACCAGGATCGCGTGCGGGCGTCGTACGGGAAGAAGTACGACCGGCTGGCCCAGGTGAAGGCGGAGTACGACCCGGGCAACGTGTTCCACCTGAACGCGAACATCAAGCCCGCTTAGCGAGTCGGCTCAGCGTGCCTGCCGCGACGGCGTCGCCTCAGATGGAGGCGGCGCCGTCGAGCACCAGGACCTGGCCGTTGATGTTGGTGTTGTCGAGCAGCAGCATCCGGACCACCGGGACGACCTCGTCCGGCTCGGTCAGGTGACCGGTCGGGGTCCGGCGGACGATCTGGTCGAGCTGGGTCTGGCCGAGCACCGCCGACATGTCCGAGGCGAAGAAGCCGGGTGCGACCGAGTTGGCCAGCACCCGGCCGCCCAGCTCACGCGCCAGTGACCTGGTGGCCGAGTCCATGCCGCCCTTCGTCGCGGAGTACGCGACCAGGCCGGGGAAGCCACGCTGGGCGCAGATCGAGGTGATGTTGACGATCCGGCCCTTGAGGCTCTTGGCCAGCAGCCGGCGCAGTACGAACCGGGTCAGCACCAGCGGCGAGGTCAGGTTCGTCTGGATGATGTGCGCGAGTTGGTCGGCCGAGGTGTGCACGTGCAGCGAGTCCTGGCCGATCGCCGCGTTGTTGACCAGCCCGTCGATCGGGCCGAGCTTCTCCTCGACCTCCTTGACGAAGGCCTGGGTCGCCTTCGCGTCGTTCACGTCGACCGAGCCGATGTGCACCTGGTCCGGGTACTTCTCGGCCAGCGCGGTCAGTTCCGGCGTCACCGTCCGGGCGAACGCGGCCACCTTCACGCCGTTGCCGACCAGGTCGCTGACTATGGCCAGCCCGAGACCCCGGGAACCACCCGAGACGAGCACCACCGACGAGGGCGGAACCAAAGGGGATTCAGACATCGCTCTTCAACGTCTCCTTCTGCGGGATCGTGTCCAGGAACTTGATCCGCCGCGGTACGCCGTAGTCCGGCAGGCGGTTCGAACACCACTGGACCAGATCGGCGTCAGTGATCGGTCCGAGGTCCGGGCTCGTCACCACCTCGGCGGCGACCATCCGGCCGACCAGCGGGGCCTTGCGGGCGAAGACCCGGGCCCAGGCGACGGCCGGGTGGCCCATCAGCACGTTGCGGACCAGGCCGGCCGAGACCTTGGACCCGCCGACGTTGATCTCGTCGGTGTCCAGCCGTCCGGTGATCAGCACGCGATCGTCGACGAACTCGACCCGGTCACCGGTCCGGACGGCTCCGTCGAGACCCGCGCCGTGGTGCGGTGAGGTGATGATCAGTTCGTCCTTGTCCACCGAGAGGATCGGCCGCTCGGACTCGGGATCGGGGTCGCGATCCAGCCAGGCCTGGGGGAACCCGGCCTTGCCGTCGTGCACCACGATCGACGCGCCGACCTCGGAGGACGCGTAGATCCAGGAGATCCGCGCCTGCGGGAAGATCTCCCGCAGCCGGTCCAGGATCGCCTGGTCCACCGGCTCACCGCCGAGGGTGATCTGCTCCAGCGGCACCTTGGCGAGCGCCTCGGTGTCGCGGTAGATCGTCTGCCGCCAGAAGGTCGGCGTCCCCGAGGCCGCGGTGACGCCGTGCTCCGCGGCGATCAGCGGCCAGGTCTCCAGCTCGGAGGGCTCGATCACGACCAGGCCCTGGTCCGCCTGGGTCAGCGAGATCGTCACCAACTGCCACCAGGCGTAG
This sequence comes from Kribbella orskensis, assembly GCF_004342085.1. Lineage (NCBI taxonomy): Bacteria > Bacillati > Actinomycetota > Actinomycetes > Propionibacteriales > Kribbellaceae > Kribbella > Kribbella orskensis. The sequence goes on from NZ_SLWM01000007.1 coordinate 171,467, forward strand.
GTGCCCGGGGCGTAGGGGAGCAACCAGGTGCGCGGTTGCTGCTGAGTGGTCACGGTGGTCAGGGACTCGAGGGTGTGACCGATACGCTTCGGCCGTCCGGTCGAGCCGGAGGTGAGCAGCCAGACGCGGCCGGACTCCTCCACCCGCTTGAGTTTCGCCGGGGTCACCGAGTGCTCGTCGCCCTTGGCGATCACCACCGCGAAACCGGACTCGCCGAGCTCCTCGCGCATGCTCAGATCCACCCGCGAGCCGGTCGCGACCAGCAGTTCGGTGCCGTGCACGGCATGGTGCCGGACCGCCGCCAGGGCGTCGGCGCCGTTGTCCACCAGTACCGCGGCCGGCGACGGCAGCTGGGGCAGTTTGTGCAGGGTCCTCCAGGTCACCGTCCGGCCACCGGCGACGACGGTGTTGTCGTCGCCGATCAGGGCGGTGGTTCGGCGCCGGGCGGTCACGCCGACTGGAGCTGCTCGATGAAGTCCAGCACGTCGCCGACCTTGGCGATCTGGCGCAGCCCGGGGGCATCGAAGTTCAGCTCGTCGCCGATCTCGTCCTCGACCCGCAGGGCCAGTTCGGAGAAGTCCAGCGACCGGAAGCCGATCTCCCGCAGGTCGGCGGTGTCGTCGGACGGCAAGGTCTTGCCCTGCGCCTTCATCACCGCTCCCATCAGGTCCCGGATCTGCTCCCGCGTCAATTCAGCCATGACCACAGAGCCTAGGGCATGGCTGTTCATCCCCCGCACTCGCGAGCAGGAGGTGTTCGACACGGTCGCTCCGTGTGCCGGCGTGACGACAGCGATGCGGCGTGGCCGGATGCGGTCCGCCGCATGGTCTACGGGACTTCCGGGGACGCCTCGGGGACGCGGTCGGGGAGGTCGCGGTGGCGGGACAGCCGGCGGCGGACCCGTTTGGCCCGGTCCCGGATCTCCCAGCCGATCAGCGCGATCATCGGAGTGGCGGCGGCGAGCGAAGCGAGCAGGATCTCCTCGACCGGCAGACCGGCGATGTGCTGGGCCCACATGAGGACCTCCCGTGCGCTGCGTGACGGACCGGGGGGAGTTCGCCTACTCAGTGTAGGCGGGAGTGCCCGTCGGGTAAACGGCTCATACACTAGGCCCCGATTTGCCATCAGCAGGGAACTTTCCGTCGTCCGGGGCCCCCTTTCCGTGTGCAAGGACGCGATCGAGAGGAACGGGATGACGAGACCGGGACGCGGGACGCGCCTTGCCGCGATGGCGAGCCTGCCCGTGCTGCCGCTGGCCTGGTTCCTCGCCCTGCGGGACCTCCCGATCTGGATGTCCGCGGCGTACCTCGGCTACCTGCTGATCGTGATCGCCATCCCGGGCACGGTCTTCTGGCGACGGCTCACCGGCGGCACCGGCTGGTTCACGGTCGACGTGGTGCTCGGGACGACGTTCGGCCTGGCCGTCGAGGCACTCCTCTACCCGCTCGGCAGATGGGTCGACATCCCGCTGATCGTCCTGGTGATGCCGGCTCTGGCCAGCGGCATGTACCGCGGGCTGCCGCGCCGCCGCCTGCCCGACCGGCCGACCCCGTGGTGGGCGATCGCCGGAGTGATGGTGTCGGTCGGAGTCGCTGCCGCGTGGTTCGTCCGGGTCGGCTCCCGCCTGATCCCCTTGGACGGCCCGGCCGCACTCCGCCCGGACTCGGATGCGCAGTACAACCTGTCCATCGCGGCCGAGCTGACCCACCACTTCCCGCCGCAGATCCCGTATGCCTTCGCGCGGCCGCTCACCAGTCACTGGGGAGCGTTCGACCACATCGCGTCCGCGCACTGGACCACCAGCATCGAGCTCGACGTGCTGACCTTCCGGATCGTGCCGCTCGCCCTTCTGCTCCTAACGGTCCTCGCTGCGGCTGCGGTCGGCATGGTGCTCACTGGGCGGGCCGTGGCCGCGCCGATCGCGGCGGGCCTCACAGTGGCCGCTGGTGATCTTGCGGGCTGGCCGTGGGCCATCACTGGGCGGCTGTACAACGACAGCCCGTTCTCCCTGGGCCAACTGACCAGCCCGTCGCAGGCGTTCTCCACAGTCCTGGTGCTGCCTCTGATCGCTGTCACTGCCCTGCTGCTGCGGCGGAAGCCCGGACAGACACGGCTACAGCTCGCCGGGCTGTTCGTGGCCGCAGGGATCCTGATCGCGGCGCTGGCCACCGCCAAAGCCTCAGCACTGCCTGTGTACGGCGCTGGGCTCGCTGCGGCTTGGGTCTATCTGACAGTGCGCGCCGGACGGCTCAACCTGCGTTCTCTGGTGCTCGCGGCCGCAGTGGCGGCCTCCTACCTGCTCATGTTCTTCGTGGCCTTGCGCGGCACTCCGTCGATGGTGACCTTCGAGCCGGCCAAGACCTTCCGTCACCTGCTCGACGAGATGACGACCGAGCGGACCACTTCTGCCCTGGTCGTGGTTGCCGTCGTCGTGGCGATCGGCTGGCTGATGCCTGCCGCCGGCGCTCTCCTGATCCGGCGACGTCTCCCGCGCGACCCGATGCCCGTGATGCTGCTGGTCTCTCTGCTTAGCGCTGTCGTCGCGACCGGTCTGCTGTACGACGACGGCCAGGCGCAGTTGTTCTTCATCCGCAGCGGCTTCATCTACGGCGTCCTGCTCGCCACCTGGGGCCTGGGCTCACTCGACCGTCGCCAGTACTACGTCGCCGGGCCGGCGCTGCTGATCGGAGTCGCCGCGATCTACTGGGGCCGCTATCGCTCCGAGGACTCCTGCGGCGGCCCGGACTGCCTTGCGCAGCCTCTGGCGGTCGCGCTCGTCACCGCGGCGGTCGGTGTCGGGGTGCTCGGGCTGCTCGTCCGCGGAGCCCGCCGGACCTGGGCGGTGATCGCGGTCGCGGTCGCTCTGGGTATGACCGTGTCCCCGACCTTGGCGTCCCTGCAGGACTTCGCCACGCCCCCGCTGACGGCGTACGAGTCGGTGGCGCCGGGTGGGATCGAGGCGGCCCGGTTCATCCGACGGAACTCCGGGCCGAACGACCTGATCGCGACCAACATCCACTGCCGGGACGCCGGCGCGGAGAAGTGCCTGACCGGGTCGTACTGGATCCCCGGGTATGCCGAGCGGCGCGTACTGCTCGAGGGCTGGGCCTACACGACCAGGCTGGACGACACGTACACGAAGGACGAGCGGGTCCAGGGAGCCTTCTGGGACCAGGAGATGCGCCGGCTCAACGACGAGGCGTTCACGGCGCCGACCCGGGAGATCCTGGAGACGCTGCGGACGAAGTACGGCGTGCAGTGGTTGCTCGCCGACAAGCGCGTCGGCGAGCCCTCGGAGGACCTGGAACGCCTGACGGAGCTCCGGTTCGAGTACGGCACCGTCCGGGTCTACCAGCTCTTCCCGCCGCCGACCGGCAGCCCGACCCCGACACCGACCGGGTTCCCGAGCGGGTCGCCGTCCGGCTCTCCGTCGCAGACGCCGAGCGGCTCGCCGTCGCAGCCGCCGGGCGGGTTCCCGACCCAGACGCCGGGCGCGCTTCCGATCCAGACGCCGGGCGGTTTCCCGTCGACGCGGGGTGGGTTCCCCAGTCAGCCCCAGGTCGGTTTCCCCTCGCAGACGCCGTCGCCCGGGTTCACTCCGCCGACTCCGCCTTCCAGTGGGAGCTTCTGATCAGCCCGCGCTGATCGTCGGGATCGGCAGGCTCTGGTTCCAGGTGCGGTCTAGGGCGGTCACGGAGTACAGGTAGTGATGCCCCTTGACCGCTGCGGTGTCGACGTACGTCTGCTGGCCTCCGGTCGACCGCAGCGTCGCGACCAGGTTGCGCGCGTCGTTGTCCGCGCACCAGTCACCGGCCGCCAGGTCCCGCCGGTAGACCGCGTACGACGTGGTCTCAGCCGAGGTGGCCCGCCACTGCAGCCGCACCCCGGTGCTGGTCCTGTCGGAGCGCAGCGAACGCACCGGCAGCGGCGCACGGGAGTCCAGCGAGGGCATCGCCGGGATCAACGCCGGCCGTGTGTACCAGTTGCTGTTCAGCAGACTGGTCGCTCCGAGCCGGTCGGCCCGCACGTCCTTGGCGGAGAAGTAGACGTCGCCCCTGACCTCGGGAATCGTGGCGTTGAAGGCCAGGTGGTCGCTCAGCTCGGCCGGGTCGGACCAGTCCGGCGACTGCGTCGAGGTGCCGACCTTGTACGTCGCCTGGCCGATGTAGAGGTGGACATCGGTGCCACGGACCTGCTCCGCCCACCACGGCACGATCTTGTTGTAGTCCGCCGGAGCGAAGCCGCCGGCCCAGTAGACCTGCGGCACGATGTAGTCGATCCACTCCTCGCGCACCCAGCGACGGGTGTCCGCGGCGAGGTCGTCGTACGTCTGGACCCCTGCGGTCGTGTCGGAGCCGAGCGGGTCGGTCGCGGCGTTCCGCCAGACGGCGAAGGGCGAGATGCCGAACTTCACCCATGGCTTGGCCGCCTTGATCCGGTGCTGCAGTTCCTGGATCAGCAGGTTGATGTTGTTCCGCCGCCACTCGGCCACCGTCGGGAAACCGGCCCCGTACTGCGCGTAGGTGGCCGCGTCGTCGAAGACCTGGCCCGCCACCGGGTACGGGTAGAAGTAGTCGTCGAAGTGCACGCCGTCGAGGTCGTAGCCCGAGACCGCGTCCATGATCGCGTCCTCGACGAGCTTGCGCGCCGCGGGGATTCCCGGGTTGTAGTAGAGCTTGCCGCCGTAGGTGACGACCCAGTCCGGGTGCTGCCGAGCCGGATGCTCCGGGACCAGGGCGTTGAGGTCGGTGCCCATCGAGAGCCGGTACGGGTTGAACCAGCCGTGCAGTTCGAGGTTCCGCTTGTGCGCCTCGGCCACGGCGAAGGCGAGCGGGTCGTAGCCGGGGTTCCCGCCCTGCTGACCGGTGAGGTACCGCGACCACGGCTCGACCTTGGACGGCCAGAACGCGTCCGCTGTCGGCCGGATCTGGAGTACTACGGCGTTGTGGTGCTGCCGGACGGCGTCGTCGAGCCAGCCGATCAGTTCGGCCTGCTGCTGCGCCGCGGTGAGCCCGGTCCGCGAGGGCCAGTCGATGTTGACCACCGACGACACCCACGTCGCGCGGAACTGCCTCAACGGAGTACTGGGATCGGGGGCACAGGACGAGTCTGCCTGCACCGCCGACGCGCCGGCCGCAGTAATGGGCAGGGTGCTGGTGAGCAGGGCTGCCGCCACCCCGAGAACGCCGACGATCCGCCAGACTCTCATGTCACTCTCCGACTGATTCGTGGATGAAGTCGAAAAATAGTTACACAGTTGGGCCGTGCGTAGAAGGGGTCGGTACGGTTGGCACATGCTGCGCACGGCGACTGACCACGACGTCGACCTCATCCGGACCCTGCGCAACCAGCAGGCCAACCGCGAGGTGAGCGTCAACTCGCACGAGATCTCCCCCGACGAGCACGCCGGCTGGTGGGCCAAGACGAGCGTCGACCCGACCCGGCGGGTGCTGATCTACGAACGCGCCGGCACCGTCGCCGGGGTGGTGAGCTTCTTCGACCTGGAGCTCGACGCGGCACCGCGGACCGGGGCCTGGGGGTTCTTCCTCGACGCCGACGGCCTGGCCGAGCGAGGTGAGACACTGCCCGCCTGGATCGAGGTGATGAGCGAAGCCACCGGGTACGCGTTCGACGAACTCGGCCTGGACGAGCTGACCGGCGAGGTGCTCGAGCACAACACCGTGGTCCGGCAGATGAACAGGCGGTTCCGCTTCACCGAGGGCGAGCCGCAGACCCGGTACGCCGATGGTCGCGAGATCACCGTGCTGCCGATCAGCCTTCTCAAAGACAACCGGCGCAAGCCGAAGGGAAACTCATGAGTGCCAGCAAGACCATCGACTTCGGCGGTGTCCCGGTCGGACCGGAGCACCAGCCGTTCGTGATCGCGGAGATGTCGGGCAACCACAACGGCGACCTCGAGCGGGCCAAGGACATCGTCCGCGCGATGGCGGACACCGGGGTGCAGGCGCTCAAGCTGCAGACCTACACCGCCGACACGATCACCCTGGACGTCGATCTGCCCGCCTTCCGGCTGCCGTCGGAGCACGAACTGTGGGGCGGCGCCCGGTTGTACGACCTGTACGACGAGGCCCACACGCCGTGGGAGTGGCACGAGCCGCTGTTCGAGCTGGCGAACTCGCTCGGCATGCTGGGATTCTCGTCGCCGTTCGACCCGACCGCGATCGACTTCCTGGAGAAGTTGCAGGTCCCGGCGTACAAGGTCGCGTCGAACGAGATCGGCGACCTGCCGCTGGTCCGCGCGATGGCCGAGACCGGCAAGCCGATCATCATCTCCACCGGCTCCGCGACGCTGACCGACATCGACGCGGCGGTCCGCGCGGCCCGCTCCACCGGCAACGAGCAGATCGTCGTGCTCTCGTGCACGGCGAGCTACCCGGCCCCGGCCGACCAGTCCAACCTCCGCGGCATCCCCGTACTGCGGGACGCGCTCGGCGTGCAGATCGGCCTGTCGGACCACACGATGGGGATCGGCGCGTCGATCGCGGCGGTGGCGCTCGGCGCGACGGTGATCGAGAAGCACGTGACGCTGTCCCGCGCGGACGGCGGCGTCGACTCCGCCTTCTCGCTGGAACCGGCCGAGATGAAGCTCCTGGTCGAAGGCACCAAGGTCGCCCAGCAGGCCCTCGGCGAGCCGCTGATCGGCCCGAAGCAGGCCGAGCAGAACGTACTGCGCTTCCGCCGCTCCCTCTACATCACCCGCGACGTCAAGGCCGGCGAGAAGGTTGCCCCCGACAACGTCCGCTCCGTCCGCCCGGCCGGCGGCCTCCCCCCGGACGCCTTCAGCTCCGTCGAAGGTCGCCCCTTCCGCACCGACGCCCCCGCCGGCACCCCCCTCACCTGGGACGTCCTCTAACTCCCTCCGCCGCCCCTCCGCCCTCCGGGAAGGTTTGTTGTGCTGGTTTCCGTCGTGGTGCCTTGTTATCGGTCGGGTGCCACGTTGCCGCGGTTGGTGGATGAGCTGAACCAGGTGTTGCCGGAGGTGACGGCCGGGTTCGAGATCGTGCTGGTGGTAGACGGGAGTCCGGACGACACCTGGCAGGTCGCGAGCGAGCTGGCGAACAAGTACCCGGAGACGCGGGCGCTGCGGCTCGCGCGGAACTACGGGCAGCACAATGCGTTGATCGCCGGCGTCCGCAACGCGCGGTACGAGGTGGTCGTGACGATGGACGACGACCTGCAGCACCCGGCCGACCAGGTGCCGGTGCTGCTGCGCGCCCTGACCGACGACCTCGACCTCGTGTACGGCGTACCGGCGGATGAGGAGCACGGGCTGGTCCGGAGCTTCTCGTCGCGGCTGGTCAAGGCGGCGATGGCGTCGACCATGTCAGTGCGCAACGCCAGGTCCATCAGCGCTTTCCGGGCCTTCCGGACCTTCCTGCGGGACGGGTTCGACGGACTCGACGGGCCGCATGCGTCGGTGGACGTGGCGTTGTCGTGGTCGACCACCAGGATCGCGCAGACCACGGTCCGGATGGAGGAGCGAACCGACGGACAGTCGAACTACACAACCTGGATGCTGATCAAGCATGCGCTCACGCTGATCACCGGGTACTCCGTGGAGCCGCTGCGGCTGGTCGGCTATCTCGGCTTCATCTGCGCGGTGTTCGGCGTCGGGTTGTTCGGGGTGATCATCTACAAGTACGCCACCGGGGCGACCACGGTCGCGGGGTTCACCACGATCGCGTCCATGGTCGCGCTGTTCTCCGGCGCCCAGATGCTCGCGCTCGGCGTCCTCGGCGAGTACGTCGGCCGGCTGCACTCGGGCTCGATGGGCCGGCCGACCTACGTGATCCGGGAACGCACCGACGTGGACGCCCATCCGGACATCAAGAGTGAGGGCGTCTGACCCGATGGAGTACCTGCTGTTCCCCGGGCGGCACCACGTCCTGACGCGGTTCCAGGCCGAGTTCCTGCAGGCGACAGCTCAGGGCGCCACGATCGTCTGGGCGGTGACGTCCTCGAACCACCACACAACCAAGCGGAACCCGGTGCCGTTCGACCGGCGGGAGGCGGCGATCGAGCGGTTCAGCGTCGCGACCGGGATCCGTTCGCTGGTGGTCGGCGTCACCGACACGCACGCGACCGACGACTTCGCCGACGTGACGATCAAGGCCGTCGAGGCCGGCACGGACGACCAGGTCCAGCTGGATCCGGGCAACACCGTCGTCGCCTGCTCGACCCCCGAGGTCGCCAAGCTGTACGAGCGGCTCGGCTACCCAGTGATCGGCGTCGAGCCGCCCGGCGAGCCCAGGCCGTGGGACGTGCTGCTACTGATTGCTGCAGGCAACGACACCTGGCGGGAGCTCGCGCATCCGGCGACGGCCGACGTCTTCGACCGGTACCGGCTCGACGCGCAGATCCAGCGCTGCGTGAACGACCCGGTGGTCGGCGACGACGGCGGGCTCACCACCACCCGCGACTACAAGACCTACGCGGACGCCTTCGAGACCGCCGCCGACCGCAAGTGGCAGCAGATCAAGGACTTCCTCCGCCCCGGGCGGATCCTCGACATCGGCTGCGCGACCGGCGCCACCCTGCAGCTGGTGGACGCGGACCCGCGGTTCCACGAGTCCGACCTGATCGGCGTCGAGGTCGCCCGGCACCTGTACGCCGAGTGCGTGCACAAGAAGGAGCAAGGGCTCTTCCAGAACCCGAACGTGTACTTCTACCAGCGCAACATGCTCGGCTCCGCGGTCTTCCCGGCCCGCTCGATCGACACCACGCTGACACTCGCGCTGACCCACGAGATCTGGTCGTACGCCGACGGGTCGCGCCCGGCGACGGTGCAACGCTTCGCCGACGGGTTGTTCGCGCACACCGCGCCGGGCGGGGTCTGGGTGAACTCGGACGTATGCGGACCCGCCGAGCCCGACCGGCCCGTAGTACTGGAGCTCGACGACAGTGACGGCGCCAACCCGGCCGACGTGACCGACCTCGAGGCGCTCGCCGATCCGGCGGCGTACGTGGGCGCGCTGTCCACCAGGGCGAGGTTCTTCCAGTTCGCGCACGACTTCCGGCGGAACGCGTCCGTGCCCTTCGAGTACTCCGAACGCGGCGGCAAGCCGGTACTGCGGCTCGCGGACGCGATGGACTTCCTGACCCGCAAGGACTACGTCGACAACTGGCTGAGCGAGACCCACGAGCAGTTCTGCGGGCTCGACTTCACCGGCTGGTGCGAGATCGCGAAGCAGGCAGGCTTCACCATCGACCCGGCCTCGAAGCCCTGGCGCAACGACTGGGTGATCACCAACCGGATCGCGCCGGTCGCCTCACTCACCAGCCCCGACGGGACGCCCGTCGACTGGCCTGACACCCACCAGCTGCTGATCGCCCGCCGCTGACCCGCGTCCGAAGAACCCCGATGCGGTTCTTCGGACGCGGACGGTCAGCCGAGTCGGTTGCGGAGGATTCGCTTGAGGCGGCGCTTCAGCTTGCCGGCGAACTCGCGCGGGTTGCGGATCGTCGCCACGTTGCGCACCACGGTGACGGCCGCGAAGGCGCGCGAGCCGTGCAGCTTGGCGCGCTCCGCGTTCACCTTCTGCACCTGCAGCCGCATCTCCCGGAGCCGGTTCTCGCGCGTCTTCAGCGCCTTGTCCCGGAACCCGAGCGTCCGCTCGAGCCCGAAGATCTGCCCCTTCAGCTCGAACACTTCCTGCTGCGCCCGCTCAGCATCAGCCAGCGCCGTCCGTACGTCGGGAGTCTGCGAGGCGTCGGCCGGAATCCCCAGCGCAGAAGCCAGAGCCTCTGCCAACTCCCTGCCTCGGGCAACTTGTGCGGCGGAGGCCGGTGTAGTCTCCGGCTTCGTCGCCGAGACCGGAGCCGGTGCCTCGACACCGGACATCCCCAGCCACGCGGACACCAGGTCGTCCCCGACCATCCACGGCGGCCACGGGTGACGCCGGTGCCCACCGATCAGCCGATCGTGGAACCGCCACCAAGCAGCGGCCAACACATCCGCGGCGCTCTCGCCACCAGCAGTCACCCACGGCGAGACGCCGGCCGCGAAGCCATCCCCATCGACCACCACGTCATCCCACCGCAGCACCAGCCGCGCCGAGTCCTGGGCCCGAGCCCACTCACCGAGCCGAGCAGCCAACGCCCGGAACCCCGGCACATCCTCAGCAGCAGCCAACCGAAGCAGCTGAGTCTCCACAGTGATCCCACTCGGCACACTCCCGGGAACGGCCCCTAGGTCGAACACCACCGGCGCTGCCGCGGCGGAAGCGTCACCAGAGGCGGCGCGGGCTGCAGCAAAGCCGGCTTCATCGCCTGCCGCGGCGCCGAGTCCCAGCTGGTCCGTGGTGATGGACCAGCCGGCTGCGGCGGTGTCGGCGGTGAGGACGGTGGTGTGGCCCGAGGCTTGGGCGTAAACGGGGTGGTGGGCCGGGGTGGTGGTGATTGCCAGCCAGGAGGGGGCGGTGGAGGCGAGGAGGCCGGCCCGAGCGGCCGCGGTGGCGCCTTCGGCGATCGGGGCCAGCAGCGGTACTGCGACCGCGGCAGTCTCCAGGGCCTCCAGCGCCAGGCGGGCTGGTAGTTCGCCCGGCCGGGTGGCGGCGGCCGTGTCCGCGGCGAGCAACGTCAGGACCGTGTCCTGGGCGGAGAAGGCCGCGTAGGCGTGGGCGTCGGCGAAGCCCACTCGCGACAGCTCAGCAAGGAGCTGGCCGGTGGAGACCGGGCGAGTGGGGTCGTCGTGGAGCGGTCGCCAGTCGTCGTCGGCGTGGCGGTCCTGGGGTAGGCGGCGATCCAGCAGCTTGGTGAGGGAGAACTCGTTCTCCAGTCCGAGAACGACGACCGCTGCAGGCGACGCGACCGCGGCCAGGGCGTCCAGGCGGGCGGACCAGTTCAGGTCGTCGCTGTCATAGCCGAGGACGCGATCCAGACCGTCGGCGGCAACCACGACCTCGAACGCGGCAGGCTCCATCCCGTCCAGGGCGCCCGCGATGACCTGCAGGTCGTCGCCGAAGCGCTCGGCCAGCGAGTTGGCGTCCGAGACCGACCGGACCAGCATGGTCGCCTTCGCCGACCTGGCGACGACGACGTCGATCAGGTCGGCGCTGTGCGGCCCGACGATGAGGGTGCGTGCCCCAGAAGGCAGGACGTCGTCCAGCAGTGCTCGCAGCACCGGTCCCTGGACGGCCCCGCGCTTGCCGTCGTAGTCGCTCCACGGTTGCATCTCACCGCGAACCACATCGACGGCCAGCTGGTTGTCAGACACGCTCTCTCCAATCGAACAGCATCCGAAGTTCCGCGGGCGGCAGCATCCACGGCACGCCCAGTTCCAGGTCCGTGGTCGCGCGGGCGGCGGCCAGGTCGATCTCCTTGCCGAGCATCTCCGGCCACAGCCTGGCGATCCGGCTCTGCCCGCCGAACAGCGGGTTCTCGCCCTCCATCTCCATCGGATCGCCGTACACGGCGGGCTCGCAGCCCGCGGCGATGCCGTAGAAGATCGCGGTCGACAGCCGGTTCGCGGCCACCCTCTTGTGCTTACGGAGCTCGGTGAGCTGCTTGTAGAGGAACCGCGGGTCCGTGCCCTCGTACGAGAAGCCCCGGCGGCCGAACGACACCACCCGGAACCCGGCGTCCTCGTACGACTTCCGGATCTCCGGCCGCTCGTACTCCGTGTAGTACAGGCTGAAGGTGACCGGGCCGGGCTCGGTCTCGCGGATCTCGTCGATCAGGCGCTTGTGGTCGCCCTGGATCTTGCCGCCCTCCCAGCCGTGGAAGAGGAACCACAGCGTGCCCTCGCGCTCCTCCTCCGGCACCGCGCCGAGCTCCGGCTCCAGGTCGAGCAGGTAGAGCCAGGGCGCGCCGATGCTGTGGTAGTTCCGCCGGCCGAGCGCGTGCCCCCGGCGGCGCGGCGCGTCACTCCAGGTGAACCGCCAGGCGCCGTCGAAGAACTCGTGCACCGGGTTCCAGCCGTCCGCGATGTTCCAGCCGTGCTGCAGGTAGCCGCGCAGCCGGGGCGGAGCCTGGTCGTCGAGACCGGCGTACCGGGCCAGGATGTGGGCTTGCCCGTAGTAGTGGTTGTGGTGATGCATCAGCGGACCTCGACGTGAAGTGTTCCTGCGTGCGGACGGATACCGGCGACATGGCCGCCCTGCTCGACCTCGATCGGCAACCGGCTGGCAAGGAACGGCTCACACTGCACGGCCTGGGCAGAACCGTCCGCCGCCGTGGCGAACAACACCCAGTCTGCCAAGCTGGCCAGGGGATCCACGGAGTGCGCGACCACCTCGTCCGGAATCAGCTCGGACAACCCGACAGAGGCCACCCACTCCCCGGACGCCGAGACGGTACTGCGGCACGCGACGTCCAGGTGTTCGTCGGAGTCCTCCAGGAACCGCCGCCAGCTGAACGCGGCCCCGCCGGTCAACAACCCGGCGATCCGCAGTTCATTGCTCTCAGCAACAACCTCGGCCTGCTGGGCGACCACCCGGGCGGGGCCTTCGTGCAGGTTCACGTACCCACCGGTGGATCGGGTGAGCGTGACCAGGCGACCCTGGTCCAGGTGGCTCACCGCCTGGTCGCCGGCGGTCCAGAGCAGCAACCTCTCGTCGCCGCCGGAGCCGAGCATCCGGAAGGCCCAGGTGGTCCGCTGGGTGAACGGGTCATCGGGGCTGGTCTCGGCGATGATCGGGCCGAACGGGATCCGCACGCTGAAGTCCCGCCCGGACCACTCGAGCGGCAGCACCTGGCCCAGACCGGACAGCGCCCGGGTCACCTGCAGCCGCGGATCCTCCAGATCGGCCGGCACCCGCCCCCGCAGTACGAGCGCGTCGGAGGTCTGCTCGGCCGAGGTGATGCGGCACGGGTCGACCATCTTCCGCAGGACGAAGGCGCCGTCCGCGCCGGGACCGGGCTGGACCCAGGTGGTCTCGTCGATCCAGTTGCCCGGCGGCCAGCCGGGACTGCCCGCACGCTGACCGCGGAGCTTGCCGTGCTCGCGCAGCCGCCCGGACTTCATCCGTACTGCGAAGTGCGCCGGGGCCGCCGTGTCCGCGAGTTTCGTCAGCAGGCGGCGGTCGAGGCGCACCTCGAACCCGACCAGGGAGGAGTCACCATGCGAGTCCGTCGCGGCGTACCGACGGACAGGCAGCGGGATACGGTTCCCCGCGACGACCAGCGCGATCCGCAGGCTGGACGACGCGGTGGTCTCCAGGTGCCGGATCTCGGCGGTCCCGTGCAGCGACAGCACGTCGTCCTGCCAGGCGACCCGCTGCACGGTCGTCGCCAGCGTCAGGTCCTTCTTCGGCAATTCGTAGAGGGTGCGCGGTACGGCGGTGTTCTGCTCGTGCACGCCCGGGTAGTTGTGCTCGAACTGCCACCGACTACCGGCCTTCGGGATTGCGCGGGCGCCACCGCGAAGGCCACCCTCGTTGCGGAAGTGCGCCAGCCGGCGCAGCAGGTCCACGTCGCCGGCGCGGAGCGCGGAGTGCTGGATCCGGTCGTAGCTGTGCGCGCGGACCAGAACCGAGTTGTCCAGCCGCTCCAGCAACCGGCAGGCCAGCAGGACCAGGTTCTGCTCCTCCGCGGGCGGCACCGCGCCGAACGCCATCACCAGCGTCAGCATGTCGATCTGGGTGAAGTGCGAGTGCACCCGGCGCCGGATCTCGCCCAGTCCCTGATACGCGCCGCTGTCGATCAGGTCCATCACCAGTTCGGCGGAGCGGACCCGGTCCTCCAGGTTGCTCAACTGGAACTTCTGCTGGGTGATCGACTCGCCCGACTCCCGCTCCCGCCAGTAGTAGACCGGGGCGGCCAGCGCGTCCACGGTGACCGCGTCCAGGTGCGCCTTCAGCGTGACCGGGTAATCCTCGTACCGGATCGCGGGGAACTCGTAGCCGTACTCGTCCCAGAAGGAGCGCCGGTAGACCTTGTTCCAGACCATCCGGTCCAGGATCAGGTCGGGCGACTCCAGCACGTGGCTGGCGATCCGGTTCTTCGCGAACGGCAGCCCGTGGATCCACGACGGCCGGACCCCGGCGCTGTTGTTGAAGCGCCGCGCGTTCCCGCCGGCGAAGGACGACCCCGTCTCGTCCAGCGACCGGACCAGCCGCTCGAACCCGTGCCGGCTGACCAGGTCGTCGCTGTCGACGAAGGTCAGATACTCGCCCTGGGCGTGCCGGACCCCGGTGTTGCGGGCCGGGCCGAGGCCCTGGTTGTCCTGCTCGACGATCCGGAACCGGGAGTCGCGGGAACACAGGTCCTTGGCGATCGCCGCGCTGTCGTCCGGGGATCCGTCGTCGACGAGGATCGCCTCGAAATCCGTCCAGGTTTGCCGTGCGATCGAATCGAGGCAGTCCCCGATGTAGTCACCGACGTTGTAGAAAGGCACAACCACGCTCAGCCGTGGCGTCACAACCGTGTATCTCCTCGGCTCAGACGAATTCGGTCAATGATGCTAGCAGCCGGTCTCCGGCTACTGTCGCGCTGCCAGGGGTAGGTCGGGCCCGACCAGATGAACCGTCAGCAGCGTGTGGATCGGCTCGAACCCATAACGCGCCCAAGCTCTTTGTACCCCGGTGTTGTGGCCCTGGGTGGAAATGACGAGCCGACGGGAGGTTGCGGCATCCTCGACGGCCGCGAGCAGGTGCCCGTACCGGCCACGGCCCTGCTCGGCCGGAACCACGCCGGCCAGCTCGATCTCGGTCCACGACCGTTGCTGGTCCACCGTGGCCAGAGCGAGCACCCGCCGGTCCGGGCCTCGCAGTACGACCGCGCCCTGGTCCTCGACGCTGCGCCGGGCCCATTCCTGGTACCCCGCGAGCGCCTGGGTCCGAGCGAACAGCGGGTTGGCGCAGTAGTGGTTCCCGTAGTCGCCGAAGATGTCACCGACCAGGTCGTCCACCAGATCGTCGTCGACCGCCGGCTCGAGCATCGCGGCGAACCCGGCCAGCGGCGCCGGGCGACGGCCCTTGCCCACAGGGAGTGACCAGTAGACGAGGCTGTCCGCGAGCAGCGCTGTCCGCGGACCACTCGCCAGCGCCGCGAACCAGGAGACCTCGCGGGCCGGGTAGCGCAGGATCACCACGTCGGCCGTCGACTTGTCGACCGCGGCGAGCACCTCCGGCAGCGGCGTACCGGCTGAGGCCGAGATCGAGATCCGGTCGACGGCGACGCCGAACCGCCGTGACTCGTAGTCACCCGGCCGGATCGTCAGCTCGCCCGCCTCGAGGGCGTCGTACCAGCTCATGCCGGACCGAACGGGTAGGAGTGCACTCCGTCGATCACTCGGTTCAGCTCCTCCTCGGTGAGCTGGCTGTACAGCGGCAACCGGACCAACGAGCTACTGACCCGGTCTGTGACGGCGCAACCGCCCGGCCCGACCCGGCCGTACTTCTCGCCCGCCGGGGACGAGTGCAGCGGCACGTAGTGGAACGGCGCGCTGACGTTGCGCTCGCGCAAGTGGGCGATCAGGCCCTGCTGGTGCTCGTGGGACGGCATCAGCAGGTAGTACATATGCGCGGGGTGCACGCAGCCCGCGGGAACGGTCGGTAGGCCGACGCCGTGCGACCCGGCCCACTCGGCCAGCGCCTCGTCGTACCGCTGCCAGCTCGCCAGCCGTGGCGCGTGGATCTCGTCGAAGTGCTCCAGCTGGGCTGTCAGGAATGCGGCCAGCGGGTCCGCCGGGAGATAGCTGGACCCGATGTCCACCCAGCGGTACTTGTCGACCTGGCCGCGGAAGAACTGGGCGCGGTTGGTGCCCTTCTCCCGGATCACCTCGGCCCGGGCGAGCAGGTCGGTGTCGTTGACGACCAGCGCGCCACCCTCGCCGCAATGCACGTTCTTGGTGCCGTGGAAGGACTGCGTCGCCATCAGCCCGAGCGAGCCGAGCGGGCGGCCGTGGTACGACCCGCCGAGACCGTGCGCGTTGTCCTCGATCACCGGCAGCCCGTACTTCGCGGCGATCGCGAGCACCTCGTCCATGGCGGCGGCGACCCCGGCGTAGTGAACCACCACGATCGCCTTGGTCCGCTCGGTGATCGCGGCCTCGATCTGCGTCTCGTCGAGGTTCAGCGTGTCCGGCCGGATGTCCACGAACACCGGTACGGCGCCGCGCAGCGCGTAGGCGTTCGCGGTGGAGACGAAAGTGAACGACGGCATGATCACCTCGTCCCCCGGCTCCAGGTCGAGCAGCAGGGCGGTCATCTCCAGCGCGTGGGTGCACGACGTGGTCAGCAGCGAGCCGACGCCACCGGTGAGTTTGGTGATCAGCTCCGTCGCCCGGGCGGTGAACGGGCCGTCGCCGGAGACCGCGGCCGAGGAGAAGGACTGGTTCACGTAGACGAGCTCGTCACCCGCCACGTATGCCTTGACGAAAGGGATCGGCGACAGGTCCGGCATAGGCGGGGAGCCTACCTTTGCTCCGGCGACTGCCCGTCGATCGCCTCCGCGTAACTGTGGTGCCCGGGATCCTCCAGGCTGTCGTAACCCACCAGGAACTGCGGCCGCCGCTGGCTCGACTGGAACAGCCTCGCCACGTACTCGCCCAGCAACCCCAGGCACAGCAGCTGGATCGCGCCGATGATGCCGACCGCCAGCACGGTCGAGGTCCAGCCCGGAACGCTGTTGCCCGACAGCTTGACCACCAGCGCCCCGACCACGAACAACCCGCAGACCAGCCCACCCAGCAGCCCGAGCCAGGTGGCCAGCCGGAGCGGAGCGGCCGAGAACGCCGTCACGCTGTCGAAGGCCAGCCGGAACATCTTCGACCAGTTGTACTTCGTCACGCCTGCCGCCCGCTCGGCGCGAACGTACTTCACCTGCGCGCTCGGGAACCCCAGCCACGGGATCACCAGCCGGAACACCCGGCCGTCCTCGGGGAGCCCGTTGACGGCATCCACCACGCGGCGCGACACCAGCCGGAAGTCGCCGGCGTCGAACGGGATGTCCATGCCCACCAGGCGACACATCAGCCGGTAGTACATGCGAGCCGTGGTCCGCTTGGGCCAGGAGTCACTCGACCGGTCGGACCGTACGCCGTACACGACGTCGACGTCCTTCTCCCGCGCGGTGGCGAGCAACTCGGCGATCGCCTCGGGGGGATCCTGCAGGTCGGCGTCGATGGTGACCAGGTAATCACCACGAGCGCGGCGGAATCCCGCGGACAGGGCGGCCTGGTGACCGGAGTTCCGGAGCAGGCGGACGAGCCGGAGTTGCGGCCAGGTGCCGGTCGCCTCGCGCAGCAGGGTGGCCGTGCCGTCGCGGCTGCCGTCGTCGACGACGAGCACCTCGTAGCTGATCCCCAACCCGTCGAGCAACGGGTGCATCCGCTCGAAGAAGATCGGCAGCACGTCCTCCTCGTCGTACATCGGCACGACGACGGACAGCACTGGGTGACTGGTTGGCATGCGGACCTCCTGCGGTGAGATTACTCGGCCCGGGGCTTAGCACGGATACTCTGCCTCCGTGTCAACCGTGACCGGCATCGCGCCCAGCCGCCCAGGCGCCCCGGAGCGGGAGACGAGCCGGCCGTCCTGGCAGCCCATCGTCCCGCACCTGGTCAAGGCCGCCGCAGGCCTCGCGGTGGCATGGCTGGCGATCTGGCTGATGGCCGGGCACGCGTCCGCCGACAGCATCGTGTCGCTGCTGCGGTTCTGGATCTTCGGCATCACCCTGCCGGGCGTGATCCTGTGGCGGCTCGCCAGCCCGTTCCGGCACAACCTGATCGAGGACTTCGCCGCCGGCTCTCTGGTGGGTGTCGCGGTGCTCCTGCTCGTCTACATGGCCGTCGCGCCGATCGGCCTGCAGCAGTGGGCCTGGCTGTGGGCCGCGCCCGTGGTGATCGCCGCTGTCTGTGTGCCGTCGTGGCGTCCGCGCATCCTCAGCCGGGTCGAGCGGCCGGTGAGCCCTCTGACCGCCTGGCTGGTTGCCCTTGCCTTGGCGCTGCCCTTGTACGGGATCGGGCGTTATCGGAACCTCGTGCCCGCGCCGTACACCGATGCGCGGTCCAACTCGCCCGACATGGCGTTCCACCAGGCCCTGGCGGCCAGCGCGCGGTCCGACTTCCCCCTGCAAGCGCCGTACGTGCAGGGCGAGCAGATGGACTACCACTATTTCTGGCACCAGTTCACGGCCGCGGTGTCGTGGGCGACCGGCATCAACCTGACCGATCTCGTCTACACGATCGGCTGGGTGCCGCTGCTGCTCGCCGGGACCGCGCTGATCTTCGCGCTGACGGACCGACTGGCTCCGGGCTCGCGGTGGGCCGGGCCGCTGGCGATCGCGGTCGCCTCGGTCGGCGGCACGGTGAACGCGTACCCGTCGGTGACGCTGCCGGCCGAGGGCCTCATCAACTACGTCTGGGGCAGCCCGACGCAGAATCTCGGCAGCGCGCTGATCGTGCTGCTCGCGTTGATCGGCATCGACCTGCTGCGGGGCCGGAGTGGGCCCGGGACCTGGGTCCTGTTC
Organism: Kribbella orskensis; assembly: GCF_004342085.1. NCBI lineage: Bacteria > Bacillati > Actinomycetota > Actinomycetes > Propionibacteriales > Kribbellaceae > Kribbella > Kribbella orskensis. Next base: position 189,899 of record NZ_SLWM01000007.1, read on the forward strand.
GTCGTGATCGCCGCGGCGGCCTCGGGGTCGAAGGCGACCGTGCTGCCGCTGATCATCTGCGGGCTCGCGCTGGTCGTCCTCGTCCGGCTCTGCTACGGCCGGTTCGCCAAGGCCGCGCTGCTCACGGCGGCTGTCCTGGGCGGGTTGTTCGCAGCCTCGATCGTGGTCGTCTTCGGCATGCACTCGTCCGGGCTGGCGGTGAAACCGTGGATCACCTTCGCCAAGGTGGGCGTCTATCCGCTCGTCGCGGACTCCCTGCCCGCCGGCCAGCTCGACCACGGCGCGATGTGGATCACCGCGATCACCACCTGCCTCGGTCTGATCCTCGGCTCGGCCGGCCTCCTCGTCCTCACCGGTACTGCGGCCCGCTGGTTCCGCGACCCCGGGATGATCTTCCTCGTCGGAATCTCCATCGCCGGGTTCTCCGGGATGGTGCTGACGGATCAGCCCGGCACCAGCCAGTTGTACTTCCACCGCACCGCCGTACCGATCATCGCGGCACTGGCCGCGGCGGGTGCCTGGATGCTGGTGTTCTGGTTCGCCGACCGGCGGTCGGACCTCGCCGTGCTCGCGTCGATCGCGGGTGGCATCGGCGCGACCGCGCTGGCTCGCGCGATCGTCAACGCACTGCCGTCGGACGGCAAGCCCTTCCGCACACCGGACGGATCCCTCGCCGGGCTGATCAGCCCGTGGTTGTGGACGATCTTCCTTCTCGCCCTGGTAGCGGTGCTCGTCACCGTGGTGTGGAAGCGGGTCGCCAAGCGCAGGGGCCGTCCGACCAGGATCGCGATGGCGTCCTTCGTGCTCGCCGGAATGGGCGCGGGCCTGTTCCTGCCGCTCCAGGCGATGACCGAGTACGCGCCCGTGTCGCTGGCCCCGCAGACGGACAAGCAACTGCTCGGCCCGAGCCGGAGCCAGACCGCCGCAGCCCTCTGGCTGAAGGACCACGCCGCCCCGGGCGACCTGATCGCGACCAACGCGCACTGCGCGATGAAGAACACCAAAGGCTGCGACGCCCGGCATTTCTGGATCTCCGCGCTGACCGAGCGGCACGTGCTGCTGGAGGGCTGGGCGTACACGAATACCCTCAACGACCTGGTCGCCGGCACCGGGATGGGCCCGAACGGGTTGCCGTTCTGGGACCAGACGAGACAGGAGGAGAACGACCGCGCGTTCATCTCCCCGAGCCGCGACAACCTGCGGGTGCTGCGGGAGAAGTACGGCGTCCGCTGGCTCTACGCGGACCCCACCCAGACGATCCTGTCGCCCAATCTCGGCGCCTTCGCCACGCTGCGCTTCAAGGCCTCCGACGCGCTCGTCTACGAACTGCCCTGAATCAACCGCTCTACCGGGGTGAACCCGAGCCTGATCCCCTACTGGAGCGAGGAGGAGCTGGCGACCGACGATGCGCCTTCACGTCCCCCTCGGTCGCGGTCATCGAGCGACTGCGCCGGGTCGGCGTGCCGACAACAGGGCCGGCACCGTGTCGCCCCAGCTCAAGCAGTTCGTGCGGCTCCGGCACGCCACGATCTACGAAATCAGGTGAAAGAGAGCATCGGCGACCCGGACCCGACCCTGTCCGTCCACCAGCTTCCAGCCGGCCTCGGCGATCCGTGCGCGTTCCACCGGGTCCGTCAGGAGTGGCCGGAGTACGGCGGCCGCGGCTGTTGGGTCCGCCTTCAGGTCTGAGAGCACTCCGACTCCGACCGCCGCGCCAGTGGCGACTGCCCTTTCGTAGCCCATCTCCTGGTTGTCCACCACGCACACGAGGCCTGCCGTCGCCCCGAGGCACATCAACTCCCAGGTCGACGTACCGGACGCGCTGACCACCAGGTCCGAGGCCACCACGGCCCTGGCGAGCTGGGAGGTCGGGCCGATCACGTCGACCCGCTGGCCAGGGTTCAGCGGCACTGCGGTGATCGCCTCGGCCAGGTCGTCGTCCGGAGCCACCACGAGGGCCTCGAACGGCACCCCCGTCGCCGCGAGGGCCGCCGCGACGTACGGCCCGGCGCCATATGCGTCGGTGCCCCCGAAGAACGCGAACACCTTCGGTACGTCGTGCCGTCGCGGCTCGGGCGGTTCGGCCGGACGGAGGGTGAGGATCTCGTCACGCAGCAGCACGTAGTCCAGCCCGGCGAGCCGGATCGCACCCTCGGGGAGCTCCGGCTGGTCCAGCTCGGAGCCCAGGTTCTGGTCCACGAACACGTCTGCCTCGGCGCCGCGGAAGTCCCCGTCGACGATCGCGAGGGCGGGGATGCCGGACCTGCGCACTCGGGTGAACACCTCGCCCGGCAGGTCGTACGAGTCGAAGACGACGGCATCCAGCTCGAGCCGCCGGAACAGCTCCACGTGCTCCTCGGCGGTCCAGACGGCAGGCTCCACCGGGATGCCCCGGGCCAGGATCTGTTCGTTGGCCCAGGGCACGGTGTGGCTGTCGCAGACGAAGACCACTTCGGCCCCGCGCAGCCGCAATTCCTCGGCCAGCGCCAGGCCCCGCATCACGTGTCCGATGCCCCGTCTGGGCCCCACGTCACACCTGACTCCGACCCGCCTCTGTCCAGTCACGCACCAGACCGTATCCGGTCCACTGGGGGCGCCCAGCTAAGGTATCCACTTGCGTGACATGCTCGCGCGGTCCGGAAACGCACATGAGAAGGGTCCCCCGACTTGTCCATCCTCACCGGCTCAGACATCCTCGTCACCGGAGGCACTGGGTCCTTCGGCAAGGCGTTCATCCGGTTCGCCCTCGATCAGCTCGACCCGCGGCGGATCATCGTCTTCAGCCGCGACGAGCTGAAGCAGTGGGAGGTCCGGCAGTACTTCGGCGACGACCCGCGGCTGCGGTTCTTCATCGGCGACGTACGCGACCGGGCCCGGCTGAACCGGGCGATGCACAGGGTCGACTACGTGGTGCACGCGGCCGCGCTGAAACAGGTCGACACCGCGGAGTACAACCCATGGGAGTTCGTCCAGACCAACGTGGTCGGCTCACAGAACGTGATCGAGTCGGCCATCGACTCGGGCGTCAAGAAGGTCGTCGCGCTGTCCACCGACAAGGCCTCGAGCCCGATCAACCTGTACGGCGCGACCAAGCTGACCGCCGACAAGCTCTTCATCACCGGCAACCACTACGCGGCCGCCTACGACACCCGCTTCAGCGTGGTCCGGTACGGCAACGTGATGGGCAGCCGCGGCTCGATCATCCCGAAGTTCCGGGCCCTGCACGCGGCCGGCCAGTCGCTGCCGATCACCGACCTGCGCTGCACCCGGTTCCTGATCACGCTGCCGGAGGCGGTCGAATTCGTCGTCGACTCGTTCGAGCAGATGATGGGCGGCGAGCTGTACGTGCCGCGGATCCCGTCGATGAAGATCACCGACCTGGCCCAGGCGATCGCGCCGGGCGCGAAAATGCACGACATGGGGCTGCGGCCGGGCGAGAAGCTGCACGAGGAGATGATCAGCCCGGAGGAGGGTCGCCGCGCGCTCGCGATCGGCAACCGGTACGTGCTGCAGCCGGACCTGGCGACCTGGGGCTACACCCCGCCGGCGCACGGCACGCCGGTGCCCGACGGCTTCCACTACGCCTCCGACACCAACGACCAGTGGTACACGATCGACGAGATCCGCAAGATTCTCGACAGCGATGTCTGATCCGATGCTGCCCTACGGCCGCCAGTCGATCTCGGCGGAGGACATCGACGCGGTCACCGCTGTCCTCCGCGGCGACTGGCTCACCACCGGCCCAGCCGTCACCGCGTTCGAGACCGCCGTCTCCGAGCTGACCGGCGGCCACCGCGCGGTCAGCTGCACGTCGGGCACCGCCGCCCTGCACATGGCGTACGCCGGGCTCGGCGTCGGCCCCGGCGACGAGATCGTGACCACGCCGATGACGTTCGTGGCGACCGCGTCCTGCGCCGCGATCCTCGGCGCGAAGGTGGTCTTCGCCGACGTCGAGGAGGACACCGCGCTGCTCGACCCGGCGGCCGTCGAGGCGGTCGTCACCGAGCGTACGAAGGTCGTCGCGGCCGTCGACTATGCCGGCCACCCGGCGGACTACGACGCCCTGCAGCCGATCGCGGACTCGGTCGGCGCCAGCACGCTGGACGACGCGGCACACTCGGTCGGCGGCTTCTACCGCGGCCGCCCGGTCGGCGACCTGGCCGACGTCACCACGCTGTCGTTCTTCCCGACCAAGAACCTGACCACCGGCGAGGGCGGCGCCGTCGTCGCCAAGGACCCGGCGGTCGGGCAGAAGGTGCACGAGTTCCACTTCATCGGACTGGTCCGGGACCCCGAGCGGTTCGAGATCACCGACGAGGGCCCCTGGCACCAGGAAGTTCACGAGTTCGGCGTGAACTACCGCCTCACCGACGTCGCCTGCGCGCTCGGGTTGTCCCAGCTGCGCAGGCTCGCGGCGTTCAAGAAACGCCGGGCCGAGCTCACCGCGCGGTACAACGAGGCCCTGAGCGACGTCGACGGCCTCCGTACTCCGCCCCAGCGCGCGGACGTGGACCCGGCCTGGCACCTCTACCCGGTCCGCGTTCTCGGCGGTCGCCGGCGGGAGATCTTCGAAGGCCTGCGGGCGGCCGGGATCGGCGTCCAGGTGAACTACATCCCGGTCTACTGGCACCCAGTGTTCGCGAACCAGGGCTATCAGCGCGGCATGTGCCCGAACGCGGAGCAGTTCTACCACGAGGAGATCTCGCTACCGATGTTCCCGGACCTGACCGACTCCGACGTCGACCGGGTGATCGACACGTTGACTAAGCTGGTCCAGTGACGAGTCTGGTCATGGTCGGGGCCGAGATGCTCAACTGGTCCGACCTCATACCTCGCGACGGACGTCCCGCGACCGGCGGTCGTGTTCCAGCGGCGCTGCTGGAAGCCGTGCTGAAGCCGACGGACTCCGTCCTGGTGGCCGGTCCGCACACGCTCGAACTGCTCAAGCAGGTCGTCGGCGCGACCGCTTCCGTGGACGCGCTGGTCCGATCCGCTCCGGATGCCGAAGAGATCGCCGCACTGATCCAGGGTCGGGTCTACTGCGGGGCCCTCGATCGCTTCAGCCCCGACGACACGTACGACGTGATCGTGGCGCTGGACGGGTTGCATCGCCTGGTGGGACCTGACACGCCGGTGCTGACCTGGGCCGACGCACTCGCTGCCCTGCAGGCGCGGCTGGCTCCAGGGGGCCGGCTGTTGCTCGCGGCCGAGAACTCCTTCGGCATCGAGCGCTTGATCCAGCCCAACCTGGCCACCGTCCCGGGCGACCAGGCGTGGCCCCGCGACCTCTTCGGCAGCGTCGAACCGCCTGCCGGGCTGAAGGCTGTCCACGCCGCCGTCGGCACGTCCGCGACGACGTACGCCGTCTATCCGGACCTGGCAGACCCCTCGGTCGCGCTGACCGAGACCGATACTCCGCTGGCCGGCGTGACGATCGGCCGAGCGGTCGCGTCGCGATACGCCGGGCCGATGATGACCGATCCGTATCGCCTGATGCAGGACGCGATCGCCGCCGGCCTCGGCACCGAACTGGCCCCGGGCTGGTACTTCGTGATCGGCGCCGCCGAGGTGCCTGCCGTGCTGCCCGGTGATGCCGTGCCGACCGGCTCCGGCATCCTGCTGGAGGAATATCTCCTCGATGCTCTGCGGGTCGACGACCAGGCGGCGATCCGGCGTACGGTGCCCGGCTACGTGTCATGGTTGCTGGCGCAGGACGCCCAGACCGCCTCGATCGCGTCGGCGGACAACGTGATCGTCGACGGTACGTCGTACCAGGTGTTCGGGGAGGGTGAGCCGGTCGCGGGTCGCGGCGAGGCCCTCGTGATCTCGCAGTTGGCACGCTTCGTGCGGCGCTCGCTGGAAGCCGGCTCGAGGCAGTCGTGGACGGCCGGCGAGAGCACCCGCGGCCTGACCGCGCTGTTCGCGTCGATGGCCGGAATCACTTTGACAGAAGCACTCTGGGCATCCGTTGCCCCAGGCAATAAGCAGCCGCAGCCGGCCGGGAGTGCGGAGCAGGTCGCCACCATCGCGCGGCTCACCAAGGAGCTGTCCGAGGCGGCCACGCAGGCCATCTACTTCGAGCGTCAGCTGAGCAGCATCCGCCGGTCGCGTGCGTACCGGATCGGGGTGGCGGTGATGAACCCGGCGAAGGTGGTCGTCAGACGGGCTCGCCGCAGGGTCAGACGGGTTCGCCGCAGGGTGGGTCGCTGATGCACCACGCGAACCACTTCTACGGCCACGCGCACGTGATGGCCTCGTACGCCGGGCTGCCCGGCGCGCCAGGGATCTGGGGCTACCTGCAGCACGGCTGGAACATCCTCGACGGGTTCGCCTTCGGCACCGCCTTCGTCGACGGGATGCCGAAGTTCGTCTGGTCCGACAGCGTCCGGCGGCGCGGCTGGTCGATGGGCCTGCGCAACTACTCGGTGATCGGCGCCGCCTGGCTCTACCTGCTGAAGGTGCACCCGGAGCTGGCCACCCCGGCGAAAGATGCCGCCGGCACCATCTTCTACCCGTTCCACGGCTGGGAAGGCCAGCACGTACTGGGCGATCACGGCCGGATCGTTGCCTCGATCAACGAGCACGAGAAGGGCCCGGTCACCGTCTGCCTGTACTGGAACGAGTACGAGAACCCGGCCATCCGGCAGGTCTACGCGCGGGCCGGCTTCCGGGTGATCACCCACGGGTACCGCGGGCTGCACTGGCTCGGGACCGACGCGGACTTCCTGCTGAAGCAGCTCCGCGAGGTCCGCAAACACCGCCGCGTCGCCTCCAACCGGCTCAGCTCGGCCGTCCTGTACGGCGCCTCCCTGGGCCTGCAGCCCGGCGTGTACGGCGACCCGATGCTGCTGGAGAACGAGCATCCTTCCTTCGGCGGCCAGGCCCGGATCAAGCGGCTGTGGCCCGAGATGAACCAGCCGTACGTACCGCTCGACCTGGCCCGGGAGTTCACCGACACCGAGCTCGGTGTCGAGCACCTGGCCGGTCCGGCGGAGATCCGTGAGTTGTTCAGGTGGACCACGCTGAAGGCGGTTTCGTGAAGATCGGCATCATCACCCAGGCCCGCGCGACGAGCACCAGGCTGCCCGCCAAGATCCTGCTGACCGCGGGTAAGCGGACCTTCCTCGAGCACCACCTGGACCGGCTGGCCCGGACCGGGCTTCCGGTGATCGTGGCAACCACCACGAACGCCGACGACGAGCCGATCGTGGGGCTGGCCGGCGAGGCCGGGGTCCCGGTGTTCCGTGGCAGCGAGCTGGACGTGCTCTCCCGGTTCGCCGGCGCGGCCCGCGAACACGAGCTGGACGCGGTCGTCCGGGTCACCTCGGACTGCCCGCTGATCGACGCGGAGGTCGTTGCCGCGGGCGTCGATCGGTACCGCGCCGAGAACGACGAGAATCTGTACGTGTCGAACTGCCTCGAGCGGACCTACCCGCGCGGCATGGACTACGAGGTGTTCTCGGTCCCGCAGCTGCTCCGGGCCGAGGCCCGGGCCACCCTGCAGGCCGACCGCGAGCACGTCACGTCGTACCTGCACCAGAACCGCGGCGGGGACGTCCGGCTGCTCAACCTCCCGTGGCAGGGCGGCGGCTCGCAGTACCGGCTGACGCTGGACACCGAGGACGACCGGCTGCTGCTGACCACGCTGATCGAGGACTACGCCGCGACCACGCTGAACTGCGCCGATCTGGTCGAGATCATGGCCGCGCACCCCGAGCTCGCCGCGCTCAACGCGCACATCGAACAGAAGAAGCTCGGCGAGTAACGCCCCGCAAGGCGGTGGCTACGGCATGATTTGCCGTGATGACCACCGATGACCCAGGTCCTGATGCCGGTCGCGCGCGATCCTTCGGCGCCGTCGCCGCCGCGTACGACGCGGGCCGGCCGACGTTCCCTGCCGACGCGCTGACCTGGATCCTGGGTCCCGGCCGGCTCCAGATCCTCGATCTCGGGGCAGGGACCGGCAAGCTGAGCAAGGTCGCCGCGTCCCTCGGGCACGACGTGGTCGCGGTCGATCCGTCCGAGGAGATGCTCGCGCTGTGCCGGCGCGTTCCCGGCGTCGACACGATGGTCGGAGCCGCCGAGTCCATCCCGCTGGCGCACGCCTCGGTCGACGCGGTCCTCGTCGGACAGGCCTTCCACTGGTTCGACCACGCCCGCGCCCTGCCCGAGATCGCCCGGGTACTGCGGCCGCACGGCGTGCTGGGCCTGCTCTGGAACAACCACGACACGGTCGTCCCCTGGGTCCGGCGGCTGCACCGGGCGATCATCGGCGAGGACTTCCTGGCCGGGAACGACGAGTTCGACCCGATGCCGATCCTGCTCCAGTCGGACCTGTTCTCGATGGTGGAGACGGCCCGGTTCCGGCACTGGCACGACCTCGACCGCAACGGACTGCGGCAACTCGCCCAGTCGCACTCGCGGGTCGCGGTTCTGACCGAGTCCCGGCGGGAGTCGGTACTTGAGCAGATCGACGCCATCTACGACAGCACCGCGAGGCCGCCGGAGCCGTTGCGCGTGCCCTACTTCACCAACTGCTACCGCACCCGCCCCAGCGACCTCGCGAACTACCACCGCACCCTGGACGCACCCCTCGCACCACCGCTGTGACCTGAAACGGTTTGGTTGCATTCGATCACAAATGCTCGGCAAGCGGCTAACGTGCACCTGTTCGCCTTCCGACCGAAGGGTGCAGTGCTGATGTCTGAGGAAGTGGTGCACGACCGCGAGGCTCGTGCGTATGAGGCCGTGCACGAGGCGCGCGACTTCCAGGAGCTGAAACGCCGGTACAAGAACTTCGTGGTGCCCTGGACCATCGCGTTCATGACCTGGTACCTCCTGTACGTCGCGTGCTGCAACTGGGCGCGTGACTTCATGAATCACCAGGTGATCGGGCACATCAACGTGGCGCTGATCTTCGGGCTGCTCCAGTTCGTCTCGACCTTCCTGATCGCGGCCCTCTACGGGCGGTTCGCGAACCGGAAGCTGGACCCGCTGGCCAGCGGGCTGAACGCCAAGTACAAGAGGGAGCGCCGCCGGTGAGCAGTCTTCTCGTCCCGCTCGCGGACGCCGAGCCGGGCAACCAGGCCCTCACCATCTCGCTGTTCATCGCGATCGTCGCCATCACGCTCTACATCACCTGGTGGGCGTCGCGGCAGAACAAGACGACGACCGACTACTACGCCGGCGGCCGCAACTTCAGCGGCTCCCAGAACGGCCTGGCCGTGGCCGGCGACTACATGTCCGCCGCGTCCTTCCTCGGCATCTCCGGCCAGATCGCGCTCTACGGGTACGACGGCTTCCTGTACTCGATCGGCTTCCTGGTCGCCTGGCTGGTCGCCCTGCTGCTGGTCGCCGAGCTGCTGCGGAACTCCGGCCGGTTCACCATGGCCGACCAGCTCGCCTTCCGGATGCGGCAGCGACCGGTCCGGACCGCCGCCGCGACCTCGACGATCGTGGTCTCGATCTTCTACCTGCTGGCCCAGATGGTCGGCGCCGGTACGCTCGTCGGCCTGCTGCTCGGCGTCACCGACGAGACCCTGAAGGCCGGCGTGATCGTGCTGGTCGGCGCGCTGATGATCATCTACGTGGCCGTCGGCGGCATGAGGGGCACGACCTGGGTGCAGATCGTGAAGGCCGTGCTCCTGATGAGCGGCACTCTGATCATCACCTTCCTGGTGCTGCTGAAGTTCCACTTCAACCCGTCCGAGCTGCTCGGCGCGGCCGCCGAGAAGTCCGGCAAGGGCGAGGCGTTCCTGCAGCCGGGCCTGCTCTACGGCAAGGACCTCGTCGGCCAGATCGACTTCCTGTCGCTGGGCCTCGCGCTTGTCCTCGGCACCGCGGGCCTGCCGCACATCCTGATCCGCTTCTACACCGTGCCGGACTCCAGGGCGGCCCGGAGGTCCGTGCAGTGGGCGATCGGGCTGATCGGCGCCTTCTACCTGATGACGCTGGCCCTCGGGTTCGGCGCCGCGGCGCTGCTCGACACCGGCAAGGACAGCGCGGTGGCCGCCTCGAAGGGCAACACCGCGTCGGTGCTGCTGGCCGAGGTCGTCGGTGGTGGCGCCGGGTCGATCGGCGGCGCGATCCTGCTCGCGCTGATCGCGGCCGTCGCCTTCGCCACCATCCTGGCGGTGGTCGCGGGCCTGACGCTGACCTCGGCGTCGTCGTTCGCGCACGACCTGTACGTCAATGTCATTGCCAAGCGCAAGGTCACCGAGAAGGAGGAGATCCGGGTGGCCCGGTACGCGGCGGTCGGCATCGGCGCTATCTCGATCGGGCTGGCCATCCCGGCGCAGAAGCTGAACATCGCGTTCCTGGTCGCGCTCGCCTTCGCGGTCGCGGCTTCGGCGAACCTGCCGGCCCTGCTGTACAACCTGTTCTGGAAGCGGTTCAACACCTCCGGCGCGGTCTGGAGCATCTACGGCGGCCTGATCTCCGCCGTGGTGCTGGTGATCTTCTCGCCGGTCGTCTCGGGCTCGCCGACGTCGATGATCACCGACGCGGACTTCTCCTGGTTCCCGCTGTCCAACCCGGGCATCGTCTCGATCCCGCTCGGCTTCCTGCTCGGCGTCGTCGGCACCTACCTGGGCAGGGACAAGTCCAGCGCGAACCGCTACAACGAGCTCTCCGTCCGCGCCCTGACCGGCGCCGGCGCGGAGGTTGCCTCGAAGCATTGACCGATCCTCTGCCAGACCCTGTACGGCGCACGCTCTGTCGAAGCGTGCGCCGTTTCAGGGAGAGGACGGGGCACCGGCCAGTCGGGCTAGTCGGCAGCGGGCGTCGGGCCGATGCGGAAGAGCTTGGCGAAGCGGGCCAGCGCGGCAACGGACCCGTTGGTGCTGACGATGCCCGCCTCGAGGGCCGCCTTGGCGTCGAGTTCCCCGTTCAGCAACGGGCTCAGCGGCGCGTAGGCCTCGATCGCGAGATCCGCGGCCGGGAGCGGACCGGGCGCTGACTCCAGTGATTCCCCATCAACGATCGCGTGCACGACCACCTCGCCGAACCGCAACTCGTACGTCGCCTTGACGTCCCCCGGCTCGAAGGTGGACCGCAACGCCATCACCAGCGTCTCCGCCGTGGCGATCTCGCCCGGCCTGAGCTCGCCGAGCGACCGCGCACCCCAACGGCCCAGGGCGAGCACGACCTGGTCGAGGTCGGCGCCGTACGGGGTGAGCTCGTAGACGATCGCGCCGGACGGCCTGGGCTGGACCCGGCGGGTGACGATTCCCGCCTGCTCGAGCTCCTTCAGCCGGGTGGCGAGCACGTTCGTGGGGATCTTCGGCAGCCCGGCGCGCAGATCCGTGTACCGCTTCGGCGCGACCAGCAGGTCCCGGATGATCAGCAGCGCCCAGCGCTCCCCGACGAGTTCCAGCGCGCGGGCGACCCCGCAGTACTGGCCGTACGTCTTGGTCGTCATGTTGCCTACTCTACTTGACAGATCATACTTGCTTTTATGAAGCTTACTATATGACAACAATGACGAAGCAGCAGCGCGAAGAGTTTCTGGCCGGCCCCCACGTGGGCGTCCTGAGCGTGGCGGGCGGCGCCGGACAGGCGCCGACCAGCGTGCCGACGTTCTATACCTACGAGCCGGGCGGCGAGATCACCATGTTCACCGGCACCCAGCGGCGGGCGCCGAAGCGGATCGAGCGGATCAAGGAGGCCGGCGTGGTGACGCTGGTCGTGCAGCGGGAGGCGATGCCGCCGGCATACGTGACCGTCGAGGCGGAACTCGTCGCGGTCGCTCCGCCGACGCCCGAGCAGATGCTGACGATCGCGCGGCGCTACATGCCCGAGGAGCACGCCCAGGGTTACGTCCAGGCAGAACTCGGCGACCCGGGGAACATCGTCATCCTGCTCACCTTCCGGCCGGTCCGCTGGTTCAGCTCGGACACCTCGACCGATTGACCGTCATGAACCGTTGACGCTCGCGTCGCTGCAGGGTGTACCTGCCTGCTGGTGACTACCAGACGTCGAGCAAGTTCAACGTGTACGGCAAGGCGATCAAGGTGGTCGGGGCCGGGCCTTGGTACACGAGGTTCATCGCGCCGACCTCGCAGACCAACACCGATGTCGGGTTCGACGCGCAGTCGTCGGCGAACGGGTCGACGTTCAGCGGGTTCGCGTACTTCGGCAACTACGACAGCCGCAACGACGGCCCCGGCAAGGTGTTCAACTTCAACGGCACCTCGAACATGAAGATCGACAACATCTGGGTCGAGCACCAGATGTGCCTGTACTGGGGTGCGAACACGGACAACTCCACGATCAGGAACTCGCGGATCCGGGACACCTTTGCCGACGGCATCAACATGACGAACGGCTCGGCGGGCAACACGGTCAGCAACAACGACGCCCGCAGTACCGGTGACGACAGCTTCGCCCTCTTCAACGCCGTCGACGGCGGCGGGGGCGAGGTCCGGGACAACGTCTTCGAGAACCTCCCGGCGACGCTGACCTGGCGGGCGGCCGGCTTCGCGGTCTACGGCGGCACCAACAACGTGTTCCGCAACCTGTACGTCGCGGACATGCTGGTGCACTCCGGGATCACGATCAGCTCGCTCGACTTCGGCATCCCGATGAACGGCTTCGGCGCCACCCCGCCGACGCGCTGGGAGAACATCTCGGTGGTCAGATCCGGCGGCCACTTCTGGGGCGCCCAGACGTTCCCCGGCATCTGGATCTACTCCGCCACCAAGGTCTTCCAGGGCATCCGCCTGGACAACGTCGACATCGTCGATCCGACGTACAGCGGGATCATGTTCCAGACCGACTACGTGGGTGGGCAACGGCTCTTCCCGATCGCCGACACCGTCCTCACCAACATCTCCATCTCCGGCGCCCGAAAGTCCGGCGACGCCTTCGACGCCAAATCCGGCTTCGGCATCTGGGCCAACGAACTCCCCGAACCCGGCGAAGGCCCAGCCGCCGGCACCGCCACCTTCAACAACCTGGCCCTCACCAACAACGCAGTAGACATCCGCAACACAACGACCACGTTCACCATCGTCCGCAACTAACCACGCAGAACAGAAAGGCCGCCGAGGTCCAAACCTCGGCGGCCGTTTCACTGCGCAAGACCCCGCTCGTCCACCGTCCGGTAGGCTGCCGAATCCACTTCCAGGGGACTTTGCTGCCCCAAGGCACTGCAAATCTACCCTCGCTCCACCGGCTCAGATAGGCCTTTCAGAATCTGCCCCGGCCTGCCCTAGACTGCCCCGGTCAGCTGGCCCAATCCTCAAGAAAACAAGGGCTTCAGTGTGCAAGGGTCGGATTTTGCAGTCCGGTCCGCTGGGGGAAGAGCAATGCCAGTCCACGTGTTCGTCGACGAGACGAAGACTCGCGGTCTGCTGATGGCGGCCGCTCGGTGTGCCGCCGATGACGTCGCGGTGAACCGCAAGGCGTTGCGTGGGCTGCTGCTCTCGGGGCAGGAACGCAACAGCGGTGCCTGGAGGCCATTGTCCGGGACAACGCGACGACGGCGGAGCGTCTGATCGTGGAGCGGGAGGAGTCGACCTACCACCGCGACGGGAGGACGCTGAACGCGGCAACGCATCGGTTCGGGTGCCACGGTCTGCTCAGATGGGACCTGCTGGCGCCGAAGGAGGATCCGATGCTCTGGGTGCCTGATGCGGTCGCGTGGTGCTGGATGCGAGGCGGACAACGGCGCCGGTCCGTTCAAACCTTCAGCCAGCTGAGAGACCTCTGAACAGCGCGAAACCCGGCTCGTCCACCGTCCGGTAGGCTGCCGGGTTCACTTCCTAAGGACTCCTGTCCCAGGCGTTCCTTACCTTACCGCTTCCGGCGCGCAGTGTCGTCCGGCTATCCGGGGCAGATTGATCTGCCCCTAGATGCCCGGATTCCGGCGAGCTCCGTAGCTAGCCGGATGCGTTAGAGGCCGTCGGCCATTTTCGAGAGTACTGCGCCAGCGGACAGGACCAGCGAGCGCTCTTCGGGGGTCAGGCGGTCGAGGAGTTTGGCGAGGTCTTCGGCTGCGTGGCGGCCGGCGGCGCTGACCATCTCCGCGCCCGCCGGTGTCAGTACGACCACGGTGGCCCGGCCGTCGAGGGTGTCCTGTTCCCGGCGTACCAGGCCGGCCGTCTCCAGCCCGGCGACGGTCGTCGTCGCGGTCGGCTGGGAGCACGGCACGCGCGCGGCGATCGTGCCGATCCGGATGGGTTGCTCGTCGGCGATCAGCAGGAGCGCGATGAACTGGGTCGGGTGCAGCGCGGTGGCCGTGCCGCTGCGGCGCAGGTGTCGCACGACCCGGTGCATGCCGACGAGCAGTTGCAGCGTTTCCTGCTCGATCCTGACCATCTCCCTCCACGCCGGATGCGCAATCCTGGCACACGATCCGGCGTGGAAGGAGATCTCGCCGCTAAGCGGCCAGGATGTCCGACTGGTGGAGGTCGAGCCAGGTACGCCGGGTCCTGGGTCTGCGGATACGGGCTTTTCTTGCGTTCGGCAACGGATCCCCGAGTGATCAAGCTCATGCAGGAGCAATACCTAGGAGGGCCCGGTGGTGGCGCGGCTTGTCGAGCTCGTCGATCAGGGCGAGCGCGAGGTCGGCGTATGAGATCCGGCTGCGCGCAGACGCCGGTACGACGAGGTAGGTCCCAGTGCGCTCGGGTTTCTCGTGCTCGAAGTCGCCGGCCGGGGCGATCGATACCCAGTCCAGGTCGGAGTTCGCGAACACCTCGAGCGCGGCCGCGTGGGCGAGGTAGAAGCCCCGGTACTCCTGGGGATAGCCGGGCGTATCCATCAGCGGTGTTCCGTCCTCGGTGGCGAGAAGCGAGGCCAGGCCCACCCAGACCAGCCGTGACACCCCTGCCCTGGCGAGTCCTTTCACCAACGCAGTGGCCGCCTTCGGGTAGAACTCGGCCGGATCCGCGCCGCCGTCGTACACGGCCGCGATGACAGCGTCCTGCCCGGCGGCGAGTTCGGCGACCCGCTCGGCATCCGTGACGTCGGCGGCGACACCACCTAGCTCGGCGTACTTGCTGGGGGTTCGCATCGCGGCCGTCACCTCGTGGCCGCGGCGACTCGCCTCCTCGACAGCCGCCCGGCCTGCTCGCCCACCTGCGCCGAACACCAGTACCTTGCTCATCTCTCATCCCCTTCGGTCGGATGTTGCGGCCGACCGTAGGCGGAGACCTGGTTACCACCCGGATACTCACTACCCTGGTCGGATGGAACCGTTGCGGCCGGACATGTTCGACGAGATCTGCCCGTCCTCGCTGAACCCGATCCGCTTCGGCGGCGACAAGTGGGCCGGCCTGGTGATCCGCTGCCTGGAGGACGGCCCCCGCCGGTACTCCGAACTGCGGGTGCCGCTGCATCGGGTCACCCCGAAGGTGCTGACTCAGTCCCTGCGCTCGCTGGAGCGGGACGGACTCGTCCGGCGCACGGAGTACGCCCTACCGGTGCGGCGGGTCGTCTACGAGCTGACGCCGCTCGGGCGGAGCATGCTCGAGCCGATGCGGATCGCCTGCGAGTGGGCCGCCGACCACTGGGACGAACTCCTGGACGCCCGCGAAGCCTGATCGTGGGGGTGGCCAACAGATGGCTAGACTCGCGGAGTGGCGGATGACGAACTGGCCCCGAGCGCGCTGCTGAAGACGCCGAGCTGGCTGCTCACGCAGAGCGCGATGCACGCCCAGCGGATCGTGGGAGAGGCCTTCGCCGCGGGGAACGCCCGCGGCTACCACTACCGTCTGCTGGCGACCCTGGCCGAGTTCGGACCTGCGAGCCAGGCGTCACTCGGCCGCCGTACCGGCATCGACCGCAGCGACGTAGTGGCCGCGATCAACGAACTCACCGCCGACGGCTACGTCGAACGCTCCCCCGACCCCGAAGACGGGCGCCGCAACATCATCACCATCACCCCCGCCGGCCGCCGGCAGCACAGCCGGCTGGACGACCTCGTCAAAGAAGCCCAAGCCACCATCTTCGCCCCACTCTCCC
Organism: Kribbella orskensis; assembly: GCF_004342085.1. Lineage (NCBI taxonomy): Bacteria > Bacillati > Actinomycetota > Actinomycetes > Propionibacteriales > Kribbellaceae > Kribbella > Kribbella orskensis. Next base: position 205,865 of record NZ_SLWM01000007.1, read on the forward strand.
CCGCGGAACGCGACCAACTGACAGCCCTCCTGGCGAAGGTCCTCACTCACCACGCCGGGCGGTAGGTCGGGAGCTGGCCGCGGGTACGGCGGACGCGACGCTCGCGGGCGTGGACCCGGCGGCGGGCGGCGCGGGAGATCTTGCGGCGCTCGGCCGTGGGCTCAGCCGGATGGACCTCGGGCCCGGCGTACGGGTGCGGCTGCGGGACGAGCGCGGCGTACGGCGCGCCGGAGTACTGGTGAGGGGCGGGCTCGGCGTACGGGTGGGGCTGGGGGGTGGCGTACATCGGCGGGCTCCTCGGGGTCGGCGGGGTGCGGACAAGGGGTCGGATGCGGGAGATGGGGCCCTGGTTCCGGCTGTGATCCTGTTCACGAAGGGGGCCGTTCGGCGCAGATCGGGGGCGGCTGGGCGATGCACCAGTACCGCGGGTGGTCCGGCGTTGGTAGAAAGGGGACCGGAGCGCCCGGGCGTTCCGTTGTCTTGCAGCTCTCAACGAGGAGTCCGCGACGTGACCAGTTCCGAGTCCAACCAGTCCGATGCGCTGTCGAACCTGATGCACGAGGAGCGCCGGTTCGAGCCCCCTGCCGAACTCGCGGCGAACGCGAACGTGAAGGCGGACGCGTACGAGGCGGCCGAGGCAGATTTCGAGGGCTTCTGGGCGGAGCAGGCGAAGCGGCTCAGCTGGGCCGTCGAGCCCACCCAGACGCTGGACTGGAGCAACCCGCCCTTCGCCAAGTGGTACGCCGACGGCAAGCTGAACGCGGCGTACAACTGCGTCGACCGGCATGTGGAGAACGGCCTCGGCGACAAGATCGCGTACTACTTCGAAGGCGAGCCCGGCGACACCCGCGAGATCACCTACGCCCAACTGAAGGACGAGGTCAGCAAGGCGGCCAACGCGCTGCTCGAACTGAACGTCCAGGCCGGTGACGTGGTCGCCATCTACATGCCGATGATCCCCGAGACCGTGGTCGCGATGCTCGCCTGCGCCCGGATCGGTGCCCCGCACACGGTCATCTTCGGCGGTTTCTCCGCGGACGCGCTCAAAGGCCGCATCCTGGACTGCGACGCCCGCGTCGTGATCACCTCCGACGGCGGCTACCGCCGAGGCGCTCCGGCCGGGTTGAAGCCGGCCGTCGATGCCGCGCTGGCCGACTGCCCGGACGTGCGCAACGTGCTCGTGGTGAAGCGCACCGGCCAGGAGACCGCGATGGTCGAGAACCGCGACCGGTGGTGGGACGACTTCGTCGGCAAGCAGTCGCCCGAGCACACGCCTGAGGCGTTCGACGCCGAGCACCCGCTGTACGTCATGTACACGTCCGGCAGCACGGGCAAGCCGAAGGGCATCCTGCACACGACCGGCGGCTACCTGGTGGGTACGGCGTACACGCAGTGGGCCGTCTTCGACCTCAAGGCCGACACCGACGTCTACTGGACCGCCGCCGACATCGGCTGGGTCACCGGCCACAGCTACATCGTGTACGGCGCGCTCGCCAACGCCACCACCTCCGTGCTCTACGAAGGCACCCCGGACACTCCGCACCAGGGCCGCTGGTGGGAGATCATCCAGAAGTACAAGGTCTCCATCCTGTACTGCGCTCCGACCGCCATCCGCACCTTCATGAAGTGGGGCAAGGAGATCCCGGAGAAGTTCGACCTGTCGACGCTGCGGGTGATCGGTTCGGTCGGCGAGCCGATCAACCCCGAGGCCTACATCTGGTACCGGGAGAACATCGGCGGCAACAAGGCGCCGGTGGTCGACACCTGGTGGCAGACCGAGACCGGCATGCACATGATCTCCCCACTGCCCGGTGTCACCGCCGGCAAGCCGGGCGCCGCGATGAAGGCGATCCCGGGTGTCTCGGCCGAGGTGGTCGACGACGCGGGCAAGCCGGTGCCGAACGGCTCCGGCGGCTACCTGGTGCTGACCAAGCCGTGGCCGGCCATGCTGCGCACCCTGTGGGGCGACGACGAGCGTTTCAAGGAGACGTACTGGTCGCGCTTCCCCGGCATGTACTTCGCGGGCGACGGTGCCAAGAAGGACGAAGACGGCGACCTGTGGCTGCTCGGCCGCGTCGACGACGTGATGAACGTGTCGGGCCACCGGCTGTCCACCACCGAGATCGAGTCCGCTCTGGTCTCCCACCCGAAGGTCGCCGAGGCCGCCGTCGTGGGCGCCTCCGACCCGACCACCGGCCAGGCGATCGCCGCCTTCGTCATCCTCCGCTCGGAGGCCGGTGACGGCGGCCCGGGCGTGGTCCAGGAACTCCGCAACCACGTCGCCAAAGAGATCGGCCCGATCGCCAAGCCCCGCCAGATCATGGTCGTCGCCGAACTCCCCAAGACCCGCTCCGGCAAGATCATGCGCCGCCTCCTCCGCGACGTGGCCGAGAACCGCGAGGTCGGCGACGTCACCACCCTCGCCGACTCCACCGTCATGGACCTGATCAGGACCAACCTCGCCTCCGGCAAGTCCGAAGAGGACTAACCCTCAACTCCTAGAAACAGCCTGTACTCCGGCCCCGGAGTACAGGCTGTTTCGGGTTCGAGACACGGCGGGGTGGCACTATCTGGGGATGACTGCCGTGATCGCGATCGTGCATGCCGGGCTTGCCGCCGCCTGGGTGGGCGGGATGGCGTACTCGCTCTTCGTCGTACAGCCGAAGCTGCGGAAGTTCTTCGGCCCGGACGAGGACAGTCGCGAGGCGCTCACCGCAGTGATTGCCTCAGGCAACCGATGGAAGGTCATCGGCCTGATCGCGGCGATCGCCGCCACCGGCGGCATCCTCCTCCTGCTGGATCACCAACACTGGTGGCTGCACGCCCTCAAGGCAATCCTGTTGCTAGCAGCAACCGCCATCTTCTGGTACGTCTCCTGGCGCCACTGGCCCCGCCGGGTCTTCGCCACCTCAACGGAACGCCCCACCCTCCAGCGCCAACTAATCATCCTGGCCACCACCATGCTCGCCCTATCCGGCACCGCCTTCGCCCTCGGCGTCGCCGCAGTTTATTTCTGACAAGCTGCCGAGCAGGAAACAATCCAACGATCACGAGTCGATTACTTCAACGATTCATTTCGCTCACCTCTCGACTCACCATGGGCGGCTGCGTAGCATCCCTTCGCATGCGGGGATCCAGGGGTGGGAACCGAATTTCGTGTATTGGGCTTCTGATTGGCGCGCTGGTTTTTACAGCCGCCTGCGGCGAATCAGAACAAGGGGGCGATTTACCGCCGGCAGGCCAACCTGTCGCGATCAGTACACCTATGCCCCAGACACAATCGCCGACATTGCCGATTGAAACGTCGCCGACAGACGCGCCGACGACCGACGAAGCACCGAGCGAGCCGACCGAATCAGAGTCGAGTCCGGCGGTCCTTGCTTCAGAGGCTGCGGGACAGCCGTTGACTTTGAGCAAGATTTTCAAGTATCCGGACACTTGGCGCGACGGTCGCTACGACATCGCCGATCGCAAGCAGGTGCCAGGTGTCGGGGGCTTGATCCTGGGCTGTGGTGACCTTGACCCGGCGATCCTCGAACTCAGACTCGCCAACAACTTCAGCAAGCTGAAGTTGGAGTTCGGCCAGAGCAATTCATCGGAGAGTTCGGACCAGACGCTTGCCGTGCGTATCGACGCAAACGGACAGTACCGGGATCAGAAGAGCGTGAAACTCAACCAGATCGCCGCATTCGAGATCCCTGTCCAAAAAGTCAATGCTCTGAAGATCAGCGTTTACCTGAAGGAGACGCCCGACTGCGGCGGCTTTGGCAGCGCAGAAGCCGTGCTGACCAATATGGTTCTGTCTTGACCAACAGCACTAGATCGCCAGTTGTGACGCTTCGCGGCTGGGGGGCGTCCTTGTTCCGCCATCTCGACCGCTTCGTCAACCATCGCGGACTGAAGACATTCATCGCGGTTGGCGAAATAGTCGGGTTCGCGGCACTGATCGTCAGCACAACCACGGCGGCGGTCCATCATTTCGCCGACGGGGACAAACAGGCGGCCGATCCGCCGAGTATCTCGGTGACACCGCCACCCTCCACACCACCCCCTCAGACGACACCGCCTCCTGATGGACCGAGCAACACCGCCTCGGCCCTCGCCTCGAGATGTTGGACATCAGCACGCGTGCCAGTCGATTGCCGGGAGAGTCATCGCTTCGAAGAGATGCCGCAGACACTCGCCTGTACTCAGGCCACCGTCACCAACTTTCTCGGTGGACTCGCCAATCTGGATGTCCTGATCGCGCGCCCAGCAACGATCTCTGGTCACGGCTGTGTGCTCGACGCCGGACACAACACGAGCGGATCTGCACTTGATGTACTGCGGTCGGGATCCAGCGCATCCTGGCGTCGGTGCTTCGACAGAGCTGTGGCCGAGAACCTCCCCTGCTCTGCAATCCACACCGGCGAGTACTTCGCGACCGGCAGTACCCGGCAAGCTACCGACTCTGAGTGCCTGATCGCTGCGACTGCCTACATGGATCAGATCCCAGGCAACTTGGTCGAGGACCTGGCTGTGCACGCTCTCGATGTCGAGAGTGGTACTCCGGATTCGGCACGCTGCATCATCAACGCTCGCGGCAATCACCGGCTGGTTGACTCAGTCCGGAACCTTGGGTCGCGGCCGGTCCCGCTCGCAACCGGCTGACAACCTGGCAGGGTCTGATCGTTGACCAAGAGCTCACTTCGGGAACCCTCAGGTGGCGCGGTAGGCGATGGTTATGTCGTAGCGGTCGGAGCGGTAGACGGAGCGGCCGAACTCGATGACTTCGCCTGAGGCCGTGCGGGGGGCCGAGGTGATGATGAGGCACGGGGTGGTGGCGTCGATGCCGAGGAGTTCGCAGTCGGACGCGTCCGGTGGGGCGGCGATGATCGAGGCGGAGACCATGCCGAGGGTGACGCCCCAGCGCGAGGAGAGCGAGTCGTACAGGGAGACCTCGCTCAGGTCGAGTTCGTCGAGGCCCGGGTAGCGCGACAGGGACAGGGACGTTCGCTCGATCGCCATCGGCTCGCCGTCGGCCGTGCGGAGGCGGACCAGGTGCAGCACCGGAGTACCGACTGGTTCTTCCAGCTCCGCGGCCAGCGCCTCGTCGGCGGTGCCGATGCGGTGCTCGAGCACTTTGCCGCCCGGCACGATGCCGCGGGCGCGCATGTCCTGGCTGAACGACGAGGTGAGCATCCGGGCCGGGCGTGGCTCGGCGACGAAGGTGCCGCCACCGGGCCGGCGGGCGGCGAGGCCTTCGGCAACGACCCGGTCCACCTCCTGGCGGACTGTCATCCGGGCGACCCCGAACCGCTCGGCCAGCACTCGCTCGGACGGCAGCACGGTGCCGGCGGAGAGGTTGCGGGTGAGGGTCTGGAGGATCTCGCGGATCTGGTCACCCTTCGGCCGGTCGCTGCGGAGCTCGGTGGGGAGCTCGGCGAGGTCGCCGGGGTTGTTCCTTGGGCGGGCCATGGCGTCAGTATCCCTGGGAATGTGCCCGGCAAACCGGTTACCGGGGGTCGCGAGCCGACAAAAAGCATGCTCCTGGTCGATCGAACTGAACCGTGAGCCCGACAGTACTGTCCGGCTCCCCAGCACGGCCAGCAACCATCTAATCAAGGCTGGGTACTTTTGACGACATGAGCCGCGCAGAGGTCGACAGAGAAAGTGCTTCCACGGGTGAATGGAAGCGCCAGGGCAACCGCTTCACCGACCGGATCAGCCGGGATACCACCTCGGCGCCCGGCGAAGGGCCCGACGACCAGGGTCGCTGGCCGGTCGAGCCAGGCCGGTACCGGCTGGTGGTGAGCCTCGCCTGCCCGTGGGCCCACCGCGCCCTGATCGTGCGCGGTTTGCTCGGCCTGGAGGACGCGATCAGCCTCGCGATCGTCGACCCGATCCGCGACGAGAAGGGCTGGCGGTTCACCCTCGACCCGGACGACCGGGATCCGGTGCTCGGGATCAGCTACCTGTCCGAGGCGTACCTCGGCACCGATCCGGAGTACGCCGGACGGGTGACGGTGCCTGCGATCGTGGACACTGTGACCGGGCGCGTCGTCACGAACGACTTCCCGCAGATCACCCTGGACCTCTCGACCGAGTGGGTGGACTTCCACCGGCCGGACGCGCCCCGGCTGATCCCGGACCAGCGCGACGAGATGGACCAGCTGATCGCGGAGATCTACACGGACGTGAACAACGGCGTCTACCGGTGCGGCTTCGCGAAGAGCCAGGAGGCGTACGAGGCGGCGTACGACGCTCTGTTCGCCCGGCTCGACGTGCTCGAGCAGCGGCTGGCGGATCGTGACTACCTGCTCGGGGACACCCTCAGTGAGGTCGACATCCGGTTGTTCACCACGCTGGTCCGCTTCGACGCGGTCTACTACGGGCACTTCAAGTGCAACCGGTCGAAGCTGACCGAACTGCCGAACCTGTGGGCGTACGCGCGCCGGCTCTACCAGTCACCCGGCTTCGGCGAGACGGTCGACTTCGACCAGATCAAGCGGCACTACTACGGCACCCACGACACCATCAACCCGAACGGCATCATCCCCAAGGGCCCCGACCCCCGCGTCTGGACCGACTGACTCAGCGCCCCAACGATCCAAGCGCAGCCTGTACTCCGGTACGCAGCGTCGCCCGGGACGCCCCTGAACGAGAGCGAAGGTTGACGCCGTAGGCGAGCAGCGTGAGCATCTCGGCCGTCGCGTCGAGGTCGATCCCGGACCTGAGCTGTTCCTTGCCCCGAGCAACCTCCAGGGCGTGAGCGAAGGCCGCACTCAGCCCTGCGTGATGCTGGTCCAGCACGGCCCGGGTGGCATCGGACGGCTCCTCGGTGTGCGCGTTCGAGACCAGGCAACCCCAGCCGGCGTGCTCGCCCGAGCAGCGCAGCCGGAGCAGCCGCTCGAAGAAGTCGGCGATCGCAGGCAAACCCCGACCGTCCGCGGCGAGCCGGTCGAACATCGGCCGCGACCGCTGGTCGAGATACCGCTGCAGCGCGGCCAGGTAGAGGTCGTCCTTGCCGCCGAAGGAGCTGTACAGACTCGAACGGCTGAGCCCGGTCGCGCCGACGATCTCCTGGATCCCGGTCGCCGCCACCCCTCGCCGCCAGAACAACCGCTCCACCACGGCCAGTACCTCGGCCGTGTCGAAGTGTTTGACATCCGGCACCCTGACACCCCTTATCTTGGAACGACTGGTCCAAGATAAGGGGTGTGCCGCGATGACCGCAATCCGACCCGAGGTTCTGGTGTTGGACGTGAACGAGACGCTGTCCGAGATGGAGTCGTTGCGGTCGCGCTTCGAGGGCGCCGGCCTGCCCGGTGAAAGCCTGGACACCTGGTTCGCCGCCACCTTGCGGGACGGGTTCGCGCTGACGGCGGCCGGCTCGTACGGCGCTTTCCGGACGATCGGCGCCGACGTCCTGCGATCGATGCTGGCCGGCGCGGGGCTCGCTCCGGACGAGGCGACGATCGGCGGCGTGCTCTTCGGATTCGGCGAACTGCGGGTCCATCCTGATGTCGCGTCCGGGCTGCGGCGGATCCACGACCTCGGCGTGCGGCTCGTCACCCTGACCAACGGGGCAGCGTCGATGTCCGAGCGGATGTTCGCCGAGGCAGGCGTCCTCCCGCTGCTCGAGCACCGACTCGACGTCGAGTCCCCCGGCCGGTGGAAGCCACACCCGGCGGCGTACCAGTACGCCGCTGAGGTCTGCGGCGTCGAGGTGGAGCGGATGGCGCTGGTCGCGGTGCACCCGTGGGACATCGACGGAGCCCGCCGGGCCGGGTTGCAGGGGTTCTACCTGGACCGGCGCGCCACGCCGTACCCGGAGGCATTTCTTGCGCCTGATCTGGTGGTTCCGGATCTCCTGGCGCTCGCGAAGGCGTTGGAGGCTCGTTAGAATCGCGGGCAGAGCCAACCGCTGGGCGCGGGCGGCTTGGTGTGCCGGGAAGTCTGGTCGGCGGCTGGACCGATGACGCCCGAGCGAAGGGGGCCGCCCGTGCGGTTGCTGCAGAAGCGACGAGCATTCCCACGCATCCTGGGGTCCGAGCGCGCCTTCCTCGCGGACACGTTGCGCGCCGAGACCACCGGTGGTCTGGTGCTCGTCGGCGCCGCGGTGATCGCGCTGATCTGGGCGAACACCCCTTGGCAGGACCAGTACCACAATCTCCGCGACGCGCAGCTCGGGCCGTTGACGGTCGAGCAGTGGGCGACCGACGGCGCGCTGACCCTGTTCTTCTACCTGGCCGGCGTGGAGCTCAAGCGCGAGCTCGTCGTCGGCACGCTGTCGAAGCTCAGCGAGGCCGTCGTGCCGGTGGTCGCGGCGATCTGCGGGATGGCGATACCAGCGCTGATCTACGCGGTGATCAACCTGACCGCGGACGACGGCAAGCCGCACGGCTGGGCGGTGCCGACGGCAACGGATATCGCGTTCGCCCTTGCGGTGCTGGCGATCGTGGGATCTTCGTTGCCCAGCGCACTGAGGGCGTTCCTGCTCACCCTGGCGGTGGTCGACGACCTCGGCGCGATCCTGGTGATCGCCGTGTTCTTCTCCCACGGTCTCAACCTGCTCGCGCTGCTGGCCGCGCTGGCCCTGATCGCCGCGTTCGCCGTGCTGCAGCACTTCCGGTTCCGTACTCCGTTCCTGTACATGCCGGTCGTGCTCGGGGCCTGGTGGTTCATGCACGAGTCGGGCATCCACGCGACGATCGCCGGGGTCGCGCTCGGGCTCGTCACCCGGGTACTGCCGGACGAAGGTGAGACGAGGTCCCCGGCCGAGCGGCTGGAGCATCGGTTGAGGCCGTGGTCGGCCGGGGTCGCAGTACCGGTGTTCGCGTTGTTCGCGGCCGGGGTCACGCTGAGCCGGGAAGCGCTGCGGGAGATGCTCACGGACCCGGTCGCGATCGGGGTGGTCTGCGGGCTGTTGTTCGGCAAGATCATCGGGGTGTTCGGCGGGTCCTGGCTGACCGCGCGCTTCACCCGGGCGGAGCTGAACTCGGACCTTTCCTGGCGGGACGTCGGCGCGGTCTCGGTGCTGGCCGGGATCGGATTCACAGTCGCGCTGCTGATCGCCCAGCTCGCCTTCGGCGACGACACCGCCCAGATCGAACGGGCCAAGGCGGCCGTCCTGATCGCGTCGCTGCTGGCCGCGCTGATCGCCGCGGTGCTGCTCTTCCACCGCAACCGCGCGTACGCCGACGATTGAGGCGTGGGGACAGGCTAGTGTCGGGTCACGGAACCGCGGAAGGAGTGCCATGTCGATGGGGCAGACCGAGGATGAGCCCACTGTCGGGCAACTCGTCGCCAATGCCAGCCGGGACCTGTCCAACCTGGTCCGCAGCGAGATCGAGCTGGCCAAGGCCGAGCTGAAGTCCACCGCCGTCGCGGCCGGGACAGGCGCGGGGCTGTTCGGCGGCGCCGTGTTCCTGGCGCTGCTGGCGGTCATCCTGCTGTCCATCGCCGCGGCGTACGGGCTGACCGCGCTCGGGTTGCACCCGGCGCTGTCCTTCCTGATCATTGCCGTGTTCTACCTGTTGATCGCGGTCGCGCTGATCCTGATCGGCAGGCGGCAGCTCGGCAAGGCGAAGGGCCCGCAGCGCGCGATCGAGACCTCGAAGGAGTCGGTCGAGGCGCTGAAGGCGATCGGGAAGGGCGACTAGGACGTGTCTGTCAGCCACGTCCTAGTGGTTTGAGTCCCGCGGGGGTCTCCGACCTGCTCGTCGACGGACCCTGGTCGCACTCGCTCGTCGCGGCCAACGGAGCACGGTTCCACGTCGCCGAGTGCGGAGCGGCAGACGATCCACTGGTCCTGTTCCTGCACGGCTTCCCCGAGTTCTGGTGGGCCTGGCGTCACCAGTTGCCCGTGGTCGCCGCGGCCGGATATCGCGCTGTCGCGATGGACCTGCGCGGCTACGGCGCGAGCGACAAGACGCCACGCGGGTACGACCCCAACACCGCAGCCGCCGACGTTTCCGGCGTCATCAGGTCACTCGGTGCCGGTGACGCGGTGATCGTCGGACATGGCTGGGGTGGGTTCGCCGCGTGGTCCGCGGCCGTGCTCGCACCCAAGCAGGTCCGAGGGGTGGCCGCCGTGTCGGCACCACACCCGCTGATGCTGATGCGGTCGGGTCAGCTGAAGTCCGTGGCGCACGCGGGATGGTTCCAGCTGCCGATCCTGCCGGAGCGCCGACTGCTCGCCCACGACGGCATCCACATCGAGCAGATGCTTCGGGCCTGGTCTGCCCCTGGCGGTAGCTTCCCCGACGCGGAGGCTTCGCGCCGTTATCGCGCTGCCCTCCAGGTCTGGCCCGCGCCGCACTGCGCCTTGGAGTACCACCGGTGGTTCGTGCGGTCCCGCCTGCGTCCCGACGGCCGCCGGTACTCCGCTCGCATGCGGACGCCGATCGCAGTACCGGTGCTGCAGGTCCATGGAGCGATGGACGGCGCCGTGAACGCGACGAGCATGACCACCCCGGCGGGCCTGGTCGAGGGTCCACTGCGTCACCAGGTGCTAACCAGTGCAGGGCATTTCCCGCACGAGGAGACGCCCGAGCTGCTCAACGCGCTACTGCTGGACTGGCTTGCTTCCCTTGGGGAGTAGGCCGGTGTCGACCAGCCGGCGGGCGACCTCGCGCAGCTTGACGTTGTTGTCCTGCGAGTAGCGCTGCAGTACTGCGAACGCGCGGTCGCCGTCGAGGCCGAACCGTTCCATCAGGATCCCCTGCGCCTGCCCGATCAGCTTGCGCGCGTCGATCGCCTGCCAGAGGGTCTCCTCCTGCCGGGCGGTCCCGACCGCGACGGACGCGTGCCGCGCCAGGATGTGGGCGACGGCGATGTCGTCGTCATCGAAGGCGAACGGCTCGCTGTTGAACAGCTCCAGCACCCCGACGGTCTTGTCGTGCGCCTGCAACCGGACCGCCAGCACGGTCCGCAGTCCGAGATCGGCGACGGCGCCCGACCACAAGGGCCAGCGATCGTCCGTCGCGAGGTCCGGCACCACGACCACGGCCTCGCGGTCCGCCACGATCGCCTGGGCCGGCCCCTGGCCCAGCTCGAGCTGCAGCAGGTCGGCCTTCTCGACGGCCGGATCGGTCGTCGCCCCGAGATCGAGCCGCCCACTCCGGCCGGCGAGCAGGATGCCGGCCTGGGTGCAATTGACCGCCTGCAGAGCGAATCGCGCGACTGCGTCGATCGTCTCCTCGACCCCGTCCTCCTGGTGCAGCTCCAAGGCCAACCGCGCGAACGCCGCAGCGGTCTCGACCGTGTGCTCGGTCATGCTCGCGCCACCTCCGGGATCTCCGCTGGTCCGCGCCGGGCGACGCGGATATCTATGATGACGAGGACAGCTTTTCGGCAGTGATGCCTGCAGGAAAATTGTCGCTATAACTGCCCAATAGTCAAGCCACCAGAGCAAGAAATTCTCAGACGTGCGGGCAGACAACTGACAGTGAGCAACCGAGGCTTTTCCAGCGACGGTCGTGCTCACCTGATCAGGAGCGAAGTCGCGTCCTGGGTGTCAGGTGCAGCTGCGGGTGGAGACTTCCTGGGTGGCCCGGGCCCCGGTGGCGGCGTCGTCGGCCACCTGCTCCGCCGTCAGCACGTAGCCGGTGCGGTTGTCCTCGACCGACGCCGCGAAGACGACGCCGTACACCTTGCCCTTCGACGAGAGCAACGGACCGCCGGAGTTGCCCGGGCGGACCTGGGCCCAGATCGAGAAGGCTCGCCGGGTCACCGTCTTGTCGCCGTAGATGTCCGGACCGCGGAGGCGTTCCTCGGACCGGATCCGGGCCGGCTCGGCGTCGAACGGCCCGTTCTCCGGGTAGCCGAGCACGACCGCCGGCGCGTCCGCCTTGCCCTCCGGGTCGAAGTTCAGCGGCTGGACGTTCAGCTCGGGCACGTAGAGCACGGCGATGTCCACGCTGGGGTCGAACAGGACGACGGTCCCGTTGTAGGAGCGGTTGTTGACCTCCACCTTCGGGTTGCTCACGCCGGCCACCACGTGCGCGTTCGTCATCACCCGCTGCGGGGCGTAGACGAACCCGCTGCCCTCCAGGCCACGGGAACAGTTGGCGACACCGGTGATCTTGGCGATCCGGCTGTACGCGTCACGCACCGGCTTCTGCCGGGCGATCGTGCCGTCCGGCGGCTGGGTCTCGCGGATCCGCTCCGGTACGAACGGGTCGAGGAACCGCGGGAACAGGTCGGTGTTGACCACGTCGTTGAACGCCTGCAGCGCTCGGTCCGCCCCGCCCGGCAGCGCCTCGTCGACCTTCGCCAGCACCTGGGAACCACGCACCGCCGACGTGACACTCGGGATCCGGGCACCGCTGACCGCCACGCCGAGCACCCACGACACGACCAGTACCGACACCGCGGCCAGGGCGGCGCCACCCAGCGCGTCCACGGCCTTCACCGGTTTCCAGGAGATCCGGTTGCGCAGCTTGGAGCCGAGCAGCGCCCCGACCGTCCGCCCGATCGACGCCAGCAGGACCACCAGGACCAGGGCGGCGAAGGACACCTCGACGCTGGGCGAGAAGTTGTCCAGCACCCGCGGTACGCCGTACACGCCGACCGCCGCACCCGCGAGCAGGCCGAGCGTCGCGCAGGCACCGAGGACGAACCCCTCGATGTATCCGGAGATCGCCACGAGTCCGGTGATCACCAGCAGCGCGATATCGAGACTGCTCACTCCACACCCTCCGGCCGCCCGAGGTCGTGCTCGATGGCCGTCAGCCGTCGCACATCCTCCGACCGCCGGCCCTCACTCCGCCAGGCCGCCTCGACCAGTCGGTCGGGCAACGGTACGACGTTGGCCGGGTCCCAGTCCCGCGCCCAGCCGCCGAGCGTCAGCAGTTTGTCGAGCAGACCGGCGGTGAAGCCCCAGATGTAGAGGTCACCGATGGTGAACGCGGGACCGGTGAATCCGGAGGGGTGCAGGCAACTGATCCGGTTGGCCGGGTCGGTCAGCGCCGCGATGGACACGCGGTGCACCGAGGCCACCTCGGCGGGATCGACCACCGCGACAGGCGAGGGCTCGCGCCACCAGCCCAGCACCGGCGCCACCCCGAAGTTGCTCACCGGCACCCAGAGCGACGGCCAGACGGCGAACACCTCGACCCCGGCCGGATTCAGGCCGGTCTCCTCCTCCGCCTCGCGCAGCGCGGTCCGGATCATCCCGTCGACGCCGGTGCCGTCGCCCTCGTCGGCCCGGCCGCCCGGGAACGCCATCTGCCCGGCGTGCGATCGCAACGTCCAGGACCGCTCGGTCAGCAACACGTCCGGACCGTTGCCGCCGGCATCACCATCGTTGCCATCAGCAAGCAGGATCAGTACTGCGGACTGCCGGATCTCCGGGTCGTCCGGCGGGACGAAGCGGGACAGCTCCTTCGGGTCGACCTGCTTGGACGCCATCGCCAGCGTGTGCAGCCAGTCCGGCAGCTCCACGTCGAACGTCGCGCTGGTCCTCACCAGGTCACCCCCAGCTTCTCCCGCACCAACTGGTCCAGCTGCTGCTGCGAGGTCAGCTCGCCGCGATGGACGTAGACGACCGCGCCGTCCTGATCGACGAAGGCGGTCAACGGCGGGCCGGCGATCTTGAGCGCCTGCTGGGTCGCCTTCTCGTCGTCGACGACGTGCGGGTAGTCCCACTGTTGCTCGGTCGCGAACTTCACCGCGAGCTCGGGCCGGGGATCGGCATAGTCGATCCCGACCAACTGGAGCTTGCCCCCGGCCTTCTTCTTCAGCGCAGCCAGGTAGGGGGCCTCCTTGCGGCACGGACCACACCACTGCGCCCACACGTTGACCACCAAGGGTCCGCGCAGAGCCGACAGCCGCATGTCCGGGCCGTTGCCGAGGCAAGGCAGGCTGATGTCGGGCAGCGCGTTCGCCACCGGCGGCCGCGACGGAACACTCGGACAGGCGGCCAGCTTGTCGGCGCCGGCGATGCTCCGGCTCTGCGACCCGCCACCCGAGGGCTGGTTCCCAGCCCCGCTCTGCTCCGACCCACAGGCCGCCAGCAAGCCCATCACAACCACCACCGCAAGCATCCACACATGCGCTCCACCACGCCCCGTGCGGTGCAGTACCGCACGACGCTGCACCGCACCACTGGCCGCCGCCCGGCGGGAGTCCGCTCCAGCACGCGCCTTCCAGCGCGGCACTGCGGCTGCGGGCGCGGCGCGGCGGAGCGCAGTACGGGGCGATGGGTGGGTCACGCGGGGACCTTCACCAGCTTCGCGGCGAGCTCCGGGTCGGTCGGGCCGGTGCCGTAGGACGGGCACCACTGGGCGATCGGGCAGGCGCCGCAGGCCGGCTTCTTGGCGTGGCAGCGGCGGCGGCCGTGGAAGATCAGCCGGTGCGACAACATCGTCCAGTCCTTCTTCGGGAACAGGTCGCCGATGATGTGCTCGACCTTGACCGGGTCGGTCTCCTCGGTCCAGCCGAACCGGCGGACCAGCCGGCCGAAGTGGGTGTCGACGGTGATGCCGGGGACCCCGAAGGCGTTGCCGAGCACCACGTTCGCCGTCTTGCGGCCGGTGCCCGGGAGCTTGACGAGCTCCTCCAGCTTGGCCGGCACGATGCCGTCGTAGTCGTCGACCAGGGCCTGGCCGAGCTTCATCAGGCTGTTCGTCTTGGCCCGGAAGAACCCGGTCGGCTTGAGGATCGCCTCCATCTCCTCGCGGTCGGCCTCCGCGTACGCCTTGGCGTCGGGATACCTCGCGAACAGGGCCGGGGAGATCTTGTTGACCGTCACATCGGTGGTCTGGGCCGACAGGATGGTGGCGACCAGGAGCTCGAGCGGGGTGGTGAAGTCCAGCTCGCAGTGAGCATCCGGATACGTCTCGGTGAGCACCTTGTGCATCTTCCGGGCCCGGCGGACGAGCTGGGTGTGGGTCTCGTCGGTGAAGACCGGGGCCTTCCGGGGAAGTTTCACCGGCACCGACGGGATGGTTCCGAGGGACGCCTGAACGGGCGCCGCGACACGCTGGGTGGGCATGCAGGCCAGCCTACGTGGCGGGCCCGACACCCGAGGGGCTACGGTTTTGGGGCGACCGGGTGTAAACGGCCCGGTGCCGAGGGGGCTCGCAGCCCCTTCGAAGGCTTGTGGTCAAAGGTCCGAGGAGGCCCATTCGTGGACGCCGCAGTGCTCCGACAGGCACCGCTGTTCAGTCAGCTCGACGACGAGGCAGCCGAAGCGCTGACCGCCTCGATGACGGAGAGCAGGCTGCGCCGCGGCCAGGTGCTGTTCCACGAGGGCGACTCCGGCGACCGGCTGTTCGTCGTCGTCGAGGGCAAGGTCAAGCTCGGCCGCACCTCCGCGGACGGCCGGGAGAACCTGATCGCCGTCCTCGGCCCCGGCCAGATGTTCGGCGAGCTGTCGCTGTTCGACCCGGGACCGCGCTCCGCGACCGTCACGGCCGTCACCGACGCCTCGATGATGTCGCTGACCCACGATGAACTGCTCCGCTGGCTGGCCGGCCGTCCCGAGGTGGCCCGCGGCCTGCTCCTGCAGCTCGCGTCCCGCCTCCGCAAGGTCTCCGACGTGGTGGCCGACCTGGTCTTCTCCGACGTACCGGGCCGCGTCGCCAAGGCCCTGCTCGACCTGGCCAGCCGCTTCGGCCGAACCGCCGACGACGGCGTCCACGTCCACCACGACCTCACCCAGGAGGAGCTCGCCCAGCTGGTCGGCGCCTCCCGCGAAACCGTCAACAAGGCCCTGGCCGACTTCGCCTCCCGAGGCTGGGTCCGCCTCGAACCCCGCTCCGTAGTACTCCTCGACGTAGAGCGCCTCCAACGCCGCGCCCGCTAGCCCTCGCCCGCTAGCCCTCGCCCGCTAGCCCTCGCCCGCAAGCCTCGCCGGCACTCCGCGAGTACTCCGGGCGGGTTAACCCCCTGTTGAAGGGTTAGCCCACTGTCAGAGCAGTGGGCTAACCCCGCGCTCAGGGGTGGACCCGCCTCATCCCCGCACGCTCGGCCCGGGCGAAAGCCTGGCGGATGCGGTGCACCACGCGCTCGGGCTGATCGAGGTCGTCCCAGGTCACCCGGACGACCAGGACACCCGCCGAGCGCAGCCGGTCCTCGCGATGCTTCTCGCGGACGACAGCGCCGACGGCGTCATCGCGGTACTTGAGCATCCCGTCGAACTCGACCACCACCTGGTACTCCCGGAAGAAGAAGTCCACCCGGGCAACCACCTCGTTCGGCCCGGTGCCGAACGGGACCTGCAGATCCGGTGCGGGCAGCCCGTGAGTATCCAGCAACACCCTGAGTCGTGTTTCACCGACGGACTCCGACCGCTCGTCGGCAAAGGCGACGGCCGCGAGCGGAGTACCGGTGCCGGGCCAGCCACTCATCTGGCCAAGCATTTCCGTCAGATCGGTCCTCGTCACCAGACCGCTCCGCAATCCGCTGTCGCAGAGCACAACCGCCGCTTCGTACCGCGCCGCGCAGGAAGTCTCGATGATCGCCCTCGCGACCGTGGTCGCGGGCAAGCCCTCCGCCGAGGTCACCGCGCTCGCCGGCAACTCGCCTACATGGTGACTCGTGCCTGCGAGGATGCGTCCGTGCCCGCGATCCGTGCGGGTCACGTGAACGAGGTCCAGATCGAGCCCCCAGGACGGCAGGCCGTGCAGAACCACTGCCGACTGATGGCTGATCACCACCGCACTACCGGCGAGTGCCCGCGCCGCGGCATGAACGGCGAGCCGGTGCGCCTCCGTCTCCCGCTCCCAGGGCGGTCTGTCGGTCGAGTCGGACCGCTCTGCGTAGAAACCCCTTCGAAGCAAGATCCAGCGGCCGTCCCGGAGACGCTCGCGGACCTGGCTGACTGTGTATCCGGACTCGACGGCATCCTGACGGGAGAAAGTACCGCCGTGCCCTGCAGCGCGGCGGCGAAGCTTTGGGTTCATACTCCAGAACTTGCCGCAATCCCAAGGCTTGTCCGCAGCCTTTCCAAACCCTGTGGACAACCACCCGAACGCCGCAGTTGGAGTACCCCGCTCCCGTGCGCGGGGTTCCCACCGCGCAGGGTTCGCGCCCCCCGGGCGCGGGGTTCACCCCCCGGGCGCGGGGTTCACCCCCCGGGCGCGGGGTTCACCCCCCGGGCGCGGGGTTCACCCACCAGGCGGGCAGTGGGCGAACCCCGTCCGGAGGAGCCAACCCCGCCGAGCGGGCGGAATTGACCCGGCGAGTCGGAGTAATTCGCTCCCCGCCCCACGAGGTTTGCCCCCCAGGCGCGGGGCTCGCCCCCGGGCGCGGGGCTCGCCCCCGGGCGCGGGGCTCGCCCCCGGGCGCGGGGTTCGCCCACCGGGCGGGCAGTGGGCGAACCCCGTCTGGAGGAGCCAACCCCGCCGAGCGGGCGGAATTGACCCCGGCGAGTCGGAGTACTTCGCTCCCCGCCCCAACGAGGTTCGCCCCCCGGGCGCGGGGCTCGCCCGCTGGGCGCGGGGTTCACCCCCGGCCGCGGGGTTCGCCCACCGGGCGGGCAGTGGGCGAACCCCCGTCCGGAGGAGCCAACCCCGCCGAGCGGGCGGAGTTGACCCGGCGAGTCGGAGTACTTCGCTCCCCGCGCCACGAGGTTCGCCCGGTGGGCGCGGGGTTCGCCCCCGGGCGCGGGGTTCGCCCCCCGGGCGCGGGCAGTGGGCGAACCCCGTCCGAAGGGGCTGACCCCGCCGAGCGGGGCAGTTGACGCCGGTGAGGGGGCAGGTCGGCGGCGGGGGGCTAGTGCGACTGGAGGTAGGCGAGTTGGGCTTGGACTGAGCGTTCGGCGGCTGGCCAGAGGGGGCGGGGGACGTCGGCGTAGACGTGGGCGACGATGGCCTCCGGGGTGGTGTGGCCGGCGGCGACGGCCTCGCGGACCTGGGTCAGCCGCTCCTTGCGGTGATCCAGGTAGAAGGTGAGGACGGCGCTCGGGTCGTCGATGACCGGGCCGTGGCCTGGGAGTAGGCGGTCTACACCTGCTGGGGAGTTGGCGAAGGCGCGGAGGCTTTCCAAGGACTCGAGGTAGGGGCCGAGGGCACCGTCGGGGTGGGCGACCACCGACGTACCGCGGCCGAGCACGGTGTCGCCGGTCAGCAGGGAGCCGTCCTGCGGGAGCCAGAAGCAGACCGAGTCCATGGTGTGCCCGGGGGTCGGCAGTACTTCGATCCGCAGCTCGCCCGAGGTGATCACGTCCCCCTCGGCGAGCCCGTGCGCGTGGTCGGTCGGGATCCGGAACGCCGGGTCCACCGACCGCACCGCGCTGTTGGCCCGCTGCGCGAACCACGCGGCGCCCTCGGAGTGGTCGAAGTGCCCGTGCGTCAGCAGCACCATCGACACAGTGCACCCGTACTGCGCGACTGCGTCGAGCACGGCGCGGAGGTGTTCCTCGAGCATCGGCCCGGGGTCCACCACGACCGCGGTGTCGGACTCGGGCGCCCGGAGGATCCAGGTGTTCGTACCGTCCAGGGTCATCGGGCCGGGGTTGGCCGCGAGGACTCGGGACGCGTACGGGGTGACTGCCTCGACTGTCATGTGGTCTCCAGGTAGGCCCGGTCGTTCTCCACCCGCACGGTCGGGAGGATCGGCCGGACCTCGCGCTCGGTGGACGCCGCCAGCACGTCGGCGACAGCGTCGTACGGGATCAGGTCGCGGCAGCACAGGTACGTCGGCGGGAGCATCAGCATCTCCCCGGCCTCGACAGCCTGGACCGCGTCGGCCGGGCGGAGCCACGCGACCTGGTCGGACTCGCTCGTCACGTCCCGGGTCACCTGGCCCGCGGGGAGCGCCGCGACGAAGAACCGGGTGTCGTAGCGCCGCGGCTCGAACTCGGGGGTGATCCAGTGCGCCCAGACGCCGAGCAGGTCGGCCCGCAGTACGAGGCCGCGGCGGTGCAGGAAGTCGGCGAAGCCGAGCTCGCGGGACTCCAGCGCGACCCGGTCGGCCTCCCAGTCGTCCCCGGTGGTGTCGCCGACGACGGATTCGGTCGACGGACCGGCCAGGAGTACGCCGGACTCCTCGAAGGTCTCCCGTACTGCGGCCGCGACGTACGCGGCGGCGGTCTCCGCGGAACACCCGAGCCGCTCCCCGAACCACTCGGGCGAAGGTCCGGACCACGAATCCGCGATCGAGGAGTCGGTGGGGTCCACCCGGCCGCCGGGGAACACGGTCATCCCCGCCGCAAACGCCATCGACTGCTGCCGCCGGAGCAGATAGACCTCAGGGCCCTTCGAGGTGTCCCGGAGCAGAATCACCGTCGAAGCAGGCCTCGGCTCGGCCGCCACCCGCCCTTCCCGCACAAACGACAAGGCCTCAGCCGCCATCCGCCCGGACAACAGTTGCGCCTTCAGATCCCGAACCACCAAACCTCCAAATCGCTGAGCCGCCCACCCACACGCCGCGCCCCTGGCGCGCCCGTCGGGCGGAGGACAAGGGAAGGCGTGCTGAACCAGTGGCGCCCCCGTGGTGCTCCCGCCTGGCGGGTGGGAGCGGGGTGGGTCAGGCGACCTCGACGATCAGTTCGACCTCTACTGGGGCGTCCAGGGGGAGGACGGGGACGCCTACGGCGCTGCGGGCGTGTCGGCCGGCTTCGGCGAAGACGTGGCCGAGGAGCTCGGAGGCGCCGTTGGCGATCTGGGGCTGACCGGTGAAGTCGGGGGTCGAGGCGACGAAGGCGACCACCTTGACGATCCGGGTGATGTTCGCCAGGTCGCCGATCTCGGACTTGATCGCGGCCAGGGCGTTGAGCGCACACTGCTGGGCGCACTCGACCGCCACCTCGGCGCTGACGCCGTCGCCGTTCTTGCCGGTGGCGATCAGGGCTCCCTCACGCAGCGGCAGCTGACCGGACGTGTAGACCAGGTTGCCGGTGCGCACCACGGGCACGTACGCGGCGACCGGCTTGGCGACCTCGGGCAGCTTCAGGCCGAGCTCGGCCAGCTTCTCCTCCGGGTGGCTCATGACTCGGTGATCTCCCGCTTCAGGTAGGCGACCAGCGTCTCCGGGTTGGGCCCCTGGATGACCTGGACCAGCTCCCAGCCGTCCTGCCCGAAGTTGTCGAGGATCTCCTTGGTCGAGTGGACCAGGAGTGGCGCGGTGAAGTACTCGAACTTCTTCATAGCTGGACTCTAACGGGCGGCTCTCCCAGTGTGACGTGGCCTACGCCCTACGCTGGAGATCATGGCGAGGCTGCATGTGGTCACCGGTAAGGGCGGGACCGGCAAGACGACGGTGGCTGCTGCCATGGCGCTCGCGCTGGCCGACCAGGGCAAGCGGATCCTGCTGGTCGAGGTCGAGGGCCGCCAGGGGCTCGCGCAGCTCTTCGACGTACCGCCGCTCCCGTACGTCGAACGCCGGATCGCGGTGGGACCGGCCGGGGGCGAGGTGTTCGCGCTGGCGGTGGACGCCGAGGCGGCCCTGCTGGAGTACCTGGACATGTATTACCACCTCGGCCGGGCCGGGAAGGCGCTCGACAAGGTGGGTGCCGTCGACTTCGTCACCACCATCGCCCCGGGCCTGCGGGACGTGCTGCTGACCGGCAAGGTCTACGAGGCCACCCGGCGCAAGTCGCACGGCCGCCTCGCGTACGACGCCGTCGTCCTGGACGCGCCTCCCACCGGCCGGATCGGGCCGTTCCTGAACGTGAACCAAGAGGTGGCAGGCCTGGCCAAGGTCGGGCCGATCCGCAACCAGGCGGACGCGATCATGGGCATGCTGCGCTCCGACGTGACCCGGGTCCACCTGGTCACGCTGCTGGAGGAGATGCCGGTCCAGGAGACCCTCGACGCGGTGGAACAGCTGGAGCGGCTGGACCTGCGGATCGGGTCGATCGTGGTGAACATGGTGCGCAACAGCCCGCTCGACGACGACGCGCTCGCCCTTGCGGTGAAGGAGAAACTCCCCGCCGCCGAGCTGACCCGCGGGCTCCGGGCGGCCGGTTTCACGGCCACCAAGGACATCGTCGCCACCTTGACGAAAGATGCCCGCGACCACGCCGTACGGGTCGGGCTGGAACGGGAGAACCGCGACCGGATCGATGCCCTGGGCAAGAAAGTGACCGAGGTGGCGTTGTTGCCGGACGGGATCGACCACGGCGCCCTGTTCGACCTGGCCGAGGAGCTGCGCTCGTGACCACGCTGGACCTGGACGCGCTGATCGACGACCCCGGGACGCGCATCATCGTCACCTGCGGCTCCGGTGGCGTCGGCAAGACGACGACCGCCGCCGCTCTCGGCCTGCGAGCCGCCGAGCGCGGGCGGAAGGTCGTCGTACTGACGATCGATCCGGCGCGCAGGCTGGCCCAGTCGCTCGGCCTGACCGAGCTGGACAACACGCCTCGCGCCGTCGCCGACATCGACCCGGCGAACGGTGGCCGCCTCGACGCGATGATGCTGGACATGAAGCGCACCTTCGACGAGGTGGTGCTCACGCACGCCACCCCCGAGAAGGCCGAGCAGATCCTGGCGAACCCCTTCTACGTCGCGCTGTCGTCGTCGTTCGCGGGGACCCAGGAGTACATGGCGATGGAGAAGCTCGGCCAGCTGCACAAGCAGGCCGAACGCACCGGCGACTGGGACCTGATCGTGGTCGACACGCCTCCGTCGAGGTCGGCGCTGGACTTCCTGGATGCTCCGGAGCGGCTGGCCTCGCTGCTGGAAGGGCGGTTCCTGCGGCTGCTGCTGGCACCCGCGCGGGGACCGCTGCGGCTGATGTCGGCCGGGGTGAACCTGGCGATGTCGGTGATGAACAAGGTGCTCGGCGCACAGGTGCTGACCGACGTGCAGACGTTCGCGGCCGCCTTCGACACGCTGTTCGGCGGGTTCCGGGAGCGGGCCGACAAGACGGTCGCGCTGCTGCGGGAGCCGCACACCGCCTTCCTGGTGGTGGCCTCGCCGCAGAACGACGCCCTGCGCGAGGCGTCGTACTTCACCGAACGGCTGCGCGAGGAGCAGATGCCGCTGGCCGGCGTCGTGCTGAACCGGGTGACCACCACCCACGTCCCCGATCTGTCGGCCGAGCAGTCCATGGCCGCTGCCGAGAAGCTCGAGACCGCGGGCAAATCCGAACTGACGGCGGCCGTCCTGCGGCTGCACGCCGACAAGATGCAGCAGGTGGTCAGCGACCGGAAACGCGCTGACCGGTTCCGCCGCGGCCACCGCGCGATCGCGACCGTCGACGTCCCGGCCCTGCCCGACGACGTGCACGACCTGACCGGCCTGCGCACCATCGGCGATCTCCTCACCGCCTGACACCCCCTCCGCCCACAGCACCGCCCACCACTCCACCAAACCGCTCCGTCACGGCATCCTCACAGGCGGGAACCGGACGGTTCCGGGCTGGTTTTCACCCTCAGCGAACGCTCGACAGGCCCGGGAATGACCTGGTGAGGGCGGTGGTTGAGCCTGTCAGACTCAATCTTCAACAGAGGGTGTGACAGCGTGACAGAGACGTTGAACCTTCCCGTTCTCCCGCTAGACGACGTCGTGGTGCTGCCTGGAATGGTCGTGCCGGTGCGCCTTGCGGACTCCGAGGCGCGCGCTGCCATCGACGCCGCGCAGGCCTCGGGCCAGGACCAGGTACTGCTGGTGCCGCGCCTGGACGGGAAATATGCGAAGGCCGGAACGCTCGGTGAGATCGAGCAGATCGGCCGGTTGCCGGGCGGCGCCCAGGCAGCCGTGATCCGGGGTACCGCCCGGGTCCTGATCGGCGCGGGGACCACCGGTCCCGGCGCGGCCCTGTGGGTCGGCGCGACCGTGCTGGACGAAACCACTGACAACAAGTCCGCCGAGCTCGCTCGTGACTACAAGGCCCTGGTGACCACGGTGCTGGAGCGCCGCGAAGCCTGGCAGGTCATCGACTCGGTGAAGCAGGTGAACAACCCCGCGGAGCTGGCCGACCTGGCCGGCTACGCGTCGTACCTGAACAACGAGCAGAAGAGCTGGCTGCTGGAGACCCCTGACGTCTCCGAGCGGCTGACCAAGCTGATCGGCTGGGTGAAGGACCACCTCGCCGAGCTCGAGGTCTCCGAGACGATCCAGAAGGACGTCCAGGAGGGCATGGAGAAGCAGCAGCGGGAGTTCCTGCTGCGCCAGCAGATGGCCGCCATCCGCAAGGAACTGGCCGAGCTGGACGGCAAGGCCGAGTCCGAGGAAGAGGACTACCGCGCCCGCGTCGAGGCCGCCGACCTGCCCGAGCACGTCCAGAAGGCCGCGCTCGCCGAGGTCGACAAGCTGGAGCGTACGGCGGAGCAGTCCCCCGAGGTCGGCTGGATCCGGACCTGGCTGGACACCGTCCTGGAGATGCCGTGGAACGAGCGGACCGAGGAAGGCTACGACCTCCGTGAGGCGCGCGCCATCCTGGACGCCGACCACGCGGGTCTGGACGACGTGAAGGAACGCATCACCGAGTACCTGGCCGTACGCCGCCGCAGGGCGGATCGCGGTCTCGGGGTGGTCGGCGGACGCCGCAGTGGCGCAGTACTGGCCCTGGTCGGTCCTCCAGGCGTCGGCAAGACCTCGCTGGGTGAGTCCGTGGCGCGTGCGATGGGCCGGAAGTTCGTCCGGGTCGCCCTGGGTGGCGTCCGGGACGAGGCCGAGATCCGCGGTCACCGCCGCACGTACGTCGGGGCGCTGCCCGGGCGGATCGTGCGTGCGATCACCGAGGCGGGTTCGATGAACCCGGTGGTGCTGCTGGACGAGATCGACAAGGTGGGCGCGGACTACCGGGGTGACCCGACGGCCGCCCTGCTGGAGGTCCTCGACCCGGCGCAGAACCACACCTTCCGGGACCACTACCTGGAGGTCGAGCTCGACCTGTCCGACGTGGTCTTCCTGGCCACGGCGAACGTGCTCGACTCGATCCCGGCGCCGCTGCTGGACCGGATGGAACTGGTGCAGCTCGACGGCTACACCGAGGACGAGAAGGTCACCATCGCCCGCGACCACCTGCTCCCGCGTCAGCTGGACCGGGCCGGTCTGTCGGCCGAGGAGGTCACCATCGAGGACTCGGCGCTGCGGCTGCTGGCCGGCGAGTACACCCGAGAGGCCGGAGTACGGCAGCTCGAGCGTGCGATCGCCCGGGTGCTGCGCAAGGTGACGGCGAAGCTCGCCCTGGGCGAGGACCTGGGGTCTGTGACCATCGGCGCCGGGGAGCTGAAGAGCTACCTGGGTTCGCCGAAGTTCACGCCGGAGTCGGGCGAGCGTACGGCGCTGCCGGGTGTCGCGACCGGTCTGGCCGTGACAGGCGCTGGTGGTGACGTGCTCTTCATCGAGGCGTCGCTGGCGGACAAGGAGACCGGCCCGACCGGAGTCACGTTGACGGGGCAGCTCGGCGACGTGATGAAGGAGTCGGCGCAGATCGCCCTGTCGTACCTGCGGTCGCACGGTGCGGAACTGGGTCTGCCGGTGAGCGATCTCGCCGAGCGGAACACCCACATCCACGTACCGGCGGGCGCCGTCCCGAAGGACGGACCGTCAGCCGGTGTCACGATGACGACGGCGCTCGCGTCGCTGCTGTCGGGACGGCCTGTGCGCTCCGAGGTCGCGATGACCGGTGAGGTGTCGCTGACCGGACGGGTGCTGCCGATCGGTGGGGTGAAGCAGAAGCTGCTCGCCGCCCACCGGGCCGGCCTGACCACCATCCTGATCCCGGCCCGGAACGAGCCGGACCTGGAGGATGTGCCCGAGTCCGTACTGGCGGAGCTGACGGTTCACCCCGTGAGCGACGTCCGGCAGGTGCTCGACCTGGCCCTCGAACCGGCCCAGGTGGACGCCCGGCAGTTCGCCGCCTGAGGCGGTAACACGTAGTACCGGAAACGGCCGGATCACCCTCGTGGTGGTCCGGCCGTTCGGCATTCCGGCCCTGACTAGACGTCCGGAACTACGCTCCGGTTGACGTGACATAAAACACATTCGAGGAGTTGGCGTGGCTCTCTGATCACGTAGGCTCTTGTCCCATGCGCGCAAGGGATAAGGGCGATCGGGGCGTCGTCCAGTCAGTGGTCCTGTTCCTGGGGGTGAGCGTTCTCTCGGGCGCTCTGGCAGCCGGTCTGGCGATTCCGTTCGCCGGCCTGGCGGGCTTCAGCACCGAGAAGACGGCAGAGACGCTGCAGGATCTGCCACAGGAGCTGAAGACCGTCCCACTGGCCCGGAACAGCAAGATCGTCGCCGCCGACGGCTCGCTGGTCGCCAACCTCTACGAGCAGAACCGGGTGCCGGTCAAGCTCTCCCAGATCAACCCGATCATGCGCAAGGCGATCGTCGCGATCGAGGACGACCGGTTCTACGAGCACGGCGCGCTCGACGCCAAGGGCACGCTGCGAGCCCTGCTCCGCAACCAGACCGAGGGCGCGGTCCAGCAGGGCGGCTCCAGCATCACCCAGCAGTACGTGAAGCTGAGCCTGATCGAGAAGGCGAACGCCGCCAACGACCCCGAGGCAATCCAGGCCGCGACGGCGGAGACCTACCAGCGCAAGGTCGCCGAGCTCCGGTACGCAGTCGCGGTCGAGAAGGAGTTCTCCAAGGACGAGATCCTGGAGAAGTACCTGAACCTCGCGAACTTCGGCGACGGCACGTACGGCGTCGAGGCCGCGGCCCGGCACTACTTCTCCACCAGCGCGGCGAAGCTGACCCTGCCGCAGGCCGCGACGCTGGCCGGTCTGGTGAAGAACCCCACCGGCTACGACCCGACGAACAACAAGAAGCGGGCCAAGGACCGGCGCGACGTCGTCCTGCGGCGGATGCAGGAACTGAACGTCATCTCGGCCAAGCAGGCCGGCGACGCGATCAAGACGCCGGTCATCAACCCGGCCAAGATCCAGCCGGTCCCGAACGGCTGCGCCAACTCGAAGTACCCGTTCTACTGCGAGTACATCGTCTCCAAGCTGCTGGAGAACCCGGCCTTCGGCAAGACGACCAAGGCCCGCGACCACTACATCAAGACCGCCGGCATCCTGGTCAAGACCTCCCTCGATCCGAGGATCCAGGCCGCCGCGCAGAAGTCGATCAACGAGCACTCGAAGCCGACCGACCAGGCGATCGCGGCGGTCACGATGATCGAGCCGGGCACGGGTGTCGTCAAGGCGATGGCGCAGAGCCGGCCGTACGGCGCCGGCAAGAACCACACCGCGTACAACTACAACGTCGAGAAGTCCTACGCGGGTGGCTACGGCGGGTTCCAGAACGGTTCGACGATGAAGGCGTTCACCATCGCCGCCGCGATCCAGCAGGGCTTCCCGCTCAACCACCGGATCCAGTCCCCGCCGACGATCGACCTCAGCGGCAAGAAGTTCAGCACCTGCACCGGCACCACGAAGGACGACGACTACCACCCGAGCAACTCGACCGATGCCCATGGCGACCTGACCATGGTCGACGCCGCGCGCGCATCGACCAACACCTACTTCCTGCAGCTCTCGCAGCAGGTGGGTCTGTGCCCGATCGCGACGGTGGCGGCCGCCCTGGGCATGCATGACGCGCAGACCGGGCAGCCGCTCAAGCAGGTCGTGTCCATGACGCTCGGCGTCGACACGGTGACCCCGCTGATGCTCGCCAACGCCTACGCGACGTTCGCTGCTCGCGGCCTGTACTGCACGCCGCTGCTGATCACCTCGGTGACCGGCTACAACGGCAATCCGATCAAGACGCCGCCGCCGAGCTGCAAGCAGGCGATTGATCCCGCGGTCGCGGATGGCGTGAATGCCGTGCTGCACCAGGTGATGGAGCCGGGCGGCACCGGTGGACGGCTGAAGTTCGGCCCCAGCGACCTGGCCGGCAAGACCGGAACGATCAACGCCAACCTGGCCGTCTGGTTCGCGGGTTACTCCTCGAAGATGGCCGCCGCCTCGGTGGTGGCGGACGCGCAGCCGCCGTACAAGAACCTGATCGGTCAGACGCTCGACGGCAAGAAGATGAGCGACGCCTCGGGTTCCGGCACCGCCGGACCGGTCTGGCAGACCGCGATGGAAGGCGCTCTGAAGGGTCTGCCGACGACCCGCTTCACCGCGCCGAGCGACAAGACCATGCGTGGCGACGTGAAGGATCTGCCGTTCGTCAACGGCAAGAGCCCGCAGGAGGCCGTCGGCATCCTGCAGCAGGCGGGCTTCCAGGCGGAGATCGCGCCGGGCCTGGTGGACTCGGAGGAAGCCGCGGGGACGGTCGCCTACACGAGCCCGCGCCAGCGTGACGGAGCTCCCGAGGGATCGAAGGTCCTGATCTACATCTCCAACGGGAGCAAGGGTGGTGGGCAGCCGCCCAACCCGCCGAACACACCTCCGACCATCGGCAACCCGCCGCCACAGTTCCCGAACTGTCCGCCGTGGCATCCGAAGTATCCGAAGTGCGGCAGGTAGCGAACTGAGAAGGGGCCTCGTCCGCGGACGAGGCCCCTCGCATTCAGCAGAGTTGGAGGTCAGGCGCCGAGCTGGCGCTTCACCTCGGCGGAGACGGTGCCGCCGTCGGCCTTGCCCTTGACCTTCGGCTGCAGGGCTCCCATCACCTTGCCGATGCCGCGCGGACCGAGCTCGGCGGCTCCGGTCGCGGCGATGGTCTCGGTGACGAGGGCCGCGATCTCCTCGGCGGTCAGCTGCTCCGGCAGGTACTCGGCGAGGATGTCCGCCTCCGCCTGCTCCTTGTCCGCCAGCTCTTCGCGGCCGGCCTCCCGGTACGCCGTGACGGACTCGCGGCGCTTCTTCGCCTCGGCCGTCAGCACGTCGAGGACCTCCGCGTCGGACAGCTCGCGGGCCTCCTTGCCGGCCACCTCCGCCTTCGTCACGGCCGTGAGCGCCATCCGCAGGGTCGACTTGCGGATCTCGTCGCGCGCCTTCAGGGCCGCGGTCATGTCGTCGTGCAGGCGCTGCTTCATCTCGGAGTTGGACATGCCCACGATTGTGGCAGGCTGGTGAAATGAGTTTCCGGGGGCTTGCCGCCACGACCTTGAAGACCGCTGCCGTCGTCACCGGCGTGGGCGCCGCCTGCGTCGCCTACGCGGCGGGCGTGGAGGTGCGCTGGTTCGCCCTGCGCAAGGTGACGGTGCCGGTGCTGCCGGTGGGCAGCACACCGGTCAAGGTGCTGCACCTGTCCGACCTGCACCTGATGCCCACCCAGGAGAAGAAGATCCGCTGGGTGCAGGAGCTCGCCGGGCTGGAGCCCGACCTGGTCGTGAACACCGGCGACAACCTCGCCCACCCCGACTCGGTGGCCCCGCTGCTGCGCGCGCACGGCGACCTGCTCGACCTGCCGGGCGTGTTCGTCTTCGGCTCCAACGACTACTGGAAGCCGCACTTCAAGAACCCGGGCAAGTACCTGCTGCCGGCCCACAAGCAGCGCCACAAGCCGCACGGCCCGGACCTCCCGTTCGAGGAGCTGCGCGCCGGCTTCACCCGGGCCGGCTGGCTCGACCTGAACAACGCGCGCTCGACCCTCAAGGTGAACGGCCTGCGCCTGGACTTCGCCGGCACCGACGACCCGCACATCAAGAGGGACCGGTACGACGAGATCGCGGGCGAGGCGGACCCGGCGGCGGACCTGTCGGTCGGAGTCACCCACGCGCCGTACCAGCGGGTGCTGAACGGCTTCACCGGCGACGGGTATCCGTTGATCCTTGCCGGGCACACCCATGGCGGACAGCTCGCCGTGCCGATCTACGGGGCGCTGGTGACGAACTGCGACCTGGACGCCTCCCGGGTGAAGGGACTGACCACCTGGGGCTACGAAGGACGCCAGTCCGCGTTGCACGTCTCGGCCGGGCTCGGCACCTCGCCGTACGCGCCGGTGCGGTTCGCGTGCAGGCCGGAAGCGACGTTGCTCACGCTCGTTCCGCGGGTCACCGGGGTCGATGGATAACCCGATTTCGTCCCAGCGGTGGGCGCATGTAAGCTAACGCCGAATTCGGGCTGTGGCGCAGCTTGGTAGCGCGCGTCGTTCGGGACGACGAGGTCGCAGGTTCAAATCCTGTCAGCCCGACCACCGATCAGGGCCGGTCACTTTCGAGTGACCGGCCCTGATTGTTTTCTGTCTCACACCACTGTCGCGAGTGGTCCCCAGAAGTAGCCGAAGTTCTCCGTCGGCCCGGCCATGAACCGCTGGCTCAGCACCACGCCGATCAGGTCGCGCGACGGATCGGTGTAGGCGCTCGTGCCGGCGCCACCGGTCCAGCCGTAGCGACCGACTGCGGTCCACGGTTCGGTCACGGCGGTGTCGACCGCGACGCCAAGCCCCCACGACCAGGTCGGCCCGGCCATCTCGGTCGTCCCGGCCCGCTGCTCGGCCGTCAACTGGTCCCGGGTCAACTCCTCGCGCGACTCCCGCGAGATCAACCGGTCGTCCGCGAGCGCGCTGAGGAAGGTCAGGTAGTCCTCGACCGTCGACACCAGCCCGCCGCCGAAGCTCTCCAACTGCGGCGGCTCGGCGAACCCCTCGTCGTACTCCTTGAACACCTCCACCCCGTCCGCCGTCGGCCGGTACGACGTGGGCAGGTCCGCCCCATCCGCCTGGAAACTCGTGGCCGTCAGCGCGAGTGGATCCGTCACCCGTTCCTGCAGTACTGCGTGCAGCGGGGCTCCGGCGACTCGGCCGATCAGCACGGACAGCACGTCGATCCCCGTGTGGTACATCCAGCGAGTCCCTGGCTGATAGGCGAGCGGTACCGCCGCAAGTCGGGCCATGTACTCGTCGGCGGAGAACGCCTGCGGCATCGGCCCGTTCCCGACGCCAGCGAACTCCTTGGCCACGGGGACCTCGGTGAAGAAGGCGCCCAGGCCGAGTGTCATCGTCAGCAGGTGCCGGACGGTGATCGGCCGGTCCGCCGGCACTGTCTGGTCCACCTCGGCGTCAGGTGACACGAGCACGCGCGGCTCGGCGATCTCCGGCAACCACTCGGCCACCGGGTCATCCAGGCCGAAGAGCCCGTCCTCCATCATCGACAGGGCAACGACGGCCCCGACGGGTTTGCTCAGCGAGGCGATCCGGAACCGCGTCCCGGTCCGCATCGGCTCACTCGAGCCGAAGGCGAGCGTCCCGGTCGCGAAGTACTCGGTCTCGCCCTTGTGCCGGACGCCGGCCACGATCCCGGGCGCCCAGCCAGCCGCGACCTGGTCCTCCAGCGAACTCCAGACCGGAGCGAACTTCGACATGCTTCCCCATCTCTTCGTCGAGTGCTGCCTTCGTCGAGTGCTGCCACCGTAGGACGCCATCAGGGCCGACCTAGGCTGGACGCCGTGAGCGTGATGAGGCGAGTGGATCTCGGCGAGGTGGACTACGAGGTCGCGGGCAAGGACATGAAGACCTGGGTCGAGGAGCGGATCGCGGGTGAGGCCGAGGACAGGTTGTTCCTGCTGAGCCATCCACCGGTGATCACCTACGGCCCCCGGACCTCGCTGGACGACCTGCCGGCCGAGACCGCGGCGATCCCGACGGTGGCCGTCGACCGGGGCGGCTTCGCGACGTACCACGGACCGGGACAACTGGTCGGCTATCTGGTGATCGACCTGAAGCAACGCGGTCCGGTGGACATCGTGCGCTGGGTGGAGAACGGGCTGATCGACGCGCTCGGGTCGCTCGGTTTCCCGCTGATTCGCCGGGACACCCCGAAGGGTGCGAGCAGCCTGGTCGGGGTGTGGACGGAGGACCGCCGCAAGCTCTGCTCGATCGGGATGCGGATCCGCCGCGGCGTCACCAGCCATGGCTTCTCGATCAACCTCGACCCCGACATGAACGTCTTTCACACGTTCACGACGTGTGGGCTGCACGACGTGACGATGGTCTCCCTGGCCGAACTGGCGGCCGAGCTCGACGTACCGGTGCCCACCGATGCCGTACTGCGTGATGCCGTGGCGGGGGCACTGGGCGCTTCCTGACGCACGGTGGCGCGGCGGGCGGTGGTTTGTCGGTAGCCTGCCGCAATGGGTGACGAGCGCATCGAGGCCGAGGAGCCGGAGGGCGAGGTCGGTCCGGGCATGCCCGATGACCTCGAGGAGCTGCTCGAACAGGCCGACGAGGAAGCCGCGGAAGGGGCCGACGAGGGGCGTTTCGACGCTCCGCCCTTGCCGCCGCTGCTGATCCTCGCGGTGGTCGGGCTGCTGGCCGGGTTCGTCACGGTGGCACTGGTCTGGCTGAGCGAGCGGGGCTGCGACCGGGTCCGGGACTCGCCGACCTGCGGCACGATGGGCTTCCCGATCCTGGTGCTGACCGTGGTCGTGACGATCGTGCTGGCCGCGGTCACGCTGACCCGGCTGGCGATGCCGCACCCGAAGCTGGTCGCCTTCCTCGGGGTCGCGTTCATGCTGCTGATCGTGCTGGCCTTCCTGTCGGACGACCTGTTCTCCACCTGGACCCTGCTGGTCGTCCCGGTGCTGACCGCCGTCACCTTCCTCGTCGCACACCTGATCGCCGGACGGTTGGAGCGAGCCGATGCCTGAACTCCCCCGCTACCAGTGCCACCGCGCCGGCACCACGCCGTCGCTCGACGGCACGCTGACGCACCCCGCCTGGGCCGATGCGCCCTGGACGACCGACTTCGTCGACATCCGCGGCGACCAGCCCGCGCCCCGGTACCGGACCCGCGCGAAGCTGCTGTACGACGACGATTACCTGTACGTCGGCGCGCAACTGGAGGAGCCGCACGTCTGGTCCACCATGGCCGAGCACAACACCATGCTGTTCGAGGAGAACAACTTCGAGCTGTTCCTCGACCCGGACGGCGACGGCCTGAACTACTACGAGTTCGAGATCAACCCGCTCGGCACGATCTGGGAACTCACCCTGCCCAAGCCGTACTCCGAGGGCGGCGTGGCGGTGGACCCGACGAACCTGCCGGGCCTGCGGACCGCAGTACAGGTGGACGGGACGCTGAACGACCCGACGGACACCGACAACGGGTGGTCGGTGGAGTTCGCGCTGCCGTGGACCGACCTCGCGACGTACAACCAGGGTCAGACGCCACCGCGCCCCGGTGACGAGTGGCGGATGAACCTGATGCGGATCGAGTGGGACCACGAGGTCGTGGACGGCGGGTACCGCAAGGGGAGCCGGCAGGACTTCTGGGTCTGGTCGCCGCAGTACGTGGTCGACATGCACAAGCCG
Source organism: Kribbella orskensis (assembly GCF_004342085.1). NCBI lineage: Bacteria > Bacillati > Actinomycetota > Actinomycetes > Propionibacteriales > Kribbellaceae > Kribbella > Kribbella orskensis. Next base: position 237,901 of record NZ_SLWM01000007.1, read on the forward strand.
GCCCAGTGGGGCGTGCTCGAGTTCACCGCGTCCTGATCGGCCGGCTCGAGGCGTTCGGCCGCTCAGAGTGACCCCCGCCCGGGCGGCGATCCGGGGCGAGGTGACAATGAGTCATATGGCCGAGGATCTTCGCGCCCGGCGCGCGGCGCACCTGCTGGACTTCGTGCACCGTGCCGACCGGCGCCTGCGCGGGCCGGACCAGTTGCGCTGGGCAACATTGCTGCGGGCCGAGACCGGCGGCCTGGACTCGGCGATCCGCTGGTCCGCCGAGCACGATCCCCCGCTCGGCCTGCGACTTGTCGCCGGACTGTCGACGTACTGGTGGATGCATGGTCTTCGCGGTGACGCCGCGAGGTCCGCGCGCTGCGTGCTGACTGCGCTCGGGCCGCAGGTGCCGGAGGGGCTCAGCGAGGAGTACCTGCTCGCAGTACTGTTGGCTGCCGGTCAGCAGGACGACTCCGGGTTCGATCTGGCTGAGCATGTCGAGCAGGCCGCGCTGGTCGTGCAGAGCCTGGACGAGCCGTTCACGCACCCGGTGACCTTGCTGCTGTGGTCGATCGTGTTCGGGCCGTTCGTCGCGCCGGGCCAGGTCGCTGACGTGCTCGCGCGGAACACGACCAGCCTCGACCCGTGGGCGCTGGCAGCTATCGAGCTTTGCGCCGGATACCCCCGGCTGACCGGCAGCGACCCTGACATGTCCGAGAAGGCCCTGCAGGAGGCTCTGGCGCAGTTCCGGCTGATTGGAGACCGATGGGGCGTCTCACTGGCCCTGAGCGCCCTTGCGGAGCTCGCGGCCTGGTCGGGGCAGTTGGGGCAGTGCCAGGAGCTCACCGGCCAGGCTCTGGCCGTCACGGAGGAGTTGGGAGCCGACGAGGACTCCTCGCTGCTGCTATGCCGTCGCGCCGACCTACACCTGCGCCTGGGTGAGCTGCTTGCTGCCCGCAGGGACTACCAGCGCGCACTGCAGCTCGGAAACGCGGCGGAGACGTGCGCGGCCGCCCGGATCGGCCTCGCCAGAGCAGCCCGGTACGGCGGGGATCTCCCGGCCGCCCGGGAGTTCGCGCTGGCGGCGCTGGACGGGTGTCCCGGCAGCGGTGAGCTGGCCCGGACCGAGGCCCTCGGCGAACTCGAGGCGATCGCCACGGCCGAAGGTGACCCTGTGGCACCGGCCACACCTGGCGGCTCTCGCCGGATAACCGGGCGCTGGTTAGAGTCGGGCTGACCCAGCCCAGAGGTGCAACGGAGCAGCCTGATGGACAAGACGTACGACTCGCCGCAGGCCGCGGTCGACGACATCGGCGACGGCGCGAGCCTCGCGGTCGGCGGCTTCGGGCTGTGCGGAAACCCGATGCAGCTGATCAGCGCGATCCACGACAAGGGAGTGAGCGGCCTCAGCGTCGTCTCGAACAACTGCGGCGTCGACGACTGGGGTCTCGGCATCCTGCTCGCGGACAAGCGGATCGCCAAGATGACCTCGTCGTACGTCGGGGAGAACAAGGAGTTCGCCCGGCAGTTCCTGACCGGCGAGCTGGAGGTCGAGCTGACCCCGCAGGGCACGCTGGCCGAGAAGCTGCGCGCGGGTGGCTGCGGAATCGCCGCCTTCTTCACGCTGGCGGGCGTCGGCACCCAGGTCGCGGACGGCGGGCTGCCGCAGAAGTACCACGAGGACGGCTCGGTCGCGAAGGCCTCGGAGCCGAAGGAGACCCGGGAGATCAACGGCACGACGTACGTGCTGGAGGAGTCGATCACCACCGACTTCGGCCTGGTGCACGCGCTGAAGGGCGACACCCACGGCAACCTCGTGTTCGACCGCAGCGCGCGGAACTTCAACCCGCTGGCCGCGATGGCCGGCCGGGTCACCATCGCGCAGGTCGAGGAGCTGGTCCAGCCTGGTGAGCTGAACCCCGACGAGATCCACCTGCCCGGCGTCTACGTCCAGCGTGTCGTTGCTGTCGGCAAGGATATCGAGAAGCGGATCGAGAAGCGCACGGTCCAACCCCGCGAAGCCTACGAGGCTGCTCGCGAGAAGCTGGAGGCCTGAGATGCCACTCACCCGTGAGCAGATGGCAGCCCGCGCCGCCGCGGAGCTCGAGGACGGCTCGTACGTGAACCTGGGTATCGGCCTGCCGACCCTGGTGCCGAACTACATCCCGGACGGCGTCACCGTCGTGCTGCAGAGCGAGAACGGCATCCTCGGCGTCGGGCCGTACCCGGTCGAGGGCGACGAGGACCCGGACCTGATCAACGCCGGCAAGGAGACCGTCACGACGTTGCCGGGCGCGTCCTTCTTCGACTCGTCGCTGTCCTTCGGGATGATCCGCGGCGGCGCCATCGACGCGGCCATCCTGGGCGCGATGCAGGTGTCGGCCACCGGCGACCTGTCGAACTGGATGATCCCCGGCAAGATGGTCAAGGGCATGGGCGGCGCGATGGACCTCGTGCACGGCGCGAAGAAGGTGATCGTGCTGATGGAGCACGTCGCCAAGGACGGCTCGCACAAGATCCTGCAGGAATGCGACCTGCCCTACACCGGCCGCGGCGTGGTCAACCGGATCATCACCGACCTCGCGGTCCTCGACGTGACCGACGACGGCCTGCGGCTCGTCGAGCTCGCCGACGGCGTCAGCTTCGACGAGCTCCAGGAGAAGACCGGAGCCCCGATCAAGCAGTGACCCGCGCATCGTCCGGGTGCTTCGGCGGGCTCCGTCGATCACCCGGACGGTCGCCTGACAGGCCACGCTTCCGGCCGCCCTTCCGGTGACGCCGCCGACCGCGAACAGTAGTCACGTCGTGACCATGTGTTGACTCTCCCGCCTGAGCTCTTCCGCGCGGTGCCCTCGAAGGCCACCCTTGACCCCTGTCGGTTGTCGGCCTCGGTGAGGATGGAATGCATGGACCTGGATGTCTTCGTGATCGGCGGCGTGGGAATCGACACCATCGTGCGAGTGCCGGGGCTGCCACTGCCCCCCGAGGAGACGGTCCACGTCCAGCCGGTTCGGTCCTACATCGGCCATACCGGCCACGGCGTCGTACTCGGCTGTCACCAGCTCGGCCTCGCCACTGGACTCGCCGATGTCATCGGTGATGATCCCGAGGGCGCGCGGATCCGCTCGGCGTACGCGGAACTCGGCCTGCCGCTGGCGTTCGCCATCCACCCGAGCGGCACCCGGCGATCGGTCAACCTGGTCGGCCCGGACGGCCGCCGCCTCTCCCTGTACGACGGCCGGCAGCCGTGGGGCCTCCGGGTTGACCCGAACCTCTGGCGCGGCAACGTCGCGCGGGCCCGGCACGTGCATGTGTCGATCATGGACTTCGCGCGCTGGGCTCTTCCGGACGTGCTGGCCGCCAACTGCACGGTGTCCACCGACCTGCACGACTGGGACGGCGAGAACGAGTACCACCGGGACTTCGCGCAGGCGGCGGACCTGGTCTTCGTCTCCACCAGCGCCCTGCGGGACAAGGCGATCGACTGGATCTTCGCGAGCGGCCGGGCCCAGGCGGTGGTCGCGATGGCCGGCTCCGAAGGCAGCTACCTGTACGTACGTGACGAGGAGCCGGTGCACGTTCGCGCAGTACACATCCCGGGCCGTCCGGTCGTCGACACGAACGGTGCCGGCGACGCCTACGTATCGGCCTTCCTCACCACCTGGCTGGACGGCAGGAGCTACCAGGAGGCGGCCGAGGCAGGCTCCATCGCCGGCGCCTGGGCCTGTGGCTCCCCCGGCACCCACACCGACCTGATCACCGCCGAACAGCTGATGCTGCTGCGCTTCTAGCTGTCAAAGGTGGGCCGGGTCGAGCGTATGGCTGACCTCTCGGACGATGACGGCGAATAGTTCCAGCGACTTCGACAGCGGCTCGTCGCGATGGGCGAGCATCACCGCCGCGTAGTCATCGGCCAGCGGTACGAAGACGACGCCCCCGTTGCGTAAACTCCTTGTGGACAAGGGCAATCGCGTGACGCCGAGGCCGGCGGCCACGAGCGCGAGCAGGTTCTGCGGACTGGTTCCTCGCTGGACGACGCGGGGAACGTAACCCGCCAGCGCGAAGGCCCGGTCGTACTCCCGGTGCCACGGCGGCCAGGAACTCCTGGCCGTCAACAACCAGGATTCGTCGGCCAGCTCGGCCAGGGCGATCTCGTCGCGACCGGCCAGCGGATGCCCTTCCGGCAGCACCGCCGCGACCGGCTCGTCCAGCAGATGCTCCGTCGCCAGGTCGTCGACCAGAGGTGGCCGCGTCAGGCCCGCGTCGAACTCGCCGTTCCGCAGACCGGCCACCAGCTTGGCGATCGACACCTCCTGCGCCTGCAGGTCGACAGTCGGATGCCGCTCGCGGAACGCCCGCACGACCGGCGGCATCAAGTAGTTCGCGACGGAGCTGAGGAAACCGACCCGGAGCGGGCCGATCTCACCCGACGCGGCCTGCCGGACCAGTGCGGTGACCCGATCCGCCTCGGCCAGGAGCTTGCGGGCTTCGGGCAGCAACACCCTGCCGACCACCGTCAGCCGGACCCCGCGAGACGTGCGCTCGACCAGCGCCGCGCCGTACTGGGCCTCCAACTGCCGCAACTGCTGGGACAGGGACTGCTGCGCGATGTGCAACCGCCCCGCCGCCCGGGTCAGGCTGCCCTCTTCGACGATCGCGACGAACGACCGCAACAGGCGGAGTTCGGGAGTCACGCCTCGATCCTGCCACAGTCTGTGGCTGTGACCGGCCAGCCGATTACTGTTTCCGCCCGACAGCCGGCCGATCCTACGGTCGAGCCATGTCATCAATCACTGAAGGCCGGGTCTGGCTGATCACCGGCTGCTCCTCCGGCTTCGGCCGCGCCATCGCCGACGCCGCGCTCGCTGCTGGCGACCGCGTGGTGGCCACCGCCCGCAACCCCCGAACCCTGGAAGAACTCGCCCGTACTGCGCCCGACCGCGTGCGCGTGGTCGGCCTGGACGTCACCCGGCAGGCCGACATCGACGCCGCCGTGGCGTCTACCCTCGACCGGTTCGGGCGGATCGACGTACTGGTGAACAACGCCGGCTACGGCTCGGTCGGCGCGGTGGAGGAGATTGTCGAGGCCGACCTGCGCGCCCTGATGGACACGATGTTCTTCGGAGCGGTCGCGCTCACCCAGGCGGTCCTCCCCGTACTGCGATCCCAGGGCAGCGGCACGATCGTCCAGCTCAGCTCGCAGGGTGGCCAGCTGTCACCACCCGGTTTCGGCGCCTACTGCTCGGCCAAGTTCGCGCTGGAAGCGATGACCGAGTCGCTGGCCGCCGAGATCACCCCGCTCGGCCTGCGGGCGTTGATCGTCGAGCCTGGCGCGTTCCGCACCGAGTTCGGCGGGAGTCGACTCCACCACTCGCCCGAGAACCCGGCGTACGCCGAGACGGTCGGACCGACGCGAGCCATGATCGACAGCGCCGACGGCACCCAGCCGGGCGATCCGGCCAAGGCCGCGGCGGCGATCCTCACCGCCCTCGACGCCGACAACCCGCCGCTCAGGCTGGCGCTCGGGAACGATGCCGTCGACAACATCCGCTTGAAGCACGCGCAACTTGCCGACGACCTGACCACCTGGGAGAAGCTCTCCCGCTCGACCGACCTCTGAGCCGGCGTCAGCCGCGGGTCAGAGGTGGATACAGGGTGGTGGCCGGCCCACGACGGAAGAGCTGCGCGGGCCTGCCGACGTCGCGGGTCGTGGTGGCGCCGAGGGGGATGACGAAGCCGTCGGTCTTGGTGGCCTTGCGGTGGAAGTTGCGCGGGTCGAGCGGGACGCCCCAGACGGCCTCGTAGATCCCGCGCAACTCCGAGATGGTGAACTCGTCGGCGCAGAACGCGGTGGCCAGGGAGGAGTACTCCAGCTTCGCCCGGGCTCTTTCGACCGCGTCAGTGAGGATCCGGTGATGGTCGAACGCGAGCCGCTTCGGGTCCTCCAGTGCATCGCCGACCGGCACCCACGAGGCCGACGCCGCATCCGTCCCGGCCACCGGCGCGGGGAGATCCGGGACGAGGGCCAGATAGGCGACGCTGATCACCCGGCCGCGCGGATCCCGGCCGGGTTCGCCGTACGTCGCGACCTGCTCGAGGTGGATCCGGTCGGAGAGCAGGCCGGTCTCCTCGCTCAGTTCGCGCCGGGCGGCGGCCTCCAGGTCCTCCTCGGGGCGGACGAATCCGCCCGGCAGCGCCCAGCGGCCCTTGTATGGGGCGATCCCGCGGCGGATCAGCAACACCTCCAGCGAGCCGTCGCGAACGGTCAGGATGGCCAGGTCGGCAGCCACGCCCAGCGGCACGAAGTCCATGGTAGGCCACTCTAATCGTCACCTTGACGAAAAGCGATGCAGGGTCTTATCGTCAAAGTGACGACAACGAGATCCAGAGCCGGCCGGGCGGATCCGGGCGGCGAGACAGGAGAACGACCGATGGCCGACATCACCCGGTTCCGCTTCATCAGCCACCTGCGGGCCAACCCCACCACCCACGTGCGGCACCTGCGCAACGGCAGGGTCGCGCACGACGGCGCCGGCCAGGCGTTCTGGTTCCGGGCGCTGAACTCGTCTCTGAGCGAGGTCCCGATCGACGACCGTGAGCAGCCGTTGCTGTTCCACGGACGGACGCTGGACTTCCAGGACGTCGTAGTGCAGGCGACCGTGACCTACCGGGTGACCGACCCGGCACTCGCCTCGACCCGGCTCGACTTCGGGATCGACCCGGACACCGGTCTGTGGCGAGCCACTCCGCTGGAGCAGCTCGGCGGTCTGCTGACCGAGCTCGCGCAGCAAACCGCGCTCGACCTGCTGGCCCGGATGAACCTCACCCAGGCACTCTCCGAGGGGATGGCTTCGCTCCGACTGGCGATGAGCACTGGGCTGCGCGAGGACCAGCGGCTCACCGGGCTCGGGATCGGCGTAGAGGACGTCCGCGTGGTCGCAGTACGGGCCGAGAGCGACGTGGAACGCGCACTGCAGACTCCCACCCGGGAGATGGTCCAGCAGGCCGCGGACAAGGCGACGTACGAGCGGCGGGCGATGGCCGTCGAGCGGGAGCGGTCGATCGCCGAGAACGAACTGCAGAACCAGATCGAGCTGGCTCGGCGGGAGGAGCAGCTGGTCACCCAGAAGGGGCAGAACGAGCGTCAGCGCGCGACCGAGGCCGCCGCTGCCGGGCGGATCGAGACCGAGGCTACCGCGGGTCGGCGACGGTCGCTGGCCGAGGCCGACGCCGACGCGAAGCGGGTGATCGGTTCCGCCGAGGCCGCGGCCGAGAAGGCGCTGCTGGAGGCCTACGCGGAACTGGACCAGGGGATGATCCTGGCGATGGCGATCAAGCAGGGCGCGCTGCCGGAGATCGGCACGCTCAACCTGACGCCCGACCTGATCACCCCGCTGCTGACCAAGCTGACGGCCGGGGACCGGGCATGAGCCTGCCACCCCGGGCGGTCGTCGTACACCGGGCGACGGAGCTCACCGAGCTCGTCGCCCGGCACGGCACCCGCCAGCAGGCCGGCTTCTTCCTGTCCAGCCGGGGGCGCGACCTGGCCGAGCTGGACGCGCGTCACCAGGCGCAGCAGGAGGCGCTGGCAACGGTGTCCGCGTCGATCCCGCTGGACTGGCGCCGAGCTGTTGCTGAGCGCAACGACCTCGACCGTTTCGTCTTCGGGCCCGAGGATCTGGTGATCGCGGTCGGGCAGGACGGGCTGGTCGCGAACGTGGCGAAGTACCTCGACGGACAGGCGGTGATCGGAGTCAACCCGGAGCCCGGGCGCAACCCCGGAGTACTGGTGCCGCACGAGCCGGCCGCAGTACCGGATCTGTTGCGGTCGAGCGCCGTCGAGGAGCGGACGATGGTTGCCGCGAGCACTGATGACGGGCAGACGTTGCTTGCTTTGAACGAGGTGTACGTCGGGCATCGGAGCCACCAGTCGGCGCGGTACCGGCTGGCGTCACCCGAAGGGCTCGAGGAGAGGCAGTCGTCGAGCGGTCTGCTGGTCGGCACCGGGACAGGTTCCACGGGGTGGTGCCGGTCGGCGTGGCAGGAGCGCGGGAGCAGACTGCGGTTGCCTTCGGCAACGGAGCAGGCGTTGTGCTGGTTCGTGCGGGAGGCGTGGCCGTCGCCGGCTACCGGCACGAGCTGCACGGAAGGCCTGCTGTCGTCGGAAGATCGGCTGACTGTGACCGCCGAGGCCGACCTGGTGGTCTTCGGCGACGGCATCGAGTCGGACACTCTGACGATCACCTGGGGCCAGGGCCTCGACATCGCCGTCGCAGAGACGCGACTCAGGTTGATGCGTTGAACCGAAGTGTGGGTCAGGGTGATGGGTTGAACCAGGCGAGTGGGTCGTCTTCGACGTCTGCTCCCAGGGCAGCGAGCGCGCCGACGGCGAGGGTGCGGCGGTAGGCGGCGTAGGTGAGGATGTGCGCGATCATGCCGGCGGCGGTGAAGACGTACGGCTCACCGCCGGTGACGTCGACGAACGTCTCGTCGAACCGATCCTCGGCATCGATCCGCCGCACCGTCGCGACGAACGCGGGCCCGACCCGTTCCAACTGCTCGCGCAGCTCCTCGAGGGTCCGCTCGCGCTCCTGGGTGACGTCGTACGGCTCGTTCGCCATCGCGCAGGTCCACATCTCCAACTGCCCGACCAGCCGAGCCAGCAGCGACCTGATCGTCGGATCGACATCGATGCTCAGCACCGACAGCTCGATCGGCTTGTCCAACTGAGCTTCCAGCACCGGGTCCCGCTGGGCCGCAGTGTCAAGCAACCGCCCGACCACGGCCACATGGTGCTCGATCAGACCGGGGACGAAGTTCATAGACCTCACCTGCCTCCGCGCGGGCAGCCGCAAGCCGCCGGGTGGATAGAAATGCACGTCATTAGGAGCCGCCAGCAAGAACCCGGCCGCCGACCCCCGCCACACCGCGGGCGCAGTACCGAACGCCCTCCCGAAAGCCCGCGTGAACGCCTCATGGGACGAGTAACCCGCCTCCACAGCCACATCCAGCACGCCGGCGCCGGTCGTCCTGAGCTTGAACGCGGCCCGCTCCAACAACACCCGCCGCCGAAGCCGATCCGGAGCCTCCCCCGCCGCCGCACCAACCACCCGATCAAACTGAGCCCGCGACAGATGCAACCTGGCGGCCAGTTGGTCCCCCGACACCCCCGGATCATCAAGGCAGCCCGCCAGCACCTCGACAAACCTCCCGAACGCATCCTCCATGCCCTGATAGTGCCCGCTTCACCTCCGCCGCGCTTGATCGATTTCCTCGCGAACCACTCCTCGCCTCGCGCGCCGCCGGCACGACGAACCATCCGTAGCCACCTGACCCCGTGCGCCTGTCAATTGCTGAGGACGAGCGAGCGGCGTACGGAAGGACAGGAAGTACTGTTCGGGAGTCGACTTCTTGTGAGGCTTCGGCCGCCTGGAGCAGTTCGTCCAAGCCTCGCGTTGACCTGCACCACAACGAGAAAGGCCCCGGCTCCCATGAGTTCTGGAGAGCCGGGGCCTGTCCCCTGGACGATCAGTTGGAAGCGTTCGCCGGTGGTTTTGCCAGCGCCACATAAGCGGTCACCAGCTGGTCCGCGTCGCGATCCCAGTTCAGCTCATCACCGGCCGCCCGTACTGCGCTCACGTATCCCGGGTAGTCCGCGATGACAGCACGAACCGCCGCCGCCAAGGACTCCGCGTTGCCCGGCTCGTACAAGGTGCCGAGGTGGTACTTCGTGATCACCGCCCGCAGCTCGGGCAGATCGGCGGCCACCACGGGGACACCCGCCCGGACGGCGTGGAAGAGCTTGTTCGGCAGAGCCAGCCGGTGGTTCTCGCACGTGTTGGTCAGGGTGACCAGGGAGATCCCGGACTCCTGCAGGACCCGGTCCACCTCGTCGATCGAGGTCTCCGGCACCTTCTCGACGCCACCTAGGTCGAGCCGGTAGTTCGGGTCGACAGATCCCATCAACAGAGTGCGGAACGGCGCCAGCAACCGAGCAGCCCCGACAACGGTCGGGAGATCACGCCCGGCCCCGACCCGTCCCGCGTAGAGCAGACCAGCCGGGGTGTCAGGCAGTTCGGCCGGAGCCGCGGCCCGCGGGAAGGTGTTCCGCACGACGCGGACGTCGGACAGCCCTCGCTCCCGCAGCCGCTGCGCGATCCCGTCGCTGACGGTGAAGACGACCACGGCCCGCTGGGCGAGCGCGGTCTCGAAGCGACGACCACGAATCCGCCAGAGCGGAGTCGGGCGACCTGGAAGGGCCCGGTCGAACCAGAGTTCGTGGCTGTCGTAGACGAGCTTCGCCGACCACTTCCCGGCGTACTCCGCGGCCAGCTCGAGGGTGTTGAAGTCGTGCGCGTGCACGACCTCGAACGGCTCGAACGTGGCCAGCTTCGCCGCGGCCGCGGTACGCCATTGCTTCTCGGTGCGCAGCCGGTGCTCGGGCAGCAGGAGCCACCTGACCATCCGCTGGCCGAGCACCTTGATCCCACGTTGTCCGTGTCCGACCACCGGCCCGGTCCCGCTGCCCCGGAGGCCGGCTGAACGCGAGACGGACTCGACGCTCGCGCCGGCTCCCAGCTCACCGTGATCGGCCAGGAAGGCGTCCGGCACATCGCGACCGACCACGTGAACCGTGTGGCCGGCCGCGGTCAGCGCCGCCGCTTCCCGCAGGATGCGCGAGTCCCCGGCGATAGGGGACTGCGCCAGCATCAGGATCCGCATCTCACCGTCCGCCGAGACTCATCGGCCAGCCAGCCTGCTTCATCGGCCACCCAGGCTGCTTCATCGGCCACCCAGGAAGGGCAGCAGCGCCTCGACCGACTTGCGGCCGTCGTGCACTTCCCGGATGTACCGCGGTCCGGCGTCGGCGAGCTTGCGGGCTTCCTCGCGCTCGTCGATCAGCCGCTCGATCACCTCGGCCAGGTCGTCCGGGTTCGCCTCCACGATCGGCAGCTCCGTCGGCAGCAGGTCCCGGACGTGGTCCGCGACGTGGCCGACCGTGACCCGGCCCGCCGCCATCGACTCGCACGCGAAGACGCCGTACGAACCGAGCAGCAGCTGGTCGACCACGATGTCGACGTCCTTGATCAGCTCGACCAGCTCCGAGTGCGGAACACCCTGGACCCGCTCGTACCTGATCACGCCCTTGGCATCCAGCGCGGTCAGCACCGGGTCGACGAACGCCGAACCCTTCAGCGCGCTCGCCGACGGCGCATGCAGTACCACCGGCACCTCCCGGTCCAGCACCGGCGCAGTCGACGCCAGCTGGTCCGGGTTCACCACGACCGGCAGCCACATGCTGTCCTCGACGTACTCGAGCAGGTCCGGCGTGGTGACGAACCGGCTGCCCTCGTAGCCGACCAGGTGCTGGCGGAGCAGATCGTTTGCCGCCTGCAGCCGGATGGTGAGCTCGTCGGTCCGGTCCGCGAACGGCGAGAACTGGTACTTCGCGCGGTGCCGGGCCGGGTCGCGCACCTCGGAGCCGTGGAAGATCAGGCCGTGCTTGATGTTGGACGCGTCGAGCATCGCCACGTCCTGCGCCCAGAGCTGGCCGGGCAACTGACCGAACATCGGCCGGCCTGCCTCGAACAGCACGTGGGTCACGTTCTGCAGCACCCAGGAGGTCGTCTCGAGCTGCCAGCGCAGATCGCTGCGGTACTGCTCGTACGTCCCGGTGCGGTGCACCTTGAAGTCGTACGTGCCGCTACCAGTGGTCAGCGACTCGGCCGCGACCCCCGGCACCTCGCGAGTCAGCGCGGTGGTCCACAGGTAGGCCTGCCCGGCGCTGTTCACCGGCCCGATCAGCAGCCGCCGTCCGACCGTGTCCGGCGTCGTGTCCGGAGTCGGCTCGAGGTCACGGCCCAGCAGGTCGGTGTAGAGCGTGCGCAGCTTGTCGGCCTGTCCACTCCACGCCGCCTCGCGCTGGAACACCGGGTCGGCAAGCCGTTCGCGGTACGTGTCGGGCCGGCTCAGCAGCAGCTTCGCCTGCTTGGCCAGGTCGCCACTGTTCCCGGCCTGGAAGACCTCGCCGATCCCGGTCCGGGTGACGAACTCCTTCATGCTGGCCATGTCGCTGACCAGCACCGGCAGACCGCCCAGGCTGTACTCGAACAGCTTGTTCGGCATCGCCATCTCGTGGTTGGGGGCGCGCAGCATCGGGATGAGGCCGGCGTCCGCCGTGGCGAGGAAGGCGCTCACGTTCTGCGGCGCGACCGGGTTCAGGTAGTGCACCCGGTCCTCGACCCCGAGCTCGGCGGCGAGGGTGCGCAGGGTGTCGACGACCGGCTGGATCGTCGACGGCACGCAGACCACGGCCAGGTGCACGCCCGGCATCTCCGGCAGCGCCCCGATCGCGGTCTCGATCCCCCGGACCGGGGTGATCCCGCCGCTGTAGACCAGCAGCGGCACGTCGGCGGGCAGCCGGACCTTGGCCCGGATGTCCCGCTCGATCTCGACCGACTCGGGGATGTCCGGCGTGTTGAGGATGACCTCGGGCTTGCGTGGCAGCTTGTGCTCGTTCTCCAGCCGGTCCGCGATCGCCGAGCTGACGGTGATCACCCGGTCGGCGGCACCGATGTACTCCCGCTCGTGGTTCGCCCAGGCGGCGATGTACTTGCGGGTGCGAGCGCCGTACCGGGCGATGCCGGGCACGTACTCGTGCGCGTCGTAGATCACCTTCAGGTCCTTGCCACGCAGCTTCGCGCGGCCGGCCGCGCGGGTGGCCACCCCGATCACGTGCATGTCGTGCGCGTGCACGACGTCCGGCTCGAGCCGGTCGACCAGATCGCCGAACGCGATCTCGAGGTCGATCGCCTCCGGGTGCACCCGGCGCCAGCGAGCCGGCCAGGTGATCCGGTGGTTCACGCCGTCGTAGGCGCGCCAGCCGAACCGGAACGGCTTGTCCAGCCCCAGGCCGACGCCCTTGCGGACCTTGATGCCCTGCTGTGCAGTCTGCCAACCGATCCGCCGCAGCAGCCGAGCGAAAACGCCGGCCTTGAACGCCAGGTCGCCGACCGCACCCGGCCGCTTGGCCTTCATCGCGTGACCGGAGTCGGACTTGAGCTCCCGCTGGCCGACCTGCACCCGCTGGCTCCGGGCCATCATGGCCTGGCGCGACGGGTAGCCGACCAGCGGCGGACGCCAGTTCCGCCGCCTGGCGCGGCTGAGGATCCTTTCCTCGCGCAGGGTGAACGGGACTGCCACCCGGACGACCATCGCGCCGTCGAGCATCTCCCGCGACCCCTCACCGGTCGAGAGACCGAGCACAGTCACCTGTACTCCGGCCTCGGTCAGTGCGGCAGCCTCTTTACGAACCCGGCTGTCGTTGGTGACCTCGTTCGCGACGAGCATCACCACCCGCAGATCTCCCGGGGACCTCGTCACAGGCGCACCGACCTTCCGATCACGATTCGGCGGACACCCGCCCAGCGAGCCGGGTCGGTGCTGTCGCGACCGTCGACGAGGACCTTGATGCCGGCCAGCTCGGCCGGGGTCAGCTCCTTGTACTCCGGGTGGTCGGCCTGCAGCACGGCGGCGTCGACCGCCTCACCCAGGTGGAACGGGGCGAAACCGAGGCGGTGCAGCTCCTCGTCGGTGTACATCGGGTCGTGCACGAACACCTCGGCGCCGCGCGCCTCGAGCGCCTCGACGGTCGGGAAGACGCCGGAGAACGCGGTCTCCTTCACGGCTCCACGGTAGGCCGCGCCGAGCACGACAACCCGCACGCCCGCCAGGTCGCCGTACGCGCCCTCGAGCAGACCGATGGTGTAGTCGGGCATCCCGAGGTTCGCCTCACGGGCGGCGCGGACGACGGTCGCCTCCGGGTCGGTCCACAGGTACAGCCGCGGGTAGACCGGGATGCAGTGGCCGCCGACGGCGATGCCGGGCCGGTGGATGTGGCTGTACGGCTGGGAGTTCGACGCCTCGATCACCTGGTGCACGTCGATGCCGTTCGCGCCGGCGAACCGGGCGAACTGGTTCGCCAGGCCGATGTTGACGTCGCGGTAGGTGGTCTCCGCCAGCTTGGCCAGCTCGGCCGCCTCGGCCGAACCCAGGTCCCAGACGCCGTTACCGCGCTCGAGGTCGGCGCGCTCGTCGAAGTCCAGCACGGCCTCGTAGAAGGAGATCGCCCGCTTGGCGCCCTCCTCGGACAGGCCGCCGACCAGCTTCGGGTACTTGCGCAGGTCCGCGAAGACGCGACCGGTGAGGACGCGCTCCGGCGAGAAGACCAGGTGGAAGTCCTGGCCCTCGACCAAGCCGGAGACCTCCTCGATCAGCGGCTTCCAGCGATTCCGGGTGGTGCCGACCGGCAGCGTGGTCTCGTAGCTGACCAGAGTGCCCGGGGTCAGGTTCTCGGCCAGCGAACGGGTGGCGTTCTCCATCCAGCCGAACTCCGGCTCGCCGGTCTGCTCGTCCACGAACAGCGGTACGACGATGACGACGGCGTCACTGCCCGGGATGGCGTCCGCGTAGTCGGTGGTCGCCCGCAGCCGGCCGTCGCCGACCGTCTCGGCCAGCAGCTCGGCCAGGTGGGCCTCACCCGGGAACGGCTCTTGTCCGGCGTTGACCTGGTCGACGGTGGCCTGGTTGATGTCGACGCCGACCACTTGGTGGCCCTTGGCCGCGAACTGGACCGCCAACGGCAGTCCGATCTTGCCTAAGGCAACTACTGCTACTCGCACGGGAACTCCACTAGGTATGAATCAGTCATCATCGGGGACCTCTGAGGCGCCGCTCCAGCGGGTGTTCGACGAACTTGTAGAGCAGCCACGAGGCGAACATCGAGAGCACGAGAACACCGGCGTACCAGGTCAGGTTCGACCAGCCGACCGGACCCGCGAGGCCGTGGAACTCACGGATCGCGTAGAGGATGGTCGCGTGCACGAGGTAGAAGGAGTAGGACCACTGACCGAGCGCGACCAGCGGGCGGCTGCGCAGCAACGACCTGCCGCCGCGCATGTCCCGGGACGCGACCGCGAGGATCATCAGGCCGTACAGGACGGTCAGGATCTCCTTCTGGGTCAGCGCCATGGTGGTGGCGAACGGGAACGTCCGGTGCTCACCGGAGTAGTACAGGGTGTAGATGCCGACGGCAAAGATCGCGAACGCCAGCCAGAACGGGAAGCGCGGCCGCCAGCCTGATCGCAGCGCGATGGCCAGGCCGATGCCGAAGATGAACGCGACCGAGTGCAGCACCGGCTGCGGCAGCACCGGCACGGTGTCCGGCCACTTGTACAGCGCCAGCCGGTAGGCGCCACCGAGCGCCACCACGACGACGCACATGACGAGGCCGCCGGCCGTCTTCAGCCGGACCGTGGCCCGCTGCATGAACGGGAAGTAGGCGTAGAAGAACGCCTCCACCGACAGCGTCCACGACGCCGGGTTGCCGGAGTACAGGATGGTCGGGTCGTTCGACCAGCCGTGCAGCAGCACCACCGAGAGCAGCAGGATGCCGACGTCGAAGGGCTTGATCCAGCTCATCGCCGGGTCCGGGTGGATCCGGTAGAAGACGAACACCGCCGCCAGCAGGGCGACGGCGTGCGCCGGCCAGATCCGGGCGAAGCGGCGCCGGTAGAAGGTCCGTACCTTCGTCCCGGGCTGCGCCGACCAGGTCAGCACGAAGCCGGAGAGGACGAAGAAGAAGGTCACGCCGGAGGTGCCGAACTTGAGGAACTTGTAGATCGGCAGCGGCGCCAGGTTCGTCATGTGGTGGGTGAACACGAAGAACGCCGCCCACCAGCGCAGGCCGGTGAGCGACTCGACCCTCGGCAACCGCTTCCGGGTGGCCGGCGGTGCGGCAGGATCCGCCGGCACCGGCGCCGGCGGCTCGTCATGAGCCAGCGGCGCGGGTGCGGCCCGGACCTGTCCCTCTTCCTGCTCCTCGGCGGCCTTCGTCATGTGGCTACCCCGCGAGGGCGGAGACGACGCGACCCGCCGCCTGGCCGTCGCCGTACGGCGCGGCCTGCTTGCTCGTCGGCACCGGCCGCACAGCCACCTCGGGCAGCTTGGTGAGGTCGGTGGTGAGGATGTTCCACCCGTCCTCGAGCGTCTCGGTCCATTCGGTCTCCGTGCGCAGCGTCGTACACGGGGTGCCGAGCAGGAAGGCCTCCTTCTGCAGGCCGCCCGAGTCCGTCACCACGCCGACCGAGCCGAGCACCGCCGCGACCATCTGCGGGTAGGCCAGCGGCTCGGCGGTGTGCAGCGAACCACCCGGACGCTCGAGCTTGATGCCGAACTCGGCACAACGCGCGACCAGCCGCGGGTGGGCCAGCAGCAGCACCGGGGTGTCGAGCGAGGCCAGCCCGTCGACGATCGCGGCCAACTGCTCCGGGTCGTCGGTGTTGTCGGCCCGGTGGATGGTGGAGACCAGGTACTCGCCACGCTTCAGGCCGTCGGGCAGGTCGAGCGGCTCGTCCTCGACCGCGTCGCGGACCCGGAAGCAGACATCGGTCATGACGTCGCCGACCAGCCGGGCGCGGTCCTTCAGGCCCTCGTTGGCCAGGTGGTCCATCGCGACCTGGGTCGGGGCCAGCAGCAGGTCCGCCGCGTGGTCGGTGAGCACCCGGTTGTGCTCCTCCGGCATCGACCGGTTGAAAGAGCGCAGGCCGGCCTCGAGGTGAGCCACCGGCAGGTGCATCTTCACCGCGGACAGAGTGCCGGCCAGGGTGGAGTTGGTGTCGCCGTAGACGAGCACCCAGTCCGGCCGGTGCTCGTCCAGCACCGCGTCCATCGCGGACAGCATCGCGCCGGTCTGGACACCGTGACTGCCCGATCCGACGCCCAGGTGGACGTCGGGAGCGGGGATCTTCAGATCGGCGAAGAAGACGTCGGACATCTTGGCGTCGTAGTGCTGACCCGTGTGCACGATGACGTGCTGATGCTCGGTGGCGGCGAACGCCTCCGACACCGGGGCGAGCTTCACGAACTGCGGGCGCGCCCCGACGACGCTCAGGACCTTCATGACTGCGCGGCTCCAGCACTCTCGAGCGTGCCGTCCAGAGCGTCGGTCAGCCGGACCGACCGGCCGTCCTCGGCCGCGGACCGGATGACGGCCTCGGCGACGACGACCGTGGCCAGACCCTGCTGCAGGGTGACGATGTCCGTCTCCTTGCCCAGGATCGCGTCGCGGAACGCCTCGTGCTCGGCCCGCAGCGGCTCGGGCTTGGCGATCGCGTAGCGGATCATGTCGCCCTCGCTGACACCACGGAAGTGCGCGACGTCGTCCCAGGCGGTCTGCACGGTGCCGTTGGCGTGGAACGACAGGTCGGCGAGCAGGGTGTCGGCGATGAAGGCGCCGCGCTCACCCGTGACGACGGTGAGGCGCTCCTTCATCGGGGACAGCCAGTTGACCAGGTGGCTGGACACGGTGCCGTCCCGCAGCATGCCGGTGACGGCGATCAGGTCCTCGTACTGCCGGCCGCTCTTGTGCGCGCTCTGCGCGGACACCGAGGCGAACGGCGACTGGGTCACCCAGGCGGTCAGGTCGATGTCGTGGGTGGCCAGGTCGAGCACCACGCCGACGTCGGCGATCCGCGCCGGGAACGGGCCCTGCCGGCGGGTGGTGATCTGGTAGATCTCGCCGAGCTCGCCGGCCTCCAGCCGCACCCGCAGCGCCTGCAGCGCCGGGTTGTAGCGCTCGATGTGGCCGACCGCGCCGATCACGCCGGCGGCCTCGAAGGCCTTGGCGATCTCCGCCGCCTCCGCCGAGGAGCCGGCCAGCGGCTTCTCGATCATCGCGTGCACGCCGGCTGCGGCGAGCGTCTTGGCGATCTCGGTGTGGCATTGCGTCGGCACCGCGACCATGCAGTAGTCGATGCCTGCCTCGATCAACTGCTCGACGTTCTCGTGCACCGGCAGGCCGGTGGCCACGCCGTGCTTGTCGCCACCCGGGTCCGCGACGGCGACCAGGTCGACGCCTTCGAGGGAACCGAGTACGCGGGCGTGGTGCTTGCCCATCATGCCCAGACCGATCAGTCCGGCTCGCAGGTTGGCCATCTCAGGCACCAGCCTTCGCGACGGTCGCGACCGCGGTCACGATGCGGTCGAGGTCTTCCTCGGACAACGAGGGGTGGACGGGCAGCGAGAGCACCTCGGCCGCGGCCTTCTCGGTCTCCGGCAGGTCCAGCTCGCGCTTGAACGAGGGCAGCCGATGGTTCGGGATCGGGTAGTAGACGCCGCAGCCGACGCCGTGCTCGTTGCGGAGCGCGTCGGCGAAGCCGTCGCGGTCCTCGGTCACCGTGATCGTGTACTGGTGGTAGACGTGCGTCGCCTCGGGCGCCACGGTCGGCACGGCCACGCCGCGCAGGTTCGCGTCCAGGAAGGTCGCGTTCTCCTGCCGCTGCTTGGTCCAGCCGGCCACCTTGGTCAGTTGCACCCGGCCGATGGCGGCGTGCAGGTCCGTCATCCGGTTGTTCACGCCGACGAGCTCGTTCTCGTACTGCTTGAGCATGCCCTGGTTGCGCAGCAGGCGCATCCGGCGCTCGATGTCGGCGTTCGCGACCGAGTTCATGCCGCCTTCCCCGGAGGTCATGTTCTTGGTCGGGTAGAGGCTGAACATGGCGAACTCGCCGAAGGTGCCGACCTGCTCGCCGTTCCAGGTCGCGCCGTGCGCCTGCGCGGCGTCCTCGAAGATCATCAGGCCGTGGTTGTCCGCGACGACCTGCAGCTCGGTCAGGTTCGCCGGGTGACCGAACAGGTGCACCGGCATGATCGCCTTGGTCTTCTCGGTCACGGCGGCCTCGACGGCGGCCGGGCTGAGGCAGAAGTAGGTCGGCTCGATGTCGGCGAAGACCGGGGTCGCGCCGGTGAGGGCGACGCTGTTGGCGGTCGCCGCGAAGGTGAAGGACGGGACGATCACCTCGTCACCGGGGCCGATGCCCGCGGCCAGCAGGCCGAGGTGCAGACCCGAGGTGCCCGAGTTGGTCGCGACGCAGGCTCGGCCGGAGACCAGCGCTGCGCCGAACTCCTGCTCGAACGAAGCGACCTCAGGACCCTGGGCGAGCATTCCGCTGCGCATCACACGGTCGACTGCCTCCCGCTCCTCCTGCCCGATGATCGGCTTCGCGGCCGGAATCGGCTGCACCATCAGTTCTCCTCCAGGCTTTCGTCGGCCGGCCGCAGCCGCCCATCGGTTTCGATGTACATCGCACCTGAGCTCGGGCACTTCCACTCGCCGTCCCCCACGTCCAGCAACGGGACACCCGCCTTGCCGACCCACTTGATCCGGCGGGCCGGGACCCCGGCGACGAGCGCGAAGTCTGGCACGTCCCTGGTGACCACCGCACCCGCGGCGACCGTGGCCCAGCGGCCGATGGTGACCGGGGCCACGCAGACCGAGCGGGCGCCGACCGCGCTGCCCTGCCGCAGCGTCACACCGACGGCCTCCCAGTCGGAGGCGCTCTTCAGGCTGCCGTCCGGGTTGATCGCGCGCGGGAACTGGTCGTTGGTCAGTACCACGGCCGGACCGATGAAGACGCCGTCCTCGAGCACGGCCGGCTCGTAGACCAGGGCGTCGTTCTGGATCTTGCAGTTGTTCCCGATCCGCACCCCGGTACCGACGTACGCGCCGCGGCCGACGATGCAGTTGGTCCCGAGCACCGCGTTCTCGCGGATCTGGGAGAGGTTCCAGACAGACGATCCGTCGCCGATGACCGCGGTCTCGTCGACGTCAGCCGAAGCTGCGATCCGGGACGTCACACGATCTCCCTCGAAGTCAGCCAATCAGTGAGTGCCTGGGCGGAGCGCCGCCCGTCGTGCAGTTCCGCCACGTAGCCGGGGCCGGCGGCGGCCAGCCCGGCGGCCGCGGCACGGTCGGAGAGCACGTCGGCGAGGACCGCGCCGAGCGAATCGGGATCCGCCTCGAGGATCGGCACCTCGCGCCCGGTCAGACTCCGCATCCGGTCGCGAACCACCGAACCGACGTACGAGACCACCAGCCGGCCCGCCGCGAGCGCCTCGCAGGCGGCCACGCCGTACAGGCCCATCTGCAGTTGGTCGATGACGATGTCGGCCTCGCCGATCACCGCGGGCATCTGCTCGTGGGCGACGCCGCTGACCCGGCGGTAGTCGACGAGGCCCCGGTCGGCCAGGCCGGTCAGCACCTCGTCGATCCGCGCGGTGCCCTTGAGTTGCGGGTTCGACGGCACGTGAACGACGATCGGGCGGTCGCCCGAGAACAAAGGACGAGCCGCCCGCTGCCATGGCTCCGGATCGATCGCCACCGGTAACCATTGGGCGGTCGGTACGTCGTCCAGCAGGTCGACCGTGGAGACGAACACCGGGACCCCCGCGTCCGCCACGATCGCGGCGAACCGGCTGGCCTGCGCCTCCAGCCGGTCGGTCAGGTCGTCACCGGGCTTGAACGGCGACCAGCGCTCGCGCTTCGCGTGCCTGCTGGGCAGCCGGATGTCGGAGCCGTGGAAGACGAGCCCGGTGTTGATCCCGGATTCCACCAGCCGGTTGACCTCGCCGGACGCGTCCGGGACGCCGCGCGCGCCGAACAGCGGGCGCAGCGACTCGATCAGGACATGCGTGTACGAGCCCAGGACGTGCTGCTCCTGGGTCCGCTGCCACCGCGGCTGCCCGAACCAGGACAGCGGTACGCCGTAGTCGTCGGCGAACTGGAACTGCCCCCGACGGTGCACCGAGAACGACACGGCGTTCACCCCGGGAAGAGTGCGGGCCGACCGGGCCCAGGCGTAACCCTGGCCGGCCGAGTTGGTCGGGCCGACGAACAGCCGGACCGGGTCGTTCGAAACCTGCGGGAAGGCAGGCAGTTGCGCGTAGGAGTAGCGCAGGCCCACCAGCCGTCGCCGGACCGCACCCGCGGTCCGGGCGAGCGGAGCCGGCAGGTGGTCGCGAAGGGAGCGGGGGGCGGTCACAGCCACCGCACCGCCCCGCGCTGACCTGACTTCACTCACCCGTTCCCCGCCCCGACGAGCCGGTCCAGCTCACGACGAGCCGCGGGCAGCCCGAGCACCACCGGGGTGTCGGTCCTGCGCTGGCCGAGCTGCCAGCCGGCCCAGATCGAGCCGGCGTCCAGCGCGATCACGAGATCGGCCTGCTCGACGACCTTCATCACGTCCGGCCGGCCCTGCACCCGGGTCCAGTAGTTCTTGGACAGCTCGTTGCCGCGCCGGTTGGCGGTCAGCTTGCGGATCGGCGCCGCCTTCTTGATCGACTTGGGCAGCACCTTGCCACCGGCCCGGCGCAGCTGGCGGTACCGCCAGTGCGCGGCCTTGACGACGTGCTTGGAACCGGTCGGCCGCGGCTTGGCCGATGCGGGCGCAGGCTTCGGCTCACTGGCCGCCTCGGTGTCGGCGACCGACTCCGCGGCTGCCTCGGTGTCGGTGGCAGCCTCCGGGGCGGGAGCCTTGGCGGCCTCGCTGACGTCGGCGGGAACGGCCTCGGCATCGGCGGCCGGGGTGGACACGCTGTCCGCCGGTACGGCCGGCGGCACGGTCTCGACCGGCATCTCGCCCGGGCCGATCAGCGTGAAGCCCTCGACCAGCCCGTCGACCGGACCGGCCGGCGGGACCCACGCCACCACGTCGAGGCCGACGTCCGGGCGGCCGCCCAGGTCGGCGCGGACGGTGTCGAAGTACGCTGGGGAAAGCTGGCGGGTGCTGAGCAGAACAACCTTCATCTCAGGCCACCGCCCCTACCAGCGCACCGAGCGCCTCGATCCGCGGATCCAGCTGCAGGTCGCGCCGGTAGCCGGCGCCGAACTCCCTGGCCTTCTCCCGGATGCCCTCGTCGGCGGTACGCGCGGAGCGGGCCGCCTCCACCAGTGCTTCGGCGATCGACTCGGGTTCCAGATGTTTCACCGGGAACCAGAGCGGATGCCCGCGCAGTACGTCGGACGCCGCGTTCACCGGGTCGTGCACCGAGACGATCGGCAACCCGGTGGCGAGGTACTCGAAGACCTTGCCGCTGGTGACGTAGCGGCCCTTGCCCAGCATCAGCAGCTGGACGTCGAACTCGTCGTATGCACGGGCGATCTCGGCCTTGCCGACCGGGCCCTCGTAGCTGACCCCGTCGTCGGCGGCGGCCTCGATGATCGCGAGCATGTCCGCGCGCGGCTGGGCGTAGTACCCGAGGTAGCCGTGGATCTTCGCCTTGGCGTCGCGCAGGTCCTCGGACTGCTCCTTGGCCAGCTGCCAGCCCTTGACGAAGTCGGCCAGCGGGACCTTCGGCGAGACGGTGCCGACATACCCGAAGACGAGCGGCTTGTCGGCGACCGGGCCACGGTCCTGGGTGTCCGGGACCAGGTCGGGGTCGAACCCGTTGGCCACCGTGTGCATCTTGGCGGCGTGCTCCGGGTAGAGCTTCTGGTGCCACTCGAGGATCGGGTCGTTGACGAACCAGACCTCCCGGGCGGACTGCACCAGCTTGCGCTCCCACCGGGCCGCGCGGCTGTTCGGCTCGTGCAGCCGGTCGCCGCTGAAGACGTCCAAAAGCCAGGCGTCGCGGTAGTCCATCACGTACTGCACCTTGAACTTCTGGTGCAGGTGATATGCCGCGGTGAAGGCCACGTGCGGGTTGGCCGTGGCGACCGTCAGGTCCACCTTGTCGGCCTGGTGGATCCGCTCGGCGGCCTTCTCGATCGTGCTGCGCCACGGCCCGTATCCCGTTTCCGGGAAGGGGATCTGGTCGCGCATGGTCCGCATCTTGGCCCACAGCTTGGGGTTCTTGGCCCGGGACCGGGACCAGCGGCGCAGGTCGGCTTCGAGGATCGGCCACTCGAACGGCACCCGGACGACATCCAGTTCGGGGTGGATCCGCTCCTCCAGCGTCAGGTCGGCGCCGGTGAAGCGGTGGAACGTCTCGCGGTCGGCGGTCAGCACGGTGACGCGCCAGCCTTGCTCGGCGAACCTGTTCGCGGTCGCCAGCGCGCGGTAGACACCGCCGCCTCGGCAGGGCGGATAACCCCATGCGACGTACAGCATGTGTGGGCGGGCGTCGGTCATGCACTTCCTCGCAGCAGGTCCTGGATTGCGTCGGCCAGTTCGTCGTACGGCGTGATCGTGGGCAGGTTGTCCATGGCCCACTGGAGCGCGCAGTGGCGCAGCTTCTCCGGCTCCCCTGGATCGTCGGACCAGCGGCGCAGCGTCTCGGCCGCCTCGGCGACGTTGTCGATCAGGACACCGCCACCGGACTCCTCGATGATCCTCGTCTGGCGGGGTAACCGGGTGGAGATCACCGGCAGCCCGCTGGCGAGGTACTCGTAGATCTTGGACGGCATCGCCTCGACGAACGCCGGGGTCTCGTGCAACAGCGCCATGCTGGCGCAGGATCCCGCGGCGATCTTCCAGGCGGCGGCCGGTGGCTGCCGTCCGTGCAGCCGGACCCGGCCGGCCAGGTCGGCTCGCTCGATCCGGCGCTCCAGCCGGTCCCGGTCGGCCGAAGCCACCGGGCCGACCAGATCCAGCGACCAGCCCGGGGCGGCCGCGATCGCCTCGACCATGTCGAACAGACCGCGGCTCTCGCGCAGGTCGCCCACGTATACGGCCCTAGGCTCACCGGAGGGGCCGCACTGGCCGGAGAGGGCCAGGAAGGCGCGGACCGGCAGGTTCGTGACCACCAGGCGCTTCTTCGCCTGGTGCGGCGCCAGGTAGGAGTCCGCGACCACGGTCAGGTCGGCACCGGCGGCCAGCCTGGAGCTGGCCAGCACCATCAGGCGGGCCGGCAGCCCGACCGGACCTCTGGCCCAGGCACGGTCGGCCAGCAGCCGGCCGTAGTCCTCGTGCACGTCCGCGACCATCTTGCGGCGGCGCAGCCTGGCGACGAGCCGGGTGATCGGGATCATGTCCGGATCGACGGTCATCACCACCTTGGCCCTCGTCCGCCAGGGCAGCACCGCCGTCTGGGCGAGTCGCCGCACCAGGCTGCCCCGGATCCGGGCGTGCACATCCGCCCCGGCGGGCCCGCCGGCCGGGTCGCCCAGACCCCAGAGCTCGACGTGCAGACCTCGCTGCTGCAGGGCTGCGGTGATCTTGTGCAGCCGGGCGTCAGCGACGTCGTGGCCGGTCGTGATGATGCCCACGTCCGGTGCCGGGGCGGATCGCATCGTCAGAGATCCTCGAGAGTGACCGAGTCCTGTTCCCCGACCTGGAGGAACTTGGTGTACGCCGCGATCACCTCGTTCGGCTCGCCGCGCATCATCACCTTGCCCTTGTGCAGCCAGATGCAGTCGTTGCACAGATCCTTGACGCTGCTCATCGCGTGGCTGACCAGGAACATGGTCCGGCTGTTGGTGACCAGTTCCTTCATCTTCGCGGCGGCCTTCTGCTTGAAGGACGCGTCACCGGCCGACAGGGCCTCGTCGATCAGCAGGATGTCGGGATCCATGTGCACGGCGACCGAGAAGGCGAGCCGGCTGAACATGCCGGACGAGTACGTCCGCATCGGCATGTCGATGAACTCCTCGAGCTCGGCGAAGGCGGCGATCTCCTCGTACCGGGCCTGGATCTCCTTGCGGCTCAGGCCCGCGGCCAGACCACCGAGCACGACGTTCTCGCGGCCGGACAGCGCCGCGTTGAAGCCGACTCCGAGCGACAGCAGGGTGCTGACCCGGCCGTGCACCTCGATCCGGCCCTCGGTCGGCGGCAGGATGCCGGCCAGCGCCCGCATCAGGGTCGACTTGCCGGCGCCGTTGGCGCCGATGATGCCGATGGTGGTGCCGTGGTTCACGTCGAACGAGACGTTCTGGACCGCCTTGACCTCGCGGACGGCGCGTTCACCGCGACCGAACCGGACCAGCGCGCTCTTGAAGGTGGGGACCCGCTCGAACGTGGTCCGGTACGTGATGGACACGTCCTGGACCTTGACCGCCGGGACCGGCCGGCTGTTCTCCATCGCCTTCTTCTCGGCGGCCTCAGAGACGGACAACGAACTCACGCTCCCTCGACATGAAGAACAACGCACCGACCAGGGCCGCGGCGGCCGCCCACAGAACCCCACCGATCCACATCTCGGGGTCCGGGATGGTGCCCCGCACCAGCAGGTCGGTCCAGCCTCCGATCAACGAGTACAACGGGTTGTAGACGATGAAGCGGCGGAACCGCTCCGGCGCGTCCTCGGCGAACCACAGCACCGGCGACAGGTAGAGCCAGATCCGGACGAAGTACGGCAGGAAGCTCGTGGTGTCGCGGAAGTAGACCTGGATGGCCGCGAAGATCATCCCCATCCCGGCCGCGAAGATCGTCAGCAGGACCAGGAAGCTCGGGGCCAGCAGCATCGCCCAGTGCAACGGCTGCCGCATCAGCAGGTGGATGGCCGCGTACACGATCAGAGTCGGCAGGAACCGGAAGAACGCGGTCCGCAGTGCCGACAGCGGCAGCAGCATCCGGGGGAACGACATGTTCATCAGCAACTTGCCGCCGCCCACCACGCTCGAGGCGGCCGTCGTCATCGCACCGGAGAAGTAGTAGAACGCGAAAAGGCCGCCACACATGTGGGCGAACCGGGCGGACCCGTCTCCCTTACCGCCGCCGGAGATGATCTCCACCAGGATGTAGTAGACGCCGGCCAGCATCAGCGGGTTCAGCACCAGCCAGACCTGGCCGAAGAAGGTGTTCGTGTTCGCCGCCCGGATCCCGGTCCGGGACATCTCGGCGGCGAACTCCCGCCGCTCCCACAGCGCCTTGAAGTAGGGGCGCAGGGGCGGCAGTCCCACCTTGTGTGGCTCGTACACATGCACCGACGGGTTGAACTCCTCGTCGACGCTGGTCGCGTTCATTCAGGCGACGCCTCTCTGGGGACGGTCGTAGTCATCGAAGATCGAACTGCAGAAATTCGCGCTTCGCCTGATCGGTCGACCGCCGTTCGATCGAGGATGTCCGGCGGCGGCCGCGGTCTCCGACGACGGGGCCACGCAAACCGGAAGCAGAGTAGCGGATTTGCGTCATTGCCGACGACACAGCGTTCCTCCTGGGTGAGCAGCGACGTACAGACAGCTACCAAACGTCGCGACCCGAGCGAAAGAGTCGCCCCCCTGCCGATCGTTGTCGCGAATATACATTTGACAAGCTTCGCGAGGCGAATCGCCATGCCGTAAGGCCCCGGCGGGTCGGCCGGGCCTCACTGTCGTCGCGCTGGGGGACGACGAGGGCGGTGGATCAGAAGGTGTTCCGGGTCACCCGGTACGTCGGAACGGGTGCTACGTAGCCGGTGGAACCCGTGCGAGGCAAGGCGGTCAGCGGTCGCTGAGAGGAGCCGGTCGTGGCACCACTTCCCGTGGACAGCCTCACCATCCACGGAATCTCACCTGTTCCCGCAGGGGTTCCACCGTCAACCCGGGGGCCCGGCCCACCTTGGGCGCAGGTGGTCCGGACACTCGCCGAGTGGGACGGCACGATGACCAGGGCGGCGGTCATCGCACCCAGGCCGAAGGCCCTGTGCTGGCTGGGCAGAACCCGACGCGCTGGGTGCTGCACGGGGGTCCCCCTCCTCATCGGCCTCACGATGGAGATGCACAGTTTGTACACCCTCCGGCACAGCCGGTGATGGCACGGGAGTGCGAGGGCACCGATGCGCCGGGATCGAGACCCAACCGAAACGGCGTTCGCTGACGGGAAAGCGAACTGGGGCCAGAATTGGAACAGCAGCCCGGCGGCGCTCAGGTGGTCCGTCGCCGGGCTGCTGGACCTCAATTCTCGCTCACAACTGCGCGGAAATGGTGGCCAGATGGTGACACGGCACAAGAATGCTGACAGGACAACAAATATTGCTCGGTGCACCCACCGGGATACGGACAGTGTCATCGGTGTTTCGCTGATGGATCTACGCTGGAGTGGCGGTAGCGCACAGTGACCGCGCGCGGGAGGAGGGGAGAGTCATGAGCTCGACCGACACGGAGCGTGCCGACCATTTGCGGGTGCTCGGTCTGACCGACGACGAGATCAAGGTGTACCAGCACCTGCTCCGGACCGGGCCGTCCTCGGTCACCGAGCTGGACGAGGCGGTGCCCGACCGGGACGCCGGCATCGACGACACGCTCGGCGGGTTGGTCCAGGCGGGTCTAGCGCGCCGCTCCGGTTCCGACCACTCCAGATTCCTGCCGGTGCCGCCCGACACCGGGCTGGAGGCGCTCACGCTGCGCCGCGAGTCCGAGCTGAAGCAGGCCCGGATCGAGGTGCTGAACGCGTACGACGAGTTCCGCCGCACCGTGCACAACGAGTCGACCACGCACCTGATCGAGGTGGTCACCGGCAGCGCGATCGTCGAGCGGATCCACCAGATCAAGGGCAGCGCCCAGCGGGAGATCCTGGCCATCGACTCCCCGCCGTACTACCTCGGCGCGGGCCCGAACCAGGAGGAGATCGAGCAACTCAAGCGCGGCGTCGCCTACCGGGTGGTGTATTCGCCGGAGTCCGTCGAGGTGCCGGGCTACCTGACCGAGAACATCCTTCCCTGTGTGGAGGCCGGCGAGCAGGCGCGGGTGCTGCCCGACGTACCGGCGAAGCTGACCATCATCGACTCCTCGATCGCCTTCGTCTCGATGTCGGTGCGCGACACCGATGTGAACCGCTCGCTGCTGATCATCCGGCCGAGCAGCCTGCTCACCGCCCTGATCGGGATGTTCGAGCTCTGCTGGCGCAACGCCCTGCCGCTGCACGCGTCCGTCGGCGCCGAGGACGACCGGCTGGAGCCGATCGAGCGGCGGCTGCTGGCGCTGCTGGCGACCGGTGCCGCCGACGACACGATCGCTCGCACGCTGGGCATCAGCCGCCGGACCTTCTTCCGCTACCTCGAGCGTCTGATGAACCGCACGGGCGCGAGCACCCGGTTCCAGCTGGCCCTGCACGCCGCCCGCGAGAGCTGGCTGTAGCTGTTGCAGACAGCAACAAGGGCTCCGGGCGAATCGCCCGGAGCCCTTGTTCTGTTGAGGTTCACTGCGCCGGGGTGAACTCCTTGGCGACGACCTCGGCGATCTGCGCGGTGTTCAGCGCCGCGCCCTTGCGCAGGTTGTCGCCGCAGACGAACAGCTCGAGCGCCTGCGGGTCGTCCAGCGACTTGCGGATCCGGCCGACCCAGGTCGGGTCGGTGCCGACGACGTCCGCCGGGGTCGGGAACTCCGCCTCGGCCGGGTTGTCGAAGACGAGCACGCCGGGCGCGTCCCGCAGTACCTCGCGGGCCTCGTCGACGTCGACCTCGCGGCCGAAGCGGGCGTGCACCGAGAGCGAGTGGGTGGTGATCACCGGGACGCGGACGCAGGTCGCGGAGACCTTCAGGTCCGGCAGGTTGAGGATCTTGCGGGACTCGTTGCGGACCTTCAGCTCCTCCGACGACCAGCCGTCGTCCTTGAGCGAACCGGCCCAGGGCACCACGTTCATCGCCAGCGGCGCCGGGAACGGGCCGAGCGCGTTGCCGATCACCCGGCGGACGTCGCCCGGCGTGGTGCCGAGCTCGCGGTTGCCGGCCACCTTCATCAGCTGGTCGTAGAGCGCGTCGATACCTTCCTGACCGGCCCCGGAGGCTGCCTGGTACGACGCGACCACGAGCTGCTCGAGCTCGTAGCGGTGGTGCAGCGCGCCCATCGCCACGATCATCGACAGCGTCGTGCAGTTGGGGTTCGAGATGATCCCCTTCGGCCGGTTGCGGGCGGCCTCGGCGTTCACCTCGGGCACCACCAGCGGCACGTCCGGGTCCATCCGGAAGGCGCCGGAGTTGTCCACCACGACGGCGCCCTTGGAGGCGGCGATCGGGGCCCAGTGCGCGGACACCTCGTCCGGCACGTCGAACATCGCCACGTCGATGCCGTCGAAGGCCTCCGCGCTGATCGCGACCACCTCGACCTCTTCGCCGCGAAGCTTGAGCCGCTTGCCTGCGGAGCGCTCGGACGCGATCAGCCGGATCTCTCCCCAGACGTTCTGCCGGGTGGACAGCAGGGTGAGCATCACCGTGCCGACGGCGCCTGTCGCGCCGACCACCGCCAGAGAGGGAAGGCCAGTCCGATCTTCGGTCTGATCAAGCGAAGCGCTCACAGGTGTCACCGTCCAGTTCCTCCGTACACGACAGCTTGGGTGTGCTCGTCGTCCAGGTCGAATGCAGTGTGCGCCGCGGTGACCGCCGCGTCCACCAGGTTCTCGTCGACGACCACCGAGATCCGGATCTCCGAGGTGGAGATCATCTCGATGTTCACGCCGGCATCGGCGAGCGCGGAGAAGAACTTCGCGGAAACGCCCGGGTGCGAGCGCATTCCGACACCCACCACCGACACCTTGCCGATCTGGTCGTCGTAGAGCAACTGCTCGTAGCCCACTTCGTCCTTCATCCGGGCCAGCGCGGACATCGCCCGGGCGCCGTCGGCGCGGGGCAGCGTGAAGGAGATGTCGGTGCGGTTGGTGGCGACCGCCGACACGTTCTGCACGATCATGTCGATGTTGGTCTCGGCACCGGCGACCGTCGTGAAGATCCGGGCGGCCTCACCGGGCTTGTCGGGTACGCCGACCACGGTGATCTTGGCCTCGTTGCGGTCTTGGACCACGCCGGAGATGATCGCCTGTTCCATCTGATTCAGTTCCTTCGCATCGACGACCCAGGTGCCTTCCTTCTGCGAGAAGGAGGAGCGCACATGGACGGGGACGTTGTAGCGCCGCGCGTACTCGACGCAGCGCAGGTGCAGCACCTTGGCACCGCAGGCGGCCATCTCGAGCATCTCCTCGTAGGAGATCTTCGGGATGTGCTTCGCGGCCGGCACGATCCGCGGGTCCGCGGTGAAGATGCCGTCCACGTCGGTATAGATCTCGCAGTAGTCCGCCTCCAGCGCGGCGGCCAGCGCGACCGCGGTGGTGTCGGAGGCGCCGCGGCCCATCGTGGTGATGTCCTTGGTGTCCTGGGCGACGCCCTGGAAACCGGCCACGATCGCGATGTGGCCCTCGCCCAGCGCCCCCTCGATCCGGCCCGGCGTGATGTCGATGATGCGCGCGTTCCCGTGCGCCGACGTGGTGATCACCCCGGCCTGCGAGCCGGTGAAGGAGCGGGCCTCGTAGCCCAGGTTCGCGATCGCCATCGCCAGCAGCGCGGCCGAGATCCGCTCACCCGAGGTGAGCAGCATGTCCAGCTCTCGCGGTGGTGGCAACGGGGAGACCTGCTGGGCCAGGTCCATCAGTTCGTCGGTGGTGTCGCCCATGGCGGAGATGACCACCACCACGTCGTTCCCGGCCTTCTTCGTCGCGACGATCCGTTGCGCCACCCGCTTGATGCCGTTGGCGTCAGCGACCGAAGAACCGCCGTACTTGTGCACGACGCGTCCCACAGCTGTGTCTCCTATAGCTTGAATCCCCAGCGGCAAACACTGGTTGCGGTACGCCGTGCGGCGTTGCACCAGGCGTGTTCGATCGCGGCCATTCTAGCTGTGAAAGCCAGCTTGTCTGCGGGCCGACCACCACCTGGTCGATCCGTTCGGCCCCGACCGGCGACGCCTGCAGGTTCCTTCGCCCGGGCTCGATCCGGCCGGAGACCTTCCGGCCGGGCAGACCACTTGCTTATATAAGTCATCACTGAAATACTCGGAGGCATGCACGCCTTCGACATTCTCGGCGACCCGGTCCGGCGCCGGATCCTGGAATTGCTCACCGACGGGGAGCTGCCGGCCGGCAGCATCGCGACCACCATCGGCGCCGAGTTCGGCATCAGCCAGCCGGCCGTCTCGCAGCACCTGCGGGTGCTCCGCGACAACGGCTTCGCCACCGTCACCGTCGACGGCACCCGCCGCCTCTACGCGGTCGACACCGGCCCGCTGCAGGAGATCGACGCCTGGCTGGACAAGTACCGCAAGTTCTGGACGAACCGCCTGGATGCCCTCGAGACCGAGATCCGCCGGGGCCGCCGCACCGCGAGGAAGGACACCCCCGATGCCTGACCTGCTCACCTTCTTCGGACCGACCGAGCGGACGATCACGCGCTCCGGCGAGCGACGTACGGTGACGATGCGACGCTCGTACGACGCGACGCCGGCGGAGCTCTGGTCCGCCTGGACAGAGCCCGAGCGGCTGGCCCGCTGGATCGGCGAGCTCGCCGGCGACCGGGTGGTCGGTGCGGAAGTCCGGCTCACGATGGGCCCCGAGGACACCGCGGTACTGCGGATCGAAACGTGCGAGGAACCCCATCGGCTGGCCGTGAGCTGGTCGTTCCCGGGCGAGGAGGATTCGCGCGTCGAGGTACTGCTCGACGCGCAGGGGGACGCGACAGCGCTCACCTTGCGGCACTCCCTGGTGACCGAGAAGACGGCGGTCGACTACGGGTGCGGGTGGGAGGACTTCCTCAACCGGCTGCACGAGTTCCTCGCGGGACGCGACCCGGCGGGCGTCGCATGGTCCGACGCCGAGGAGCAGCTCAAACCCCACTGGGAAGCGGCCGCGAAAAATCTTTGACGAAATGTCGATCGGGCCGCGGACCGGTCGACGCGTCGGTGAAAGCAACCAGCTGACACCGATGGGAGTACCACCATGAGGAAGATCACCGCAGGCCTGTTCATCTCGCTCGACGGCGTCATCGAGGCGCCGGAGACCTGGCACTTCCCGTACTTCAACGAAGAGATGGGAGGCGTCGTCGGCTCGCTGGCCGCCGCCGCGGACACCATGCTGCTGGGCCGGAACACCTGGCAGATGTTCTCCGGCTACTGGCCGAACGCGACCGACGACGTCGAGCTGGCGGGCCACATGAACGACACCCGCAAGCTGGTCATCTCCACCACGCTGACCGATGTCAGCGGGTGGCAGAACTCCGAGATCCTGGCGGGCGACCCGGCCGAGACGCTGGCCGCGATCAAGGAGACGGACGGCAAGGACCTCAGCGTGGTCGGCAGCGTGACGCTGGTCCGGTCCCTGCTCCGGGCGAAGCTGCTCGACGAGCTGCACCTGCTGGTCCACCCGATCGCGGTCGGGCACGGCGCCAAGCTGTTCGTCGAGGACGAGGAGCCGCTGCCGCTCGAGCTGATCTCCAGCACCGCCTTCAGCACCGGCGTACTGCACTCGGTGTACCGCGCGGCTTGACCTGGAGCCCACTCCAGGTTGCATGCTGCGGTGATGAGGCTTGTTGAGGATCTTGGTCAGGTTCAAGGTGTCACCATCGGCGAGGCCTCGCGGGTGTCGGGCCTGCCGGTGGAGACACTGCGGTACTACGACCGCGAGGGGTTCTTCGGGGACCTGCCGCGGGACACCGGCGGCCGGCGGCGGTTCACCGCTGACGCGCTCGGCCTGCTCGACGTCCTGCTGCGGCTCCGCCGGACCGGGATGCCCGTCGAGCAGGTGAAGGAGTTCGCCGAGCAGATCCGCGCCGGGGACAAGCAGCGCGCCGGCCGGCTCGCTCTGCTGCGGGCACACCGTGAACGGGTGGCGATGGACCTCGCGCAGCTCGAGGCCGATCTCGAGCTGATCGACTGGAAGATCGCCGCATACCAGGCCGCGGAGGACGGAAACGATCCGCCACCGCGGGATGCGGCGGTCAGGAACTGATCAGGTGGTGACAGCGAGGCTGGGGACTTCCTCCTCGGCCTCGTTCACTTCCGGCCGGTGCGGCGGCACGTGCAGGACCGCTAGCGTCGCGAGCAGGGCCAGGATCGAGGCCATCAGCCAGACGTAGCGGACACCGAAGGTCTCCACCACGAGCCCGGCCACGCTCGATCCGACCGCGCCGCCGATCATCGCGCCGCTGCCCATCCAGCCGAACACCTCGGTCCGCACCGAGTCAGGCGTCATAGCACCCAGCCGCTCGTAGAGCGCACCGACCGTCGGCGCCAGCGCACAGCCCGACAGCAGCAGGGCGATCGCCAGCGAAACGGGCGACCAGGTCGCGAACACGCAGACCAGCATGCCGATCGAGACCAGCAGGGCCCGCCGCCAGACGTACGAGTTGCGCCGCCCGGGCAGTGCGCCGACGACCACACCACCGATCAGGCTGCCGACGGCCCAGACAGTCTCGAGCACCCCCGCGATCAGCCGGTTGCCGTGGTCGTCCGCGAAGGCGACGATGCCGAGCGAGATGGACGCGAAGGCCGTCACGAAGAGGCCGAACGCGAGGATCAGCGGCAACCGGTACCGGTGCCAGAGCAACTGCGGCGCGGTCAGCCGGGCCCCGGCCGACTCGTCGTGCGGCAGCGCCGGCGGCTGGCGGAGTCCGAACCACCAGATCGAGACCGCAGCGGACGCCGCCGCTACCAGTACGCCGGCCCGCGGGCTGGCGAAGCTGACGATCACCGCGCCGAGCAACGGCCCGATCGAGAACAACACCTCCTGTGCCGTCGCATCCAGCGCATAGACCGCGCGCAGGCGGGATCCCTGCACCAGTCGCGGCCAGGAGGCCCGCAGTGTCGCCGTGACGGGCGAGACGACCGCTCCCGCCAGCGCGGACACCAGAGGCATCAAGCGGTACCAGTCGTCGGGCAGCAAGGCGAGCACGGCCATCGCCACGCCCCACGCCATTCCGGTGCCGATCACCACACGCCGGCCGCCGCGGCGGTCGGCCAGCCGCGACCAGATCGGTCCGCCCACGGCCATGCCGACCGAGTAGGCGCCGGCGACTACACCGGCCCAGCCGAAGTTGCCGGCCGCATCTTTCGCCAGGAAGGCGACCGGCACCAGGGCCGCCATCACCGGGAGCCGGGCGAGCAGCGCCGACGCCAGCAAGGCGAAGACCCCTCGGGTTTGCCAGAGCGCACGGTAAGCCGACAGGTCCATAAGCCGCATTCTGTCCTGTCGGACGACGGTCGCGCCTCGGGATTTCTCCCTATCCCTGCGACCCGAGAGTATGCGAACATATGTTCGTGTCGGGCGGCGAGGCGAACATCCTGCATGCCGATCTGGACGCGTTCTACGCGTCGGTCGAGCAGCGGGACGACCCACGCCTGCGCGGCCGGCCGGTGATCGTCGGCGCCGGGGTGGTGCTCGCCTGCAGCTACGAGGCGAAGGCCTACGGCGTCCGTACCGCGATGAACGGCGGCCAGGCGTTCCGGCGCTGCCCGCAGGCGATCGTCGTGCAACCCCGGATGTCGGCGTACTCCGAGGCCAGCAAGGCGGTCTTCAAGGTCTTCGAGAACACCACCCCGCTGGTGGAGGGGTTGTCGATCGACGAGGCGTTCCTCGACGTCGGCGGCCTGCGCAAGATCGCCGGTACGCCGGTCGAGATCGCCCGGCGCCTTCGTGCCGACGTACTGGCCCAGGTGGGTCTGCCGATCACGGTCGGGGTGGCCCGGACGAAGTTCCTCGCCAAGGTGGCCAGTGGAGTGGCCAAGCCGGACGGCCTGCTGGTGGTGCCGCCGGACAAGGAACTGGAGTTCCTGCACCCGTTGGCGGTCGAGCGGCTCTGGGGTGTCGGCGAGGTGACCGCTGAGAAGTTGCGCAACCGCGGGCTGACCAAGGTCGGGGATGTCGCGATCCTGCCGGAGGCCGCGCTGGTCGCGATGCTCGGCCGAGCCTCCGGGCGGCAGCTGCACGCGCTCGCGCACAACCGGGACCCACGGCCGATCGAGGTCGGCCGCCGGCGGGGCTCGATCGGCTCACAACGCGCGCTCGGGCGATCCCCCAAGTCGGCCGAGACCCTGGACGCGGTACTGGCGGGGTTGGTGGATCGGGTGACGCGACGGATGCGGTCGGCGGGGCGGGCCGGGCGGACGGTGACGCTTCGGCTGCGGTTCGACGACTTCAGCCGGGCGACCCGGTCCCATACGTTGCCTCAGGCAACTGGCCAGACCCGGGCGATCCTGATCACGGCCCGCGCACTGATGGCGGCGGCGCGCCCCTTGATCGAGAAACAGGGCATCACCATGGTCGGCATCTCGGTCGCCAACCTGGAGAACGAGGGCTCCGTCCAACTGGCCCTCCCGTTCGACAAGGCCGCGAACGACGAGCTCGACTCGGCCCTCGACCACGTCCGCGACAAGTTCGGCAGCAAGGCGGTCACCCGCGCCAACCTCCTCGGCCGGGACCAGGGCCTCACCGTTCCGATGCTCCCAGACTGACCCCGACGAGCTTCACCAGATACCGATCGACCTGCTCCTCCAGCGGCGGCCAGGGCAGGTCGGGCTGGTTGACCCTCATCGACACGGCGCCATGGACGGCCATCCGCAGGTCGAGCGAGACCGCCGCGGCATCGTCGGCCGGAGCAAGGCCGGCGTCCATACAACGCTGGACCGCTTCAGTCAGCTGCTTGCCGAGGGCGAGCTTGAACGACACGTCCGCCCGCTGATTGATCGTGCTCTCGTGCAGCACCTTGTAGAGGCCCGGGTGCCGGTGGGCCCAATTGCCGAGCACCAGCACGCGGGCACGCAGTACGGCCACTGGGTCGGATGCGGCATCCGCAGCCTGCTGGACCGACTCCATCAGGTCCCGATGCGAGGTCTCCAGCGCAGCGAGCACGAGGGCGTCACGGTCCGCGAAGTGGATGTAGACGGAAGTCGCCGCGATGCCGATCTCGCGGGCCACGGCTCGTAGCGACAGCGCCTGGTCGTCGGCCAGCTCGTCGAGCATGCGCACGGCGGCGGTGACGATCTCCTCCCGGAGCCGCTCCCCCTGGCCGCGCGGGTTGCGCCCGCGCGCGCCGTCCTTCGCCGTGGCCTCCATACCGGTGATTGTAGTCGGACAACCGTCGCGCTACAGTCGTAGCACTACAGGTGTTCAGTTAAGGAAAATCCGCCATGCCCCCGTCTCTGGAAGACAACAAAGCGACCGTCCTGGACTTTTATGAGGTCGGCCTCAACCAGCGGGACTTCGAGGCCGCCTCG
Organism: Kribbella orskensis; assembly: GCF_004342085.1. Lineage (NCBI taxonomy): Bacteria > Bacillati > Actinomycetota > Actinomycetes > Propionibacteriales > Kribbellaceae > Kribbella > Kribbella orskensis. Next base: position 273,608 of record NZ_SLWM01000007.1, read on the forward strand.
AAGCTGATCGGTCCGCGCTACGTGCAGCACAATCCGTTGATCGCCGACGGCATCGAGGGTTTCCGGGACTTCCTCGGCTACCTGGCCACGGAGTTCCCGCAACTGCGGGCTGAGGTGAAGAGCGTCTTCGCCGACGGCGACTACGTCATCGGTCACGTGCACGGGATCCGGGTCCCCGGCCAGCGCGGTACCGCGATCGTCGACATCTTCCGCCTCGAGGACGGCAAGATCGTCGAGCACTGGGACGTGATGCAGCCGATCCCGGAGGACGCCGCGAACCAGAACGGGATGTTCTGAGGTGACTACGGTCAACCCCGCGCAGCGAACGTTGGTCGCTGATCCGCGCCGGTGGTGGGCGCTGGGCGCGGTGTCGACGGCGCAACTGATGATCGGCCTCGACCTGACGGTGATGAACATCGCGCTGCCGTCCGTGCAGACCTCCCTCGACCTGTCCGATCCAGGGCGCCAATGGGTTATCACCGCGTTCGCTCTGGGGTACGGCAGCTTGTTGCTCCTGGGTGGACGGCTGTCGAATCTGCTCGGCCGTCGGCGCAGCCTGCTGGTCGGGCTGACCGGGTTCGCGCTCGCTTCGGCGCTCGGTGGCGCTGCGACCGGACCGGCAATGCTGATCGGATCACGTGCACTGCAAGGGGTGTTCGCCGCCCTGCTGACTCCGTCGGTGCTGGCGACGCTCGCCGCCACCTTCCCGACTCCAACCGAACGCGGCAAGGCCTTCGGGATCTACGGGACGGCCATGGGGAGCTCCTCCGGCTTGGGCGTGGTGCTCGGCGGCATCCTCACGGCCTACCTCGACTGGCGCTGGTGCATGTACGTGAACCTGCCGATCGCGGTCGCCGCCGGATTCGGAGTGCTGTACGCGGTGCGGCCCGCGCCGCCCGCGAGCGGCGTACGGATCGACCTCGTCGGAGTACTGCTTGCCACGGGCGGACTGATGGCCTTGGTCTACGGCTTCGCCCAGGCCCAGACCGAGGGCTGGGGTGCGGCGATCACTGTCGGGTCGCTGGCAGTCGGTGTGCTCGCGTTGGGCGCCTTCGTCTGGGCACAGAGCCGGGTCTCGGCACCATTGCTGCCACTCCGAGTGGTACTCAGCCGCCGCCGGGCGGCGTCCTACCTCGCCGTACTCACGTTGGCTGTCGGTATGTTCGCGGCGTTGTTCTTCCTCACCTTCTACCTGCAGAACGTGCTCGGGTATTCGCCGATCCAAGCCGGGCTGGCGTTCCTCCCGCTCACCGCGGGCCTGATGATCGGCGTACGGATGGTGAGTCCGCTCCTCGCCGCGCGTCGGTGCGTTGGCTGCTCAGCCCGGGACTCCTCACGATCGCGGCCGGGCTGGGACTGCTCAGTCTGGTCAGGGTCGACAGCGGCTATTGGCTGCACGTCTCTCCGGTGTTCCTGTTGGTGGGTCTCGGCACCGGGTGGGTGCTGGTGACGGCCAACAGCACCGCCACGCTGGACGCCGGAGCCGACACCGCGGTGGCCGGCGCGATGGTGATGACCTCGCAGCAGATCGGCGCCTGCCTCGGCACCGCGTTGCTCAGCACGATCGCCGGTACTGCGGCCGCCGGCTTCCTCCGGGCGCACCCTGGATCGGGGGCTACGGCCACCGTTCATGGGTTCACGACAGCGAGTGCCGGAGCGGCCGGATTCCTTTGTATTGCAGCGCTTGCGGCCTTCCTGACGGTTGGGAGGCGGTCCGCCGGGTAGGGTGCTCGAGTGAGGGATCTGAGGTTGTTGCCGAAGGCCGAATTGCATGTTCATCTACCGGGCGCGATGCGGCAGTCGACGATGGCGGAGCTCGCCGTCCAGGAAGGGATCGACGCACCTGATCCGCGCGTTTTCGCGAGCTTCGACGACTTCCAGAAGTGCTTCCAGGCATCCTTCCAGTTGTGCACCGCGCGGCCGGAGAACATGCGCCGGTTGGTTCGTGAAGTGGTGGCGGACGCAGCCGCCGACGGTGTCGTCTGGGTGCAGCCGCACTTCGATCCGCATGTCTTCACGCCGCTCGGAACGCCTGATGAGGTGATGGAGCTCGTGCTGGACGAGGGATTCGCCGCCGGCCTCGAATACGGCGTGGGCTTCGGGTTGACGATGGCGGCCCAGCGGCATGCCGACGCGGAGGTCGCCGAGGATCTTGCGCGGTACGCGGCACGCTATGTCGGTCGTGGTGTTCACGCGCTCGGGTTGACCGGCAACGACACGGTCGCACCGGCCGACGTGTTCGCCAAGGCCTTTGCGATCGCGCGGGATGCGGGGTTGACCTGTGCACCTCACGCGGGCGAGTTGGCCGGTCCGGAGAGTGTGCGTGCTGCTGTGGAAGAGCTTGGCGCCACTCGCGTCGCGCACGGGGTTCGCGCGGCCGAAGATCCTTTGGTACTGGAGTTCTTGGCCTCGCGCGGAGTCTCGCTCGACGTGTGTTTGACCTCGAATTTGCTGCTCGGGGTGGTGCCTTCGATCGCCGAGCACCCGTTGCCGCGGTTGCTCGCGGCCGGCGTACGGTGCTCACTCGGGGCCGACGACCCGCTGATGTTCAGCGTCGGCCTGTACGACGAGTACGAGCTCGCGCGATCCGCTCTCGGGCTGTCCGACGAGGGATTGGCCGAGATCGCCCGCACCTCACTCGCCACCAGCGATGCGCCGGCTTCGTTGGTCGAGACGGGCCTCGCCGGGGTCGACGAGTGGATTCAGAGCCGCGGGTAGCCGATCTCGGCGATGTCGTCCTTCAGGTCCTTGAGCCGGACCTCCGGGTTCAGCGCGGTGACGATCTCCTCGGTGAGCGGCATCTGCGCGTAGACGTGATGGACGGCGTCGAGCTCCAGCGGGACCTCGTAGTAGTCCTCGGCAAACGACAGATAGGCCTCGGGCCGACCGTCGGCCAGCAGGCTGAACAGCCAGTCGGCGCCGTCCTCCTCAGCACCTTCGACCGGTCCGCACAGCCACCGATCGTCGGCCGGGGTCCGCCAGAAACACACGGTCACCGAACGGCGGCCGCGGGGATCCTGGAAGGCAGGTTCGTCCAGCGCCGGCGCCAGTTCATCCGGCACTCCGATGAAGAGGCCGGGCCAGCAGTCCCCGGCCGGCCGCACCCACGGTGACATCGGCGACTCGTGGTCGAAACCTTGCGCGATGGCACCGGCGGGCGAGAAGACGATCGAGTACTCGTCACCCGACCCGTTGCGCATCAGCGCGGTTTCCTCGGTCTCCGACCAGCGCGAATCGAAGCTGTAGAACCGGTACTCCGGCTCCGGGCTCAGCACCGCGTCGAGCATCGCGAGAGCCCGGCTGGTCCTGCGCACCTTGTCGATGTCAGGCAGCCGGCTGATCAGCTTGTAAACGGACACCCGGACATTCAAGCGCTTCCGGGGAATATCCGCGCAGTCGCCTGTGGATAATCGCGGCTCGCCGCGGTCCAGCGGGCCGCGGTTCGCTCGAAACGCGCTGGTCAGCGGCGCTGGACGGCTTCTTCGGCTACCTCGACGAGTTCGCGGTCGGTTGCCTCGGTCTCCGGGTCGTGGGCCGGCTCCAGCCGGTCGTGCGCGATCAGCGACTGAATCGCCCGCAGTACTGCGCTCGCGGCCGCGCCCCAGGTGGAGACGTAGGAGAACTGCCACCACCACAACGCCTCGACGACCCGGCCCTCCTCGTAGTGGGCGAGGCCGTGCACCAGATCGGTGGCGATCGCGGTGAGGTCGTCGGAGAGCCGGTTGACGGTGATCTCCGGCGGCGCGGCGTACGGGTCGAAGACCTCGGCGTACTCGTCGAGGCCCTCGAAGAGGATCGCGAGGCGGTCGCGCATCGCGTCGAGGTCCGGGTCCGGGCCCGCGTCGCTCTCGAACCGCTCCTCCGGGACGAAGTCCTCGAACGCGCCGAGCCGGCCGCCGGCGAGCAGCAACTGGCTCACCTCGAGCAGCAGGTACGGCAGCGAGGCGAGACCCTCGTCGATGCCGTCCTCGTCGGGCTGCGCGGCGATGTCGCGCACGGAGATCAGGAAGCTCTGGACCTGGTCGGCGATCTGCGCGGCGAAATCGAGCAGGTCCTCGCTGTCCGTCGCGAGCGCCCGGTCCGCGATGTCCACCGGACTATCGGTTGATTCAGTCATCGATCGATCGTCGCCCTTCAAACGCCCGTCCGAGTGTGACCTCGTCGGCGTACTCGAGATCACCGCCTACTGGAAGTCCACTAGCCAAACGGGTGACGCGCAACCCCATGGGCCGGAGCAACCGGCTCAGGTAGGTGGCTGTCGCCTCACCCTCCAGGTTCGGATCGGTGGCCAGAATGATCTCGGTCACCTCTCCGCTGGCGAGCCGCTGCATCAGTTCCCTGATCCGCAGCTCGTCCGGTCCGATCCCCTCGATCGGCGAGATCGCGCCGCCGAGGACGTGGTAGCGGCCGCGAAACTCGCGGGTCCGCTCGATCGCCACGACGTCCTTGGCCTCCTCGACCACGCAGATCAGCGCGAGGTCGCGACGCGGGTCGCGGCAGATCCGGCACTGCGTCTCCTCCGAGACGTTGCCGCAGATCTCACAGAACTTGACCCTCTCCTTCACCTGCACGAGCACGTGCGCGAGACGCCGTACGTCGGTCTCGTCGGCGGAGAGCAGGTGGAACGCGATGCGCTGTGCGGACTTCGGACCGACGCCGGGGAGCCGGCCGAGCTCGTCGATGAGGTCCTGGACGGCCCCTTCGTACACGTCAGCCTGGGTTCTGACCGGGCAGACCGGTCGTGCCACCGGGGTTCGTGAACCCGATCCCCGGACGGCCGCCGTCGGCCGCGTCGTCGTCAGCCGGGTCACCGAGGCCGGGCAGCCCGCCACCAAGACCGCCGGCCAGCGGGCCCATCGCCCGGGCCGCGACCTCCTTGGCGTTCTCCGAGGCGTCCCGGACCGCGGCGACGATCAGGTCGGCCAGAGTCTCGGTGTCGTCGGGGTCGATCGCCTGCGGGTGGATCGTCAGGCTGAGCAGCTCGCCCGTGCCGGACACCAGCGCGGTCACCATCCCACCACCCGCGGAGCCCTCGATCTCCTGGCTCTCCAGGTTGGCCTGGGCCTCCATCAACTGGTTCTGCATCTGCTGCGCCTGAGCCAGCAGGTCGGACATGTCGAAGCCACCAGCGCCCTGCGAACCGCCACCGTCGAACACCGCGATCTCCCGTCCGAACTGCTTCCCAGTTCCACTTGCTCCCCGAGCCTAGCCGGTCGCCCGGACAACCCCACTCGCCGGTCACCCAGACCGGGAAACCGATAAGTCTCCCAAGCCTGCTCCACAGGTTGTGGACACCTTTATCCACAGCCTGGGGATGACAGGTAGCGCGCCGTCGCCGCTCCCGCCTGCCGACTTTCCCCCGCTCGCCTCCACGCTGTGGATGAACACGGAGACCCTGTGAATTCAGCAGAAGTTCACACCGCGGCTCTCCCCAGGCGGCGTGGCACGACTCCACGGTGGCCCGAAGGGTCAGTTCGGCTCTTCGGTGATGATCTGGGCGCCGAGGGTTTCGCGGAGGAGGTCGGTGTGGCTGCGGGAGTCCTCTTCGAGGATCACGTCGTCCTCCCCGATGGCCTCGGCTTCCTCCTCGGGGGTGAGGGGAGCCTCCTCGACCTGGACCTGAGCGGCGCGCCGAGTCTGCTCGGCCGCAACGGCCGCCTCAGCTGCGCGACGCTTGCTGGCGGCTTGTTCCCGGCGGTCCGCAGAGAGCTGTTCCGGATTGGCCGCCGGCGCTTGCGGTCCCCCGGCCTGCTGATCCGACTGGAGTCCGGCCTGATCACCAACCGCCGGAGCATCCTGTACTGCGGCCGCCTGGGCGCCCGCCGCCGGCGACTGCACCGCGGTGGCAACCGCGCCACCATCGGCAACTCCCGCGGCGGGAGCGTCCGCAGTACCGGCTTGCGGATGGTTGCCAGCGGGACCTGCAGTTGACCCGTTGCTCGTGGGCGCATCCGTCCCGCCGGTGGGGGCCGTGCCGCCGGATCCACCGGCAGGCGGAGCGGCTGGGGACGCCGCATCCCAGGACGACGAAGGCGGAGAACTCGGCGGTGGCGGCGCCGCAGGCGGAGCCGCACCGGGATCACTGGACGGGTCGACAACAGCCTCGACCCGGCGGTTCAGGCCGATGGTGTCGATCATCGCCTGCCGGAGGATCTCGTCGCTGCCCGACCGCGCGAAGCTCTCGCGAGCTCCGGCGTTCACCAGGCCGAGCGTGAGGGTCTGCTCGTCGATCGCGATGACCTGCGCGTTCTGGCTCAGCATGATCCAGGCGAACCGCCGCTTGGCCTTGACCGCCTCGAGAATCTCGGGCCACAACCGCCGCACATCAGCCAACCCAACCGACCCCGAGGACGCAGGCGCAGCGCTGGGAGCAGACGGAGCGGGAGCGCTGGCGCCGGGTGCGCTCGGAGCTGGAGCGGTCGACCGCCCGGACGACTGTGCTGAGCTGGGTGCGGGTTCGTCTCCCCACGCCCCGGAGCGCGATCCTGAGTTGTCGACCGGCGCCTGGGCAGCGGGAGGCGCAGCCTGCGAGGCCGCCGCGCCCTGGGACCGACCCGCCGGCGCCTGCTGCCGGCCCGGGCCCTGAGTCTGGCTCGGTGCCTGCGGCTGGCTCTGTGACTGTGACTGGTCCGGCGTTTGTGCCCGCGCCGCCGGAGCCAGTGGCTGAGAAGGCGGGGACGTCTGCGCCTGGGGAGTTGCTTGCGGCTGAGGTGAAGGAACCGCCGGCGCAGTACCGGCTGGGGCACCGGTGATGGTCAAGCGGCGCTCCATCCGGTCCAGGCGGGCTTGGATGCCGTTGGTGGAGTCGTCAGCGCCTGGGAGAAGGACTTTGGCGCAGATCAGTTCCAGTTGGAGGCGTGGGGCGGTGGCTCCGCGCATCTCCAGGAGGCCGGCAGCGACGATGTCGGCGGCTCGGGTCAGTTCAGCGGGGCCGATACCGGCGGCCTGGGTCTGGAGGCGTTCGCCCTGGTCCTCGGCGGCCTCGATCAGCCCCGAGGCGACTGCGTTCGGCACGGCCGACAGGATCACCAGGTCGCGCAGCCGGCGGAGCAGGTCCTCGGCGAAGCGCTTCGGGTCCTGCCCGGTCTCGATGACCTTCTCGATCGTCTCGAAGACGGCCTTGCTGTCATGCGCGGCGAATCCGTCGACACAGGCGTCGAGCAGCGAGTCCGGCGTGAACCCGAGCAACTGCACGGCCAGCTGATACGTGACGCCGTCCGCGTCGGCGCCACCGATCAATTGGTCCAGCACACTCAGCGAGTCACGCACCGAACCGGCACCAGCGCGCACCACCAGCGGCAGCGCGGCCGGCGCGATCGTGACGCCCTCGGCCTCGCACAGGGTCGCCATGTAGTCGGCGAGCAGCTTCGGCGGCAACAGGCGGAACGGGTAGTGGTGGGTCCGGGACCGGATCGTCCCGATCACCTTGTCCGGCTCGGTCGTCGCGAAGATGAACTTCAGGTGCGGCGGCGGCTCCTCGACCAGCTTCAGCAGGGCGTTGAAGCCCTGCGTGGTGACCATGTGGGCCTCGTCGATGATGTAGATCTTGTAGCGGCTCTCGACCGGCGCGAAGAAGGCCCGCTCGCGCAGGTCGCGCGCGTCGTCGACACCACCGTGCGAGGCGGCGTCGATCTCGATCACGTCGATGGAGCCGGGGCCGCCGCGGGCCAGGTCGGTACAGGACTTGCAGACCCCGCACGGCTCGGCGATCGGGCCCTTCTCGCAGTTGATCGCGCGGGCCAGGATCCGGGCGCTGGTGGTCTTGCCGCAGCCGCGCGGGCCGGAGAACAGGTAGGCGTGGTTCACCCGGTTGTTGCTCAGCGCGTTCCGCAGCGGAACGGTGACATGGTCCTGCCCGATCACCTCGGAGAAGTTCTCCGGGCGATACCGGCGGTACAACGCTAGGGGTGCTTCCACGACGGCAACCCTAGCGCCGCCGCCCGACATTTCCTCCCGACGCCCTGATCCCCCGTACGGCGCCCCTGAACTTCGGACCGCTTCCGGGCATCGGCTCGGTGAAGGCGATGACGCTGCTGAGCCGGACACTGGCGCGGGCTACCTCTACGCTGTCGGCCACGTCAACGGCACAGCCACAGTGATCCAGAGCCTCGGCAAGACCCCCGGCACCTTCGCCGACCCCGACAACTTCCGCTGGACCAACCACAACGAGCCGCCCTTGTACGGCGAGTGATCCTCAGCTGAACCGCTTGACGACGTCACGGACCCGTACTGCGTAGTCCCCGGTCGGGCCGAAGTGGGCCAGGACACTGAGGAGTTCGCGAAGGTTCAGTAACTGGAGGCGGTGGCGCCAGCCGGGCTCCGGGGGCCGGATCTCGTGGTAGGCGGCGAAGAACGGTTCGGGGACGCCGCCGGTGCAGTAGGCCATGCTCAGATCGACCTCGGCCCAGGTCCAGCTCACGGCTGGGTCGATGAAGACCGGCTCACCCGTGGTGGTGCTGATGATGTTCGACTTCCACAGGTCACCATGGGTGAGCACGGCCGGCGCGGCGGGGACCAACTCGCCCAGCCGGCCGCAGATGCGTTCGAGTCCGACGAGGTCCTCGAGATCCAGCGTCTGCCGGACCTTCGGCTCGCGCAGATAGCGCAGGATGCGGTGGGTCGCGAAGAAGTGATGCCCGTCCTCGTGCCAAGGGTTCTCCTGGGGAAGCAGGCCCAGCCAGCCGTCGCGGTCCCAGCCGTGCAGCGGGGAGGTCTTACCGTGCAGCTCTGCCACCGCCCGCCCGGCCGCTTCCCAGAACTCAGTTGTGTCGGGCGTGCCGGAGGTGAGTGCCTCCAGCGTCAACGATTCGGCGCCGACCGCGACGACGGCCGGAGTACGCAGGCCGCCCAGGTCTCGCAGTACTCGCAGACCTGCGGCTTCGATGGCGTAAAGGTCGTCCGGCGCGCCGCGGGAAGACTTCACCACCACGGTCTGGCTGTCAGCCAGTGTCACCCGCCAAGCGGTGTTCGCGAACCCGCCTGTCAGCTGCTCCACCGAGCGAACCTCGACCCCGGCCGGCGCGAGGTCGTCACTCCAGCGCTCGTCCGTCATGGGGCTGAGCGGCGGCCTTCCTCCAGGACTGAGAGGAGGTAGTCGCCGTAGCCGGACTTGGTGTGGTTGTCGGCGCAGCGCTGGAGGCCGGCGTCGTCGATGAACCCCCGGCGCCAGGCGATCTCCTCAGGGCAGCTGATCTTCTGACCCTGTCGCGTCTCCACCGCGCGGACGAACTCGCCGGCCGCCATCAACGCGTCGAACGTCCCGGTGTCGAGCCACGCAGTACCGCGCGGCAGTACTTCGACCTGCAGCCTCTTCTGCTCCAGGTAACTCGCGTTGATCGCCGTGATCTCCAGCTCGCCCCGATCCGACGGCTTGATCTCCTTGGCGATCTCGACGACATCGCTGGAGTAGAAGTACAGCCCCGGTACTGCGTACCTGCTCTTCGGCCGTTCGGGTTTCTCCTCGATGCTCAGCGCCCGGCCGTCCTCGTCGAACTCGACCACGCCGTACGCCGACGGGTCCGCCACCCGGTACGCGAAGATCACCCCGCCGTCCACCTCGTTGAACCGCTGCAGGTGCAACCCCAGGCCGGGCCCGTAGAAGATGTTGTCGCCGAGCGCGAGCGCGACCGGCTCGGACCCGATGAACGACTCCCCGATCAGGAACGCCTGGGCGAGTCCCTCGGGCGCCGGCTGTTCGGCGTACGAGAGTTCCATCCCGAACTGCGAGCCGTCGCCGAGCAACCGCTGGAACTGCGCGGTGTCCTCCGGCCGGGTGATCACCAGCACCTCGCGGATGTTCGCCAGAATCAGCGTCGACAACGGGTAGTAGATCATCGGCTTGTCGTACACCGGCAGCAACTGCTTACTGAGCCCGATCGTCAACGGGTGCAGCCGCGTCCCGTCACCGCCGGCCAGGATGATCCCTCGCATTCCGGCCACACTACCGCCGCGTCCTACGCTGTCGCGGGTGACCATCCACCCGACCGGAGACGCCAGGCAGCGACTCGTCATCGAACGGGCTCGCACTGTATTACCTGAGGACGACCGCATCCTCGCCGTCTACCTGGCCGGCAGCTACGGCACCGGCGAGGCCGACGAGTTCAGCGACGTCGACGTGCACTGCGTCATCACCGACGACAGCGTGCCGTGGTTCGAGGAGCACTGGACCGAGGCGATGACCGCGATCGCCGGGCCGACCGTCCTCACCGACCGGATCCCCGGGCTGCTGGGTGGTCTCGGCATCACGCCGGACTGGCTGCACGTCGACCTTGTCCTGCACCCGAGCGCGGGTTTCGACCGATACCAGTACGACGGGATCCGGGTGCTCTTCGACCGCGACGGATCTCATTTCCCCGACGGCGACCAGCCGCGCGCAGGGGGTCGCCCGGGTACGCCGTACTGGCCGGAGCGGGAAGTCAGGTTGTTCTTCTACTTCCTGGGCAACCTGGTCACGGTGCTCGGCCGGGAAGAGCGGATCGTCGGGCACCAGGGAATCGGCGCTGTCCGCGACCAGCTCATCGCGCTGATGCTGGCCGAGCGCGGCGTACGCCGTACCGGTGGGGCCAAACGCCTGAACGCCCATCTCTGCGCCGAACAGCGCACCTGCCTGGAGGGGATCCCGTCAGCAGGCTGCGACCCGGCGGACATCATCGCGGCGAACCGATACCTCTGCCGCGAGTTCATCCGCCGGGGCAAAGCCCTCGCCGAGGTCACCGGCGAGCCGTGGCCGCAAGCCTTCGTCGACGCGACCCTCGCCCACCTCCACCGGCACTTCGGCGTCGCCTTCTAGCTCTCCAGGTGGTAGTCCGCGAAGCGGGTTCGGAGGTCTTTCTTCGAGAACTTGCCGACGCTTGTCTTCGGGACCTCGTCGATGAACTCGACCGCGTCCGGCAGCCACCACTTCGCCACCAGCGGCTCGAGGTAAGCCAGGATCTCCGCCGAGGTCGCGGTTTCGCCCTCCTGCAGTACTACGCACGCCAGCGGCCGCTCGTCCCACTTCGGATGCGGTACGCCGATGACGGCCGCCTCCTTGATCGCCGGGTGCGCCATCAGCAGGTTCTCCAGCTCCACCGAGCTGATCCACTCGCCACCGGACTTCACCAGGTCCTTCGTCCGGTCGACCAGCCGCACCGAGCCGAACGGGTCGATCGCCGCGACGTCGCCCGTCTTCATCCAGCCGTCCTCGGTGTTCAGCTCGACACCTTCGTCGGGCCGGTAGTACTCGGCCGCGATCCACGGACCTCGCACCTGCAGCTCACCCGTCGCCTCGTCATCCCACGGCAGCTGCGTGATCGACCCAGGCTCGACGATCCGTACTTCGACTCCCGGCAGCGGCTGTCCTTGCCGGGCACGGAACCGGGCCTTCTTGTCCTCTGACAGGTCGTCGTAGCGAGCCGGAACGTGCGCCGCGGTCGCGACCGGGCTCGTCTCGGTCATCCCCCACGCCTGCAGAATCGGCTTCCCGAGCTTCTCCCGGAACGCCTCCGACAGCGCCTGCGGTACTGCGGAACCGCCGCACGGGACTCGCCGCAGCTTCGGCAGCTCCACCCCGTCGAGCAGCGGCAGCAAGCCCTGCCAGATGGTCGGTACTCCCGCGGCCAGGGTCACCTCCTGCTCCTGCAGCAGCTTGAGGATTGCCTGCGGAGTCATGTCCGGCCCGGGGAACACCAGGTTGGCGCCGGCCATCGGAGCCGCGTGGGCGAGGCCCCAGGCGTTCGCGTGGAACATCGGCACCACCGGCATCACCGTGTCGGTCTCGGTCAGCCCGAGGCCGGCATTGGTGAGGACGCCGATCGAATGCAGCCAGGTCGACCGGTGCGAGTACACGACACCCTTGGGGTGGCCCGTCGTACCGCTCGTGTAGCACATCGCGGCGGCCTGGTTCTCGTCGTCGACGTGGAACTCGACCGGCTCGGCCGCCGCCAGCAGCTCCTCGTAGTCGTGGAACCGCGGGTCGTCCGGCACCTCCACGCCCGGCGCTCCGGCCGGCAGGTCGTCCATCACCACGACGTGGCGGACCAGGGGCAACTGGTCGAGCAGGGGGAGGAACAACCCGAGCAGCGACCGGTCGACGAAGACGACCTCGTCCTCGGCGTGGTTCGCGATGTAGACGACCTGGTCGGGGAACAGCCTGATGTTCAGCGTGTGCAGGACGCGCCCGGTGCACGGCGCCGCGAAGTACAGCTCGAGGTGCCGGCCGGAGTTCCAGGCGAACGTCCCGACACGCCCGTCCGCACTGATGCCGAGCGTGTCGAGCACTCCGCCCAGCCGCCTGGTCCGCGCCGCCCATTCGGCGTACGTCGTCGTAGTGGGCGCGGGTCCGCCGGTATGCACGGTCTTGTCCGGGAAGTGCTGCTCAGCCCGCCGGAAGATCGTGTCCAGCGACAACGGGAAGTCCTGCATCAGACCTTTCATGACAACACTCTGCCAGTCCTGGTGTCAGCTTGGCCATGACCGCTCCGGGACCCGACAACGCACTGTCGAGGAATTCCTCAGTCGGCCTGGAGTCAGTTCGACCAGGGCTCGGCGGCCGTGGTGACGGGCTGGCCGGTGCGGGCGGACTCCTCGATGGCCAGGGCGAGGAGATGGTCTTGGGAGGCCTCGGCGAGGGGGTACGGCGGCGGTCCGTCGCCGCGAGCGAAGGTTGTCATGCGGTCGAGCAGGGTCGCGATCGAAATGTCCTCGTCGGCCAGTCTCACGTCCGGGAAGGGGTTGCGGTAGAGCACCTGGCCGTCGAGCGACAGGTGGTCCAGGGCGAAGCCTTCGAGGTTGAGGTCGATGCCGGTCTGGCGGCGGACCAGCCGTGACTCCACCGCCGTGGTGGCGTCGACCAGGCGAATGAGGCGGTCGTCGACGAGTTCACCCCGGCTGCCGCGGATCACGATGCGGTTCTGGCGGAGCGGGTTGTGCCACTGGTTGTCGGTGAAGTCGTAGAGCGCCGTCCGGCCGTCGCCGAAGTCGATCGTCGCCAGCGTGGTGGTGGCGTCCTTCGGCTCGTCGTTGCCCGACCAGCCGTCGCGAACCATCGGGTCGGCCAGCGGCGCGACGAACTTGCGGGCGTTGACCGTCGCCGGCCCGCGCCCCCCGTCGAGCAGCCGGCGGACCACCGCCAGCGCGTGGTAAAGGTGCGTGGACGATATCTGGACCGAAGTGACCTGACCGAGCGCTCCCGAGTCGATCAGAGCCGCCTGCGCCGCATGTGACGGCAGGAACGGATTCTGCTCGGCCACCTGGACGAGCCCGGTCGCGCCGACGTCCGACCAGAGCCGGCGCAACCCGTCGAGATCCGGCGCGGGCGGAGTCTCGCTCAGCACCGGGATGCCGAGGGCAACGAGTTCCCTGGTCACGCGCGGAGCGACCTCCCACGGTACAGAGACGATTACGAAGTCCGGCTTGTCCACCGCCAACTCGCCGACGGAGCGGTAGGTGGGGACGCGCCACTCGCGTTCCACCTCTTGGCCGCGTTCCGCAGTACGGGTGACGACACCGCTGACCGTGAACCGGTCGGGCATCGCTTCGGCCAGGCGGTGGAAGAAGCCGGTGCGCCAGCCGCTCCCGACGATCCCGTACCGCCCCGGCCTGGCGTTGTCCTGTGGAAGTGTCGCCATGTCACCCCTTCATCGGTCCGGTCCCCGCCGGAGCATTCTCCCCCAGCAACCTCCGCTCAAAGATTAGTTGACACGACATACGTGTCGTGTAATCTATTACTCATGGACATCAGCAGAGTGAGTGCGCTCAGCACCGGCACCGTCCGGATCCGGCCCGAACATGTCGGCCCCACGGACAAGCATCTGTACGTCTGGCTCGCCACCTCGCGCAGCTGGACCCCGCCGCGACCGATCAACGTCTACGTCGTCGAGCACCGGGAGGGTCTGGTGCTGTTCGACACCGGCCAGGACCGCGCCTCGGTGACCGAGCCCGACTACTTCCCCGGTGGGCTGAACGGCCTGATCTACGACCGGCTCGCCACCTTCGAGATCGGACCCGAGCAGACGTTGACCCGCCTGCTAGCCGCCAACGGGTACGACTTCCGCGACGTGCACACCGCCGTCCTCTCGCACCTGCACCAGGACCACATCGGCGGTCTCCCCGAGCTCAGTCACGCCCGCATCGTGATCGCGGACGACGAGTGGAAGTCGATGCGCCGCCCACTCGCGGCCGCGCGCGGGTACCTGCGGCAGCACATCGATCGGCCTGATCTGCGCTGGGAGCGGATTCACCTCGAGCCGCTGGAAACCGGTCCGTTCACCACCGGCCACGACCTCTTCGGCGACGGCAGCCTGGTGCTGCTGCCGACTCCCGGACACACGCCGGGCTCGCTGTCGATGCTCGTACGCCGCCCCGGCGAACCGCCGCTGCTCATGGTCGGGGATCTCACGTACGACGCCGATCTCCTCGCGGCCGGGGAGGTCCCTGGAGTCGGTAAGAAATCGGACCTCCGGCTGTCCGTTGCCAAGGTCAACGAGTTGCGCGAGCAGCACCCCGGCCTGGTGGTCCTGGCTGCCCACGATCCCGCCGCAGCCGGGCGCCTCGAAGTACCGGCTGGTGGTTCGGCGCTGGGAGTGGGCTGGTGAAGGTCGCCGAGGAACTGCGCTACCTGATCCTGGCGATACAGCGCGAGGGGAACCGGCTACTGGCGGCGGAGCTCCGGCCGCTGGGCGTGACGCCGTCGCAGGCGGAGGTCCTGCGCGTACTGCGCGACCACGGGCCGCTCACGTTGAACGCCCTGGGCGGGCTGCTCGTCTGCGAGACGGGGAACAGCCCGAGCCGGCTGGTCGATCGTCTCGTCGCGCAGGGCCTCGTCCAGCGCGACACGGATCCGGACGACCGCCGCTACCTCGCGCTCAGCCTGACCACGGAAGGGAAGGCCCTCAGCAAGCGCATCGTCGCGGCTGAGGAGGTGCTGCACGACAGCATCGAACAACTCGTCGCCGGACAACCGGTGGACGAAACCATTACCACGCTGCGCGCGCTGGCCGGGGCCTTCCCTGCCGGAGAAGCCCTGGCCCGCCGCCGCGCCGCCGAGGAGGCCTGAAACCCCATGGAACAAGCAACTCTCACCATCTCCGGATCACCCGCCGACGTTCTGCTCGATCCCCTCGCGCTTCCCTTGTGGAATGAGGCCTTCCTGCACATCGACGGCCCGGCCGTCCCTGCCGTCGGCACCCGCTACACGCTCCGGGTCCGCCCCGGGCTCAGCGGCTGGCTCGAGTACACGGCGATCACCAGCGACCGCGTGGAGATAACCTGGCAGGTCCCGGGTTTCCACGAGCACGGTGTTTGGTTGATCGAGGACGGCCGAGTCACCCATTCGTTCGAGCACACCGGCCCGCTGGCCGCAGTACTGCGTTCTGCCTATCGCGGGATCGCCGCAGTACGACTGGAGCGGTTGCGTGAGCGGGTGCTCGGCCTCTCCACGCTGTAGTCACTGGAAATGGGCGCCGGGTTTGCGGTAGCCGCGGAGAAGGTCCCGGGAGATGATCAGGCGCTGCATCTCGTCGGTGCCCTCGAAGATGCGCCAGAGGCGGACCTCGCGGAACCAGCGTTCGATCGGGAGTTCCTTGGTGTAGCCCATGCCGCCGTGGATCTGCAGCACCCGGTCGGCGACGCGGTTCACCGCGTTCGTGCCGTAGAGCTTGGCGATCGCGCTGTCGTGCTGGGGATGCCGGCCCTGGTCGACGGTCCAGGCGGCGTACAGGACCAGCCAGCGGGCCGCCTCCAGCTCGACCTCGGAGTCGGCGATCATCCACTGGATCGCCTGGTTGTCGGCGATCGGGCTGCCGAAGGTCTGGCGGGTGTTGGCGTGCTCGATCGCCAACTGCAGAAGGCGTTCGCAGACGCCGATCCCGCGGGCCGGGATGATGAAGCGGCCCTTCATGATCCAGCGCATCGCCAGCTCGTACCCTTGGCCGATCTCGCCGAGCACATGATCCTGGGGGACCCGGACGTCGTCGAAGTTCAGCGTCGCCGGGACCGCCTGGCCCATCGTGACGATCTCGTCCGAGGTCCAGCCGCGGTCCCGGTCGACCAGGAACGCGGTGAAGCCGCCCTTCGAGCCCTTCTCCGCATCCGTCACCGCGATCACGATGGCGAAGTCGGCTTCGTTACCTCCCGTGATGAAGGTCTTCTCACCGCGGATCACCCAGTCGTCGCCGTCACGGCGCGCGGTGGTGCGGATCGCGCGGGTGTCGGAGCCGGCGCCGGGCTCGGTGATCGCGAAGCAGGACCGCCGCTCACCGGAGATGGTCGGCAGCAGGTACTCCTTGCGCTGCTCCTCGTTACTCTCGAAAAGGATGTTGTCGGCCTCGCCGCCGAACGAGAACGGCACGAAGCTCCGGGCCAGCTCGCTGGTGATCAGCGCCTGGTCGACCGACGACAGGCCCATCCCGCCGTACTCCTCGGGCGTGCTCAGCCCCCAGAAGCCGAACGACTTCGCCTTCTGCCGGAGCTCGTTCACGACGCCCGGCTCCAGCCCGGGCAACCCCTCCCGCTCCCGCCTGAGCACCTCGTTCTCCAGCGGCATCAGCTCCCTGCGCACGAACTCGCGCGTCGTCTCGCGAATCGCCCGCTGTTCCTCACTGAGCGAGAAGTCGACCATCAGCCCTCCATCGATCCGGTGTTCAACCACCGTAGGCCGATCTAGGCCGCAGCACATGCTGATGGAGATTTGCCGCACCCGCCCGCACATCGACCAACCCGGCGCGTAGGGGATCTACCTGGGCCCGAACCCGCAGGACCTGGTGCTGCTGACCGGCGAGCCGAGGCTCACCTTCGTGCCCGGCTGGATCAGCCGTTCCAGAAGTCCTGGAATACGCAGGTTCCGACTAACCTGACTGAATGGCCAACACCTCAGCCCTCCAGGAAGCATTCCACTGGGTACGGGGCGAGCTGACACGCATCCATGGGCAATCGTTCGACAAGCGAGAGGTCCGCCTCCGGACAGGCGCGAGTCACTCCTTCAACGCTGTGGCCGCCGACGGAAGCTTCGTCGCGACGGTGACGAACAGCACCGGACTGACATCCGGCGGCAAGCGACCCGTCGGCAAGATCCGAGGAGCGATTGCAGAGCTCTACTTCCTATCGCTCGTCGATGCCTCCGCTAGAGTTCTCATCGCGACCGATCCGAACTTCTTCGCCATCCTTCAAGCCGAGTTGGCGGGCGCGCTCGTCGAAGGAGTGCAGATTTCTCACCTTGCGCTGCCGGCCGATCTGGTCACCAGAGTCTCCGAAGTGACCGCGGCAGCGAGTACTGAGATGGGCAGGTAAGCGATATCGCTCGCGGCCCCGACCGCTCGACTGGTGCGAACGCACTTGGTCGCGGTGCTCTTCGTAACGTCGAAGTTGGCGCGGGTGATAGCCAAACGAGGGCGTTGACCCGGCCGCCACCACTCACCAAGGACGTGTGATGTCCGCCTGCGGGCTCGGCCGGAGCCTGCAGCCTTCGGCCACCGAGGGTTCGGTGAGTGGTGGAAGCCGCACCTCAGGGAGCGATGGGGACGGCGCGCTTGTGGATGGTGCGGCGGTGGAACGCGATGATCGTGTCGGCGGCCGTATCGTCGACAGGCTTGCCTTCGAGGAAGTCGTCGATCTGGTCGTAGGTGACGCCCAGCGCGACCTCGTCGGGGAGACCCGGGTTGTTGCTCTCCAGATCCGCCGTCGGGATCTTGCCGGTGATCTCGTCGACCGCGCCCAGGCGTGATCCGATCGCCCGGACCCGCCGCTTGGTCAGCCCGGCCAGCGGAGTCAGGTCGCACGCGCCGTCGCCGTACTTGGTGAAGAACCCCATCACCGCCTCCGCCGCGTGATCGGTGCCGACCACGAGCCCGCCACGCGCGCCGGCCACGACGTACTGCGCGATCATCCGCTGGCGCGCCTTGATGTTGCCGGTGTGGTAGTCCGCCCGGTCGCCGAGATCCGAGTGCTTGACCGACTCCACCATCGCGTCCGTGGCGGGTTTCACGTCGACCGTGAGCGTCTCGTCCGGGCGGATGAACTCGAGCGCCCGCTGGGCGTCCACCTCGTCGGCCTGGATGCCGTATGGGAGGCGCATCGCGACGAAGGTGGCATTCCCGCCGCTCGCGCGGACCCGCTCGACCGCGAGCTGGCAGAGGCGCCCCGCAGTACTGGAGTCGACGCCGCCGCTGATGCCCAGCACGTACGTCGAGGCGCCGGACAGGCGGAGCTGGTCCGTCAGGAAGTTGATGCGGCGCTCGATCTCGAGGTCCGGGTCGAACGACGGGGTCACGCCGAGCTCGGCGACTATCAGCTCCTGCAGGTACTGGCGGTCGAGCTCGCTCATCGGACTCCCTCGTCGGTGCGGACAGACGAGGCCAGCCTATTTCTCCGGATCCAGGAGCCGTCCGGGGGTCGCCGGACATAAGGATTCCCCGCGCACCCGGAAGAGCTCACTTACCCTTGCTGCCTTCCGGCCCTGGGGGAGTTGGGCGAGATACCGCCACGCGGGGAACCATCGAAGAGTGTACGGGATCGAGGGCCCCATCCAGCAAACCGGGTCAACCGGCCACGGCGAACCCCCGCCAGGCACCCCGCAGTGCCGGAATAGAGCAGCTCCACCGAGAGTTGGCGGTTGTATGGGAAACCTCGACTTCGGCCGGTTCGGGATCACCACCGGGTTGGACAGCAGCCCCGAGTCACTGGCGGCAGCGGCTGCCGCGGAGGAGCTCGGCTATCCAGCGATCTGGCTGTCCGGCGGCCCGTTGCCCGGACTGCAGACCATCGTCGACCTGATCCATGCGACCGAGACCATCAGGTTCGTCAGCGGCATCCTCGCCGTCGACAGATACAGTGCGACCGACGTCAGCACGACGTACCAGCAGCTAGAGGCTCAGGCGCCCGGACTCTTTACCGTCGGCCTCGGCGGCGCGCACGGCCCGCGACCACTCGGCATCCTGAACAACTATCTCGACCAGCTGACCGCAGTACCGATCGACCACCGTCTGCTGGCTGCGCTCGGCCCGCGGATGCTCGAGCTGGCACGCGACCGCACGGCCGGCGCATATCCCTTCCTCATCCGGTCCGAGTACACGACCGAGGCCCGCAAGACGCTCGGCCCGGACAAGCTGCTCGCGGTCTCCCACCTCGCGGTCGTAGAGACCGACGCCGACCGCGCCCGGGCGATCGCGAGGGGAACGATCAGTTTCTTCCCGCGGATCCCCAGCTACCTCGCCTCGCTGAAGCGGCAGGGATTCACCGACGAGGAGATCGCCGAACTGCCCGATCACGTGGTCGATTCGCTTGCCGCCTGGGGTACGCCGGCCGACATCGCCGCGAAGCTGACCGAACACCTCGACGCCGGCGCGAACCACGTCGCCATCAACGTGATCACCGGCGTCACCGGCCCCCAGCCGATCGACCAGTGGCGCGCGCTGGCGGACGCCGTACTCTCCTAGCCCCTGATCCTGTTGAGCAGCGCGGGGATCCAGTGATCGCCGTACCGCGCCCGCAGCTCCTCACGCTGCCAGTCCTCGCCCGTGATCTTCCCCCGGCACAGCGATGAACCGCAGTTGCACGCCATCTCGAAGTCGGTGCCGGTGCTCGTGCCGTAGTCGCTGGTGATCTCCTCGCCCGGTGCGATGTCCCGGCAAGCCTCGAGGGTGACGGCGTCGATCCACCAGAGGTTCGGATCACAGCTGTGGTTGCCATAGGCAATAGTCGGCCGCGGATCATTGGGAAGAACCAGATGCTCGTCGTCGGCCAGGGTGATCGTGTCCACCGGCGGATTCTCCAGCAGTTCCCGGAGTTCGGCCGTGCTCACCTTCCGCCCAGCCAGCCGGGAGACCACCTCGCCCTTGCTGATCGCCTTGGTGGCGAACAACCCCTGCCCGGCGATACCGGACCGCCGTACCTCGAGACCCGGATGCGACCAGGTGAGCTGCTTCTCGTACAGCCGCACCGTGCTCTCGAGCTTGTCGTAGGTGTACGGCTTCGCCTCGCCGGTCGGCTCGAACCCCTGCCTGCTCCAGAACCCCGCGGCCTGCTCGGCATTGGTATCCACCACCGCCAGCCTGAGCCTCCACCAGTCGCTCCCGAGGTACTCCTCGAGCAACCTGTACGCCGCCGCGCCCACTCCGCGGCCCTGGTGGTTCTTGTGGACCTCCAGCAGCCCGATGTACGCCGTACGGTCGTCCGGGTATCCGTTGAGCAGGTCGATCACCGCGACGAGTTGATCCCCTTCCCAAGCGCCGAGCACCACCTTCGCGTCCTCGGGCAGTCCCTCGGGCCGCATCATCAGGAGGCTCTGCGCATCTGCCGGGCCTGGCGGATAGCCCGTGATGCGTTCGGTGTAGCCCGGATCGGACTCGATCAACTCCTGGAGTTCGGCGACCTCTTCCGGCGTGATCTCCCGCAGCCTCACTCTGCCTCCTCCAATTCGGTGACACTGCCGGCCATGATTTTGCGGACGTTCCTGGTCACCTTCTCGGGCGCCCAGTCCCACCAGGCGACCGCGAGCAGCCGGGCGATCTCCTCGTCGCTGAAGCGTTTGCGGATCACCTTGGCGGGGTTGCCCCCGACGATCGCGTAGTCCGGTACCTCGTCGACCACCACCGCACCCGACGCCACGATCGCCCCGTGCCCGATCCGCACTCCCGGCATCACCATCGCGCCGTACCCGAACCAGACGTCGTTCCCCACCACGGTGTCCCCGCGCCCAGGCAGCCCGGTGATCAGGTCGAAGTGCTCCGCCCACGCACCACCCATGATCGGGAACGGGAACGTCGACGGCCCGTCCATCCGATGGTTGGCCCCGTTCATGATGAACGTCGTCCCCGTGCCCAGCGCGCAGTACTTCCCGATCCGAAGCTTCTCGGGCCCGTAGTGGTACAGCACGTTCTCCACGAACGCCTCCGGCGCCACGGGATCGTCGTAGTACGTGAACTCCCCCACCTCGACCAGCTCCGACTCGACCAGCGGCTTGAGCAACACCACCCGCTCAACCCCAGCCATCGGATACGTCTGCCCAGGATCCGGCCCACTCTCCATGCCCCGACCCTAAAACCCCGCCCGGCCCCTCTTCCTCCCCTTTACCACCCACCTCAGGCTCCGCGGCCCCTCCCAACCCCCGATTTCACCCCCCACCCCTGTCTCGCGTATCCTCTCGCCTTGGAGGATTCGCCTAGAGGCCTAGGGCGCACGCTTGGAAAGCGTGTTGGGGGCAACCCCTCACGAGTTCGAATCTCGTATCCTCCGCCACTCTCCGAGCGGCCGATCGACCGGTGTTTCCGCTGGTCAGAGCGCAGTATCGGCACTCAGAGGGAACGAAGTGGAACCGGCCCGGCCGCATCAGCGACCGGGCCGGTTCTGTCTGTGGTCTCAGTTCTGGTCTCATTCAAGGTTCGCCTGACTTCCATTCGCCCAACGGGGCTCAATCAGTGATCCTCCTGGAGCTGTTCGAACAGACACTCGGATGCACCGCCGACACTTGTCGCAGGTGATCGAGATTCCGTGGATGCGCTCTCCTCCCAATTCCGTCATCTCACTACGGCCATGGAGTTGACACGGTCGCAGGCTCGCACTCATCAGGGTGCCAGGCACACGAGGCACCTTGCGATGGACCGATGCTCCACACCAGGTGTCCCTATGGCGACTGCGACTCTCGCCGCTGAAAAATCTTCAACTCGCCAAGCGCCCCCGCTGTTCGGCAGATGGCGAGAGCGTTCGAATCGTCAGAGCCTCTAGCCAATTCACGATAGGGCGGTTCGTGATGACTTCGTCGCAGTCCTGAGCCAGCGGGCCGGCCAAAGCTTCACCGCGGTGCACTCACGTCGCTAGCCAACTGAACTCCACAACGACGACATCCAACATCGCAAGCCCCGCCTCCGGATCCGCGATTGGTCAAGCTCGCACATTGACAAGCTGCGCCAGCTCCCGCAAACTCGCCGAAGTAAGCACTGCTCATGGCCGGGGAAGCGCCGTGGCTAATCACAAAATTGCGTCAGGGTAGGTGGGGGCACCTCGAATGAATCTTGACGACACAATCAAATCCAGTGCTCGCGCCTCGGCGACAAGAAATCCGCCTGTCACAGCTGAATATATCGAAGATAATCTCTACGCGATTATCGCCATTTTCGGCACGCGAATTCGCGATTTCCAACCCGGCGGTCATGCGCGAGCGATCTCACTCGTTGCAGAACATCTAGCTGTAAGATACCGGCGCAGCTATGCGGCCACGAGGCCGCGTCGCGCCAATCAATCTGAAGACACTGACGCCTATTTCTATTTCCCTGCGGAAGTGGCTTTCTTGCTGCACATGATAGCGGAAGGCCACACTACCTCCATCGCACATCGCACGGCGGCACAATACCTCGACTGGGATCTAGAGCCGTTGGCCAGCGATACAGCGATCGCAACTGCACCACCGCAGTACATGACATCGAGGGCGGCCTTCGATCTAGTAATAGGGATGGCCGACGTAGAGCAGGCGATGCGGTTCCTCCTCCCCAGTGAAAAAGTACTACTGGAGGCCGCCTTGTATCACAGCATTTCTTCGGATCGGCCACCACCGCGACACCTTGTCGACGCTTTCAAGTCGGCATCAGTAAAGATCTGCTCAAGGCTTAATGGAAATTCGACGACAGAAAATGGCTCCGGCAACACAATACGTGCTCGGCGAGAGGTAGCATCATGGTAGATAATCGGAGTATCAACAGACTCCTCATGAGGATATCCCCCAGAGCGGAAATGGAATCATGGGACGACGCCGAGAAATCATTCGCCGAGCTAGAGAATTTCAGCGACGCACTTGAAATACCCAGTCATCAAATTATTCTGGGCAGGCGCGGCACAGGCAAAACTCATGCTTTGATGAATATGGCCAGCAAATTGAAGAGGGCTGGTGATCTGGTAATCTTCATTGACATGCGGCAACTAGGGTCGACCGGAGGCATATACGGCGACCCTCGACTGCCGATCTCCCGGCGAGGCACTCAGTTATTGGCGGACATCTTTGAACGCGTCAACGAAGTGCTGTGGCACGCGGCGGTCGAAGATCCTGATGATCGATTTGGCGGATTGCTCAACCTCCTGGATCCGCTGACAGACGCCGCAGCGTCAGTGGAAGTAATAGGAGATGTCGAACGCGAGGTCTCCAAAACGGTGGCCGATTCGGAAGACTCGACAAGCAACTTCGGAATCGAATTGCCGCGCCCAGCGGTAAAATTGCAGAAAACATCCACAAAGAAGCGGAGTCAAAGCGGAAGTTCAAAATCTATAGTTCGCGGCTCCGCCCGCCCACACATTGTATTTGGGTCTCTGGCGTCGGCGTGGGGCGCATTGGCCGCCGAGCTAGGGCCCCGCCGGGCCTGGATCATCATAGATGAATGGGCGACGGTTCCAGTCGATCTGCAGCCGATCTTGGCAGATCTACTTCGCCGCGCGATCTTCCCTCTGCGCAATGTCGTCGTGAAGATCGCTGCAACAGAGGCTGCGTCTGTTTTTGAGGAACGCTTCGAACAGGGAGGCTACCTCGGAATCGACTTAAGCGCCGATGTTTCCTCAGTACTCAACTTAGATGATCACCTGGCCTCCATGTTAAAAGGACAGGGTCGAACTGAAGGATTTATCGCAGAGATGATTCTGCGCCATATCGGCATTAGCGATCGAGCAGCCATTGATCAGAACTTTAACATGGCCGATGCAGCTAACCGTCTAAGAAATATTGCTTTCGCCGGCCAGGATTCGTTCGATGAATTCACGATATCTTTTGAGGGAGTGCCGCGGGATGCTCTGAATATTCTGTCGTCCGCCGCACTGCGCGCGGGCAGCTCTCCATTAGGAGTCAGGCACCTTCGCGGCGCCGCGCGCGACTACTACCTCACGAGCAAGACAGGCAAAAACTTGCCTTCGCCAAGCCGAAAGGTGCTTACCACAATACTCAACGAAGTGCTTGGCATGCGTCGTTCCCGGTTCTTTTACCTTCGACAAGACGGCGACGCCACCGATCCACGCATCATGGAGCTCTACGAACACCGGGTGCTGCATCGATTGGTTAAGGGCATTTCTGAATCGGAAAATCCAGGCATTCTATACGATGGGTTCGCCATCGACCACGGCTGCTATATCGCGGCCGTGGGCGACGAATTCATACACCTTCTTCGAGATCCCCTAGCAGGGGTGCCAAAAACAGCTGTAGATCTAACGGGGGACCTGAAGGTCCAGATTTTCCGCCTTCCGCGCTGACGTTAGAGGCTGGGACACCGTGACGGCAAAGGAACCGATGGGATATACGGCTCTTCGGAATCAGGCGAGGTTTGGGGTTCGCCGGTAGGGACGGGTTCCGTCTGCGGCGAGCAGGACGCGTAGTCGGTAGTTGGTGAAGTTGCGGAAGCCGTGGGCGAGTCGTCGGGTCTTCTCGATGACTCCGTTGATCGCCTCGGTGCCGCCGTTGTTGACCCCGCCGGTGTCGAAGTAGGCCAGGATCTGCTTGCGCCACTGGCGCAGAGTCCGTCCGAGCCGGGCCAGTTCGGGAATGGGGCAGGTGTGGAGGGTGTCGATGATCTGCTCGGCGAGCCGGCGTCCGGCCTCTGGGGTGCTGGCGTGGTAGATCGCTCGGAGCCGCTGGTAGACCTGCCATCCGAGGTGGACCTCGCCGTTCGGGTCACCGACCCGAAGGTGCCGATCGAGCCTAGCCTTCTGCTGGCCGGTGAGATGCTCGATTCCGGTCATCAGGGTCCGCCGGATCCGATACAGCGGGTCGTCCTTCAAGCCTCGTCGGCCCAGGGTCTCCTGTTGCACCCGGCGGCGGACATCATCGATCGCGGTCGAGCCGAGCTTCACAACATGGAACGCATCGAGCACGGCGACGGCGTCGGGCAGCTCGTCGCGGATCGCGTTGGCATAGCCGCGGAACGGGTCCAGGGCGGCGTGCTCGACGCTCACGGTGACCTCGAGCCCTTCGTTCTTGAGCCAGTCGGCGTAGACCGTGCCGGAGCGGCCCTCGACCGCGTCCAGCAGGCGGGCATGCAGGCAGCCGTTCTCGTCGCGGGTCAGGTCGACCATGATCGTGACCGCCTTGTTGCTGGCGCGCATCGAGGGACGCCAGATGTGCTCATCGACCCCCAGCGTCTTCACCCCCCTTCAGCCGTTCGGGTCTGCTGACCCGCCGGGTGGCCTCGGTCTTGATCGCCGCCCAGGCGGTGTGCCAGTCCACGCCTAGGTGCCGGGCGATCGCCGAGACGGTGGTGTCGTCGTGCCGCAACGCGTCCGTGGCCCACGCGATCGCCCGCGCCGTGAGCTTGGACCGCCTGGCGGCATAGGCGTGGTCTTCGGACCAGGTCGAGACCGGACAGGCCTGCTCGGCGCACCGCCAGATGCGCTTGCGCCACCGCACCAGCACCGGCCGCCCGAAACACGGCGCATCATGCAGCCGCACCACACGGCGGCCGTGCCCGACCGCCACCACCCCGCACGAGACGCAGCCCGCCAGCACCTGGTCGGTCTCCACCTCGAGCACCAGCGTGCCGTCGTCGCGGCGAGTCGCGGCGAGGACATGCACGCCCTCGACACCGAACACTTCATCGGTCCGGGCGCACCACAACGCACCGGACTCACACGTACAGTGAGACACGTCAGGGTCTTCTCTTGTCAGCTGCTTGGTCGCTGCTGATCGTGAAGGCCCTGACCCCTTCCCCGGCAACGCCACGCCGACAGTGACGAGCGACTCACCCACGCTCAACTCCGAAGAGCCCCAAATGTCGACCCGCAGATACCGCCAATTCGAACAGCAGAAGCTGAGATCCACGACATGAGCAACCAGAGGCAATACCAAGTACACGTGATCCGCGACGGCTTTGTCATCGACACCCACACAGCGCCGGCCGCGTTGGCTCAGCAGTACGCCAATGTCATGAGACTGCTCTACCCGAACGACCAGATCCGCTGCGACCGCGTCCCCGAGATGCAAACGCCCGCTGCTGCGATAGCCAGACCCCGCAATGACCCAGGGGCAATTGTGGCCCCAGACGGGCGGTCCTAGGACCAAATCGGTACGCTGACTCGCAGCCAGCTGGTGATCCCTGGAAAGGACGGGTGCGGACGGATGATCCGGGTGCGGTGGACAGATCCCCCTAAGCACATCGCCTAGCGATGGAGCTTGCATTCGAGACCCGTGCGCTCAGGACCCTCTGCGAAGAGGACGACGTCGCCGCAAAGAAGCTGCCAGGAGAGGTTGTCGATGCACTCAAACGGCGTCTGGCAGACCTCCATGCAGCAGACTCAGTGCTTGATCTGGTTGTTGGCCGACCTGATTTCGACCCCACGGCGCCCCTCGTACGGATGACGCTCGCAGCGAACTATGTGCTCACCTGTGCGGCGAATCACCGAATATGCCCCCTACAGGCCACCGGCGCAGTAGATTGGCAGCGAGTTCGCCGCCTGAAGATCCTCACGATCGAGAGGAGCGAGAGCGATGCCTAGCAACGCGACGTTCGCCCCGCGTTGGGCTTCCCCCCCAGGCGACACAATCCGAGAGGCTCTGGACGAGCGCGGCCTATCCCTGACCCAGTTTGCAGACATGATGGCGTGCTCACCGGAGCGTGCCTCCGGACTCCTGGACGGTGCTGAGCCGATCTCGCTCGAACTTGGCCGACGGCTTGCCGACACTATCGGGGCTACTACTCAGTTCTGGATGTCTCGTGATGCGCAGTACAGAGACGATCTGGATCGTGTCAACGCCGACCGCTGGGCGGAATCTTTGCCTACAGCAGAGATGCGAAAACTTGGCTGGCTGCCGAAGACCTCTGACTGGCATGAGCGCCTCGATGCTTGCTTGCAGTTCTTCGGTGTCCCCGATCTCCGCACCTGGGACGACACCTATGGGTCCCTGCTCGCAACCGCCAAATTCCGAACCTCACCAAAGATCCGAACGGACGAAGCAGCAGTTGCGGTTTGGCTTCGCCAAGGCGAGGTCGAAGCCCAGCACCTCAATGTTGGGCGGTGGAACCCAGCTAGGTTCCGAGACGTGCTGGCTGACGCCAAGAGTCTGACCAGAGAGAAGGATCCGGCCATCTTCCTGCCGGCACTCACGACGCTCTGCGCGAGCGCGGGCGTCGCGATTGTCGTCGTCCGCAGCCCTCAAGGTTGTCCAGCGAGTGGGGTGGCACGCCGCCTGGGGTCCGGCAACCCACTCCTCGTCCTAAGCGGTCGACACCGATCGGACGATCACCTCTGGTTCACCTTCTTCCACGAGGCAGCACACGCCCTCCTGCACGATCCTGGTCTGGTATTCGTCGATGAATTGGCGCCAGGGAGTCCGGCCGCTTCAGATGTTGAGCGCGAGGCTGACAAGTTCGCGGAAGATATTCTCTGCCCGCGATCTTTGCTTGAAATGCTGCCAAGTGGGCGTATAACCACAAGAGATGTTATCCGAGCAAGCAGAGCAGCTGGCGTAGCGCCGGGGATTGTAGTCGGGCAACTTCAGCACAATGGAATGCTTGGATACGATCAGCTTAACAGCCTAAAGCGACGATATCGGTGGAATGGGTCTAACCTCGAAATCGCCTAAACGTCGCCGGGCTCTTCTGCCAATTACATAGCGAGTCCTCCAGGACATCCGGGCCGACGTTGAGGTATTTCTCTAACTCCTCAATACCGTCCTGGCACTCTCGGCTACTTAGACGCTTCGAACGCCCGAGTAGCAACTGCGCCCCGTAAAGCGGGCCAGTAGCTCCTATGAGATAGGTGTGTGCTGGCACGATGTTGGCGAGTTCTAGCTTGCTGACCAAGGACAGATAGTCAAAGCGTGCGACACGTCCAAAGCGACTAACCTTCGCCATCGATTTGTAGAGAACATCGAATCCCGTTGTCGGATCCAACGCCTCCACAGCTCCGAAGAGGTCCGCATGGGAACCCGCGGCCACTACCCATTGAACATATGTAGACACCACCTCCCCAGTTCCAGAACGTGTCGAGCCGGTCAGACTCTCATACTTTCTATGGTTTCCGAATCCACGGGGAACTCCCGGCCGCTGTAGCTCCGCCTTATTGTCATCTAACCACCGCCGAAACTCGCCCGTATCGGCCACCACGCTCACCCAATCCCACCGCCCACCTTGACCGAGCTTTCCATACACTTCGCGGGCGTACCTCCACTCTGCCCGCAGATGCTTACCAAAGTGCACATACAAGAAGACCATCCAGCAGGCCTCCTCGAAATTGCCGCCGCGATCGTTCAGGATTGCCGCCTTGAGCGGGTCGAACGCATCACTGGCTGGATCCGCCCCGGCAGGTGAAAGCTCCAGCTGACGAACACGTTGAATGTATCTATTGCGTCGCTCGCTATCGATTATCTGCTCGACCAGAGCATCCCGAGTCGCGGGTGACTTTATCCCCGGAAGTGGATATCTCTCGTCCTCAAAGCGATCGAGGCACGCAAGGAGCCTATCCGCCTCCGCACGATCGGCGGGTCTCATAGTGTATCCAACTGTGCAGACTTGCCAGCCCATGCACCAATTCGGGATATGACATCTGATGTAACCCCAAAACTGCTCTGCAGGTTGTGGTTGTACCCAAGTACCCGCATTGGCTCCAGCAATCGGACACCACCGATGACCTCAACCGAGCCCATATAGGCGTACCCCGAGACGGCAGCCCCCCGACCACGCGGCAATGACCAGTCGTCCCTCCACTCAACCTCAAGGTTGCAACCAGTCATCAATTCGAAGTGTTTGATAACAGATCGGCCATTTAAGACAAGAACTTCGATATCTGAATTGCGCAGGAGTAGTCCCAGTGCGTCATGCGTTTCACTCAACAACAGTCGTTGCTCAGCAGGTGGAAGACTTCCCCATTTGTTGGATGTGGCATACGGAACGAGGTCAAGATGGCAGGCCGTCGGATGCGCGCCATAGAAAGTGGCGCCGCTCGGCTTCAGCACCTCTTCCAAGATTCTAAACCATCGATCATAGGGGTTGGTGCGGAAATAGCGACGGCATGCATTGACGATGTCACGGAGATGCATGCCGTTGACCTCCGCCCATCGCTCGCAGTCGAGCGATTTCAAGGTCGGCAGCCTTCTATCTGAATCGTTAAGCTCAAAGCCTCGCGAATCAACGAACTCTCGATTGCTGGGATTGATTCCTACGGTAGCAATTCTAGCCGTCTCAAGATCACCAAAGAAAGGAACCGGACAGCTCCATGGAATGACGCTTGTCCCGCCGACGCGCCCCGAATCCAAGCGATCGATAAACGTCGACATAGCCGAATACATCTTCTCTACCTCATTATGTTTCCAAGCTTATCTTGAACAAAGACATCGTAGATCGAGTTATCCATAGTCTCCCCGATAGCAGCAACATCACCAACTTTGCGCTGCTTAATTAAGGCATATATTGCTAGAAGTCGCGCCAAGTCAGCCCAGTACGTGGGTCCATCTAGCATCTCAGCAACCAGCCCATCGCCAGATCTGAGAAGTTCCTCTGTATGGATCAGCTTCTCGACGGCCGGCCATTGGTCCCCTTGAGGCATCTCAGGCATTTGCGACTGGGTCGACTGCCACCCCTCGGCAAGAAATGCTTTGGCGGCAGAGACATCCTTTTGATACAGATGGAGACTGCCCGTGAAATGCGTATAGGAGCCAACAGGCAACGATAACGACCGCGCAATGAGCTCTTGAAGCATCGTAAAACAGAACACATCGTGCGGAAGCCCGAGCCATGTGTCACTTGAACGCATATAAGTGATCAACTGCAATTTATTGCCCCTGATGAGAAATTGCATCGTGCAAGTGCACGGCACATCCTCATGATGCTCTGCGACATCCGAGTGATCGAACAACTGAATCACAGCGCGCCGGCTAGACGGCTTTTCTCGCAGGGTGTTCACGACATATTCGACCTGATTGACCCCATCGAAGGCGAATAGACGGGGGCCGTACCCTCCATGGATTACACCTTCTTCAGCAAACTTGGAGTAGGCGGAAATATAGTAGGCGATGTGATCTAGATCATTATGCCCGGACAGATACCAACATAATTCCCCAAGGGAACTAAATAGACGTCCCCGACCTTCGCTCCGACTAAGCCGGGCCAACGGATTATCGAGCGTTAGCGCAGCGCCACATACATCCAGCGCAGGACCTTTTGTGGGGTTCGTCAGTTCGCCATCGTTCAAGATTGTTTGAATTGCCTCGCGCAGAAGGTCGTCGAGAGTCCCAGCTCGAAGTACGAGAACCATGTCCTTCCTCCCATTCGGGTAGCGCGGATAATTGGCTTTGCTTATTTCCTTGAAGTCATGATATGCCTACTTACTCAGAAATGGGAGGAGCAACACAATCTGATATCGGCGTGTCGTGACTCCGGCGCCTCTCAGGGGCATTAGGTCATCTTTAGATGCTCAAGCCACCAGGAGGACGCTCGCATTGATGCACCGATGTTTCTTCGGCCTGTCGGACGGAACGGCCGGCCATATTTCATTTGTCAGAGGCGACTCGGCGAGGCACCAGTCGGCCAAGTGGTGGCTGAGCCTAGAAGGCTCGCCGCGCAGCGCGCGGCCCAACGACGCACCTGAGGCTGCCGAGGGCTGATGGCGAGCGGCGGTCTCAGTTGCGGTCTCATTCGTTGGCGTTCGCTGGCGTTCGCGAACCAGTTCGAGTCCCGCTGTACGGCTGGCGAAGCCTGTTGACCTACGGCGAACACCGCCGGGCGGAGTTGGAAAGCGTGTTGGGGGCAACCCCTCACGAGTTCGAATCTCGTATCCTCCGCCACTCCCCGGAGCAGAGAAGCCGCAGGTCAGAGCGTGTTTCGGCCCTCCGAGGGACGAACAGAAGGTGGGCCGGTCGCCAGCGCGACCGGCCTGACTTCGTCGAGGCCCACAGCAGGCCGCCGATGCAGGTGGCTAGGTGGCTGGCACCTGGCGACGCCGGTATAGCCACATCGCACCGAATGCGATGGCCGCGCCGCCGACCGCGGACGCGCCGGCCTGCAGAACCTCAACACCGTTGTCGTCTGGTGCGCTGCTGACCGTCGCAGCCTGGACCGGAGGCACCTCGTACCTCGGGTCGTAGTTCGGGTAGTTCGGCGGTTTCGGCTCGTGCGGCATGACCGTGGTGTTCCGAGGTACGTCGTTGGAAACCCGGGCCGGTGCTTCGGTCGCGGTCAGCCCGATGGTGCCAAGCGCGAGTGCCGATACGGCCAGAGTTGTGAGCGTTCGGTTCATGACTCCCCCTATGGGTCGTAGCGGCGGGATTGCCGCTCTGGCTTCAGATTCGCTCTGTGCCGCAACGGCCAAATCGGGCGCGAGTCCTTAGAAGCGGCGGGCGAACCCTTAGATTCGCGGCACGGCCGGCCCGCGGTGGTGCAGACATCTGATTCGTTTCGGCGGAGACTGCTGAAATGGGTGGGGTTGGAGGCTCGCCGCTGCCGGGTATCGCAGGCCGCGTCGAGGAGGGGAAGGTCCTCGCGGGGGCGATCAGCGCTGCCGTCGTGCGACGACCGTGTGCGGTGTTCGTGCACGGGGAGGCGGGCGTGGGTAAGACGCGGCTGGTACGCGCTGTGTGTGACAACGCGGCGGCAGGTGGCGCAGCGGTCCTGTGGGTTGTGGTATTCGATTTGGTGCGGTGGACGCGCCGTACGTCGCGCTGATCGCTGCGTTGGAGGGCTGGTTGGAGTCGGCGGAGCCATCGGAACGGGCCAGTGCGCTGGCGGCAGTTCCGGCCGCCGCCGAGCTTTTGCCCTCATTGGGCGGGCAGCCGATGCGAAGCACGGTCCGGCTGCTTCCAGTGATCGACGGACTGCTGCAGGCGCTGGTTTCGCAGCGGCCGGCCGTGCTGGTCGTGGATGACGTCCAGTGGGCCGACCTGGCCTCGCGGGACGCGATCACCTATCTGGTGGCCGGGTTCCGCAGCCAGAGGCTGGCCGTGCTGACGACGTACCGCGACGAGGAAATTGCGGCCGGGGATCCGCTGAATGTCTGGCTGGCCGACCTGAACCGGCTGCCCTCGGTGTCGTCGTTGCGTCTGGCCAGAATGGGCCGCGACGAGACCGAGCAGCAGTTGTCGCTGTTGCTCGGCGGTCAGGCCGATCCGGACCTCGTGTCCGCGGTGGTACAGCGCTCGGCCGGCAACCCCTATTTCACGGAACTGCTGGTCCATGGGCTGACGGCCGCGGACCAGAACCTGCCTGCCGATCTGCCCGCGGAGCTGACCGGCGCGCTGCTGGCCGCTTGGCACCGACTGGATGACCCGTCCCGCGAGGTGGTGAGACTGCTGGCGGTCTGCGGTCGCCCGGCCTCGGTGGACGATCTGCTCGAGGTGGCCGCGGCACGCGGCATCGACGCCGAGAAGGTGACCGTTGCGCTGGTCGAAGCAACGAAGAACGGGATCTGCGTGGCACAGGGTGCTGAGCTGTGCTGGTTCCGCCACCCGCTGCTCGCCGAGGTCCTGAACGCCACGTTCGTGCCGGGCGAGGCGGTGCCCATCCATGCCGCATGGGCCGCGGCGCTGGAGAGCCGAACCGGCACAGCCATCGATGAACTGCGCCGGGTCGGCGAGCTCGCGGGTCACTACGAGGGTGCCCACGAGCGAGCAGCGAGCCTGGAGGCGTCGCTGCGCGCTGCGGACCTCGCCAGACAGCTGAAAGCCCTGCCCGAGGAGGCGGTTCACCTGCGCCGAGCGGCGCACCTGTGGCCAACCGTCCATGCAGCCGATGGGCAACCGCCGGATGGTGAGCTCGATCTGCTCGAGCGCCTAGCCTCCGTGTCGGATCTGGTCGGAGACGGCGAGGAGACGCTCGCTGCCTGGAGCCGCTCGCTGCAGCTCGTCGACGAACGCCGAGATCCGCTTCGGGCCAGCCGGATCGTGCGAGAAGCGGCCTTCTCGGAGTTCTGGACGGGCCGGCGCAGCAGCCACCCGTTCGAGGCCCTCGAACATGCCGTCAGACTTTCCGCGCCATTCCCAGACAGCGCAGAGTATGCCGCCGCACTTGCTGAGCTCAGCGTTGCCCACAACTGGACTGCTGCGTCGTTCGAGTCTGCGCAGCCGTACGCCGACGAAGCCGCCCGCGCGGCCCATCGCTCAGGATCGCATGAGGCGTTGACACTGGCCTACCGCGCTCTGGCCGAGGCGTACGGCCAGGACGAGCGCGCTGATGCCGACTCCGCTGAAGCCCTTCGCCACGCACGGCTCACGGGCCACCCAGGCCGCATGCTGAACGCCCGGTGGGCCAGAACGGCCTACCTCGCCCCGCGACTCCGCGTTGCCGACATCGTGCAAGTGGATGTCGACGGGCTGCGCGAGACGCTCGACGAAGGGGCCACCAACGTGGCCGGCTTCCACGCCGGCAATCTCGCCCGGTTTCTCCTCATCCTCGGACGCCATACGGAGGCCGACCAAGCCGTCCGTACGGGACTGACTCTCGCCAGGGTCGCGACCATGCGTGCTGTCGTCCGGCTGGCCGCAGCCCTGCTGGCCGCACGCCGAGGTGACCTCGACCAGGCCCGCTTGCACGTACGGCGTCTCCATGAGCTGATACCGGACCTCGAGCACCGCTCGGGGTTGTGGGCGCCGCCGACCCTCGCGGAACACCTGCTCGCCGAGGACCGGCCGGATCAAGCCCTCGAGCTGCTCGCGGACACGATGGTCGTCCAGATCGTGCGCCCACGAGTTGCCGACGAGATGCTCATGTTGAGCGCACGCGCGGCCGCCGACCTCGCCGACCACGCGCGAGACCGCCGAGACCGTGACGGCGTCACTCGCGCCCGACGATCGCTCGACGACATCGTCGAGCGGCGCCGGCAGCTCCAACCGCCCCCGTTCGCACGTATCACGAACGATGATCTGATCACTCCGGCCGTCGAAGCGCTCCACGCGGCGGAGACCGCACGATGCCTGGCCCAGTCAGAGACCTCGACTCTCTGGGCGGAGGCGGCACATCGCTGTGCCGCTGCCGAGCTGCGCTGGGACGAGGCGATCGCCTCCCGCCGTTGGGCACAGGCCCTGCTCACTGAGGGCGCGAGCAAAGCCGCCGTCGCGGTGCCACTGCGATCGGCGTACCGCCTCGCCGACGAGATGTCTGCCGGCCCGCTCCGACACGAGGTGGAGAAACTGGCGACGGTTGCCAGGATCCCCCTCGCCGAGCCGCGCCCCTCGTCGGCCGACACGCTCGACGATGCCCCGGAAGCCTTCAGGTCCCTGACTCGACGGGAGCGCGAGGTCCTCGCCCATCTGGTCGCCGGCCGGTCGTACGCCGAGATCGCAGCTGCCTTGTTCATCAGCGAGAAGACCGTCAGCGC
Source organism: Kribbella orskensis (assembly GCF_004342085.1). Lineage (NCBI taxonomy): Bacteria > Bacillati > Actinomycetota > Actinomycetes > Propionibacteriales > Kribbellaceae > Kribbella > Kribbella orskensis. Next base: position 307,847 of record NZ_SLWM01000007.1, read on the forward strand.
GCACATCTCGAACCTGCTTCGCAAGACCGGTACGTCGTCCAGACGCGATGTGGCCGCACTGGCCAGCAGACTCGGCTACCCGTCACCTCTCTGAGGCTGTCAGGACCCGAACGACCAACTGGCCGTCCTCGACGGTGTAGACGATCCGGTCAGCGGGTTAGGTCTTTCGCCCCTGAGTCCTGGGTTGCTGGCTCGGCTGGAGCAAGCGACGAGTCAGAACGCCGTACGCCGTCTCAGTTTCCGTCTCAGGGTCATCGTTCACGGCCGTCCAGTGAGTAAAACGGTGAGCTCGTGATGGAAGCCACGGTCAGGCGTGATTGCTCTTGGCGCATGTCGGCCGCTGAGTTCCGGAAGGAGAGTCAGTGACTCTGCGAGCGGCACCTGGCACTGTCACGGCGCATCTGGGTCGCCGAGAAGCGAACGGAGGACGGACTCCCCGCGAGTCCCGGTCTGGGTGGGAGAACAAGCAGACTCCTGTCCCCAGGCGCAGGTGGATCCAGGAGGCTTCAGCTGACCCGTCGTGCCGCTCAGCCGCGTCGGTCCGGCGGGCTCTCGCGGCGCGGGGTTCGAGTTGACGTCAGAACCCCAGGCGTGCCGAAAACATGATCTACGCCCCGCGGAGGACCCGGTCGCCGAGGTCCGAGCGGCGGTAGAGGATTGAGCGGCCGTGCCGAGCCGAGATGAGCAGGCCGGCCGCGCGCAGTGCGCGCAGGTGCTGGTTGACCGCGCTCGGCGTGACGTCGAGGCGCACGGCGAGCTCGGTCGACGACGTCGGCGTCTCGAGCAGCCTCAGCAGCTGGGCACGGACACGGCCGATCAGGCCCACCAGGGCGGTCGGCGGCGTAGTCGTCTTGGTCTCCCACAGCGTTCCCAGACCGCGTGCCGGGTACATGATGTGCGGCGGCTCCTCGGGAGAGATCGGCACCGATCCGCGCCGGCTGAAGAGCGAGGGAGTGAGCGTCAGGCCGCGACCGGCGGTCGAGGTGCGGTAGGAGTAGTCGCTGCGCAGACGTATCCGGAGGACGGTGTCGTCGAGGCGTACATGTGGGTCGATTCCTGCGAACATCGCCGCGAGACCGGCTTGCGCCGTGACCCGGCCGCGGTAGACGACGTCGGCCTCGAGCACTGTCCGCATACGCGCCCAGTACGGCTCGAAACAGGCCTCCCAGTAGTCCCGCAGCGCTGCCAGCACACGGTCGAGCACCTTGTCCGGCCGACCCCGAAGTACCGGCGGGAGCATGGCCGGATGGATCTCCGCCAGGTCCGCGCCTACGACGCCGGCCGGTGTGCCCGTGAGCGCCGCCAACTCGTCGTCGATCCTGCCGAGCGGTGTGTAAGGCCGCGGAGTGAGGAAGTCCGGCGTCCACAGCGACTCGTTCGTCAACGCGCCGAGCAGTTCCAGGTCGAGCCCGGCACGCGTCGGCCCGGTGGCCCGCAGCCAGGGCAGTTGAAGCGGGAATCGGCCGGGGTCGCGCAGGGTCCGCAGGGAGAGGACCAACTCGTTCAGCGGCGAGATCGCGAAACGCACTTCGCCGAGGTCGTTGCCCGCGAGCTCGTACTCGATCATGAAGCAATACGCTACATCGCTGGTACCGGAGGACCGCCGGATGCAACAACTGTCAGGTGCCTGAACTCCTCCGCGATCCCCTTGAGCGCGCACTCGCTTCCGCCGTAACGGCGATGTCGCTGTCCCGTGGAATGTTCTTCGCCGTCAGCGCCCTGTACTTCACCCGCGGAGTCGGCCTGTCTCCCGCCGTCGTCGGGATCGGTCTCACCCTCGCCGGAGGGGTCGGCGTCCTGGCGTCGTACGCCGGTGGGCGACTGAGCGACCGATGCGGTGCCGATCGGCTCCAGCAGTGGGCGCTGGCCGCGCACGGAGCCTCGCTGCTGGCGTACGCCCTCGCCGGCAACGTCGTCAGCTTCGTCCTGGTCGCGGCCTGCGTCTCCGCCTCCCGCGGCCTGCTGAGCACCGCCCAGATGACGATGCTCGCCCGTTGGTATGTCGGCCCGGAGCGGGTCGCTGTCCGGGCCCGGCTGCGGGTGGTGATGAACGTCCTCATCGGCGTCGGCACCCTGCTCGCGGGACTGGCTCTGATGGCCGACACCACCATGGCATACCGCCTGACGGTGGTACTCGTCGGCGCGATCACGATCCTCGGCACCGTCCCACTGATTGGCCTGCGCCGCAGGGTCGCCGGGCTGGCTGTACGGATGGACGCCTCCGGTAGCGCCGAGGCGTCACGCGGACGCTCCCCCCTACGGGATCGCACGTATGTCGCCTCGACAGTCCTCAACGCCGTACTCGCGATCCATTTCGGGCTGACAACGGTCGGGATACCGCTATGGGTTGCAGACCACACCGACGCCCCGACCATCGTTGTATCCGCGCTCCTGCTCGTCAACACCGCCTACGTAGCGCTCTTCCAGGTCCGTGCCTCCCGCGGCACACAGAACCTGCGCACCGCTGGGCGGTCAGTACGCCGAGCGGGCCTGCTCCTGCTGATCGCCTGCCTGCTCTTCGCCGTAGCAGGCCATCTCGGCGCCGCGGCAGCAGTCGCCGTCCTGTTCCTCGCCGCTCTCGCCTCCTCTGCAGCCGAGACGCAGGGCGAAGCAGGAGGCTGGGGCATGGCCTTCGAACTCGCCGACCCCACTCGCGCCGGCGCCTACCAAGGCCTCAGCCAAACCGGCAACGCACTCGCCCTGATGCTCGCCCCCGCCGTCGTCACCACAACCGCGATCGACCACGGCACACCAGGTTGGATCGCGCTCGGCACACTCTTCGCAGCCACCGGCACCGCAACGGCGGTCGTCGCGAACCACGCCGCCACACGCAGGGATCAGCGCAACACGCCCGTCGGCACCACTCCCGCCTCCACTTGATGCCAGTGACCCGATGATCAGCTGTGCCTGCGACGTACGGCGATCGAGCTCAGGACCACACCGACAGAACCCGGACAATCGCGGTCTTGGAAAGCGTGTTGGGGCAACCCCTCACGAGTTCGAATCTCGTATCCTCCGCCACTCCCGAGAGGCACGAAACCGCAGGTCGGAGCGTGGTCTCGACTCTCTGAGAGAAGTGACAAAGCCGGGGCGGCTCCCAGTCTGGGAGCCGCCCCGGAGTCGTTCCGTCTCCGTTGTTCCTACGCGGGACTAATGCGCCGCTGGGCCGTCGTCAGGGTCTCGGTCCTGTTGTCCGGGCTCATCGCTTCCGGGGACCGCCCACAGCAGGCCGCCAACTCGCTTTGCGATGTTCTGGCGAATCAGGATCGGTCATGTGCTGATAGCGAGCCGCCATCGACGACCAGCCCATGATCCCCAGCCGCACACTCCGGCACCCCGAGAGCCAGGCCCGCCCAGCGCACGCCGGGCCACACAACCGCGGGGCACACGGATCGAGGCGGCTCACACGGTCGCGCAGATCGGTAAGGCGCGCTGCCATCTCCTCGGCCGCCGATTGTCCAGCTCGCAGCCGCGCGTCTAGAGCGCTCGTGCGGTCGCGTCGCATGCAATCGGCTACGCCGACCCCAGGCCCGGCACCCGCTCGCACCGATCTGGCGGCTGCGATAAGGACGGAGCAGAGTAGGACTACCGGCGCTCAGCGGCGCACCTATGGTCCAAGTTAGGAGGAACTTAGCATGTCCCATCACCTCGACACCCCGCTCGCAAGCCAGACCGGCCAGCTCTACATCGATGACCTGTACGTCTTCCACGGCGAGGGCAACACGGTGTTCATCATGGACGTCAACTCCAACGTCAACGGCCTGCATTCCGAGCCTGGGTTCCATCCGGAGGCGCGCTATGAGTTCAAGGTGCACTTCGACGGAGCGGACTTCGAAGCCCTCACCTACCGGGTCTCGTTCGGTGAAGCCGACTCCGGCGGGCGGCAGGCCCTGCAGCTGCACGCGCTCACCGGCGACCAGGCGCGCGAGGACTCCGCAGACGGCGAACTCGTGCTGGAGGGCCGGACCGGCGAGGCGGCCAGCGGGGGCGGCACCCGGATCTGGGCCGGACGCATCGGCGACTCGTTCTACATCGACCTGTCGCTGCTCACCATTGTCAACGGGGCGGTTGCAAACGGGACCGCACCGGACCTGTCGGAATGGCGACCGGAGAACGCGAAGAACAGCTTCGCCGACACCCACGTCGACTCCATCGTCCTCGAAGTCTCCCACCAGCACCCGCAGCTGCGACCCGGCGCCCGCACCAGCGTGTGGTGCGCCACCAAACTTGCCACCGACGCGGGCGGCTGGCGGCAGATCAACCGCTTTGGGCATCCCATGATGTGGCCGATCTTCTGGCCCAACGACACCGACTTCTCCGACCCCGCCAACACCCGGCACCCGTCCGAAGACTTCAACGCCACGGGCCAGTACATCGGCGAGCAGGTCGCCGCCGTCGTGGCGGCCAGCGGGACCTCCGATGACCCCCAGGGCTACGGCCAGACCGTGGCCCGGCGGCTGTTCCCCGACGTCATGCCCTACCTGGTAGGCACGCCCGCGACCTACGGGTTCGCCGCCTTCAACGGCAGGACGCTGGCCGACAACGCGCCCGAGGCAATGCTGTCCCTCGTCACCAACACCGCCGTACCGTCGGGGCTGAAGCCGTCCGTATCCGAGCATCTACGGGGCAGCAACTTCCCTTACGTTCTTCCAGCGTGACCCACCGCGGATCTCGGACCCATAACGCCATCGCGCCCCTGTCGATGGCGATCGAGTACGGGAGCCCGAAGTCACACCTGCGGGTGGAGAACTGAGACAGATCTCTCACAGCCACCTCACAGACTGGAAGGACAGCGCCGGACTTAGGCGCACGGGATGGACATCCGGTGGACCCTGACCTGCGGCTGCGGACTCTACCTCGACAACGCGCCCAGCGATCACCGACCGCACGACGTCGATCAAGCACACGAGGTCATCCTCATCTCGGCCAAGTTCCCGCCAGTCCGCGCAGGCGGCCGGCCGCACTTCCAAACTGGCTATGAGTCCGATTGCGCCTGCGTGTTCGAGCAATCCACCATGCTGGAACACCACCGCACCAAGCGCCGTCTCCGTCTCAGTTGTTCCTACGTGGTGGCCGGAACCCGCGCGCGCCGGTCACAGGCCGGGCGCGCCGTACAGCGGGAACCAGCGGGTGAGGTCGGTCTCGATCCGCAGGTCACTTTCGAGGGCCGACCTGATCTGAAGTTCGATGGTGTTGTCGCGGCGGTTCGGGCCGGTGGGGGCGAAGGGGTACCAGGTGCCTTGCTTGTAGAGGTAGACGAGCCCGAGTGGGTGGGTGCCGTCGGTGAAGGCGACTAGCGTGCAGAGCAGCGCGGCCCCGAAGCCGGCGTCGACGAGGGCGCTGTTCACCCCGTGCAGATCGGTGGCCAGGCCTGCGAGGTCGTCGTCCGCGACCTGGCGGATCAGCCATGTGTAGCCATAGGCGTCGGTCTGGCTCGTGTACTTGCCGTCATCCAGGGCGAGCAGTCTGTCGACCTCCTCGCGCAGGGCGGCGAATCCGCCGCCCTCGGCGGCCTTGAAACACACCGAGCCGGTACCGGTCGGCCGGTACCCGGTGGAGGTCTGCAGGGTGATCGCGGCGGCCGGCAGTCCGAAGAGCTGGTCGAGATTCGGGGGGACGGGCTTGGTCCGGCCGAACAGGATGTCCAGGAGGCCCATCTCTACCCCTGCTCCCCGAGCTCCCGGGCGATGCCGGCCAGCTGGTCGAGACGCCGCTCCAGCGGCGGGTGCGTGGCGAACAGCGAGGAGAGGCTGAGGCCCGGCGCGAGCGCGGGGGCGAAGAAGAACGCGTTGAACGCCTCGGCCTGCCGCAGGTCGCGGGACGGGATACGGGCGATCTCGCCACTGACCTTGGTCAGCGCCGAGGCCAGCGCGGAGGGGTGGCCGGTCAGGATGGCCGCGGCGCGGTCCGCGGACAGTTCCCGGTAACGGGACAGCGCTCGGGTCAGGAAGAAGGAGAGCGCATAGACGACCGCGGACACGAGCACAACGGTCAGCGCCACCACCGTGGCGTTCTGGTCGCGGCTCCGACCGAAGCCGCCCCAGAGGCCGATGCGAGTGGTCAGCCCGGCGAGTACGCCGAGGAAGGAGGCGATGGTCATCACGGCAACATCGCGATGCGCGATATGGGACAGCTCATGCGCGAGCACGCCTTCGAGCTCGTTGGCGTCCAGCCGACGCAAGATCCCGGTGGTCACACACAACACCGCCTTGTTGGGGCTGCGCCCGGTGGCGAAGGCGTTGGGCATGTCGGCGTCGGCGATGGCCACCGTGGGTTTGGGCATGTCGGCCAGGGCGCACAGCCGGTCGATCACGCCGTGCAGCTCGGGGGCCTGCTCCGGGGTGACGATGTGGCCGTGCATCGCGTAAAGCGCGATCCGGTCGGAGAACCAGTACTGCGAGAACAGCAGCGCGCCGGCGATGACGACAGCCACCAACGCGCTCTTCGTCAGGACAATGAGCAAGGCGACGAAGACGACATAGAGCAGCCCGAGCAGGAAGGTAGTGGCCAGCATCCGGCCGGTCAGGCCACGGTCGGGCTTGAAGCGGGTTCTCATCGGCACACCCCGGGATCTACAGCTGCTTTCTGGTAGGCGTAGTCCAGCCTTCCACGCGGATCCAAGGCAATGTCGAGAACGTGCTCGCCTCTGCCTTGGCGGCGCGGTCTGCAGGTCAGCTCCGAGCTGCAGAGTGGCCAGAGCACCGGACTGCGGACGGTCCGCGCGTCCGGGACAACGGACAGCTTGTCCACGCGCCCGTCCACGAGCCCAGCCATTCAGTTCAGGGCTTCAACAGATCTCCCTGACAGCGACCGAGTAACCCGCGGACTACGGACCCGTTTGTCGGTTTCTCGGCTTGGGTACCTCGCTGTGCTGTGAGGCACAGCGCCGCACAGCTGAGGTACAAGGAAGACAGGCACATGGAGATCATCGGTGTAATCGTCGCGGGCATCATCATCGGACTGCTCGGCAAGTTCGTCGCTCCGGGCAACAAGGACAACATCCCGATCTGGCTCACGATCCTGTGCGGCATCGGCGGTGTGATCATCGGATGGTTCATCTACACCGCGTTCGGGGGCAACGGCAGCGCCGGTATCGACTGGGTGCGCTGGCTCGTCGCCATCCTGGTCGCGGCCGTTCTCGTCGTCGCCGCATCCACTCTGACCGGCAGGAACGCGTCCAGGCGGGTCTGAACACACGACGCGAAACACAAGCTGGGCCGGTCGCACAGGCGACCGGCCCAGCTTTCGTGCGGGGTCTCGCGAGACTCAGGCCTCGGCGTTGCGGGCCGCCAGGACGCGCATGGATCCGCTGGTGACCCGGATGCGACGCTCGCGGAGAAGCGAAAGGCGTTCGACCGGGGGCACCAAGCGGGACACGGGGTGGAGGAGTTCGCGGACTCGGGAGGTGACGAACGGGACGGCGTAGTACTGGTACGCCGGGTCGACGGCGCTGACCGTGAAGCCGGTGCGGGACAGCAGGTCGGTGATGGTTCGAGGGCCGTAGTAGCTGACGTGTTCGGGGATTTTGTAGGAGACCCAGCGGCGGCCGGAGACGCGCGCGAGGAGGCTCTTGATGTTCGGTGTGACCATCACGACAAGGCCGCCTGGGCGGAGGAATCGGGCCGCGGTGCGAAGGAAGGCGGCCGGGTCGGTGATGTGCTCGATCAAGTGCGAGGTGAAGATGACGTCGAAGGTCTGACCCTCGATCTCGGGCACTTCCTCGAGCAGCCCGTGGAACACGCGGCCGGGGTACAACTCGGCGGCTCGTTCGACGGCGGCGGGTGAGAGGTCGATCCCGTAGGCGTCGTAGCCGGCGTCGAGCGCGCACTTCAGGAAGTACCCGTACCCGCAGCCGACCTCGAGGATCCTGCCCTGCGGCACGAACTCGGCGATCCGCCGCACGTCCTCGCGGAACGTGGCCAGGTACTCGGTCTCCTGACTCTCGTACTGCGAGTAGCCGGAGCCCTCTCCGCTCTCTCGTCTCACCCCCGACGAGGGCGAAACCGCGACTGTAGTGCGCGCCATTATGCCCACCCCGGCGCCCCGCTCCGGACCACCTCTCGCCGAAAAGGTCCGCCCGAGGAGGGCGCGATGTGTCACCCTTCGACAGGGGGAGGTCGATGGTGCAGATTCTGCTACTCGGCGGGTTCGGCGTCGATCACGACGGCCGGCTCGTCGATGCCCGCGCGTGGCGACTGCGGAAGGCGCGCACGCTCGTCAAACTACTGGCACTGCAGCGTGACCAGCGGTTGCACCGCGACGTCCTCCTCGACGCGCTGTGGCCGGACCGTACTCCGATGTCGGCCGTCAACAATCTCCATCAGGCACTGCATGTCGCCCGCCGGGTGCTCGCCGACGACGGACCGACCAACGGGCTGCTGGAGCTGCGTGACGACGTCGTGGCGTTGTGCGCCGACGGTCCGGTCGATGTCGACGTACGGCACTTCGAGCAGTTGGCGGCGCAAGGCCGAGTCAGCGGTGACCTCGCCGATCTCCGTGCCGCGGTGGCTGCGTACACCGGCGACCTACTCCCCGAGGACCGCTTCGAGGACTGGGCCACCCAGCCGCGCGAGGAACTCCGCCACGCCTTCTGCGACCTCCTCGTCGACCTCGCCGACACAGCCACAACGGCCGATCCCAACGCCGGCAGCGAGATCGAAGCACTCGACGCACTGCAGCGCGCACTAACAATCGACCCACTACACGAACGCGCAGTCAGAAGCCTGATGCGCCGCCACGCCGCGATGGGCCGGCGATCGGAAGCCCTGGCCCTGTACGAACGGCTGCGCGGCGATCTGGCCGCGGCGTACGGCACAGACCCAGATCCAGAGACCCAACGCAGGTACCGCGACCTGCTTACCGACAGCATCGAGGTCGAGGAGTCCACACAACCACCCCGGCACAACCTCATCCCCGCGCTGACCAGCTTCGTCGGCCGCGAGCGGGAGATCAGCGACGTCCACCGCCTCCTGGAACGAGGCCGGCTGGTCACCCTGACCGGCGTGGGCGGTGCAGGTAAGACACGGCTCGCAGAGGAGGCGGCTCGTAGGTTGCTTCCCGCCTACCCCGACGGAGTCTGGATCGCGGACCTGGTGCCCGTGGCCGACCCGCACCTCGTCGCCGATACCGTCGCGGCCGCACTCGGGCTCGACCCAGGCGCGGGCTCCGACCCGTTGCGCACGCTGGTCGCCCGGTTGGCAACACGCAAACTCCTGCTCGTGCTCGACAGCTGCGAGCATCTCCTCGCCGCCTGTGCCGCACTCGCCAACGCCGTACGGCGCAACTGCCCCGGCGTCACGGTGCTCGCGACGAGTCGGGAGCCTCTGCATGTTCCGGGTGAGGTGACCTTCCGGGTGCCGTCGCTCGAGCTGCCGGAGCCAGAGGAAGCCGGGGACCCGGACCGGCTCGTGACTCACTCCTCCGTACGGCTCTTCGTCGACCGCGCGCAGGACGTGCGGCCCGGCTTCGTCCTCGACCTGGACAATGCGGCTTCCGTAGTGGAGATCTGCCGTCGTCTCGACGGCATTCCGCTCGCGCTGGAACTGGCTGCTGCCCGGATGTCGCACCTCGAGTCGGCGGAGATCGCCGAGCGACTGAGCGAGGCGCTTCCCCTGCTCGGTCGGCGCGGCGAGATCACCCGGCACGCGACGCTGCGGGCCGCGCTCGAGTGGAGTCACGCCTTGCTGTCGGACGACGAGCAGGTGCTGTTGCGCCGGCTCGCGGTCTTCTCCGGCAGCTTCTCGCTTCCTTCAGCAGAGCAGGTCTGCGCGGACGAACGGATTCCCGGCCCGGACGTGCTGGACTGCCTTGGCCGGCTGGTCGACAAGTCCCTGCTACTGGTCGACCACGATGGTCCCCGCTCGCGCTATCGCCTGCTGGAGACCATCCGGCAGTTCGCCCGAGAGCGACTCGTCGCGGCAGGTGAAGCCGAGTCACTGGAGGCCGCACACTGCGCGCATTTCCTGGAGCTCGCGCTCGGCCAGGACCCCGAGCGGGTCAGCGTCGTCGTCGAACGCCCGCAACTGCTCGACGTCGACCACGACAACCTCCGCGCCGCGCTCGGCTGGGCGCTGCGGAACGACCCCGACCAAGCGTTGGTGCTCGGAGTGAGCCTTTCGCAGTACTGGCTGGCGCGCGGGCACTTCGTCGAGGGAGCGGACTGGCTCGAACGCATTCTCGAGGTGGCCGTCAAGCCGTCACGGTCGCGGGCTCGTGCGGTGTTCGCGCTCGCGATCCTCGACGCCCGGAGTGGTTTGAGCGAGAGACTCCCGGGCCTCGGTGATGAGGGCGTAGCTCTCGCCGAGCAGTCCGATGACCCGTCCGACGTCGTGGCCGCCCGGGTACTCCGCGGCACCCTGCTGCTGAGCAGCGCAGACCTCGACGAGGTCGAGCGGACCGCCACGGCAGCGATTGCCGATGCGGACTCGCTCGGAGCGGCGCCGGTGGCCGCTGCCGCCCAGGGGCTTGCCGCCATGGTCTCGTTGTTCCGCGAAGACGTGGAGCCGGCACAGCAACGGTTCGACGAATGTCTTCGCCGGTTGAGTCTGATCGACCCGACCGCTGTCCCCTTCTTCCCAGCCGTGACGATCTGCCTGCCGCTCGTGCCGGTCGGCGGAACATTGGTTCCGGTGTTCGAGGAGACCTTTCTGCTCGGCCGGCGGGTCAGCGCCGTGCAGGCGTATGGCTACGCCTTGTCGGCATCCGCTGACGTATATCGGCTCACGGGAGACCTCGACAGTGCCCTCGCGGCGGTACGCCGCTCGGTCGACGGGTTCGCCGACATCGACGACACGGTAGGGCTCGGCCACGCTCTCAACCATCTGGGGTGCATCGAGCGCGACCGGGGCCTGTTCGAGCCGGCCGAGAAGCATCTGCGCGAGGCTCTGCGGATCCGCAAGCAACTGGGAGATCGTCGCGGCGAGAACCTGACCCTCGCCAACCTCGGGCTGCTGTCCGCGGCCGCCGGCGATCCCGGCGAAGGACGCCGGTTCACCCGCATGGCCCTCGACCGCGGCGAGGCGGTCGACGATGTGCCCGCGGTGGCGGGAGCTCTGCTGGATCTCGTCATCGTCGAGCTGTTCGCCGGTCAACGGCAGGCCGCCCGGGCACTCGCCGAACAAGCGGTGGAGGCCTTCCACCCGCAGGGATATCTGCGACTCGAAGCCTGGGCGCGGCTCCTGGCCGCCGAACTCGCCCGCGACGACGGCGACTCCGAAGTACTGGCCAGGCACGGCCGTATGGCGGCCGAGATCTTCGCCCGGCTGGGCTGCCGCATCGGTACGGCGCGGGCAGCCGCCCTGCAGCTCCAGCCTTGAAGCCGCTCACGACCGGCTAAGTCGCGCTAAGTCGCTGCGAAGGACGCCTTCCTAGCGTCGTGCTGGTCAAGGAAACACCTTGGGGGCACGACGAGAAGGAGTAGGCAATGACAACGACGGAAACGCGGCAGGACACTCTGGGGGAAGCCACGCTCGGCGAGTTCGCCGAAGGACTGCGTGGTGAGCTGGTCCGCCCGACCGACCCTTCGTACGACGAAGCCCGGTCGATCTGGAACGCCGCCCACGACAAGAAGCCGGCTCTCGTGGTGCGATGCCACGGAGTTGCCGACGTAGTCCGGGCGGTCGAATTCGCCCGCAGCGAAGGCCTTTCGCTGGCCGTCCGGGGCGGCGGCCACAGCATCCCCGGCTTCTCGACGGTCGACGGCGGCCTGGTGATCGACCTGTCGCCGATGAACGCGGTCCGGGTCGACCCGAACCGTCAGCGCATCGTGGCGCAAGGCGGCTGTGTCTGGGGAGACGTCGACGCCGAGGCCCAGGCGTTCGGGCTGGCTGTCACCGGTGGCCTGGTGTCGACGACGGGTGTCGCCGGCTTCACCCTCGGTGGCGGGATCGGCTGGCTCGTCCGTCGATGCGGGCTCGCCTGCGACAACCTGGTCGGAGCCGACATCGTCACCGCCGACGGCCAGTACCTGCACGCCAGCGAGGACGAGAACCCTGAGCTTCTCTGGGCTCTGCGCGGCGGCGGCGGCAACTTCGGAGTCGTCACGTCGTTCGAGTTCCAGGCGCACGAGGTCGGGCCCACCGTCTTCGCCGGCCTGGTCTTCTACCCCGGCGACCAGGCGGCTCGCGTACTGCGTGGCTTCGGCGAGGCGGCAGCCAACGCACCCGACGAGCTGTCGCTGGCGGTCAACCTGACCACCGCGCCACCCTTGCCGTTCCTCCCGGAAGACGTGCACGGGAAGCCGATCGTCGCAGTACTGGGCATGTGGTCGGGGCAGACCGAGGACGGCGACGAGGCGACGCGGCCGTTCCGCACGTTGGCGCCGGTGGTCGCCGATCTGTTCGGCCCGATGCCGTACAACGCGATGCAGACACTGCTCGATCCGCTCTTCCCGCGGGGCATGTGGAACTACTTCCGGTCGGCGTTCTTCACCGAGCTCGGTGGAAAGACCGTCGACGCGCTCGTCTCGTCACACAGCCAGGTGCCGAACGGCGTGTCCGAGCTTCACATCCACCACCTCGGCGGCGCGATGGGCCGCGTACCGGCCGACGCCACGGCCTTCGGTACGCGCGACCACGAGTTCATTCTCAACGCGGTGGCGCGGACACCCGACGGGAACGGCTTCGACGAGGTTGCCCAGTGGGCCCGCTCGGCATCCGCCGGACTCGGACCGGACGCGGCGTCGTACGTGAACTTCACCGGAGAAGGGAGCGAGGAAAGCGTGCGCGCGTCCTACCCGTCGTCCACGTACGACCGGCTGGTGGCGGTGAAGGACCGCTACGACCCGACCAACCTGTTCCGGCTCAACCAGAACATCACCCCATCGGCCGCACCTGGTCGCTGACCCGGACGGTCCAGCAAGCGTAGGCACTACGACGCCGGGACGGCTCCCGCTCGGGGGGAGCCGCCCCGGCGTCCTACGTCCCGGGATCAGTGCGCGCCGAGGGCGTTCTGGATGCCGGTGACGGCGGCGCCACGGGCCCAGTCGGTGAAGGTCAGCGGGGTGGTGACGATGTCCAGCGTGCAGCGCTGGGATTCGGCGGGGCCCGGGCGGAGGCGGTCGTCGATGACTTCGTTGAGGGGGGCTGAGTCGGTGAAGGCGGCCAGGTCCTCGCCGGCCAGGACGATGCACGTCGTCTGCAGGGCGCCGGCGAAGGTGACGATCAGGTGGCCCAGGGCCCGGGCCGCGCCGTTCAGCCGCTCAGTAGCCGCTGGGTCGCCCGAGGCGCGAGCGCGGACCAGGTCGTCGAAGGTGACTGGGTGGCCGGCAGCGGCCGAGGCTTGGGCCTCGACGTCCTCGCGGTTCAAGTAGGCGGCGACGCAACCGGGGTGGCCAAGGCTGCAGCGAGGGCCGCGGGTGTCGATGGGGGCATGCGCCAGCAGGTGGCCGTTGTCGATGAGTTGCTCGACGGCGACACCTTCACGCACGACGCCGAAGCCCAGCCCGGCGCCGACGGTGATGATCCCGAAGGTCGAGTGGGTCCGCCCCGCGCCGAACCACAGTTGCTCGCGAGCCAACGCGGCCACGTCGTTCGCGACGATCACCGGCAGCCCGGTCCGCTCGCGCAACGGCGTACCGAGGTCGACGTCGCTCCAGCCGAGGAATGTCCCCTCCTGCACCACGGTCCGGTCGACCACCACTCCGCCGACGGTCACCCCGATCCCGTCCAGTGAGGGAACCTTCCGGCCGAGCCTGGTGGCCAGTTGCGCGACGATCTTCGCCGTCGCCTCGACCGGTACGACGCCGTCCACCGCCGCGGGTAGCGCCGCCCGCGCGGTGGCGCTCACCTCACCGAACATGTCGCACACGACGGCGTACGCCGTGTCCGAGGTGAGCTTGCACCCCACGACATGGCGAGCACCGGGTACGGCGGTCAGGATCTGCCGCGGCCGGCCGACGGCGGACGGGGGCTCCAGATCCTCCGAGGCGATCCCCCCGCCGATCAGCGAGCGAGCCAGCCGGGACATCGACGCGTAGGACAGGTTGAGCCGGTCTCCCAGGTCGCCGCGGGTGGCCGGTCCGTGGATCAGCAGCTGCCGGGTCACGGCGAGCTCGCCGGCGGACAGTTCTCCCCCGGTTCCCGACCTCGCGGACGTGCTCGTCGCTACCACCTGCCAAAGGATACGGGCGTGACCCTTGTCACACTCGCCAGCATGCATTATTTTCAATCTGACTGCAAATACCTGAGGTTCGGAGCAACCCACGTTCGGACCATCCGCCGGCCCACTCCGACCTGGACCCCGTCGTGAGCGACCGGCACCTGCTGGCAGGCAGCCCTCCCCGGTGAAGGAGCCACGATGGCCACCACGATCCCCGCCCGGCCGGCGAGAGCCCGCCGCGCCCGCAACGGTCCACACGACGACACCCGACTCGCCCTGCTGTTCATCCTTCCGGCCACCATCGGCTTCCTGGTCTTCCTGGTCTGGCCGACCCTGCGCGGGATCTACCTCAGCTTCACCAAGTTCAACCTGCTGACCCCGCCGGAGTTCAACGGCCTGGACAACTACGTCCGGATGGTCCAGGACCCGGTGTTCTGGAACGCGATGAAGGTGACGCTGTACTACGTCATCCTCAACATCGGCTTCCAGACCGTCCTGGCCCTGGTGATCGCCGTGATGATGCAGCGGCTGACCCAGCGGACCTGGCTGCGCGGCATCGTGCTCACGCCGTTCCTCGTCTCGAACGTGGTGGCCGCGATGGTCTTCCTCTGGATCCTCGACTACCAGCTGGGCATCGCGAACAACATCATCGCGGGACTCGGCCTGGAACGGATCCCGTTCCTGTCCTCCGAGGCCTGGGTGATCCCGACGATCGCGTTCATCAACGTCTGGCGGCACGTGGGCTACACCGCGCTGCTGATCTTCGCGGGTCTCCAAATGATCCCGGAGACCGTCTATGAGGCCGGGCGGATCGACGGGGCGAGCGAAGTACGCATGTTCCGCAGCATCACTGTCCCGCTGCTGCGGCCGATCATCTCGCTCGTCCTCATCATCACCGTGGTCGGCTCGTTCCAGGTCTTCGACACCGTCGCGATCGCGACCCGCGGTGGACCCGTCGACTCCTCGCGCGTGCTGCAGTACTACATCTACGACGTCGCGTTCAGCCGCTTCCAGTTCGGCTACGCGTCGGCCATGTCGGTGGCGCTGCTCGTCGTCCTGGTGATCATCACCTTCGTCCAGTACCGGCTCAGCCGGGCCGAGTCGTCCGACCTGGCCTGAGGAGGCGACCATGACCACCGACACCACCCCGACGGTAGCCACCGCCGCGCCCGACGTCGCAGTACGGCGGGATGCGCCGCCGCCCGAGCGCCGGAGCTTCAACTTCGGCCGCGCGCTGGCGTGGACCTTCATGATCCTGGTGATCCTCGTCAGCCTGTTCCCCTTCTACTGGATGCTCCGTACCGCGCTCTCCAGCAACAACGCCCTGTACGCCGGGTCCGACAGCCTGCTGCCGGTCCAACCCTCGGCCGGCGGGTTCGAGCGGGTCTTCGGCCTGCAGACCGGGCAGGAGGCCATCGATGCCGGTGGCGCCGGACAGGCGATCAACTTCTGGCGCTACCTGTTCAACTCGGTCGTCGTCGCCACCCTCATCACCGTCGGCCAGGTGTTCTTCTCAGCGATGGCGGCGTACGCGTTCGCGAGGCTGCAGTGGCGGCACCGTGAGAAGGTCTTCGCCTTCTTCCTCGGCGGTCTGATGATTCCGGCGATCTTCACGCTGCTGCCGAACTTCGTGCTGATCAAGCAGCTCGGCCTGGTGGACACGCTGCTCGGGATCTCGCTGCCGACGATGTTCATGACGCCGTTCGCGGTGTTCTTCCTGCGCCAGTTCTTCCTCGGCATCTCCCGCGAGGTGGAGGAGGCCGCACTGATGGACGGCGCCTCCAAGGTCCGGGTGTTCTTCCGGCTGATCCTGCCGATGTCGGTGGCGCCGATCACGACGCTGGCGATCCTCACCTACATCGCCGCCTGGAACGAGTACTTCTGGGCGCTGATGGTCAGCTACACCGACAGGTCGCGCGTCCTCACCGTCGCGCTCGGGGTGTTCAAGTCGCAGACCCCGCAGACCGGCCCGGACTGGGCCGGCCTGATGGCGGCCACCCTGGTCGCCGCTATTCCGATGCTGCTGCTTTTCATGCTCTTCGCGAAGCGCATCGTCAACTCCATCGGCTTCAGCGGGATCAAGTGAGGAGGCACCGATGATCACCTTCCGGCAGAGGATCCGTACCGCGGCCGTCGCCCTGGTGACCGTCACCGCCCTGGCCGCCTGTGGCGGTACGAGTGGTGGCAGCGCGAACGGGACGATCGAGTACTGGCTGTGGGACTCCGCGCAGCAGCCGGGGTACCAGAAGTGCGCGGACGCCTTCGAGAAGCAGAACCCCGACCTGAAGATCCACATCTCGCAGTACGGGTGGGACGCCTACTGGAGCAAGCTCACGGCCGGGTTCATCGCGGACACGGCACCAGACGTCTTCACCGACCACCTGTCGAAGTTCGCGCAGTACGTCGATCTCAAGGTGCTCCGGCCCCTCGACGACCTCGCGCCGACCAGCGACATCAAGGACGGCGATTACCAGGAGGGCCTGGCCGAGCTCTGGAAAGGCCAGGACGGCAAGCGGTACGGCGCTCCGAAGGACTGGGACACGATCGCCATGTTCTACGACGTTGCCGCCCTGAAGGCAGCGGGCGTGGATCCCGCCGACCTGCAGAGCCTGACCTGGAACGCCCAGGACGGCGGCACCTTCGAGAAGCTCGTCGCGCACCTCACCATCGACACGAAGGGTGTTCGCGGTGACGAGCCGGGCTTCGACAAGACCAGCGTCAAGACGCACGGGCTGGCGTCCGAAGGCTCGGGCGGCGGCGGTTGGGGTCAGACCCAGTGGTCGGCGTTCACCGGCAGCGCGGGCTGGCAGGCGACCGACAAGAACCCCTGGGGCACCCGGTTCAACCTGGACCAGCCCGAACTGCAGGACACGCTGGGCTGGTACTTCGGGCTGGTGCAGAAGGGGTA
Organism: Kribbella orskensis; assembly: GCF_004342085.1. Lineage (NCBI taxonomy): Bacteria > Bacillati > Actinomycetota > Actinomycetes > Propionibacteriales > Kribbellaceae > Kribbella > Kribbella orskensis. The sequence goes on from NZ_SLWM01000007.1 coordinate 324,852, forward strand.
CATGGCCAGCTACGAGGAGATCGGCGGCGCCAACGCGATCGGCACGGACAAGCAGATCCAGTCCGGCACGGCCGCAATGGGGCTCAGCGGCTCGTGGATGATCTCGACCTTCACCAAGCTCACCGATGCCGCCGGCAAGAAACTCGAGATCGGGCTCGCGCCGACCCCGATCGGGCCGTCCGGCAAGCGGGCGTCGATGTTCAACGGTCTCGCCGACTCCGTCACCACCTTGTCGAAGCAGCCCGAGAGTGCGGCGAAATGGGTGAAGTTCCTGTCCGGTGCGGAGTGCCAGAACATCATCGGCCAGTCCGGCGTGGTCTTCCCGGCCCGGCCGGCCGGTACGGACCTGGCCATCGCCTTCAACAAGAACGAACGCAAGCTCGACGTCACGCCGTTCACCCAGCAGGTGAAGGACAAGACGACGTTCCTCTTCCCGGTGACGACGAACGCCGCCGACATCGCGGCCCTGATGGCCCCCCGCTTCGACGCGATCTACATCGGCAGCGAGCCGGTCGACTCACTCACCAAACTCAACACCCAGCTGAACGACCTCTTCAAAGTCGCCCAGTAGTACACCCGTGACGCCCGGGCGGCTTGTTGGAGGGAGAGCCGCCCGGGCAAGGGTTTCGATCAGACTCCCGGTGGCGGTTGGGCAACCGCCACCGGGATCATCGTCAGCCGACGCTCTCCTAGCCGGTTGTCCAGTGAGGGCTGGGGGTGGGGGTTACCTGGCCTGGGGTGAGGGTGGGGAAGTGGGCGCCCAGGCCGGGGGTGTTCTGGAGGGTGGACCAGAGGCGGTGCCGGGTTTGGTGGGCGAGGGTGGGGTTGACGTCGCCGATGGAGTGCCAGGTGGGTTCGGCCAGTTGGATGGGGCAGGTGATGGCGTCGCCGAGCAGGAGAAGGCGGGCGGGGCCGGAGGCGAGGGAGACGCTGAGGTGCCCTGGGGTGTGGCCCGGCGTGAGGATGGCGGTGATGCCGGGGGCGACGGTGGTGTCGTGGGTCAGGGGGCGTTGGCGCGGGGCGTTGGTGAGGAACCCGTCGCGGATGTGCGGGCGGATGTCGCCCGGCCCGTTGACGAAGTAGTCCCAGTCGGCGGCGCCGTACCAGATCATCGCGTTCGGGAAGACCGGCTCCGCGGCCAGGTCGAACAGCCAGCCGACGTGGTCGGTGTGGAAGTGCGTGATGACGACGTCCGTGATGTCGCCGGCCCCCACTCCGAGCGCACCCAGTCCGACGAAGAGCTGCCCGCCGACCAGCCGCATGCCGTGCGGCAGATCGTCCTGGTCCGGACCGAGGCCCGCGTCGACCAGGATCACCCGGTCGTCCGACCGGATCAGGAAGCACCCGATCGGCAGCCAGGCCTTGTCGTCCCGCGCGAAGAACTCCGGCCGCGCGTCATCCGGCACCTCCGCGCCGAAGTACTTCGGATGCACGCTGAACGTACCGTCGCTGATCGCGTGCACCTGCATCGCACCGAGTTGCATCGAAACTCCTCGAGCTGATCGTCAGACCTCCTTCCTACCTGACGATCAGCCCGAGGTGGTGAATCAGTCGAGCAGCGGGATCAGCTGCTCCTCCTCGTAGTCGAGGTGCTGCGTCAATTCCGTGATGAGCTCGTCCACCGCGGCCAGTAACGAGGTGGTGCTGGGCGTGGAGACGAGGGCCTGCAGTTCCTCGAGCAGCCCGGCGATCTTGGCGTGCTCGGCTTCGAGGGTGGTGATGGTGGGTGCCAGTTCAGGGTGGCGTTCCAGCATCGACGGGAAGAGGCCTCCGGATTCGAAGGTGTGGTGGATGTGCAGACACTGGCAGAGCGTCAGGCAGTTGATCCTCAGCTGCGCGCCGATGCCTGGGCCGGACGACGCGACCTCTCGCCGGACCAGGGCCAACTCGCGCCGGAACGCGCCGTGGATCAGGCGCAGCGCTTCACCGAACGAGCCTGCATTCGGCGGACCACCGGCGACCTGGGTAAGCGCGACTACCGGGATGATCCTGGTGGTCTTGGACTGGTACTCCGCCCAGCCGGTATCCGTCTCCGCCAACCGGGCGAAGGTCTCGTCGCGCTCGGCGTCCCGCAGTACAAGGGCTTCGGCTTCGTAGGTGAAGACGCCGGTCTCGACGGTGGCACGGGGGTTGGCGAGGAGATTGCGGTACCAGTCGGGGTGCTTGGGTCCGCCACCGGCCGACCCGACCACGAGAACCCGATCCGCGGTATCCGGGTAGTAGCCCAGGACGGTCGTGTGCGGCTTGCCGGAGCGCGCCCCGGTCGTGGTGAGCAGGAGCAGCCGGGCCTCGTCGAAGGGACCACCGACCTGCCCCGCATTGGCACGGAATTCCTCGATGATCTGCTGGGTGAAATTGTTCAGGACGCTCTTCTTTCTCGATGGATTCCGGGCACGACGAAATGCCCGTAGGGAAGTACGGGATGGGAAGCCGCCGACAGCGCGGCAGGCTGGATGTTCACGACAGCACGGCAGAAACACGTGCGGTACAAGGAGAGGCGGGCCTCTAGCGGCCCTGCCGGGGCTCAGAGCGCAGCCGGGTACCCAAACTCTTCTTGGCCCAAGGCCGACCCGGCAGTCACCCGAAGAGCATAAACGCCAACCAGGTCAGAAAGAACCCGCTACTCCGGAACTTCGGCGTAGGAGTCGACGTACTCCTGGGTGGAGTGTTGCTGGAGGGTGTGGATGAGGTGGTCGGTGGCGGCTCGGACCACTTGCTGGTGGATCGGGCGGTTCAGGTAGGGGTGAGGTCCAGGGGCTCGCCGATGATCAGGTGGACGTGGCCGAAACGCCAGCGGCGGGAGCCGACCGGGTTGACCTGGTCGGTGCCTTTGACAACGACCGGTACGACGGGCGCGCCGGTGGCCAGGGCGACGCGCATCGTGCCGGTCTTGCCGCGGTAGAGGCGGCCGTCCCGTGAGCGGGTGCCTTCCGGGTAGATCCCCCAGACGCCGCCCCTCGAGGATCGCGGTCGCGGGCGGACCATCGCTCTGTGGACCAACCTGCACGGCCTGGCCACGCTGCGCGCCGCGCACACCCTGGACCTGATCTACCCGGATGGCGGCGTCGAGCACTGGTTCCGAAGATGGTCCGCGCGCACTTGTCCTAGATCTCAGCCAGTACGCCGCAGTGGTCGCTGAGCCAGACGCCATCGACCGGGCGATCGCCGACCAGTTGGACCGACGAGACGCGCGCCCGGGTCAGGATGTAGTCGATCCGGCGTCGGTGAGTGGGATCACCCCACCCCCGCGCTTCTTCATGGTCCAACCGCCACGGCGTCGTCGGTACTACGAACAACTGGTCGCCGCGGCCGGGAATCTCCACACCAGCAGCCAAGTCCACCAATGCGGCTCACCACGGTGATCAGACCGGTACGCCGGGGTCGCCAGCGTCGTTCTGCACATTGAGCGTGAGGACTCGCATCGCCCATCGAGCGCCCAGACGGCCTGTCGCACAATCCGGCACGCCGACTTCCCCTAATTCCGCTACGGATAGTCAACACCCGCACTCGACGGGTAGCAGAAATGCGGTGGATTAGCTGATTCGGCAGAAATCGTCCCGATAGTCAGCAAAAAGCCGGACGAAAGCTGTAACGCCCTTCAGGTTGTGACGATAAATGGTTGAGCGGCCTGGTCTTGAGGGGGGCAAGTGGACGCTCCGGTGTTTCTTCGGGACCACCGGTGATTGTGGAGGGGGCCCCAGCAGGTGCTCGCCCGGGGCGGGGCGAGCACCTGCGAAGGGGAAACCTCCCCGGCCGTGAGTCCGACCGGCCCTCGTTCAGCCCTTGATCCCGACGTTCGCCATGCCCTCGACGAAGCGCTTCTGTGCGAAGACGAACATCACGATCATCGGCAGCGTCGCCAGCGCCGTACCGGCCATCAGGTAGGGCCACTGGATCTCCGCCGGGTTCTGCGCGAAGATCGCCAGCCCGAGCTGCAGTGGTCGCATCGAGTCCGACGTGGTGATCATCAACGGCCAGAGGAATCCGTTCCAGGCCGCCTCGATCTGGAACACGCAGATGGTGATCAGGGCCGGCTTGATCAGCGGCGTCATGATCCGCCAGAAGATGCCGAACTCACCCAGCCCGTCGACCCGGGCCGCCTGCGCCAGCTCGTTCGGGATCGAGACGTAGAACTGCCGGGCCAGGAAGGTGAACAGCGGCGCGGCGCCGAGCGGGATGATCAGGCCCCACCAGGAGTTCAGCCAGCCGATGCCGCCCTGACCGAGGATGTTGTTGCCGCCGAACAGCGGGATCGACTTCACGATCAGGAACAGCGGCACCAGGATGATCTGGAAGGGCACCAGCAGGAGCAGGATGAAGTAGCTCAGCAGCGCCTTGGAGCCCCGGATCGGCAGCTTCGCCAGCGCGTACCCGGCCGTCGTACAGACCGCCAGGGTGAACGCGGTCTCGCCGACGGCGATGAACAGGCTGTTGCGGAAGTACCGCAGGAACGGCGCGCTCTGCATCGCCTCGACGAAGTTCCGCCACCGCAGCTCAGTCGGCAGCCAGGAGAACGTGGCGATCTCCAGGTCGTTCTTGAACGCGGTCAGCACCATCCACAGGAACGGCGTGATCATCAGCACCGCGCCGAGGCTGAGCACGACGTACAGGAGGATCCGGCCGACCCGGAGCCCGGACGGCTTCCGGCTCACGATGGGGCCGGTGATCGTTGCGCTAGTCATTGACATCCGCCTTCTGGAGCAGGCGTCCGGCGCCGATGAAGAGCGCGATCACGATCATCATGATCACGGTCTCGGCGGACGCGTAGCCGAGTTTCAGGTCCTGGAACGCGTTCTGGTAGATGTCCAGCACCAGCACCCGGGTTTCGGTGCCAGGCCCACCTCTGGTCATCACGTACACCAGGTCGAAGACCTGGAAGGTCCCGACGATCGAGGTGATCAGGACGAAGAACTGCACCGGGCTGAGGGCCGGCAGGGTGACGTTGACGAACTTCTGCCAGCGGCTCGCGCCGTCCAGGTCGGCCGACTCCAGCAGGTCACGCGAGACCCCCTGCAGGGCGGCCAGGTAGATGATGATCTTGGTGCCAAGACCCTGCCAGATACCGACCACCATCAGCGACGGCAACGCGGTGGCGGGGTCGGCCAGCCAGCGGTTCGGCGCGAAGCCGAACAGGCTGAGGAAGCCGTTCGCCAGACCTGAGCCCGGGTTGTAGATCCACAGCCAGATGGTGGCGATCGCGACGGTCGCGGTCACCGTCGGGATGTAGAACGCGGTTCGGAAGAAGCCGAGGCCCTTGATCTTCTGGTTCAGCCCGACCGCGACCGCCAGCGCGATCGCCATCGAGATCGGGATCACCACGACGGCGTACAGGACGGTGTTGACCAGGGATGCCTGGAAGTCGACGTCGCGGAAGAGGTCGGCGTAGTTGCCCAGGCCGACCCAGGACCAGGAATCACCGAAGCTGTAGTCGGTGAGGCTGAGCACGAGCACGGCCAGCACCGGGATCACGATGAAGATCGCGGAGTGCAGCAGAGCCGGGCTGAGCAGAATCCAGCCGGCGCGAACCTGGCTGCGGATCAGCTCGCGGCTTTCCTTGGCCGGCGCGGTCCCGCTTGGCGCGGGGACGGTTTTCGTGGGGTGTTCGAGTGTGGCGCTCATCGGGACTGTCCTGCCAGGTTGGCCAGCACCTTGGCGGGATCCTTCTGACCGAGGACCGCCTGGGTGAGCTGGATGTCGAAGTTGCCGCGCATCTCGAGCCAGTTGGTCGGCGGGCTGTTCTCGTTCACCGCGTACACCAGTCCGTCGGCGACGAACTTGCTCAGCGGGTTGGACTTCGCCTGCGGTGAGTTGCCGGCGTCCTTGTAGGCCGGCAGCTTCTTGTTCAGCTTGGCGATCGCGTCCAGCGTCGTCGGCACCGTGAGCGACTGGATGAAGGCCCACGCCGCGTCCTTGTGCCGGCTGCGCGACCCGATCGACGCCAGGTCGCCACCGACGTACTCGATCTCCTGGCCGCTGTCGAACCGGAAGAACTTCAGGTCGTCGCAGTTCTTCTGGCCGATGCCCTTGTCCGAGCAGTCGACCGCGCCGCCGACGATGCCCATCGCGGCCTCACCAGTGAGCACGAGGGGTTGCTGGGCCGCGTTCTGCTGGCCGTACGGCTGGACGTTGTTGATCATCGACTTGATCCACTCCAGCGTCTCCAGGCCCTGCTGGTTGCTGAAGTTCGGCTCGCCGTTCACGTAGAGCGGCGTACCGGTCGAGGCCAGGAAGGTGGTGAACGACTGCCGGAAGCCGGTCGCCGAGGCGAGGTCGAACCCGCTGCGGGTGATCGACCCGCCTTCGTCCCGCTTGGTCAGCTTCTCGGCCGCGGCCTTGATCTCGGCCAGCGAGGTCGGCGGCTTGTCCGGGTCAAGGCCGGCCTCGCGGAACGCGCTCTTGCGCAGCGCGACGGCGCGGGCGTCGGCAACCAGCGGGTACCCGTACAGCTTGCCGTCGTACGTCGCCGGCTCGATCAGCGCGGCAACACTCTTCTCCTTGATCACCTCCGGAGTCACGCCGTACGCCGCCAGGTCGGCGAAGATCCGCTTCGACGCGAACGGCTGGATCCAGCCGACGCCGGTGACCATCACGTCGTACGGGATGCCGGCCGCGATCGAGGTGGACATCTTCTCGTTCAGGTTGTTGTACGTCGCGAAGTCCGGCTCGACCTTCATCTTGGGATAGGTCTTCTGGAAGTCCGCGACGACCTTGTCGAACTCCTCCCGGCCCTTGGTACTGGGCGGGAAGGACGGGAGCAGCACGCGCAATGTCCCGGTCGCCTCAGCCGGCGGGACGCCGTCCGTGCTCTTGTCGATCACCCCGTTGCCACAACTGCTGGCGGCCAGGCCGAGTATCGCGGCCAGCACCACCAGTCCACTCCGGGCGCCACGTCTCACAGGGGAACTCCTTCGCTGCCGAGCGGTTCGGCGCCCAGATCGTGACGACCGGACCACCGAGTGCAGCGAAAGTATGGGAAAGGGCTTTCCTCGTCAATACCCCAGCGCTCGAATGATCAAATTCGATCACAAACGGAACTCCCCCGATCAAAGTTCCATTTACCGAACCCACCGCACACCTCACCGTGCGTAGTTTCAGCCACTCCCCTTGAGCGCCCCGACCAACAAGTGAAGCGACTCGTTCAACTGCCGAATGTCGCTCTGCTCGTCCGGATAAGCCGTCATCGCGATCCGCCCGATCTGCTCGATCCCAGCCTCGGCCCGAGCGATCCGCTCAGCCGCCGTGCCATCGCTCGCGGTTGCGCGCCAATAGGCCTCATCCGCAGCAAGCACGGCCGCGGATGGCCCGGGCCCGGGCTCAAGGGCCAGGACGCTCTCGAGCATCGCAACGACATGCCCCGCCTCCTCGCGGTCGGCAAGATCATCAACCCCGGTCGACCAACTGACGAAGGCGCCCGATCTCCATGGTCAGAGCATCCAGACTCAGCCCCGCCATCACAGCCTCGGAAACGTTCGTGTACTCCGCGTAGAACTGCTCGTACTCCATCCGCGACTCCCCAGTCCGTGTTCAGCGGCGGTTCTCAACTCTCGCGCTCAGGCCCCTGCCGCTGCTGCCCGGCCTGCGAACCGGAGCGACGAGAACCTTGCTCACCCGCCCCCAACGGCTTCGCCGACGACATCGGCGCAGTCCCGCTCAACCCCGCGCGCATTGCGTGATCCAACTCCTGGGGCCGTTGAGCCTGACCGGGATCGCCGCCGCTCTGAGGCGAGCCGCGGCCGGTCGACGCCTGCTCCTGGGCCCGGTCGTTCGTGGTTGATTGTTGTGCGCCTTGCTGGACGCCACGGTCGGTCTGACGTTCGACCCGCTGGCTGTGTTGGGGCGCGGTCCACTGGGTGCGGATTGCTTCAACCTGATCAACGGCCGCGTCGTAGGCGAGGCCGCCCGCCTTGGCCGACGCGCGACGAAGCTGCTGATCGTCGGACTTGTCCAGATCCTTCAGCGGTTCGAACGGGCCGCGCATGGACGTCTCGATCTGCTGTAGGGCCGCTTCCCGCTCCTGATCGGGGACAATCCCCGGAAGATCGCTGTTGTCGTACAGGGTCTCCGCAGCGACGCGGAATTTCTGCTCCGCGTTCACCACCGCCATCCGCCGTACCACCTCTTGACCACCGAGCCCGGTATCGCGGCCGATCCCATTGGTGAATGCCTGCGCGGCGGGGGCGTACTCCTTGTATGACCGGTTCGCCTCCGCCGAACTGATTCCCGGTGCGATCTCCTCCAGGCCGAGGTCGTCGATGTAGGAATTCAGGTTGTTGTAGCTGTAGACCTCGGTGACGCCTTCTTCCAGCGCCTGCACACTTGGATTCTGGAATGCGTCCTTGGCGTCGCTGTGCGACGTACCCTCCGCTGCGAGCACATGGGTGTTCTCATGCAGGACCGTCTTCACGGCCTCGCGGTACGACTGCAGGGTCTCGGGATCCTGGTTGTGCACGCGGGCGTTGTCGAACATCTCCTTCAACGGCACCGTGACCTTGGCGTCGTTGTACTCGATCGTGTTATTCCACGTCACCGCGCCACGTACCTTGCGGTCCGGGGCGGTGACGCCTAGGTGGCCGTTCCACGAGGAGTGGTCCGCCCCAGAGATCCGGACGGCGGCATCAGCCTGTTCAGCCATCAGTTCCTGGTGGCTGCGGACCCTCACTCGGACTCAGGCTCCAACGCGAGAACCAGCATGTAGAGCGACTCGTTCATGTTCATGATCGACGCTTCCTCGCCCGGGCCGGCCGCCTCCGCGATCCGGCCGATCTCGGCCATCCCGGCCTCCGCCCGGGCGATCCGCTCCTGCGGGGTGCCGCCGGCCGCGCTGGCTGCGGCGTGGACCCGGATGGCCTGGGCCATCGCGGGCGACAGCGGTGGTCCATCGCCGTAGGAGAGGACATCCTCGATCGTCGCGATCCGGTTCTCCGCGGACCGGCGGTTGGCCGGGTCCTCAATGGTGGCGGCGAGGGCTTTGAGGCGCGCGACGTCCGGGGCGAAGTCTGCGGACGGCCGGTCGCCGTCGATGGCGTCGAAGACCTGCTTGTACTCCGCTTTGAACTGTTCGTAGTCCATCGGACCCTCCCCGTGATCGTCGGTGTCCAAATCTAACCCGTGACTAGGGCCTGGCTGTGGTGGTGAGGGCGCCGCAGGAGATCCGGGTTTTGAGGGTGGGGAGGAGGGAGAGGTGTTGGGTGGCCGGGGTGCGGCCGGGGGCGGCTTGGAGTTTTCGGAGCAGGAGTTCGCAGGCGGTTTCGCCGATCATCAGCTTGGGTGGGCAGACGGCGGTCAGGGGGACGGCGGCCAGGGCGGCGGTTTCGTCGTTGTAGGCGATCACCGAGAGGTCCTCGGGGATCCGCAGGCCTCGCTCCATCGCGCGTTCGACCAGGCGGGCCGCGTGCTCGTCGGAGTGCACCAGCATCGCGCGGGCGCCGTACGACTCGCACTCGTCGAGGAACGCGTCCAGCTGCGCGATCGTGTCCGGGTCCTCGCCGCGGGCCGGGAGCACCACCGGGGAGATCAGCAGGTCGATCCCGAGCGTTTCCGCCGCCTGCGCGATCCCCTGCCGCAGCCAGTACGCCGTGACGCTGGCGTTGAGGTTGATGCCGATCCGGGTGTGACCGAGCGAGCGGAAGTGCCGCAGCGCGAGCATCGCTCCGTAGGCGTGATCCGTGCGGACGTGGTCGTACTCGCGCTCCGCGTGCGGGAAGCCGAACGCGCGTTCCATCAGCACCACCGGTACGTCGATGCCGTCCAGTCTCGACCCGACCTCGGCGGCGCGCTCGTCCCCGAGGGCCGTGCTGAGCAGCAACCCGGCGACCCCGATGCCGAGCACCTTCTCGAGCCGCTCCTGCTCCACCGCCACGTCGTATCCGGAGACCCCGAGCACCAGGCGAGCGCCGTACCGGTCGGCCATCGCCTCGGCGCCGCGGATCACGTCGGTGTAGTAGAAGGTGGAGCTCGGTACGACGATGCCGACGGTGAGCTGGCTGCCCTGGCTCGGGCCGGCGGCGGGACTCGTGCCGATGGCGCCGCCGTGCACCCGGCGCAGCAGTCCGGCAGAATCCAGCTCCGCGAGGTCCCGGCGTACTGTGATCGCGGAAACGCCGAGCTCCGCGGACAGCTCGGCCACCCGGAGCCGGCCGTGGCGGCGCAGGCTGCGCAGGATCAGCTCGTGGCGCTCCGGTGCAAGCATGCGAGACCTCCGGGGACTGTTATCCGGATGTGATTGTTTGTGATCATACGATCATGACTGCCGAAGCAAGGACTGCCGACGTGAGGGATGGCCTGTGAGCGACACCACCGGAGGCGGCCGGACCAACGCGGTGCTGTCGAAGCTCTCGCTGATCGGCGACCTGCTGATGCTGCAACTGGTGTTCCTGGTCTGCAGTGTCGGCGTGGTCACGCTCTACCCGGCCGCCTTCGCGCTGCAGCGGGTGCTGCCGTACGCGATCGGCCAGGAGCACCCGTCTCTGATGAGGCGTTTCTGGAGCGAGTTCAAGTGGGCCTTCCGCCGCTTCTGGGCGGCCGGCCTCGTCCTGTACGTCGGCAGTATCGCCTTGGCGTTCGGGTTGCTCTTCTGGGCCTCCACCGACGGCCCGGTCCGGATCTTCGCGCTGGCGGTGCTCGTCCCGCTGACCGGGATGATCGTGGGCCTCTACCTCAGCGCGCTCGCCGTCCTCCCCGACGAGCCGGCGGACACTACTCCGAAGAGCCTGTTCCGCGCGGCCAACCTCTTCCTGCTCAGGCGGTCACTCGCTGTCGCGGGCGGCGTGATCGGCCTGGCCACCTGGTTCCTGCTGCTGGCCAGACTGCCGACACTGTTCGTGATCGGCTCGGGCCTGATCCCGGCGCTGATCGCGTACTGGATCTCCCGCACCACGACCACTCGGCCGAAAAAAGATTCAGGGGACGTGTCAATCTGAGCCCATCTGGTCCGACGTGTCAGTGAAAGGCCCACCGGACCAGAAGGAGAAACCCCGATGTACGCGACGACCGAAACCCTGGCGACGACGCCGGCCGCGCAGGGCGGCCGCTCGCGCTGGCTGGCCCTCTACGTTCTCTGCGCCGGCATGTTGATGATCGTGCTCGACGTGACCGTGGTGAACGTGGCGCTGCCGGCCATCCAGGACGACCTCGGCTTCACCAGTTCCAGCCTCGCGTGGGTGGTGAACGCGTACCTGATCGCGTTCGGCGGGCTGCTCCTGCTGGCCGGCCGGCTCGGCGACCTGCTCGGGCGGCGGACCATCTTCGTCAGTGGCTTGACCGTCTTCACCATCGCCTCCGTGTGGTGCGGCCTGGCCGGCTCCCAGGAGATGCTGGTCGCCGCCCGCTTCGTCCAGGGCGTCGGCGGCGCGCTGACCTCCGCGGTGATCCTCGGCATGATCGTGACGCTGTTCCCGGAGCCGCGGGAGCAGGCCAAGGCGATCGGCGTCTACGCGTTCGTCGCGTCCGCCGGCGGTTCGATCGGTCTGCTCGCCGGTGGCGCGCTGACCCAGGCGATCAACTGGCACTGGATCTTCTTCGTGAACCTGCCGATCGGCCTGGTCACCGGCGTCCTGGCAGTCAAGCTGATCCAGAAGGACAAGGGCCTCGGGATGGGCCGCGGCACCGACGTACCGGGTGCCGTGCTGATCACCGCCGCGCTGATGGTCGGCGTGTTCACCATCGTCAAGCCGGCCGCCGAGCTCGGCTGGACCGCGCCGCGGACGATCGCCCTGGCCCTGCTCACGCTGACCCTGCTGGCCTGCTTCATCGTCCGTGAGGCGACCGCGGCCAACCCGCTGGTCCCGCTGCGGATCTTCAAGTCCCGCAACCTGACCGGCGCGAACCTGATCCAGGCGCTGTCCGCCTCCGGCATGTTCGGCATCTTCTTCCTCGGCTCGCTCTACCTGCAGCGGGTGCTCGGGTACGACGCGCTCGAGATCGGGCTGGCGTTCCTGCCGACCACGGTGCTGATGGGCCTGCTGTCGGTCCGCTACTCCGAGAAGCTGGTGATGCGGTTCGGCGCACGCCGCCCGCTGATCGCCGGTCTGGCGCTGATCGTGGTCGGTCTGGCGCTGTTCACCCAGGCTCCGGTCGGTGGCAACTACTTCGTCCACGTGCTGCCGGTGCTGATCCTGCTGGGGCTGGGCGGCGGCATCTGCTTCCCTGCGCTGATGGGCCTGTCGATGGCCGACGTGGAGCCCGAGGACGCCGGACTCGCCTCCGGTCTGGTCGGCACCACCGCCGAGGTCGGCGCCGCACTCGGACTGGCCGTGCTGGCCACGCTGTCCGCGACCCGCACCGAGAGCCTCGCGGCCGCCGGAAAGCCCGCGCTGGAGGCCCTGACCAGTGGCTTCCACCTCTCGTTCGCGGTCGCCGCCGTGATCGTCGCGACCGCCGTGGTGATCGCCTGCACCGTGATGCGCCCGGCGCCCGAGACCTCGGCCGCCGAGGCCGCGGAGTCCGGCGACGAGCTCGCCCTCGACGCCGCCTGACGAACACCCAGTACTGCGGAACGCCCCGGGCGCGGGGAGTTCCGCAGTACTGGCGTGTCGGGGTGGTTGTCCACAGGGTGGGGGCGGAGGTCGTCTTCTGTCCGGGGGATAGGGAAGGATGTGTGATGCGGCGAGCGGGGCAGAATGCTCGTCTGTCATCGGACGTAGAGGGGATGCGGGACGTGGTGTTGCAGTCGGTCGAGCAGAGGATCGCCGAGGAGCTGGCAGTCGGCGTGGGACAGGTCCGGGCCGCCGTGGGCCTGCTGGACGAGGGCTCGACGGTTCCGTTCATCGCGCGGTACCGCAAAGAGGTCACCGGGGAGCTCGACGACGCGCAACTGCGCACCCTCGAGGAACGCCTGCGGTATCTGCGGGAGCTGGAGGAACGCCGCCAGACCGTGCTCGAGTCGATCGAGAGCCAGGGCAAGCTGGACGACGCGCTGAAGGCCTCGATCCTCGCCGCGGAGACCAAGTCGCGGCTGGAGGACATCTACCTGCCGTTCAAGCCGAAGCGTCGGACCAAGGCGATGATCGCCCGCGAGGCCGGGCTGGAGCCGCTGGCGGACGGGCTGCTGTCCGACCCGTCGGTGCCACCGCTGGCCGCCGCGACGGTGTTCGTGAACGACGAGGTGACCGACCCGCAGGCCGCGCTGGACGGCGCCCGGTCGATCCTGGTCGAGCGGTTCGCCGAGGACGCCGACCTGATCGGCGAGCTGCGCGAGCGCCTGTGGACCCGCGGCCGGCTGGCCTCGAAGGTTCGCGACGGCAAGGAGACCGACGGCGCGAAGTTCTCGGACTACTTCGACTTCGACGAGCCGTTCACGAAGATGCCGTCGCACCGGATCCTGGCGATGTTCCGCGGCGAGAAGGAAGAGGTGCTCTCGCTGACCGTGGAGCCCGCTCCGGCCGGCGAGGAGCAGGTCGACGGACCGACGGAGTACGAGGCGACCATCGCGCGCCGGGTCGGCGTGGAGAACCGGGGCCGCCCGGCCGACCAGTGGCTGGTCGAGACGGTCCGCTGGGCCTGGCGGACGAAGATCCTCGTGCACCTCGGCGTCGACCTGCGGACCCGGCTGCGGCAGACCGCCGAGGACGAGGCCGTCCGGGTGTTCGCGGCCAACCTGCGCGATCTGCTGCTCGCCGCTCCGGCCGGGACGCGCGCCACGATGGGGCTCGACCCGGGCTTCCGCACCGGCGTCAAGGTGGCCGTCGTGGACGCCACCGGCAAGGTCACCGCGACCGGTGTGATCTACCCGCACGTCCCGCAGAACCAGTGGGACAAGTCGATCGCCCAGCTGGCCGCGCTGGCCGCCGCGCACAAGGTCGACTTGATTGCCATCGGCAACGGGACGGCGTCGCGCGAGACGGACAAGCTCGCCGCCGAGCTGATCGCGAAGCACCCGGAGCTGAAGCTGACGAAGGCGGTCGTGTCCGAGGCGGGCGCTTCGGTCTACTCGGCGTCGGCCTTCGCCTCGCAGGAGCTTCCCGGCATGGACGTGTCGCTGCGCGGCGCCGTGTCGATCGCGCGGCGGCTGCAGGATCCGCTGGCCGAGCTGGTGAAGATCGACCCGAAGTCGATCGGCGTCGGGCAGTACCAGCACGACCTCCCGGAGAACTCGCTGTCCCGGTCCCTCGACGCGGTGGTCGAGGACTGTGTGAACGCGGTCGGCGTCGATCTGAACACCGCGTCCGCGCCGCTGCTCACCCGGGTCTCCGGCATCACCCCGGGCCTGGCGGAGAACATCGTCGTCCACCGCGACCAGAACGGCCCGTTCAAGTCGCGGACCGCGCTGAAACAGGTGCCAAGGCTCGGCCCGAAGGCGTTCGAGCAGGCGGCTGGGTTCCTCCGGATCCCCGGCGGTGCCGACCCGCTGGACTCGTCCAGCGTGCACCCCGAGGCGTATCCGGTGGTCCGGCGCATCCTCGACTCCACCGGTCAGGAACTGAAGTCGCTGATCGGGTCGTCCGCGCTGAAGTCGTTGAAGGCGGCCGACTTCGTGGACGACATGTTCGGTCTGCCGACCGTCACGGACATCCTGGCCGAGCTGGAGAAGCCCGGACGTGACCCGCGACCCGCCTTCAAGACCGCGACGTTCGCCGAGGGCGTCGACAAGATCGCCGACCTGAAGCCGGGCATGCGGCTCGAGGGCCAGGTCACCAACGTGGCGGCCTTCGGCGCGTTCATCGACATCGGCGTCCACCAGGACGGCCTGGCGCACGTCTCCGCGCTGTCCAAGAACTACGTCAAGGACCCGCGCGAGGTGGTCAAGCCCGGCGACATCGTCAAGGTCAAGGTCCTCGAGGTCGACATCCCCCGCCAGCGCATCTCCCTCACCCTCCGCCTCGACGACGAGCCCGGCGCCCCCACCTCAGGCGGCCGAGGCGGCGAAGGCCGCTCCGCCCGCTCCGGCGGCGGCCGCGGCCCCGGCGGCGGCGGTCGTGGTCCCGGCGGTGGCGGTCGTGGTCCCGGCGGTGGCGGTGGTCGTGGTCCCGGCGGTGAGGGCGGAGGCCAGGGCCGTGGTCCCAGCGGCGGCCAGGGTCGCGGCCCCGGCGGTGGTGGCGGCGGGCGTGGTTCCGGCGGCAACCGCGGCGGCCAGAACACCGGCGGCCAAGGCGGCAAGCAGGCGGAAACCCCCATGGACGAAGGCTCCCTCGCCGACGCCTTCCGCAAAGCAGGCTTCACCGTCCGCTGACACCACGCCCCATTCAGGCCGGCAACCCCCAGGTTGCCGGCCTGCCTGCGTCTAGTCGGTTGGGGCGGGCAGGTCGTAGCCGGCTTCTTCGACTGCGCTGCGGATCTGGGTGGCGGTCAGGTGGTGGGTACTGGTCAGGGTCACCGAACCGGCAGGCAAGTCGACCTCGACCGAGGTGATTCCTGGGAGGCGTTCGAGCTCGGCGCTGACGAAGTCCACGCAATGTACGCACGTCATACCCAGCACGCGGAATGTCTGCGTGTTCATACGTGACCACCCGATGAGGGCGACGAGCTCGCGCGGGTCAGCTGGGTACTGCGACGCATGCGGCCGTCGGGATCCAGTTCACCGAAGAGATAGACGTCGGTGGTGATCGGATCTCCTTTGCGCAACTGGGCGTGGATGGTGAAGCGGGCAGCGAGATTGTCGCCGGTTCGGAGCGCCTCATGGACCTCGTAGCGCCACCGGACGAGGTTCTTGCGGATCGGGCGGAGATGAGCTATCAGCTGCTCTCGGTCGAGCTCGACGCCGTCTGCGATCTGCACGATGCCGGGTACGTAGTACTGGTCGATGACGGCGGCGGGGTCCTCCTCGCTCATCACGGCTTGGGTGAATGAATCGTAGAAGTTCTCCACGAAGGTCGCGGCCTCACTCATCTGCGTCTCCTTATCTCAGACATACTGTCAAAGGTAAGGAATGAAGCTATCCTTGACAAGGTGTCTGAGGTAGCGGCAGGACCAACGGGACCACGCAAGCGCGCGAGGCGATCAGATGCCGATCGGAGCCGGAGCGCGATCCTCGCGGCTGCGATCGCGCGGCTGGGTGAGGATCCCGACAGCACAATCGAGGTGATCGCTTCGACCGCCGGGGTCACCCGGCAGACGGTCTACGCGCACTTTCCGTCGCGCGACGCACTGTGGGGCGCGATCGCCGATCAACTGACGGCCGAGGCTGTGGCGGCGTTCTCGAAGCTCGACCTGGAGACGGGACCGGCGGTGGATGCGCTGTTCCGATTGATCGAGACGAGCAGCCAGGTCTTCGAACAGCACCCGATCCGGCTCTACCCGGCCGCGGGCGACCAGGAGCGCCACGAGCCCGTCGTCGACCTGCTGACCAAGATCATCCGCCGCGGCCAGACGGCCGGTGAATTCACCCGCGACTTCCCCGTCCCCTGGCTGGTGAAGTCGACCACCGCGCTCTGCCACGCCGCGGCCGAACTACCGCCCCGCAAGGCGAGCAACACCCTGCAGGCCACTCTCCGCCGACTACTCGCCGTGGGCTGACTCGAACACCTGACCCGGAGGCTGGGTAAATCAGGCGGATGGATGAGCGGCAGTGTTCCACGCGCCGCCCCAACAGGTAGTGAGTTCGTACGCTTAGCGGGCAGTGGGCCGTACTGGGCGGGATGACGCCGACGCGTTTCTTCGAGATCAGGTGGTAGTCGGTCTCACCGACAACGAGGCTCTAGCGCAGGTCTTCCAGGTGACCGCCGGGGTCGCCGAGGTGGATGGCTGTTGCCTTGGGCTTGTAGCCGATGCGGCGGTAGATGCGGTCTGCGCCGTCGTCGCCTGGAGTCAGCCAGGCCAAGGTTGCGCCGCCGACCTCGAACGCTTGCTGGGTGGCGTAGGCGGTTGCCAGTGCGCCGAAGCCTCGCCGCTGGTGCGAGTGGAGCGTGCCGACGCCGGCGATCTCCGTCACGCCATCCGCGACGGCCGTCCAGGACGCGGTTGCCACCGGTACGTCGTCCAGTCGGATGAGTACGGCGGCTCCGTTGGCGGGCTCGGGTTGGAACGGGGCAGCAGTGTCCGTGGTCTCGTAGGCGTCTGCGGCTACTGCGTTCGCGGCGTCCTGCTCCTCGGCCGTGGTCACCACCGAGGCGGTCGCGCCTTCGGGGTATTCGGGCAACTGCAGGTCGCCGGGCTCGACGACCAGCAGCGGTGGACGCGACACGATGGTCATGCCTTCAGCTGCCAGAGCCTCTGCCAGGCCCGGGCTGGCCTCGTCGACCAGCTCAGCGTGCAGCCAGCGTCCTTCCGCGGCGAAGGCCTTGCGGATCGTCTCCACCGCCCACGGCACCTCGGTCGGGTCGAAGGGCGTGCCGGGATCGGCAGCCACCGCGCCGGAGAGGAACCAGACATCCTCGTCGTGCAGCAACCCGACCAGCGGACCGGCCACGATCTGCCGCCGCGAAAGAGCCAACCCTTGCAATTGAGCGGACGCGATCCGCGCAGCAATCTCCACCCCAAGACACTAACCGTGCCCCCAACCAACCGCGCTCCCTTTCCGGCAGTGATCACTAGCCGGTGGCCGCTGGCGGTGAGTCGGCGGTGGCGGCTAGGCGGCGATGACCCAGCCGGGGGTGGCTGGGCCGTGGTCGGCTGACGGGTGGTTAGTCGGCGAGCAGGAGTAGGTCTAGGAGGCGGTTGAGGTCGGTTTCGGTGGGTGGGGTTGGGAGGAGTGGGGTGAGGGCTTCGAGGGCGGTTAGGAGTTGGCGCTCGACGGAGCGGCGGGTGCGACCCTGGGATGAGGCGAGGGTGGCGATCACCTTGGTCGCCCGAGGTGAGGTTGCAAGCAGCGCCGCTGAGGCCGCCCCGGAGGTCCCGCCCGGGGCCCGGCCGGAGGTCCCGTCCGATCCCCCGTCGACTGAGGTACCTGCGGTGGCGTCGGTCGAGAGTGGGGGGTCGTCTTCCAAAGTGACTTGGAGGTGGGCGCCTAGGGCTGTGGCTAGGCGGGACAGGGCGGAGAGGGTGGGGTTGCCTCGGCCGTTTTCCAGGTTGGCTATGTAGGGGACGGACAGGCCGGCGTCGACGGCGACGGAGGCGATCGTGCGGCCGGCGGCCTTGCGGCGGTCCCTCAGTTCGGCGCTCAGTTCCACGCCGTCAGACTATCCTGAGGAAATAGTCTTGCCAACAATTCTTCTGTGGGGATAGTTTCGCCGCGTGAGGATCCTGGCGCATCGCGACTTCCGGCGGCTCTGGATCAGCAACGGGGTGTCGGGAATCGGCTCCTGGTTGCTGGTCGTGGCGATCCCGTTCCACGTCTTCCAGCTGACCGGCTCCACCGTCGCGACCGGCCTCACGCTCGCATTGGAAGCACTCCCCGCGCTGATCGTCGGGCCGTGGGCCGGCGTCCTGCTGGATCGCTGGAACCTCTCCCGCGCGATGTGGCTCGCGGATCTCGCCAGCGCGGCGGCCGTCGCCTTGATCCTGTTCGCCGATTCCGCGGCACGCGTCTGGCTCGTCTACATCGCCGTCCTGGCAGAGAATCTGGCCACCACCGTCTTCCGCCCCGCCGCCCGCGCCCTCACTCCGGCAGTCGTCGGCACAGGTAAGGAACTCGCCGCCGCCAACGCCCTCACCGCCGTCTCCGGCAGCGTGATCCGCCTGACCGCACCACCCCTCGGCGCTCTCCTTCTCGCCGGTCCAGGCATCAAGTTCGTCCTAACAGTCGACATCGCCAGCTACTTGTTGTCCGCAGCAATCATCACCACGATCAGCCGGCGCGTCAGGCCAGAACCCCAACCAGGAAACGGATTCAGCCAACTCAAGCAAGGACTCCGGTACGTCGGACGCAGCAAGGTGCTCCGCGGAATCCTGCTGGCCAACGGCGTCTTCCTCACCGCCAACGCCGGGTTGACCGCTCTCCTGGTCCCGTTCACGGTGGACCGCCTCGACGCACCGGGCTACGCCGTCGGCTATCTCATCTCGGGACTAGGCGTGGGCTATCTCCTTGGCGCGGCGATCAGCTCGAGAACCCTTACCTGGCTGGGAGTCCGCGACCTACTGATCGCTACCCAGGTCGCCACCGGCTGCGCCTTCTTCGCCCTCGTGAACGCGCCCAGCCTGCCCTGGGCGATCGTGGCCACAGCCCTGATCGGACTCCCCGGCAGCGTGCTCTTGATCACCGCCGAGACCACCGTGCAGCGGATCTCCCCGACCGAGCTACTCGGACGGATCGGCGCACTATTCTTCGCCGTCGATTCCCTCACTGTCGTCATCGGCGCCCTGGCCGCCCCCGCTCTGACGACACTCGCCGGCCTACCGCTGACGCTCAACCTGCTGGCCGCGTTCGCAGTACTGGCCGCGGCGCCCGTGACGCTGTTCGCAGTACCGTCTCATCCGGCGCACCTGACCCGGATGAAGCTGACTAGTGCCGATCGGGAAGCGTCGGACCAGAGATAGTCAGTAGGTGCCCTTCGGCAAGGCGCAGACTGAACTCCCGCCGACGCCACGCCGTGTCGGCCCCACACTCATCGGACCACCGCGTCGCGGGAGTCGTACGTCGCGCGGGCGGTGGCGATCTCGTTCTGGTGCTTCTCGGTCCAGGTGACGAGCGCCTGGATCGTGTCGTGCAGCGTGACGCCGAGCGGGGTGAGCTCGTAGTCCACCCGTGGCGGCACCACCGGGTGGACCGTGCGCCGGACCAGGCCGTCGCGCTCCAACTGGCGCAGGGTGACCGTCAGCATTCGCTGGCTGATCCCGTCGATCGTCTTCTTCAGCTCGGTGAAGCGCAGCACGCGGTTGTCCAGCAGTGCGATCACCAGCAAGGACCACTTGTCGCCGATCCGATCCAGGATCTGCCGTACGTCACAGTCCTCGCGGGTGTCCCACTGGAACGCGTCCTCGGTGCACTCGGAGTGACTCGGTTCCTTTGAAGTGCCTTCTTCCACAATCCCTGATGGTTCCCCAAGATGAGATCAGTTACAAGAGGTAACCGACGACATCGGCGAGAACCGCCAGGAACCCGAGGAGAGCTCCCGTGCCAGCCACCACCGCCCAGGACCGCCTGACCGGACGGGCCTGGGCCGTCCTGTTCGTACTCTGCGGCGCGATCTTCCTGGAAGGCATCGACGTCTCGATGATGGGCGTCGCGCTGCCCTCAATCCGGGCCGAGCTCGGGCTGTCGACCAGCGAACTGCAGTGGATCGTCAGCGCCTACGTGCTCAGCTACGGCGGCTTCGTGCTGCTCGGCGGACGGGCGGCGGACCTGCTCGGCCGACGGCGGATGTTCATCGGCTGGCTGGTCGTGTTCCTGGCCTTCTCGGGGCTCGGCGGGTTCGCGAGCGAAGGCTGGGTGCTGATCGTGGCCCGCTTCGTCACCGGCATCGCCGCCGCCTTCATGACGCCCGCCGGCCTGTCCATCATCACCACGACCTACCCGGAGGGCCCGCATCGCAACAAAGCCCTGCTCGTGTACGCCGGTACCGCGGCCGGCGGGTTCTCCCTCGGCATGGTGGCGGGTGGACTCCTCACGGCGATCGACTGGCGCTGGGTCTTCTTCGCCCCGGTGGTCCTGGCGGCGGTGATTCTCGTCGCGGCGATCGCCCTCATCCCACGGGAGGCCGAGCCCCTCAAGACCGCCGGCGGGTTCGACCTGGGCGGAGCGCTCACGTTGACCGGGTCGATGCTGCTGCTGGTGTCGACCGTCGTACGGGCGCCTGATGTCGCCGCCGGCCAGACCGCCGTGACCCTCATGGCCGGGCTGGTGCTGCTCGGGCTGTTCGTGGTGATCGAGCAGCGGGTGGGGTCGCCGCTGATCCGGCTGGGCATCCTGCGCAGTGGTCCACTGGTGCGGGCGAACCTCGGCGCGGTCCTGCTCGTCGGCTCGTTCGTCGGGTTCCAGTTCATCGCCGTGCTCTACCTGCAGGAACTGCGGAACTGGTCCGGGCTCGAGACCGGTCTCGCGTTGATGGTGATCGGGATCGACTCGGTGCTGGCCCCGACGCTGACTCCTTGGCTGGTGAATCGGTTCGGGAACGGCCGAGTGGTGTTCGGCGGCTTCACCTTCGCCGCGGCGGCGTACGCGCTGTTCCTGCCGCTGGGTGCTGACTGGAGTTACGCAGCGATGCTGCCGACGCTGATTCTCCTCGGGTTGGCGTTCGCCCTGGCCTACGGGCCGCTGACGATCGCCGCAACAGACGGAGTAGCCGAGGAGGAACAGGGACTGGCCAGCGGAGTATTGACGACGTCCTTCCAGTTCGGGTCCGCTCTTGGGCTGGCTGTTGTGGCTGCAGTGCTCGCGGCGGCCGACGATCTGACAGTGGAGGGCTTCCGCTCGGCCCTGCTGGTGCCGCTGGTAGCCGCCGCTCTCGGCCTGCTCGCAGCACTGCCGGGGCTGACCCGACGGCCCGCTCCACAGCCGGCAGCCTGAGCAATCGGCGTCCCACCGAAGCCGGTGGGGCGCCGATTTGTCTTTGCGTGGCCGGTCGGCTGCCGAGCGTTAGCAGGAAGCCCTACATTTCGCCTTCGAACCGAATGTTTGCACTAATTTGCCCATAACGATTCAGCCAACGCCTTGCCATATCTTGACACCGCGAAACGGACTGGTCCGAAACCGCTCCCGGCTGCTCTGACCAGCGGTTTCACCGCTCCGGCCGGACCGCGTAAGGCCTCTGTAAAGGTCCCTGCCAGTCTATTCCGGGAGAAGACTTTTTAAGGTGTTCTTTCCTTAACCAACGCGGACCCGTGAGTATCGATCACCGGCTACCTCACCGCCGGAATCGTGCACCTGTGGCCCGTCCGGACATTACTTGAGAGCTGAAGGACCGCTGATGACCGAGTCGTTCGAGACCACCGCCTCGCACCGCCGCGTGCGAGTCTGGTTCGGCGCTCACCCGATCGCGGATCACACCGCCGACGCGGACCAGGCCGCGCAGTACGAAGAGGCCATGCGCCGCCGGTTCGCCTCCCTCCGGGTGACCAGCGAGCCCGTTCTCGTCGGCAGCACGACCGCCCCGAAGCGGACACTGTGACCACCCGCCCGACGCTGCTCGGCTACGTCCGGGCCGACGCGCTCAGCTGCGCCGAGGAGCTCGCCGCAGCGACCGACTCGCTCGTCGAGTTCGCGTACGCCGAGGGCTACACCCTCGGCACGGTGTACACGGAGCGTGACGCCGCCCAGTCCGCCGCGTTCAACGCGCTGCTGGAAGAGGTGAAGCGGACGGATGTGCGCGCGGTCGTCGTACCGACGCTGCAGCACCTCGGATCGGTCGGCACACCGGCCGCGATGCAGCAGCACCTCGAGTTCCACCAGGCCCAGGCATGGGCGGTCGACACGAGATAACCCCTCAGCAAGCGGAGCTGACGTCTTGACCCCTGCATCGGCGTCGGTTCCGCTCTCCACCTCCACAGCTGCACCGGGAACCCGGGCGGTAGTGGACCAATCAAGGCCCCACCGGCTGCTACCGGTGGGGCCTTGTCGTTGTGTCTGCTCGCGGTACTGCGGCCGGCCGGGTCAGGCAATGATCTTGTAGCCGTAGCGCTTCATCACCGCGGCGACGCCCTCGGTGAAGCTCCCGGTCTCCGGCAGCTTGAACTTTCGCCAGACGATCCTTGCCTCAGGCATCTGAATTCCGAGCAGGAAGTCCGCGTCCTCCGCGGCGCCGAGAGCCTCCAGCTCGTCCAGGTCGTCCTCGGTCAGTTCATCGTCGAGGATCTCGTCGAAGACGTCCGACATCGCCCGTTCCCCTCCCCCTTGACGTCCGGCCGCCTCCCCCGGCCACCGGAATCGCCTTTCAGGCGTAGGGTTCTGCGGGTTCATCCGTCCACGCAGAGTCGGCGCTTGTACGAGGAACGTCAAGTTTTCTCACCAGGCCGGGTGTGAGGTCACGATGGTGGGGTACCAAGTAAGAGTCCCGCGGTTCAGTCGGCCCCATTCGGGCATGGGTGGCGCTCACCGAGCCGCGAGTTCTCCCACTGAGGGGCGGGAGAACGACCGACGGCGGCGGGCGTATCCCACGGTACGCCCGCCCCCTGGCCGCCCTCCGTGACCACTCGACCGCAGGCCTGTGGGACAGAAGTGTCAGGCGGCTAGGCCTACTGAGGCGCCGCCGTCGACGAGGAGTTGGGTGCCGGTGATCCACTGCGCCTGGTCGGAGACGAGGAAGCCGACTGCTTCTGCGATGTCGGTGGGGATGCCGCCGCGACCCAGCGGCGTACCGGCTGTGATCGCCTCGACCGGGATGCCGGCCGCGTCGGCGAGGTCTTGGCGGATCTTGTCGGCCCCTGGGGTCGCCACGTTGCCGGGGATGACGACGTTGAGGCGGACGCCCTGCGGCGCGAGTTCGGCCGCGAGCGTCTGGCTGTACTTCTCCAGCGCCGCCTTCGCGCCCGCGTAGTGCGCCAGCGCGGGAACCACGTCGAGCGTGACCGCGGACGAGATGTTCACGATCGCACCCTTGCCGTCGAGTAGCGCCGGCAGCAGCCGTGAGGTGACCCAGACCGCGCTCAGGTACGACGTGTTCAGCGCCGACTGCCACTCCTCGTCGGGGATCGAGGCGGCTCCCTTCGGGTGAGCCTGACCGGAGGCGGCGTTGTTGACGAGGATGTCGAGCCCGCCGCCGAAGTACTGGAGCGTCTCCGCGGCGAGACTGGTCGCACCGTCCGCAGTACCGAGATCGGCCTGGATGTAGTGCACGCCCTCGGGGAGGTTGTCGACGGGCGTGCGGGAGGTGGTGACGACGGAGGCACCGCCCGCCAGGAGCTTCGCGACGATCGCCGCGCCGATCCCGCGGGTGCCGCCGGTGACGAGTGCGCGCTTGCCTTGCAGCGAATTATTGACCATATGGTCCAGTAAAACCTTTCAGGACCGATCGGTCAAATAACCCGATATGCTGGCTGTCATGGGCAGGCCGAGGAAGTTCGAAGAGGAGCAGGTACTGCGAGCGGCGCGCGACGAGTTCTGGCGGAACGGGTATGCGGCGACCTCGCTGGACGACCTGATGAAGGCGACCGGGCTCGGCAAGGGCAGCCTGTACGGCGCGTTCGGCGACAAGCGCCAGTTGTTCCTCAAGGTGCTGAGCGCCTACGCCCACGAGACGGCGGAGGGGGTCTGCGGAGCGGTCGCCCGCGGTGATCGCGCAATCGAGGTGCTGCGCGGCTTCTTCGTCCCGGGTCCACAGGACGCGGTCGCCGAGCACCATGGACCGGTGGCGCCCAGCCGCGGATGCTTCCTCGCGAACAGTTCAACCGAGCTGGCCGCGCGGGACCCCGAAGTGACGGGACGCGCGCGGGCGACGTACCAGGCGGTGGAGGACTGCTTCACCCACGCGGTGGCGCAGGCGGTCGCCGACGGGGATCTGCCCGAGGACACGAATCCGCGCGAGCTCGGCCGGCTGCTGCTCACGATCCAGCAGGGGTTGCAGTTCCTGACCAAGACCGAGATGACGCCCGAGGCGATGCGGGAGATCGGCCGCGCGACCGTCGACCGGTTGTTGCAGCTGCCTGCTCCGGTGGGCTAGAGGGCCGATGCGACGAAGAGGTAGCGGTTGAGGCTGAAGAAATAGCCCGCGCCGAGACCGCGGAGGTCGTTCGCCCAGGCCTGGGCCTGCTGCTCGGTCACCTCTGCCCGGCCGGGGACGAAGCCCGCGACGATGTCGATCAGGCCCGCGCTGTACGTCCGGGGGTCGAACCGCACGTTCAGCATCGGGACCACCTGCAGATGGGTGAGGGCGAAGCCGGCCTTCTCCAGCGAGTCGCCGAGCGAGCGCGGCAGGTGCGGGTCTTCGAGGTGCTCCTCGAACGCGGTCAGCACCCGGCCCATCCGGACGTCGTCGTTCGACCGCCAGACGATCGACCCCCAGTCGGTGTCCAGCAGGACCACCCGGCCGGCGGGCCGCAGTACGCGGCGGATCTCGTCGAGCGCGCCCGCCACGTCCTCGACGTACTCGAAGACCTGGGTGGCGACGACCACGTCGAAGCTCTCGGCGCCGTGCGGGATGTGACCGGCGTCGGCCAGTTCCAGCTCGACCGCCGGTCCGCCGGGCACCTGGGCGCGGTTGCCGGCGATCGAGAGCATGCTGTCGCTGATATCGATCCCACAAACCCGGCCCTGAGGCCCGACCTCGGCCGCCATCTCGGCCGCGAGCAACCCAGGTCCGACTCCCACATCGAGGACGCGGTCACCGGGCCGGAGTGCCAGCGCGGTGCGCACCACCCGGCGCTGTTCGATCACGTCGGGGGTCGTGTAGACCGACTCGATCTGTCGCGACACCTCGGGATCGAACTGCAAGTTACTCATTCCCCATCCTCCGCGTTCCGCCCATGCACCACATCATCGTCCGCGCCGCGCCGAACGGGGAGCCCCGGCACTCCGGTTCGTAAAATCCTCCGAACCGGGCATCACCTGGCGTCGCAGATCGGTTACGATCACGACTGCCGCGCTGACCCGTTTTCCCTTCGGACGGAGCCATCGATGACCGACGACGCCGCCACGCGTCAACGCCTCCAACAGGATCGGCCGCACGGTGCCCGGGTGTACGACTACTTCCTTGGCGGCAAGGACAACCTCGCGATCGACCGGCAGGCGGCCGAGCATCTGCTCGAGGCCTTCCCGGGGTTCCGGACGGCGGCGCTGTCCAACCGGATGTGGATGCACCGCGCCGCGCGGTACGCGGCCGAGCAGGGCATCACCCAGTTCCTCGACATCGGCACCGGTATCCCCACCAGCCCGAACCTGCACGAGGTCGTGCAGGAGGTGGCGCCGCAGGCACGCATCGTCTACGCGGACAACGACCCGATCGTGCTGGGCCACTCGCGGGCACTGCTGACCAGCGGCCCGGAGGGCAAGACCGCCTACCTCGAGGCCGACGTCACCGACCCTCGCTCGATCATCGAGTCGGACGAGGTCCAGGAGACTCTCGACCTCAGCAAGCCGGTCGCGCTGAGCCTGGTCGGCGTGTTCCACTACCTGCCCGACGCGCTGAAGCCGTACCACCTGGTCAAGCAGCTCGTCGAGCCGCTGGCGCCGGGTTCGTTGCTGATCTTCTCGCACTGCACGCCGGACTTCGCTCCCGACCTGTGGGAGCGGGCGATCCAGGTCTACAAGGCCGACGGTGGCGACGCCCAGGTCCGGAGCAAGGAAGAGGTCACCAGGTTCTTCGACGGTCTCGAGCTGGTGGAGCCGGGAGTGTCCGTGCCGTTCCAGTGGCACCCGGACCAGCAGACCGAGGACCTGGTGGCGAAGGGCGAGTTCACCGACGTGATGTGCAGCCTGTGGGTGGGCGTCGCCAAGAAGCCGTGATCCTCGACCTTGAGTCTGCGGCATGATCGTGCTGCCGCAGACGTTTCTCGACATGCCTCGCTGGTGGGCCGATGGCAAGGCGTGGCTCGAGGGACTGCCCGCCGCCGTACAGGCTCAGTGTGAGGCGTGGAACCTGCGGGTCGACGGCGAGCTCGCACACGGTTCCAACGCGATCGCGGTACCGGTCGAGCGGGACGGCGAATCGCTGATCCTGCGAATGTCGCCGCCGGGCGCCGAGGTGGTCGATCAGGTCCGTGCGTTGCGGTGGTGGGACGGGCGCGCGATGGTCCGCCTGTACGACGCCGACGCCGGCCGCGGGGCGATGCTCCTGGAGCGACTGGGCGAACCGCTGAGCACACGTCCCGTCGGGGAAGCAGTCGCGGTGATGGGGCGGCTGATGCGCCGGCTCGCCGTACCGGCTCCGGCGGACGCGCACTCCACGGCCGAGATCGCCGCTAATCGGAGCGCCCAACTCGAGGACCAGTGGAATGCTCTCGGGCGCCCGTTCGACCGACGCTTCCCGGCTGCCGCGCTCGAGGTGGCACCCGCCCTCGCCCGCAGTACTGCGGAGTCGGCGGTGAACGGAGACCTGCACGCGGACCAGGTACTCCGGGGCACGCGCGAGGCGTGGCTCGCGGTCGACCCGGTGCTCTATCGAGGCGACATCGAGCTCGACCTGGCCCGGATCCTGTGGACCCGGGTCGACGAGATGGCGGACGCGGCCGAGATCGTCGGGCACTTCGACACTGTCTTGACCGAGGCCGTGCTTGACCCGGAGTACGCCCGCGACTGGGTCGTCTTCCGCACGGTGGACTACTGGCTGTGGGGGCTGAACGTCGGCCTGACGGAGGATCCGGTCCGCTGTCACCGCGTGCTGACCGCCTTCCTGGACTGACTCGGTGATGCATCAATCGGTGATCCGTTGCGGTGGTAGAACGGAAGACGATTGATGGGGTGGTGGTGTCCGTGCGTGGTCTGGTCGTAGTCCTTGCCCTGGCGCTTGTCCTCGGTGGATGTTCTCCAGGCTCTAGCGATCACGCAACGATCGAGGTGGATCATCCGGTCTCACTGGCGGACCAGGCCGTACACCTGAAGGTCAGTGGGCTGAAGACCGGCGAGAGCGTCGAGGTCGGGACGCAGGCGATCGATGTCGACGGCAAGCAGTGGCACGGAGAGGCGACCTTCAAGGCGCGTGGTCGACCTCGACGACGCGAGCCCGTCGAACGGCACCTACCGGACCCTCGACGGGATGGGCCTCTTCTGGTCGATGAACCCGGCGGACGGCGATCCGGACCAGCAGGCCTTCATCCCACCGACCAAGGCGGGGAAGCCGGTCGAGGACGTGAAGGTCTCGGTCCGGAAGGACGGCAAGACCTTGGCCGACACCGCCCTGACCAGGCAATGGATGGCCGACGGGGTGACCATCGAGCCACTGACCATGGCCAAGGACAAACTGACGGGATCCTTGGTCCTCCCACCACCCGGTCAGCCGAAGCTTCGCGCGGTCCTGTACTTCGGTGGCTCGGAAGGCGGCGTGGGTGCGTTGTCCGCACCGGGCCTGCTGGCGTCACACGGTTACCCCGTGCTGGACCTCGCGTACTTCCACGCGCCCGGCGTCCCGGACAACCTGCGCAACATCCCGTTGGAGTACTTCGCCTCGGCGGCCCGGCTGCTCGCGCGACAGCCTGGCGTCAACCCGGCGCGTGTGATCGTGATGAGCGCCTCCCGTGGCACCGAGGCCGCACTGTTGCTGGCCCAGAACTTCCCGGACCTGGTGCACGGCGCGATCCTCTACGCGCCGACTGCTGTCACCAACGCATCCTTCCCGTTGCCCGACACCAGCGCGTGGACACTGCACGGCAGGCCGATCGCGGCTGGTGACCTGATGCCGGTCGACCGCGTCAACGGTCCGGTGCTGACGGTCGCCGGCACGGACGACCAACTCTGGCAGTCGTGGACAGCGGCGCCGCTGATCGTGCAGGAGCTCGACAAGGCGAACAACCGCTATCCGCATGAGGCCGTCGTGATCCCGCAGGCCGGGCACACGATCGGCGGTCCGCCCTACCTGCCCAGAGGGACCAGCGGGATCCATCCGGTGGTCAGCCGGCTCCTGCAGTACGGCGGCACCAGGCCGATCAACGAGTCCGCCCTGCTGCTGGGCTGGACGAAGGTCCTCGAGCTCCTGAAGTCACTAGGTTGAGCAGTGGAGCTCCGGTTCCAAGGATGCCGGCAGCAACGATCAACCGCGCCGACGGCGCACCCTCGCCGGGCCCTCGTTTCTCCCTTCCGCCCTGCGCGTCCCCGATGCTGGCGGCGTGCCGCCGTGCCGTCTGAGGGGTTGACTCCTCAGGGTGTGGGTTGTCCCCTCGGATTCTGGGTGGGCATCCCTGCGTTTGAGGGATTGTCCCCTCAGACGCGGGCGATCCGCTGCTAGCCGGCGCGGGTGGCGGTTCACCGCGGATGGGTACCTGCTCATGTTGTGGGTTGTGCTCGCGTGCGTTCGAGAGGGACCTAACCCCCCTCGAAATGCGCGCGATCGTCCCGCTGGGTGGGTCGAGCGCGATGCGGCGGGCGGCGCTGGCGGGCTGTTCGCCGGCTGGCGGTTTGTAAGGCGCCAGCGGTCGAACAACCCGTCATCGGACGCCCCCGCCGGGCGCCATGGGGCCGGTGGCGGTGGGGTTGAACCGTCCTGGGTTTGATGCACCCCTCGGTTATGTGTGAGCGACCGGTTGGTCGTCACGGGTTCGTGCATAGTAGTCAGCTTCGGCTTCGGCG
>NZ_SLWM01000008.1:0-300475 GCF_004342085.1 Kribbella orskensis
TCCGTTCCTGGATCAGGCCCTGATGCGCCCGGGCCAGCACCTTGACCCCGGCCGCGAGCGGCGAGTCGGGCTCGGTGACGCGGAGCTGGTGGCGCTCGACCCATGGCCCGGCCGTTGGCGGGTCTCGGTGGATCATCTGTGGTCCTCGGACTGCTAGAGTTTGTGATGAAAGCCCCGGTGGACCGCTGACCTTGGTCATGTCGCCGGGGCCTCTGACTTTCCGGCCCGGCAGCCAGCCACTTGGTTGGTGAGCCGGGTTCTGCGCGTTCGGGTAGTCGCTGTCAGAGGCGCCAGGATTTGTTGTTGAGGTGCAGCCAGCGGAGGAAGTGTTTGGCTTGGCGTTGGGTGCTTAGGGGGCCGGTCAGGAGGTCTGCGGCGATCTGGGCCGGGGCTACGGTGCGGCTGTTGGTAGGGCGGGTTCGGGCTCGGATGAAGACGATGTCGGTTGCCGGTTCGGCTAGGAGGACGTTGGCGCGGGGGCCTGCGGGCGTGAGGTTCCAGCCTGCTGCAGCGGCGTTTGCGTCCGGGGTGTAGATCATCGCGGAGCGTGGGGCTGTGCCGTCGGCCCAATGAGCAGCGGCGAGTGGGCCGGTGACCGCGTGGGGGATTCCCGCGGTGTGGATCCGGGTCATCAGCGGTTCCAGGCCGCGAGGTGCATTCCAGCGGGTCAGGCGGTTGTTGCGGACGAAGCCGAGGTCGTCGGTCCAGCGACGGAGGAGCGGCGCCCAGTCCGGTACGGCGATGGCGCCGGGTGAATGGCGCGCCACGAGACCTTCAGCCTCGAGCAGATCGACGATCCGATGGACCTGCGGGGTGGGGATCTTCGTGATCGAGACGAGGTCGCGCGTGGTCCACAGGCCGTTGTAGTCGAGGAGCGCTCTGACGACCGCGGCTGTGTCGGCTCCCTGCAACGTTCCCGCAGTACCCGGTTTCCGCCAAGGGTCGCGGTCGGTACCGCGGTCGGAGATGAACAGGTCGGGGCGCAGTACGTTCAGCAGCAGGTTGCCGGTGCAGTCGGCAAAGGCGAGACCGGTCTCGGTCAGGCGCCTGCGCACCGGGGCGGACAGGTGATCGGCGACGACCAGCCCAGGACGGCCTGTCTCGTTCAGTTGGTTGCGGAGCCGCGGCACGTCCTGGACCTCGACGGTCTGGTGGATCGACAAGCGCAGCTCGACTGACAGGCCTTCCGGCGAGGTCAGGATTGTTCCCGGCTCGATGCGCCAGCCGCTGGGCAGACGGTCCGCGAGCACGAGCAGGGCGCGAGCCCTCAGCTGGTCGCAGGTAGGAGCCTCATCCACGGCGATGGCCTTTCACTAGGGAGTCAGCTGGAGGGTGGTGACGGGGGTCCAGTGGTAGAGGTGGGGGGAGCGGGTGAGGGTGATGAGGGAGACGGACGCGACGGTGGTGATGGCCGTTTGGGCGGGGGCTTCGGCGAGCTTGGCGAGTAAGGGCGCGGCGGGGGCTGGGGTGGTGAAGTAGCCGAGGGTGATGTGGGGGTTGAGGGCGGGGAGTTCCGGGACGGCATCTGGGCCCCAGACGTCGCCGATGGCGGCGCGGATCGTGTTGCGGAGGCGTTGGAGTGGCTCGGCCGGGGTGACGGGCAGTTGGACGGTCTCCGGGTCGACCACGGCCGGGCCGATCGTCACGTCGAAGGGCGAGAAGCGCTCCAGCCGGCTCTCGGCCGCCTCGGTGATCGCCCGCAGTTCGCCCGGCTCCACCCGGTCCGCGAAGCCAACGCCCTGCAGGGTCAGGTGCAACCACTCGAGCGGCACCGGCGCGATCCCTGGCATCGCCGCGACCACCGCCTCGTACGCACAGAACAGGCGCGCGACGGCAGGATCGTCGGCGAAGGTCAGGTGCCACGTATAGAAGGAGCGGTCCTCACGCCAGCCGGGACGCAGGTACCAGTGGTCGCGGACTTCGTCGAACATCTCGGGGCTCCCGTCAGTCGAGCCGGCCGCGCGTGGTCGCGGGGCGGCGGATGAACTCGCGGATGCCCTCGTGCATCGCGCGGGCCTTCGGTTCCTCGGCGTACCGCTCGGTCCTGGTGATCGCCGCGACCTCGCTGATCCGGTGGATCAACGGCCGGACGCGGTACTCCGTGGGGGTGGCGAGCACGGCGCCGAGTGCTTCCAGCGCGCCGTCCAGCACGCCGAGCTCGAGGCGCGCCTTCACCTGCTGCAGGCGGACCATCCGCTCGGACCCGTAGTTGCGCAGGGAATGCGGAGCCGCTTCGAACAGCGCGACCCCCCGGTCGGCGTGGTCGAGCGTGTACTGCGCTTCGCCGAGTGCCAGATGGGCGTCTGACCAGATCCCCTCGGCGCGTTCCGGAGTACAGAGAAAGGGGCCGCCGAGCTCGGTCAGGCCCGGCTTGATCCGGGTGTGCTTCGCGTTGTGCAGGGCGTCCCGGGCGTCGTCGATGCGGCCGCACCGCGCCAGGTCCACCGCCGCCACGCTCGCGAGGAACAGCGCGGACGTGCCCGCGGCGTACTGGAGTCCGTCCTCGGCGTACCGCGCGGCGCGGGTGAAGTCGTCCTGCCAGAAGGCGGCCGTGTGCTGGGTCGCGCGCACCCACGCGCGGAGCTCGTCGTTCCCCGCCGCCTCGGCGCACGCCCACGCGGTCCGAGTGTGGCTCTCCGCGATGTCCGGCCGGCCGAGGTCCACCGACATCCAGCCGAGGAGCGTGAGCGCCCACCCGGCCGCGGCGTACAGATCGCGCGTCTGGCTCGGTGGCTGCCTCCCGGCGAGCAGCCGGAACGCGCGGTCGCGGATCGCCCGGCAGCGCAGGAAGAGCGGCTTGGTCGGCACCTTGAGGTAGTTCTGCGCGATCCGGCGGATGTCCGCGTGCAGTTGCTCGACGGTGAGGTCGCCGACGTTCGACTCCTCCGCCAGCGCCAGCAGCGCGACCGACTCGTCACCCGCGTCGACCACGTCGTCCTCGAGCCCGATCGTCGAGCAACTGCTCAGGTCCAGGTCGAGCTGACCGGCCGCGCCCGGCGGCGGGGCGAAGCCGATCTCGTTGTCGGTGGCAACGTTCAGGACGAACCGCAGCCCGGATCGGTACGCCGCGCCCGGCCAGCGCACCGCACCACGTTCGAGCTTGGCGATGTAGTGCCCGTCCAGGTCGTACTGCGTATCGGTGGTCTCCCACAACCAGGTGCAGACGGCCTCCGCCAGCTCCGCGCGGGACATGTGTTCACCTGGTGCGCGGCGCGACGGGGTCCGCTCCCGCGCCGCCCGCAACAACCCGTTGGCCTCTGACATGGCCGCCACTGTAGGGGTCCGAACACGCTCCGCGATGGCCGAAAAGGCCCCTGTGGACGACTTGCCCCACGATGCCCCGAGATGCCCCGCGATGGCCCGGATCCCTGCCCCGCGAGAAGGTCTCCCAACACCACCCCTGGGTGCGCTATGGGGTCACACCCTAGGGTGACCGTGTGGCTGAAGAGGCGATCACTACGTTGCGTGCGGAACTCCGGAGTTTCGGCCGGGCCGAGGAAGGCTTCGCGCTGCTGGAGACGTTCCTCGAGGTCGCGCTGCCGCGGTTGAGCGACACGGTGATCGACCCGCGCGGCCTGGTGCTGCCGAACGAGATGACCGACGACCGTGCGGTGGTGCAGGGGCTGATCGACGAGATCGCCGCCGACCGGGAGCCGGCGCGGCGCCTGCTGACCGCGGCCGAGCGCTCCTATGACGTCGGGGACGAGCAGAGCCGCTGGGACTTCACCCGGCTCGCCTACTGCTCCGCCTCGGCCTCCGTCTGGAGCAAGGGCAGGCGCACCACGTACTTCGAGGTGGTACACCACGACCGAGCCACCTACTGGCTCCCGGACAGCCTCAAGGCGGAGTACTTCGACCGCATCTCCACCAAGGGCTGGGCCATCCCGGAGGCGTGGCTCCAGGCGATCCCCAAGCAGCCCAAGCCCTGGTGGAAGCGCGGGCGCTAGCCGATGGCCGGCAGCCGTTCGAGCGCCTTGGCGACGGACGCCTGGAGATCGGCGTCATCCCAGGCCCGGTCAGTCATCGAGCCGGACAGGTAGGCGTCGTACGCCGCCAGGTCCAGGTGACCGTGTCCGCACAGGGCGGTCAGGATGACCTTCTCCTCGCCGGACTCCTTGCAGCGCTGGGCTTCCTCGATCGTGGCGGCCAGCGCGTGGGTCGGCTCCGGCGCCGGCACGATGCCCTCGGCCCGGGCGAACAGCACGCCCGCGGCGAAGCACTCGGACTGCGCCTTGGCGATCGCCTCCAGCTCGCCGGTCTCGTAGAGGTGGCTGATCAGCGGGCTCATCCCGTGGTACCGCAGGCCGCCGGCGTGGATCGGGTCCGGGACGAAGTCGTGCCCGAGGGTGTGCATCTTCATCAGCGGCGTCATCCCGATCGTGTCGCCGAAGTCGTACGCGTAGGTGCCCTGGGTCAGCGACGGGCAGGCCTCCGGCTCCACCGCGCGCACCACCGGGGCCATCCGCCCGGCCCACTTCTCCCGCAGGAACGGGAACGCCAGCCCGCCGAAGTTCGAGCCGCCGCCGGTACAGCCGACCAGCAGGTCCGGGGTCTCGCCGACCATCGAGAGCTGGATCAGGGCTTCCTCGCCGATGATCGTCTGGTGCAGCAGGACGTGGTTCAGCACGCTGCCGAGCGCATAGTGGATGGTCGGGTCCTGCAAGGCCATCTCGACCGCCTCGCTGATCGCGATGCCGAGCGAGCCGCTGGAGTCGGGGTCCTCGGCCAGGATCTTGCGGCCGGACTCGGTGAGCTCGGACGGGCTCGGGTGCACGGTCGCCCCGAAGACCTCCATCATCGTCCGCCGGTACGGCTTCTGGTCGTATGACGCCCGCACCTGCCAGACCTCGCACTCCAGCCCGTACTGCGCGCACGCGAACGCCAGGGCGGTTCCCCACTGGCCCGCGCCGGTCTCGGTGGTCAGCTTCCGGATCCCGGCCTTCGCGTTGTAGTAGGCCTGCGGGACCGCCGTGTTCGGCTTGTGCGAGCCGGCCGGGGAGACACCTTCGTACTTGTAGTAGATCCGAGCCGGCGTATCGAGCGCCTTCTCCAGCCGGTGCGCCCGGTAGAGCGGACTCGGCCGCCACAGCCGGTACACGTCGAGCACCTCACCCGGGATGTCGACGTACTGGTCCTGCGACACCTCCTGCAGGATCAGATCCATCGGGAACAGCGGCGCCAGGTCGTCCGGCCCCACCGGCTGCCCGGTGCCGGGATGCAGCACCGGCGGCGGTGGCGTCGGCAGATCGTGCAGCACGTTGTACCAGCGGGTCGGCAGCTCGTCCTCGGGCAGCAAGATCTTGGTCGGCATCATCTCCGCAAAGTAAGGCCGCCCACGGACCCCGCGCAATCCCCGCCCCGCGCGATCGGGTGGGGCGAGACCGGCTGGCGGCTAGTACGCGGGTTCTGGTGCAGGTGAGTGTGCGGGCTGGGTGACGCCGAGCCAGGTGTCGATGTCGGTCAGGAGGGTCTTCTGTACTTCGGCTGGTGCTGTGGAGGCGAGCACCGACCCACGTGCTAGATCCGCAAGCTCAGCGTCCGTGAAGCCGTGCACGCTGCGGGCGGTCTCGTACTGCTCGGCGAGGCGGGAGCCGAACAGCAGCGGGTCGTCCGCTCCCAGCGCGATTCGTGCGCCCGCCTCGTACAGCTGGCGCAGTGGCACGTCTTCCGCACGCTGGTAGACGCCGAGCGAGACGTTGGATGCCGGGCAGACCTCCAGGGCGACCTGGGCGTCGACCAGGCGCTTCAACAGGTCCGGGTCCTCGACCGAGCGCACGCCGTGGCCGATCCGGCCCGCTCCGAGCTCGTCCAAGCACGTCCGCACCGTCGCGGGCCCGCACAGCTCGCCGCCATGCGGAGTCGCCAGCAGCCCCGCGTTCCGCGCGATCCGGAAGGCCGGGGCGAACTCCGACGTCGTCCCGCGCCGCTCGTCGTTGGACAACCCGAACCCGACGACACCACGTCCGAAGTACTGCGCCGCGAGCCGGGCGAGGGTACGCGCGTCGAGCGGGTGACGGGTTCGGTTCGCCGCGATGACCACTTGTACTGCGATGCCGGTGGTGGCCGACGCGTCGCGGGCGGCGTCGAGCACCAGATCGGTGAAGTCGGTGATCCCGTGGAAGCGGTTCGCGTAGCCGGAGGGGTCGACCTGGATCTCCAGCCAGCGGGACCCGTCGGCCCGGTCGTCCTCGGCGGCCTCGCGGACCAGCCGGCGCACGTCGTCCTCGGTCCGCAGTACGGAGCGGGCGATGTCGTAGAGGCGCTGGAACCGGAACCAGCCGCGCTCGTCGGCCGCGGACAGCTCCGGCGGCCAGTCGGTGCGGAGGGCGTCGGGCAACCGGACGCCGTGCTTGTCGGCCAGCTCGACCAGCGTCAGGTGCCGCATCGAGCCGGTGAAGTGCAGGTGCAGGTGGGTCTTCGGCAGCAGCCGCAGGTCCCGATCCGTCATCACAGAAGGTTACCGAGACCTGGCCCGACCCACGAAACCGGGCGGGCGCTGCAGAGGTTCTGCTGCGCCCGCCCGAGGGGTGATCAGGTGTTGGTCAGCTCAGGAGCTTGGCGATGCGGGAGACGCCTTCGGTGAGGTCCGCGTCGCCCAGGGCATAGGACAGGCGCAGGTAGCCCGGGGCGCCGAAAGCCTCGCCCGGGACGACCGCGACCTCGGCCTCGTCGAGGATGATGGCGGCGAGTTCGGCGGACGTGGTGGCGGTCCGGCCGTTGATCTCCCGGCCGAGCACACCCTTGACCGACGGGTACGCGTAGAACGCGCCGGTCGGCTCCGGGCACTCGACGCCGGGGATCTCGTTCAGCATCTGCACCATCGTCTTGCGGCGCCGGTCGAAGGCGACCTTCATCTCGTCGACGGCGCTCAGGTCGCCGGTCAGCGCGGCGATCGCGGCCCGCTGCGCGACGTTGCAGACGTTCGAGGTCTGGTGCGACTGCAGGTTCGTCGCGGCCTTGATGACGTCCTTCGGGCCGATCATCCAGCCGACCCGCCAGCCGGTCATCGCGTACGTCTTGGCGACCCCGTTCAGCACCACGGTCCGGTCCGCGAGCTCCGGTACGGCGACCGGCAGCGAGGTGGACTCGGTGTCGCCGTAGGTGAGGTGCTCGTAGATCTCGTCGGTGATCACCCAGATGTCGTGCTCCAGCGCCCAGCGGCCGATCGCCTCGACCGCCTCCGGGGTGTCCACCGCGCCGGTCGGGTTCGACGGCGAGCAGAACAGCAGCGCCTTCGTCTTCTCGGTCCGGGCCGCCTCGAGCTGCTCGACGGTGACCAGGTAGTCCTGGCTCTCGTCCGCCAGCACCTCGACCGGCACCCCGCCGGCCAGCTGGATCGCCTCCGGGTAGGTGGTCCAGTACGGCGCCGGCAGCAGCACCTCGTCGCCCGGGTCGAGCAGCGTCGCGAAGGTGTTGTAGACGGCATGCTTGCCACCGTTGGTCACCAGGACCTGCGCGGCCTCGATCTCGTACCCCGAATCCCGCTTCGTCTTGTCGACGATCGCCTGCTTCAGCTCGGGCAACCCGCCCGCCGGGCTGTAGCGGTGGTTCTTCGGATCGCGAGCGGCCTCGACGGCTGCCTCGACGATGTAGTCCGGCGTCGGGAAGTCCGGTTCGCCGGCGCCGAAGCCGATCACCGGCCGGCCGGCCGCCTTCAGGGCCTTCGCCTTCGCGTCGACAGCGAGGGTGGCCGATTCACTGATTGCACCGATACGTGCGGAGATGCGGGAGACCATGGCTCCCATCCTGACACTGCCGCCCGTGCGCTGACATCTGGGTATCACCTGCTGACCGTCCGTGCCTCTCCGCCCGCCGCAAGGTGGTGCCCCGGGGCTGGTCGGAACTGTCACGAGCCCCCTGGCGTTGGGTGCTGCGTGGAGACGGTATGGTTCTGCCCGCAGTACGACGTCCGGCCGGAAGTGCACGGGAGTTCGGCGCCGTGGCGGGGAGCCGGAGCGGCCTGGGGCTCAGTTCGACCAGGTGGCCCCGACCCCGTACACTCTTCTAGTCCGGGCGTAGATGGCCCTGACTCGGCATGCCCGAGATCAGGTCCAGCGGCGTTCGGAACTTTGCAGAGGGCACTAGCTCAACTGGCAGAGCATCGGTCTCCAAAACCGAAGGTTGGGGGTTCAAGTCCCTCGTGCCCTGCAAATCCTGACCGGCGAAGGGCCGGCCAGGCCGCCGCTAGCGAAAGAGGTAGGTCGTGACGGAGACGCGCACCCCGGCACCGTCCGGCGCCGGCAAGCCTGCGGAGAGCAAGTCGGGCAACCGCCTGCTGCGCTTCTACCGCCAGGTGGTCGCCGAGCTCCGCAAGGTCGTCTGGCCGACCCGCAAGCAGCTTTCCACCTACTTCGTGGTCGTCCTGACCTTCGTGGTGTTCGTCATCGCGATCGTGTCGGTGCTCGACCTCGCCTTCGGCTGGGCGATGTTCAAGATCTTCGGCTGATCCCGGCCGCCCCGAACCACCAGCCCGAGCTCACCGGTTCCACCACCCCGATGCACAGATGACGGAGTACAACGTGTCCGACCAGCGCGACGACGAGGTCCTCGACGTGGAGGACGAGTTCGACGTATCCGCTGACTCCGACGACGATCTCGACTTCGACCTCGACGACTCGGACGACGATGACGACGACCTGTTCAAGGCCGACGACGACGACCCGTTCGTGGAGCTCGACGTAGAGGCCTCCGTCGACGAGGACGATGACGACGTGCCGGTCGCCGCCGACAGCGAGTACTCCGCCGACGACGAGGCCGAGGACGGCCCGGCCGACACCGACGACTCCGACGACGAGCCGGTGGTGGTCGTCGCGGCCGCCAGCGCCGCCGAGGACGACGAGGTGGTGACCGAGGCGGACATCGAGGACGCCACGGACGAGCTGGCCGCCGAGACCGCCGAGACCGCGCCGGACGACACTACCGAGCCCGAGACCGAGCCCGACGAGGTCGTCTACGCCAGCGACGAAGCTCCCGAGGCCGTCGCGGACGAGGCCGAGGTCGAGGAAGTGGTCGCCGAGCAGGTCGAGCCGGAGGAGCCGGGCGACCCGCTGGAGGAGCTGCGCAGCACGCTGCGCTCCCAGATCGGCGACTGGTACGTGGTGCACACGTACTCAGGGATGGAGAACCGGGTCAAGGGCAACCTGGAGAACCGGATCAACTCCCTGAACATGGAGGACTACATCTTCGAGATCGTCGTGCCGACCGAAGAGGTCGCCGAGATCAAGAACGGGCAGCGCCGGATGGTCAAGCGCACCGTGCTCCCCGGCTACGTGCTGGTCCGGATGGACCTGACCGACGAGTCCTGGTCGACCGTGCGGCACACGCCGTCGGTGACCGGCTTCGTCGGGAACAGCCAGAAGCCCGTCCCGCTCAGCCTCGAAGAGGTCGAGAAGATGCTCGCTCCGGCCGTCGTGGCGGCGGCCG
This sequence comes from Kribbella orskensis, assembly GCF_004342085.1. Lineage (NCBI taxonomy): Bacteria > Bacillati > Actinomycetota > Actinomycetes > Propionibacteriales > Kribbellaceae > Kribbella > Kribbella orskensis. Next base: position 9,424 of record NZ_SLWM01000008.1, read on the forward strand.
AGGCGGCGGCTGCCGAGACCGGTGCCGCACCCACCAAGACCGCGGCCAAGAAGAAGGTCGAGGTCGCCGACTTCGGTGTGGGCGACTCGGTCATGGTGGTCGACGGGCCGTTCGCGACCCTGCACGCCACGATCACGGAGATCAATGCCGACGCCCAGAGGATCAAGGCGCTGGTGGAGATCTTCGGCCGGGAGACCCCGGTGGAACTCAGCTTCAGCCAGATCCAGAAAGTCTAAGGACCCGAGAGAATGCCTCCCAAGAAGAAGATCGCTGCCCTCGTGAAGGTGCAGCTCCAGGCCGGTGCCGCGACGCCGGCCCCGCCGGTCGGTACCGCGCTCGGTCCGCACGGCGTCAACATCATGGAGTTCTGCAAGGCGTACAACGCCCAGACGGAGTCCATGCGCGGAAACGTCGTGCCGGTCGAGATCACCATCTACGAAGACCGCTCCTTCACCTTCATCACCAAGACGCCGCCGGCGCCGGAGATGATCAAGAAGGCCGCGGGCCTGCAGAAGGGTTCGGCCGTCCCGCAGAAGGACAAGGTCGGCAAGATCACCAAGGACCAGGTCCGCGAGATCGCCACCACCAAGATGCCGGACCTGAACGCCCGGGACATCGACGCCGCGATGAAGATCATCGAGGGCACCGCCCGCTCGATGGGTGTCGTCGTCGAGAAATAAGTCCCACCGCACCGTCGTTGGAACTTTGAGCACCACCAGTACCCGTGGAAGGGCGAAGCGCCGCCCGTGACACCACATCCCAGAGAGGAACACTCATGACTCAGCGCAGCAAGAGCTACCGCGCGATCGCGGAGAAGATCGACTTCGACCACCTGTACACCCCGCTCGAGGCGATCAAGTTCGCCAAGCAGGGCGCGACCGGCAAGAAGTTCAACTCCACCATCGATGTCGCGATGCGCCTCGGGGTCGACCCCCGCAAGGCCGACCAGATGGTGCGCGGCACCGTCAACCTTCCGCACGGCACCGGCAAGACGGCACGGGTCCTCGTCTTCGCCACCGGTGAGAAGGCCGAGGCCGCCCGGGCCGCCGGCGCCGACTTCGTCGGCGACGACGACCTGATCAAGAAGGTGACGGACGGCTGGCTCGACTTCGACGCCGTCGTCGCCACCCCCGACCTGATGGGCAAGGTCGGCCGGCTGGGCCGCGTGCTCGGCCCGCGTGGTCTGATGCCGAACCCGAAGACCGGTACGGTCACCCCGGACGTGACGAAGGCTGTCACCGACATCAAGGGCGGCAAGATCGAGTTCCGGGTCGACCGGCACGCGAACCTGCACTTCATCATCGGCAAGGTCTCCTTCGACGAGGCCCAGCTGGTGGAGAACTACAGCGCCGCGCTGGAGGAGATTCTCCGGCTGAAGCCCTCCAGCTCGAAGGGCCGCTACATCAAGAAGACCGTCTTCTCGACGACGATGGGTCCGGGCGTCCAGGTCGACCCGAACGCCACCCACAACCTGCTCGAGGAGAACCCCGAGGCCTGAGCCTCGCGGTCTCGTAGTACCCGCAGGACAAACGAAATGCCCCGGTCGGCGGACCGGGGCATTTCGCTGTCTCTACTGATACCCGCGTCCCCATCGCAACAGCGCGACCACGCGGTAGCCGCACCTGTGATCAACGATAGGACCGGATCAAGCGCTCCCGCAGTGAAGTCGCAGCGCCCTCCGGTACGGACTCCGGGCGGCGGTCGGATCGGGGCGAATCAGCGGGCAACGAGGTCCGGGGTCAGGTCGGCGATACGCTGACAGCCGGCCAGGCGGAGGGCGTGCTCGAACTCTGCGCCCAGGTCGCCGAGCAGGCGGGTGACCGCGTCGGAACTGCCGACCGTGAGTGCCCAGAGCGCCGGCCGGCCGACGAAGACGGCGTGAGCGCCGAGGGCGAGGGCGGCGAGGATGTGCTCCCCGCGCCGGATCCCGCCGTCGACGTAGATCTCGGCGCCGGTGCCCTCGAGGGCCTCCGCGACCTCGGGCAGCGCCTGCGCGGTCGAGATGGAGCCGTCGAGCTGGCGGCCGCCGTGGTTCGACACGATCACCCCGGCCGCTCCCGCGTCGACGCAGCGCTTGGCGTCGTCGCCGCGCAGGACGCCTTTGACCAGGACCGGGAGCCCGGTGCGCTCACCGAGCCAGCCGATCACGTCCGGCGTCAGGTCGTCGGCCTTGCCGAGGTCTTCCGCGGTGTACTGACTCTCGTCGAGGTTCGCCAGCAGGTGGCCCGACTGGATCACCTCCCAGACCGTCGGCCCGTCGTCCTCCTTGCGGCCGACCACCGGGGTGTCGGCGGTCAGGATGACGGCCCGCGCGCCGGCCGCGACCGCCGCGTCCAGCATCTTGACTGTCACCTCGCGGTTCCTCACCACGTAGATCTGCAGCCACCAGGGCGCACCCGTCGCCCCGATCTCGGCGAACGTCGTACCGGCGTTGCTCGACACTCCCATTACCGAGTTCGCCGCGGCGACGCCCGCCGACATCGCCGCCTCGCCGCCCGGATCGGCCTGCCGCTGCATCGTGGTCGGAGCCACCAGCACCGGCAGGTCGACCGGCGTACCGAGCACTGTGGTCGAGATGTCCACGGTCGACACGTCGGTGAGCACGCGGGGACGGAAGCGGTACGAGCTCCAGGCCGCGACGGCCTCGCCCGCGCTGATCCCACCGGCGGAGCCCTGCCGGAAATACCGGTGCAATGGCTCCGGCAGCTTCTCGGCGGCCGCCTCCTCCAGGCTGTCGATCCATCGCATAGGCCTGATCCTGCCATCCGGAAGGCGCTGTCGGAAGGCGCGTGCCGGCAGGTGGCCAAGCCAGGAAAGAGGTTGCCCAGCCAGGTAAAGTTGGTCCCGTGAAGCAGTACGAGCGGCGATTTCTCCGCCCCGGCCGGCACAGCGGTGCCGACGGGGTGAGCTGCTGCTGCGCTCTCTCCTGAGGTGACCGCGGCCGGTCGGGGTGTCTGTCCCCCTCGAACCCGCTGCTCCCTTGGAGAGAACTCCGATGTCTGTTCTGACCGCTGAAGAACTGAACAACACTCTTGCTCTGCGCGACCTCGCCGACCCGGCCCAGGGACCGCACGCGATCCAGCTGATCGTCGAGCAGCTCCGTACCGCGCTCGGCCACGCGTGGCCGTACACCGAGATCTGGACCCGCCGAGATCACCCGGTCGTCTCGCTCGCCGACAACTACGACAACCTCGGGTACGCCGCCGGGGCGGTCACCCGCGAGGCGCGGTATACGCGCTACGCCTCGGAAGGCGAAGTACTGCGCAGTCATACGTCGGCGATGATCCCGCCGGCGCTGCGCGAGCTCGGCGCGTCCGACTCGACCGACGTGCTGATGGTGTGCGCGGGGATCTGCTACCGGCGCGACTCAGTCGACTGGCAGCACACCGGTACGCCGCACCAGCTGGATCTGTGGCGGATCAGCCGCAACGTGACGCTCGGGGAGCCCGAGCTGGAGGAAATGATCGCCCGGCTGGTGGCCACTGTGCTGCCCGGGCAGACCTACCGGACTGTGCCGGCGGTCCACCCGTACACGACCCACGGCCGGCAGATCGACGTGCTGCTCGACGACCAGTGGATCGAGATCGGCGAGTGCGGGGTCGCGGCGCCTCACGTACTGCGCACGGCCGGGCTCGACGAGAGCTGGACGGGCCTGGCGATGGGGCCTGGCCTGGACCGGTTGCTCATGCTGCGCAAGGGGATCCGGGACATCCGGTTGCTTCGGTCAACGGATCCCCGGGTCGCCGAGCAGATGCTCGACCTGCAGCCGTACAAGCCGGTCTCCGCGATGCCCGCGGTACGGCGTGATCTGTCGGTGGTGGTCGGGCCGGACGTCGACACCTCGGCCGAGGTGCTCGGCGACCGCGTCCGCAACGCCCTCGGCCCCGACGCGGACGCCGCGGAATCCGTCGAGGTCCGCGGCGAGACGTCGTACGACAACCTGCCGGAGGCGGCGCGAACCCGGCTGCAGCTCGAGCCGGGGCAACGCAACGTCCTGGTCAGGCTGATCCTCAGGCCACTGGACCGGACGCTCACCGACGCCGAGGCCAACCACCTCCGCGACCTGGTCTACACGGCTCTGCATGAAGGCCCGGTGCTCGAACTGATCGGGTAGCAAGTACCTCCGGGGCTGGTGGTGAACACCAGCCCCGGAGGGATCAGCGCAACGCTGCGCAGAAGGTGGATGCCTTCTCGGTGATGTCGGCCCAGCGGCCGGCTGCCACGTCGGCCGGTGACACCACGTCGGTCCCGGCGCTGACCGCCAGCGCGCCGGCGTCGAGGAACTGCCGGGCGTTGCCGGCGTTCACACCGCCGGACGGGACCAGCGGTACGCCGGGGAACGGCCCGCCGAGGTCCTTCAGGTACTTCGGTCCCAGGTGGTGCGCCGGGAAGATCTTCACCGCGTCGGAGCCGAGCGCGACCGCGGTCATCACCTCGGACGGGGTGAACGCGCCGAGCACGATCGGGATCCCCGCGTCGTGCGCCGCCGCCACGATCGCAGCCGCTTCAGGACCCTGCCCGGGCGTGACCAGGAACTGCGCGCCTGCGTCGACCGCGGCGCGAGCCTGCTCCGCGGTCTGCACGGTGCCGGCGCCCACCACGGCTCCGGTGTCGCCGGAAGCGGCGCGGTCCAGGTGCCGCGGCAGGTCCGGGGTGGTGAACGTCAGCTCGATCACATGGATGCCGCCGGCAACGAGCGCCGAGCACAGGTCCCGCGCGTCGTCGATCGCCGGCGCCCGTACGACGCTCAGCACGCGGTCGCTGCGGAGCAGGTCCAGGGTGGTCATGCACTCTCTCCTCGGTTGGTTGCGGTACGGCGGATCGCGCGCCCGGGCAGTGCGTCGGTACGCCGGCCGTCGGCGATCACGGGGACGCCACCGACCAGGACCCAGGGGATCCCTTCGGCCTGCTGCCGGGGGTTGTCGAAGGTCGCGGTGTCGCGCACGGTCGCCGGGTCGAACAGCACCAGATCGGCGTGATACCCCTCACGGACCAGCCCGCGATCGTTCAACCGGAGGCGGCCTGCGGGACGGCCGGTCAGGTGGTGCACGCAGTCCTCGAGCTCGAGCACGCCCAGCTCGCGGACGTAGCGCGCGAGGTAGCGGGGGAAGGTGCCCCAGGCCCGGGGGTGCGGTTTGCCGCCGACCAGGATCGCGTCCGAACCACCGGTGTGGGCCGGGTGCTTCATGATCGCCCGCACGTTCTCCTCGTGCCCGATGTGCTGCAGGATCGTGGTCGCCAGGTTGTCCCGGACCAGCAGGTCGAAGAACACCCAGGACGGGGGTTTGCCGATGCCGGCCGCGATCGCCGCGACGGTGTTGCCCACCGCGCCGCTCAGGGTCTGGTTCCGCACGCCGCTGATCTCGATGGTGTTCCAGTCCGTCACGCAGCCGTGGCTGCCGTCGGTGCCGACCTGCTCCAGCTCGTAGGCGATCCGCTCGCGATCAGCCGGGTCGGCGAGCCTGGCCAGCAACGCGTCCGGGCCACCTTCGGCGGTCCAGCTCGGCAGGATCGCCGACAAAGTGGTTGCCCCCGGCAAATAAGGATAGGTGTCGGTGGTGATGTCGATGCCACCGGCCAGCGCCTCGTCGATCATCGCCAGCAGGTCGACGCCTCGACCTTTGTTCGGCTCGAAATTCATCGTCGCGTGGGTGAGGTGGAGCGCGCAGCCGGACTCCCGCGCCACGTCGACCATCTCGCCGTACGCCTCCAGCGCGCCCTTGCCGTACGACCGCTGGTGCGGGCTGTAGTAGCCGCCGTACTCCGCGACCAGCCGGCACAGCTCGATCAGTTCGGCGGTGTCGGCGAACATCCCGGGGGTGTACGTGAGCCCGCTGCTCATCCCGACGGCGCCTTGCTCGAGGCCCTCGGCGAGCAGCCGCTTCATCTCCGCGAGCTCGGTGGAGGTGGCCGGGCGGTTGGCGGTGCCGACCACCATCATCCGCAGCGTGCCCTGCGGGACCAGGTACGCAGCGTTGCAGGCGATCCCCCGATCCAGCCGGTCGAGGTACCCGGCGACGCTGGACCAGGAGAAGTCGAAGTCGTCCGGCTCGCCGTTCCACCCGGCGATCTGGCGCCGTACCGCGGAACGGGTGGCGTCGTCGATCGGCGCGAACGACAGGCCGTCCTGGCCGAGCACCTCCAGCGTGACGCCCTGGCTGACCTTCGCCAGGTGGTCCGGGTTGGCCAGGATCTGCAGGTCCGAGTGGGCGTGCATGTCGATAAAGCCGGGGGACAGCACCAGCCCGTCCGCCGGGATGGTCCATGACGCAGCCGGCAGGTCGTTGCCGATGGCCACGATCCGGCCGGCGTCGACGGCGACGTCGGCCCGCACTCCGGGCGCGCCGGTGCCGTCGACCACGGTCGCGCCGGTGATCAGCAGTTCGGTCATCAGGGGATCGCCGGCCCGTCAGAAGAAGGTGCGGACCAGGTCGACCACGAATGGGTCGTCGGCATCCGGGTCGTCGATGACCGGGATCAGCCCCCACTTGTCGAAGGCCGTGCATGGGTGCGACAGGCCGACCCGCAGCTCGTCCCCGATCACCAGCGGCGGTTCGCCGTCCGGGGAGAAGCGGAGGAACCCGTGCTGGTCGTTCAGCTTGGTCACCGTCATCCCGTCGACCGGCCGGGCGGAGTCCCCGGCGGCCCGCGGCCGGAGTACCTGCGGCTCGGGCATGCCCTCGTCGAAGGGCAGGTCGCGCTTGCCGGCGTCGAAGATCGCCAGCCCTGGTTCGGGTTGCGAGGTGACCCGTATCCAGCCGTGCATGGCCGGGATCAGCCGTTCGCCGTCGGTACGCGGTGCCGACCCGAGCGGCGACACCTTCCGGTAGTACCCGTCGTCGTGCGCGATGTAAGCGCCGGACCGCAGCACCACCCGCGCCCCGTTCTTGCCGAGCGGTGCGAGCACCTCGGCCACCTGCTCGAAGTACGCGCTGCCGCCGGCGCTGACCACCGGTACGACGTCAGCGTCGTACCGGTCCTGCTCCTGCAGGCTGGTGTGGACCGCGGCGAGGTCGCGGAGGTACGAGCGGACGTGTTCGAGCCCGGCCTCGTCAGCCCCGCGCGCGATCGCTCCTTCGTAGCCGGCCACCCCGGCCAGGCGCAGGGTCCGCGAGTCGGCGATCGCGTTGCCCACCGCGACTCCGGTCGCGACATCGCGCACACCGGTCCGGCCGCCGGCCCCACCGACCTCGACCAGTACGTCGAGCCGCCGGGCGTCGGGACCGATGTGGGCAGCGCGAGCGGCGTCCAGCAGTTCGACCGTGCGGACCGAGTCGGCCCAGACCATCACCTCGAAGTCCGGGTCGGCCGCGAGCTCGTCCGCGATCCACCGCAACTGCAGCGGGGAGATCACCGAGTTGGCGATCATCACCCGGCTCACTCCGTAGGTCCGGGCGACCCCGAGCTGGAAGGCGTTCGCCAGCGTGATCGCCCAGGAGCCGGCCTCGAGCTGAGCCGCCCAGAGCGCCGGGGCCATCGTGGTCTTGCCGTGCGGCGCGAGGTCGACGCCGTGCTCGGCGCACCAGCGGGCGAGGGTGGCGACGTTGTGCTGAAGGCCGGGCGCGGACAACGTGAGCAGCGGAGTCGGCAGATTGGACAGGCGTGGCTTGCCGGCCAGCACCTCGGCGACGGTCCGGCCCCAGAAGGACGGTGGCAACGCCTTGTCCTGCCAGCTGATCGGCTGGTCCGCCAGAGCGGCGACGGCGGCGGCATCGTACGAAGCTGACATGACGTCCTCTGCTGATCGATGATCGGTTTGGCGGGGCTAAGTCTGGGCCCAAGCTACTCCGATTGCATATGACGCAACAGTCGTTGCGCATTCTGACGTGCCGGTTGTAGCATCACGCCAGAACTCCGTCAACGCAGCGGTGAAAGGACACCTGATGGTCGACCTGGCGCCGCGTGCGGTCTGCCTCGGCGAGGCGATGATCATGCTCGCCGCCGAGACCGGTGCCCCGCTGGAGGATGCCGAGACGTTCCGGCGCTCCGTGGGTGGCGCCGAGTGCAACGTCGCGGGCGGGCTGGCTGCGCTGGACATCCCGACCGGCTGGATCTCGCGCGTCGGAGCCGACGGCTTCGGCCGCCACGTAGTGCGCGACCTGCAGGTCCGCGGTGTGGAGGTCGGCGCCGTCGAGGAGGATCCGGTCCGGCCGACCGGGCTGTACGTGAAGGACAGCGTCGGCGGGCGCACCCGGATGCACTACTACCGCTCCGGCTCCGCAGCGTCGGCGATGGATGCGGACTTCCTCGATCGGCCGGCCGTGCGGAGCCGCTTGGTCGGCGCCGAACTCGTGCACACCACCGGGATCACCGCGGCCATCTCGACCACCTCCGCCGGGATGCTCGATCGCCTGGCTGCGTTGAAGGAGACCCTGGGCTTCACCCTGAGCGTCGACCTCAACTGGCGTCCCGCGTTGTGGCGCGGCAACGATCCGGCTCCACTGTGGCGACTGCTGCGCGCGGCCGACGTCGTACTGATCGGGGCGGACGAGGCGATGCTGTTCGCCGGGACCAGTGATCCCGGCAAGCTGCGCGAACTGCTCGGGCCTCGATCGACGATCGTGGTGAAGTCGGACGCGCACGTCGCGCTCGCGTTGGGGCCGGACGGTCGTCGTACGGAGGTTCCTGCGCTCACTGTCGACGTGGTGGAGCCAGTGGGGGCCGGGGACGCTTTCGCCGCCGGGTTCCTAGCCGGGACCTTGCAGGGCATGCCGATGGAGCAGCGGCTGCGGCTGGGGCACCTGAGCGCCGCTGCGGTGCTGGCCGTGCGTCAGGACCACGCGGCTCCGCCTCCGCCCGCTGTCCGGCAGGCGTTGCTCGCCTGCTCGGACGAGGACTGGGCCGGGACACAGGTCGGTTCTGCCGGTATCAAATCTGCAGCCCTGGTGGGAGGCTCGGTGTGAGTCAGAGCCTGGCCAGAGCCCTGCAGATCCTGGCGAGTCTGGGAGAGGGCGACCGCTCGCTCGACCAGCTCGCGACGGAGTTGGACGTGCACAAGACGACAGTGCTGCGCCTGCTGCGCACGATGGAGGCCGAGCGCTTCGTCCGCCGCGACGAGTCGCACCGGTACCGCTTGGGCTCGCGGCTGTTCTCCTTGGCGGATGCGGCCCGCGAGCAACACGTAGTACGGGCTGTTGCCGCGCCGCACCTGCGGCAGCTCAATCAGAAGACCGGGCAGACCGTGCACCTGGCGGCGTACGAGAACGGGCAGGTCACCTACATCGACAAGCTCGACAGCGTCCAGTCGGTCCGGATGTACTCGCAGATCGGCGTCCCGGCGGCGCTGCACTGCACCGCGGTCGGCAAGGTCCTGCTGGCCGCACAGCCGAAGCGGCAGCGCGAGGCTCTGCTGGCCAGCATCGACTATCACCTGTACACGCCGAACACGATCTCCGGCCCGGACGAACTGCGCGACGAGCTGGACCGGGTCCGGGCGCAGGGCTGGGCCCACGACCGGGCCGAGCACGAGTCCTTCATCAACTGCATCGGAGCGCCGATCGCCGACCGCTCGGGCCGGGTGGTGGGAGCCGTGTCCGTCTCGGTCCCCGACGTCCTGCTCAACTATGAGCAGGTGCTCGAGCTGCTGCCCGACCTGCTCGCCACCGCGGCGGCCATCGGCGCCGACTACACCAACTGATCGAGAGGAACCTCCTATGACCGACAAGACCGTCATCTCCACCCCCGACGCCCCCGCACCGATGCCGGTGTTCTCCCAGGGAGTCCGCAAGGGCAACATCCTGCAGGTGTCCGGCCAGGGCTCCGTCGACCCGGAGAGCGGCCAGTTCGTCTTCGAGGGTGACGTGAAGGCGCAGACCACCCGGGTCCTGCAGAACATCGAGGCGATCCTGAAGGCCGGTGGCGCCACCTTCGACGACGTCGTGATGCTGCGCGTCTACCTAACCACCCGCGACCACTTCGTCCCGATGAACGACGCGTACGCCGAGTTCGTCGGCACCCGGACTCCGAGCGGCGTGCTGCCGTCGCGGACCACCGTCTTCACCGGCCTCCCGCTCGAGCCCATGCTGGTCGAGATCGACGCCCTCGCAGTTCTGTCCTGACCCATCCGACCCGCGGGACTGCCATCTCATTACTTAATTGAGGATGGGACGATAGACCGGATGGCAGACCCCGTCAGTCTCTGGAAGATCGCCCCCTCGGTCTATCTGCCGGCGCTGCTGTACGGCATCGGCCAGGGGGCGATCGCTCCCGTTGTCGCTCTGTCCGCCCGCGACCTGGGCGCCTCGTTCGCGGGTGCCAGTCTGGTCGTCGCGGCGGCCGGCGTCGGCCAGGTGATCGGAGACATCCCCGCCGGTGCGCTCACCACGAGGATCGGCGAGCGCCGCGCGATGCTGCTCGCCACCGGCCTCGTCTCCGTCGCACTGGTCGCCTGCCTGGTCGTCCCGACCGTCTGGGGTCTCGCCGTCGCGATCGGCGCGACGGGGTTGGCCGGCGCCGTCTGGGGTCTCGCCCGGCAGGCGTACCTCAGCGAGGCCGTACCCCTGGAGATGCGGGCGCGGGCGCTGTCCACGCTTGGTGGCGTCCAGCGGATCGGGTCGTTCATCGGGCCGTTCCTGGGTGCCTTCGCGATGAAGTTCCTCGGCACCGACGGCGCCTACTGGGTCCACCTCGTCGCCGCGGCCCTCGCCTGCGTAGTGCTGCTCAGCCTCCCCGACATCGAGTCCGTACGCCGGAGTCGCGCCGGCCGCCCGGTGGTCCTGCAGTCCACCCGCGCCGTCATCCACGAACACCTCCCTGTACTGCGGACGCTGGGAATCGGCGCGCTCCTCGTCGGCGCCGTCCGCGCGTCCCGGCAGGTGGTGATCCCGCTCTGGGCCGAGCACATCGGGCTGGATCCGCAGACGACGAGTCTGATCTTCGGGATCTCCGGCGCGGTCGACATGCTTCTCTTCTATCCGGCGGGGTCCGTGATGGACCGGTTCGGCCGCAAGTGGGTCGCCGTACCGTCCATGCTCGTGCTCGGTCTCGCGCACCTGTTGTTGCCGTTGACGCACTCGGGTGCGGCGCTGACCGCGGTCGCGCTGCTGATGGGAATCGGCAACGGGCTCGGGGCCGGGGTGATCATGACGCTCGGCGCGGACGCGTCCCCGCCGGTCGGCAGGGCGCAGTTCCTCGGCGCCTTCCGCCTCTTCGCCGACACCGGCAACGGCGCCGGCCCGTTCCTCATCGCGGCGGTGACGGCTCTGTCCAGTCTGGCCCCGGCTGTACTGTTCATGGGGCTCACGGGTTGGGCCGCGGCCTTCGCCATGAGCCGCTGGATCCCACCGCGTCCCCAGGCTCCGAGCCTTCCCCAGGCTCTGCAGTAGCTGACCCCGGTAACCGATTTGGTGGCGGCGTCACGGCCGGTTACTCTTGAGGCTGCCGAAGACCGCTGGTCGTTGCTCCCGGAGCAACTGAAGGTCCCACAAGCTCGTGGGCGGCCCGCGCAGGTGACAAGTAAGTGAGAGTAGTTTCTTCACGCCCTTGCGCCTGCGCAGGGGCGTTTTCGATTTCTGCGGGTCCTGGCCGGTGCGGCAACGAAGCCCAACCCTGTGATTGCAGGGCGGAAGGAGACCCATGGCGAGGCCGGACAAGGCAGCCGCCGTCGCAGAGCTCACGGAGAACTTCAAGAGCTCTAACGGCGCCGTGCTGACCGAGTACCGCGGACTCACTGTGGCGCAGTTGCGGCAGTTGCGCACTACGCTCGGTGACGACGTGAACTACGCCGTGGTGAAGAACACGCTGACCCAGATCGCGGCCAAGGACGCGGGAGTGGAGTCGTTCGACTCGCTGCTGCAGGGTCCGTCGGCCATCGCCTTCATCAAGGGCGACCCGGTGGTCGCGGCCAAGGGGCTGCGTGACTTCGCCAAGGCCAATCCCCTTCTCGTCATCAAGGGCGGTGTGCTGGACGGCAAGGCACTCAGCTCCGACGAGATCAACAAGCTCGCTGACCTGGAGTCGCGTGAGGTTCTCCTCTCGAAGCTCGCAGGGGCGATGAAGGCGGCCCCGCAGCAAGCGGTGTCGTTGTTCGCTGCTCCGCTGTCGCAGGCCGCGCGCCTGTTCGCGGCGCTGCAGGACAAGCTGCCGGCCGGCGACGCCCCCGTGGCGGACGAGGCTCCGGCTGCGGAGGCCGTGCAGGACGCACCGGCCGACGCACCTGCCGAGGCGAGCACCGAGGAGACCGCGTCAGCCGACAGCTGACCCGATCGAATCACGCAGGACCCCAGTCAGTAATCACCTAGCAACACACTTATCGGAAGGACCGCCAAAATGGCGAAGCTCAGCACCGAAGAGCTGCTCGGCCAGTTCAAGGACCTCACCCTGCTCGAGCTCTCTGAGTTCGTGAAGGCCTTCGAGGAGGAGTTCGGCGTGACCGCCGCCGCTCCCGTCGCAGTCGCCGCGGCCCCGGCCGCCGGTGGCGGCGCCGCCGAGGAGACCGTCGAGCAGGACGAGTTCGACGTCGTCCTCGAGGCGGCCGGCGACAAGAAGATCCAGGTCATCAAGGAGGTGCGCGGCCTCACCAGCCTCGGCCTGAAGGAGGCCAAGGACCTCGTCGAGAGTGCGCCGAAGGCCATCCTGGAGAAGGTCGACAAGGCTGCCGCGGAGAAGGCCAAGGAGGCCCTCGAGGGCGCCGGCGCCACCGTCACCCTGAAGTGACCCGTGCGGCCCAGCCGCACACCCAGTAGTACCCGCGAAGGGCGGTCCCACCAGGGACCGCCCTTCGTCACGTCCGGCCGACCTCGCGTCGAGATCCGGGGAGGCGCGCTCGCCATCGGGATCGGATCCAGGCGACGAGGCCGATCCAGACGCCGGCCCAGAGCCAGCCGGCCAGCAGGTCGGACGGGTAGTGCCGCCCGAGCTCCAGCTGGGAGTACCCGACGAGCAGCAGCGCCGCGGCACCGACGACCGCGCCGACCGCTCGCGCCCGCCGGCTCCGCAGGATCATCACCAGGCTGCCGACCAGGGCAGCGGTGTTCGCCGCGTGGCCACTCGGGAAGCTGTACTCCGAGACCGACTCCGCCAGCGGCAGGTGGTCAGGCCGCGGCCGGCCGGCCAGCTCCTTCAAGAGCGGGTTCACCATCCACACGACACCGACGCCCGCCACGAAGAACGCCGCATCCGCCCACCGGCGCAGTACAAGCAGCACCACGAGCACACCGACCGCGATGATGGCGAGCGGGCCCAGCTCACTGAGATCACTCACAGCTCGCATGACCCGCTCCACCGACCAACCGCCGACCAGTCATGGCCGGGTCAGACCCCGATTCGTTGCCAGGGGCCCCAGATGGCGAAGCTCAGGCCGCGGCTGGCCTGGATGTTGACGAACAGGGTGTGCCCGTCCGGGCTGAACGTCGAGCCGGCGAACTCGTCGCCGGACCGGTCCGCGCCGGTGCTGCTGGTGAGCCGGTTCAGGGCGATGTCCCAGAGTTGGCCACCGCGGGACAGACCGCGTAGGTAGTTGTCCTCGGTGTTGTCCTCACAGAGCACCAGCGTGCCTCGATTGCTGGTCGTCACGTTGTCCGGGAAGTCCAGCGTCGACCGGTTCGGCGACTGGTAGATCAGCTGCAGCTTCCTCGCTCGGGTGTGGTACGCCCAGATCTGACCGAAGCCGTTGCCGTAACCGCCGACCGGGTCCGGTCCGGTCTCCGCGGCGCCACCGCCCTGGGTCGAGCAGAAGTACACGACATTGCGGTCGTAGACCTGACCCTCCAACCGCGAGAAGTACGCCGCACCCTGCGCGCGGCCCTGATCACCGACGTACACGAGAGCCTGGTCGTTGGTCGTCGGCGCGGTCTGGCCCGGCGTATACGGGAACCGCGGCGCCGGGTCGTCGATGTCGACCCACGTCACGTCGTACGTCGCCCGCATCGGCTGTTCCGCGGCCAGGTTCAGGTTCGGGTGGCCGCGGACGGCGAGCATCTGCAGTCGGCCGCCGTCCTCGAGCCGGCCGGCCATCATCGGATTCCGGGGCGGGAGATAGCGGTAGAACCCGGACGGGAAGGCGAAGTTGTCCTCGGTCAGGTAGAGGATGCCCGCCTCGGGGTCGAAGGCGACGGCCTCGTGGGCGAACCGGCCCGCCTGGGTGATCGGCTGCCGGTCCGACTGGCCGCCGGCCGGGACCTCGAAGACGAACCCGTGCGGCTTGGTCAGCGGCACGTTCGACGCCCCGGTGAAGTCCGGTCCGACGTCGGGACCGTTCACCGTCTCCTCACAGGTGACCCAACTGCCCCACGGCATGATGCCGCCGCTGCAGTTCATCATCGTGCCGTTCAGGCTGGTGTAGGCGTCGACCACCTCGCCGAACCGTGTCACCTCGACGGTCGTCGTACCGCTCTGCGCCTGAGTGTCGTACGGCGTCCCCGGGCCGAACGGGGCGCCCGGGTTGTTCACCTCGTGGTTGCGGACCAGCAGCACGTTGCCTTGGGCCGACTGGAACGCGCCCATACCGTCGTGCCGCCCGGGCAGCCGGGTGCCGTCGGTCAGTACCACCGGGAACTCCGTGTCGTGGAACGACCGGTAGGAGAACCCCTCCGGCAGGTGCAGCCGCACCTTGCCGTCACGCTGGTCCGGGATGGCCCGCAGCGCCCGGAACGGCGCATTGCCCTTCGGATCCGCGACCGCCTGCTGGGCGACGAATCCCTGGAACGGCCCACCGGCGACGATGCCGCCCGCGACCGCCACGCTTCCCCTGAGGAACGTCCGGCGTTCGATGCTCATCTGTCCTCTCCCTCCCTGAGGGTCCTGCCGCCGACGCTAACTCCCGGCAAGCCTCACGGACAGCGCTGAGCGACTGCCGCGTCAGCCCAGCCAGGCGTCGATGTCGCTCAGTGCTCGCTCGATCACCGGACCGGGTGCGGCCGAGCTGACGAAGGAGTGCGTTCGCAGTACCGAGTTCGCCTGCGTGCGGCACCACCGGCAGGCCGCCGGCGCGGGCGATCGCCGCAGCCTCGACAAACACCTCGGGCCCGGCGGCAGCCTCGTCATCGTCGATCCCGAACCCGACGACACCGCGGCCGACCCGACTGACAGCCAACCGCGCGACCTCCTCGGCGGCGTCAGCCCCGAGCCCGCGGTTGGCAGCCACCACGAGCCCGAATCCGA
Organism: Kribbella orskensis; assembly: GCF_004342085.1. Taxonomy (NCBI): domain Bacteria; kingdom Bacillati; phylum Actinomycetota; class Actinomycetes; order Propionibacteriales; family Kribbellaceae; genus Kribbella; species Kribbella orskensis. Next base: position 24,523 of record NZ_SLWM01000008.1, read on the forward strand.
CGCCGGTGGCGGTTCCCGCGGCCAGGCCGGCATCGAGGACCACGTCCAACCCGGCCGCGTCCGAACCGAGCCGCCCACCGAGCAGACCCGGCCACATCGACGGCTCGATCCACCGAACGCCCTGGTCCGCGGCATCCTCGACGATCTCGGTGATCAACCGCCGGACGTCCGCCTCGGTCCGCAGGCAGCCGGCCGCCGCGGTGATGGTCGCCATGAACGCGTCGAACGATCCGAAACTGGTCGGCAGCGGCGCCTGGACGCCGTACCGGGCGGCCAGTTCGGCCAGGGTGGAAGGGCGCATCGCGCCGTCCACATGCAGGTGGAGATGGGCTTTCGGCAAGGGCTTGAGATCGTTCACTCAACAGAGTCAAGCAATACCAGTACGCAGCCGGTCCGGCAGGTCCATCGCGGCCGCGGAGGACCGGCGTACCAGGATTTGGGCAGCCGCGGTGCGTGACCGGAGCGTGACTCATTGGTCATCGACACTTGACGCACAGGGGTTACACAAATAAGTGACTCGTGCGTAACCTAGGCAACCGCGCCCTCGTTGAACCGGCGAAAGCACGTCGGTCGGGGCTGCACAACGAACCCGTGAGGAGGACCGGTGGGCGTAGAAGTCCGCGTCGAGGGACTGACCAAGTCCTTCGGAAGTCAGCTGATCTGGGGCGACGTGTCCCTGACGCTGCCCGCCGGTGAGATCTGCGTGATGCTGGGCCCTTCCGGCACCGGGAAGTCCGTATTCCTGAAGACGTTGATCGGCCTGCTCAAGCCCGACAAGGGCCACGTGCACATCGAGGGTGTCGACATCGCCACCTGTTCGGAACGCAAGCTCTACGAGGTGCGCAAGCTGTTCGGCGTGCTGTTCCAGGACGGCGCGATGTTCGGCTCGATGAACCTCTACGACAACGTCGCCTTCCCGCTGCGCGAGCACACCCGCAAGTCCGAGTCCGAGATCCGCTCCATCGTGATGGAGAAGATGGAGATGGTCGGTCTGGTCGGCGCGGAGAAGAAGCTGCCCGGCGAGATCTCCGGCGGGATGCGCAAGCGGGCCGGCCTGGCCCGCGCGCTGGTGCTGGAGCCGGAGATCCTGCTCTTCGACGAGCCCGACTCGGGTCTCGACCCGGTCCGGACCGCGTTCCTGAACCAGCTGATCATCGACCTGAACGAGATGACCGAGGCGACCTGCCTGATCGTCACCCACGACATCAACACCGCCCGCACGGTGCCGGACAACATCGGCCTGCTGTACCACCGGCACCTGGCGATGTTCGGCCCGCGCGAGATGCTGCTGTCCAGCGAGGAGCCGGTGGTCCGCCAGTTCCTGAACGCGCAGCGGGTCGGCCCGATCGGCATGTCCGAGGAGAAGGACGCCGACGAACTGGCCCGTGAGGCCGACCAGGAACTGCCGCCGCTGCCGCCGATCCCGGTGCAGCAGTTGCCGAGCAGCGGGGTGATCCGGCCGACCCAGCGACCGCCGGGGGAGTGGTGTGCCGAGAACGGCGTGACACCTCCGCCGGGCAGCTTCGCCTCCGATGTGGTGGGGGCTACGTGACCGTTTCTGCGACCGCCCCGCTGAAGCACGCAGGATCTCTCTTCGCTTTCGCCCTCGACACCGCCCGGGCCTCCGTCCGGCGGCCGTTCCAGCTGCGCGAGTTCCTGCAGCAGGCGTGGTTCGTCGCCAGCGTGACGATCATCCCGACCGCCCTGGTCGCGATCCCGTTCGGCGCGGTGATCGCGCTGCAGGTCGGCGGGCTGATCAGGCAGTTCGGCGCCCAGGCCTTCACCGGGTCGGCCGCCGTGCTGGCCGTGGTCCGGGAGGCGTCCCCGATCGCGACCGCGCTGCTGATCGCCGGCGCCGGCGGGTCCGCGATCTGCGCGGATCTCGGCGCCCGCAAGATCCGCGAGGAGCTCGACGCGATGATGGTGCTCGGCATCGACCCGATCCAGCGCCTGGTCGTACCGCGGGTGCTGGCCACCATGCTGGTCGCCTTCTTCCTGAACGGTTTCGTCAGCGTGGTCGGCGTGATGGGCGGCTACGTCTTCAACGTGGTCCTGCAGGACGGCACGCCCGGTAGTTATATAGCCTCCTTCACCGCGCTCGCCCACCTGCCGGACCTGTGGCAGGGCCAGGCGAAGGCGCTGGTGTTCGGTTTCATCGCCGCGGTGGTCGCGTCCTACAAGGGCGTCAACGCCGGCGGCGGTCCGAAGGGCGTGGGCGACGCGGTGAACCAGTCCGTCGTGATCACCTTCATGCTGCTGTTCGTCGCGAACTTCTCCATGACGGCGATCTACTTCCAGCTCGTCCCACCGAAGGGGGCCTGAGCATGTCAGCCCTCGTCGACACCCTGGTGAAGAAGCCGCTGAACTCGCTCGACCGGCTCGGTGAGCAGCTCGCCTTCTATATCAAGGCGCTGGCCTGGTCCGGCAAGTCGATCACCCGCTACCGCAAGGAGATCCTTCGGCTGCTGGCCGAGGTGACGCTCGGCACCGGCGCCCTCGCGGTGATCGGCGGCACCGTCGGCGTGATCACCTTCCTGGCCTTCTTCACCGGCACCGAGGTCGGCCTCCAGGGGTACTCGGCGCTCAACCAGATCGGCACCTCCGCCTTCGCCGGCTTCGTCAGCGCCTACATCAACACCCGCGAGATCGGCCCGCTGATCGCCGGCATCGCGCTGGCCGCCACCGTCGGCTGCGGGTTCACCGCCCAGCTCGGCGCGATGCGGATCAGCGAGGAGATCGACGCGCTCGAGGTGATGGCGATCCCGTCGCTGCCGTTCCTGGTCACCACCCGGATCATCGCGGGCCTGATCGCCGTCATCCCGCTGTACGTCGTCGGCCTGCTCGCCTCGTACTTCGCCACCCGGCTGACGGTGACCACGTTCTACGGGCAGAGCACAGGCACCTACGACCATTACTTCCACTTGTTCCTACCACCAGGGGATGTGCTCTGGTCGTTCGGCAAGGTGCTCGTCTTCGCGGTCCTGGTGATCCTGGTGCACTGCTACCACGGCTACCACGCGACCGGTGGTCCCGCCGGAGTCGGCGTCGCCGTCGGCCGCGCAGTACGGACCTCCATCGTCGTCATCAACGTCGTCGACCTGCTGCTCTCGATGGCCATCTGGGGTACCACGACCACGGTCAGGCTGGCGGGGTAGCGCGATGACCAGACGAGTACTCGGCACGGCCTTCATCGGGTTGCTCTGCTTCCTGCTCTGGCTCACCTACGCCTTCTACGCGAAGGTCTTCACCGACACGGTCGACGTGAAGCTGCGGACCAGCCACATCGGCCTCCAGCTGAACCGGCACGCGGACGTGAAGCTGCGCGGCATCATCGTCGGCGAGGTGCGCAGCGTCGCCACCGACGGCGACACCGCCACCGTGGAACTGGCGCTGAAGCCGGACCAGGTCAAGGAGATCTCCAGCCAGGTCAGCGCGCGGATCCTGCCGAAGACGCTGTTCGGCGAGAAGTACGTCGCCCTCGTCCCGCCGCAGGGCGGGGAAGGCCGGTCGATCCGGGCCGGCGACGTGATCCCGCGGGACAAGACGGCGGTCGGCATCGAGATCGAGAAGGTGCTGAACGACGCGCTCCCGCTGCTGCAGGCGGTCGACCCGGCGGACCTGAACGCCACCCTGAACACGCTGGCCACGGCGCTGGAGGGACGCGGCTCCGAGATCGCCGAGACCCTCACCCAGCTGGACGGCTACCTGAAGAAGCTGAACCCCAGCGTGCCGAACCTGATCGCCGCGCTGACCAAGCTGACCCAGGTCTCCCAGCTCTACGGCGACGTGACGCCCGACCTGGTCCGCGCCCTGCGCAACCTGACCATCACCGGCAACACCGTGGTGGAGAAGGAGCAGCAGCTGCAGAAGTTCTTCACCGACGTGCAGACGCTGTCGACCACCGGTGACACCTTCCTGAAGCAGAACGAGGACCGGGTGATCCGGCTCGGCGAGGTGAGCCGGCCGATCCTGGACCTGCTGGAGCGGTACTCCCCGGAGTTCCCCTGCTTCCTCAAGGTGATGACGGACACCGCGCCGATCCTGAACGACACCTTCCGCGACGGCGCCCTGCACATCAACCTCGAGCTGATCACGAACCAGCCCACGCCGTACCAGCCGAACGAGCTGCCGGCGTACAAGGACAAGCGCGGGCCCACCTGCGTCGGCAAGAGCTACAGCCACCCGGGCGCGAAGCCGGGTCCCTACACGCAGCAGAACCCCGCGCCGTACCTCACCGGTGACGACGGCGTGATCGGCGACCACAACAAGGAGAGCCGCTTCCCGCTGAACCTGCAGCTGAACCGGGCGATGCCAGGGTTCGCGCTGGACACCGGCGGTGCGGGCACGCCCGCGGAGCAGAAGGTGATCGACTCCTTCGCCGGTCCCGCGATGGGCATCCCGGCAACCGACGTACCGGACCTGACCACATTGATCATCGGCCCGCTGGTCCGCGGAGGTCAGGTGAACTTGAAGTGAAACTGCTGGACAAGAAGACCTCGATCGACACTGTGCGACTGGCGATCTTCGTGGTGGTCACCACCATCGCGACCGCGCTGCTGGCCGTCACCATCGGCAACATCAGCTTCAACGCGACCACGAAGTACCGGGCCGTGTTCACCGACGTGGTCGGGCTGAACAAGGGCGACGACATCCGGATCGCCGGTGTTCGTGTCGGCCAGGTCGACAAGATCGCCATCTACCAGACAGCGCCGAATTCTGAGGCGTTGGCGATGGTCACCTTCAGCGTCGACTCCGACCAGGTCGTCGACACCTCGACCCACGCGACGATGCGCTACCGGAACCTCGTCGGCAACCGCTACATCGCGCTCACCGAGGGGGTCGGCGGCGGCACCCGGATGAAGGCGAACGGACTGATCGACAAGGACCGTACTGCGCCTGCGCTGGACCTGTCGGTGCTCTTCAACGGGTTCAAGCCGCTGTTCACCGCGCTGACCCCGAAGGACGTGAACCAGTTCGCGTTCGAGGTGATCAAGGTGCTGCAGGGTGAGGGAGGCACGATCGAGAGCCTGCTGGCGCGGACCGCGTCGTTGACCACCACGCTGGCCGACGCGGACCAGGTGATCGGCGACCTGATCACCAACCTGACCTCGACGCTGCAGATCGTCTCGCAGCGGCAGCAGGACTTCTCCGCGCTGCTGGTGAACCTGCAGAAGTTCATCACCGGGCTGAGCCAGGACATCAACCCGATCTTCGGCTCGCTCGGCTCGATCAACTCGCTGAATGCCAAGACGGCCGGCCTGCTGCAGCAGACCCGGGTGCCGCTGAAGGCGGACCTGGACCGGCTGCGCCAGGTCTCCACCACGCTCGACGACACCCAGGGGATCTGGGTCAAGACGCTGCAGAACATGCCCGGCAAGCTCGAGACGATGACCCGGACCGCGACGTACGGCTCCTGGTTCAACTTCTACCTGTGTGGCTTCGACGGCAACGTCACCCTGCCGATCGGCACCCGACTCCCAGTGAGCTACGACAACAACTCGGCGAGGTGCGAGAAGTGACCCCGTTCCGTGAGCAGAACCAGGTCACCATCGGGGTGGTCGGGCTGACCGTGATCGGGCTGATCATGCTGGCCGCGTTCAAGGCGCAGGACCTGCCGCTGATCGGCGGCGGCACGAAGTACTCCGCGCAGTTCTCCGAGGCCGGCGGGCTGAAGCCGAACGACGAGATCCGGGTCGCCGGGGTCCGCGTCGGTCAGGTTCGCAAGGTCGATCTCGAAGGCACGCACGTCCGGGTCGACTTCGTGGTCGACCGCGGGGTGAAGCTGGGCGACAAGACCGGCGCCGAGATGAAGATCAAGACGCTGCTCGGGCAGAAGTACCTGAAGCTGAACCCGGCCGGTGACGGCGAGCTCAAGGAAGGCTCGGAGATCCCGCTGGACCGGACCGTCTCGGCGTACGACGTGGTCGACGCGTTCACCGATCTGGCCGACACCACCGAGCGGATCGACACCGTCCAGCTGGCGAAGGCCCTGCACACGTTGTCGGCGACCTTCAAGAACACCCCCGAAGAGGTGCAGGCCTCGCTCACCGGGCTGTCCCGGCTGTCCCGGAACGTGGCCAAGCGCGACGACGAGCTGAAGAAGCTCCTGAGGCACTCGGACGTGGTCACCAGGATCCTGGCCGACCGGAACCAGGAGCTGGTCAAGCTGATGAAGGACGGCAACACCGTGTTCCAGGCGGTGCAGGCGCGGCGGGCGCTGATCCACCAGCTGCTGGTATCGACGCAGAAGCTGTCCGCGCAGATCACCGCGCTGGTCCGGGAGAACCGCAAGGACCTGGCGCCCACGCTGCAGAAGGTGAACGCCGTCCTGGCCACCCTGCTGAAGAACCAGAACGCCCTCGACGCCAGCATCCGCGGCCTCGCGCCGTACGCCCGGGTCTTCACCAACACCCTCGGCACCGGCCCGTGGTTCGACACCTACGTGCAGAACCTGGTCCCGGTCCCGGAGATCCCATTGCCCGCCGGCTTCCCGCCCGGGTTGCCGCCGGTCCTCGGGGGTGGCCGATGAGGCGACCGGGGCGGTGGGGTGGGGAGGGTATCAAGATGGCTTCGTTCTCCCGGTTGGTCGCGATCGGTGTCGTCCTGGTGGTGCTCGCCGTCAGCGCGATCTCGCTCTGGCCGCACCCCGAACGCGTCTCCGCGACGGCGTACTTCCCGCGCGCGGTGAGCGTCTACCCCGGCTCGGACGTCCGGATCCTCGGGATCAAGGTCGGCGAGATCGAGAGCGTCACCCCGGCTGGTCGCGCCGTCCGGGTGAAGTTCTGGTGGGAGGCCAAGCACAAGGTGCCGGCCAACGCGAAGGCGGTGATCGCCTCGCCGTCGATCGTTGCCGACCGCTACATCCAGCTCACCCCGGCCTACTCCAAGGGCGACGTGATGGCCGACGGCGCGGAGATCCCGCTGGACCGGACCGCCGTACCGCTGGAGCTCGACCAGATCTACCAGAGCCTGAACGACCTGTCTGTCGCGCTCGGCCCGAAGGGGGCGAACGATCAGGGCGCCCTGTCGCGGCTGCTGGACGTCTCCGCGGCGAACCTGAACGGCCAGGGCAAGAAGCTGAACCAGACCATCACCGACGTGTCGACGCTGACCCAGACACTGGAGGGCAACTCCAAGAACCTGTTCGCCACGATCCGGCAGCTGCAGACGTTCGTGTCCGCGCTGGCCGCGAACGACTCTCTGGTGAAGCAGTTCAACACCAACTTCGCCGCCACCTCGACCACGCTGGCAGGTGAGCGCAAGGACCTCGCCGCGGCGCTGTCCACGCTGGCGACGGCGCTCGGCGAGGTGGCCGCGTTCGTGAAGGACAACCGCGGGCTGCTGAAGACGACCATTTCCGGCGCCACCGACGTCTCCCAGATCCTGGTCAAGGAGAAGGCCGCGCTGGCGGAGATCATCGACACCGCGCCACTCGGCCTGGGGAACCTGGCCCGCGTCTACAACCCGCAGTTCGGCACGCTGGACCAGCGGATCAACCTGGCCCAGCTGGACGACCCGGCGACCTTCATCTGCTCGCTGCTGCTGCAGGCGAACCAGCCGCTGTCTGCCTGTTCCGCGCTCAAGCCGGTCCTCGCTGCCCTGCCGAAGCTCCCGCTCCTCAGCAGCGTCACCGGCTCCGGCGGCCCGGCCGGTACTCCGTGGGCTCCCGCCCCGGAGCCGAAGATGCCGAGCCCGGACAACGTCGACGAGACCCTCGGCGGCCTGGTCCCCGGAGGTGCCCGATGAGGCGCCGTACCGCGGTAGTGGCCGGCGTGGTCGCGATGGCCACGGTGCTGACCGGGTGCGACTTCAGCGTGTACTCGCTGCCGTTGCCGGGTGGCGCCAAGATCAAGGGCCCGTCGTACTCGATCACCGTCGAGTTCTCCGACGTGCTGGACCTGGTCCCGAAGTCGTCGGTGAAGGTGGACGACGTCACCGTCGGCACGGTCCAGAAGGTCTGGCTCGAGGGCTACGTCGCCAAGGTGAAGCTGAAGCTGCCGAAGAGCGTCGACCTGCCGGACAACTCCCGCGCGACGATCCGCCAGACCAGCCTGCTCGGCGAGAAGTTCGTCTCGCTGGCACCGCCGACTGGCGACGAGAAGCCGCGCGGCAAGCTGGAGAACGGCGAGCTGATCCCGCTGTCGCGGACCACCAGCAACGTCGAGGTCGAGGAAGTGCTGTCGGCGCTCTCGTTGCTGCTGAACGGCGGCGGTGTGGCCCAGCTGCAGATCATCACCCAGGAGCTGAACAAGGCGCTGACCGGGAACGAGCCGGCCATCCGCAGTGTGCTGACCCAGCTGAACACCTTCGTCGGCACCCTGGACAAGAACAAGCAGCAGATCGTCACCGCGATCACAGCGGTGGACGCGCTGGCGAAGAAGCTGAACGCGCAGAAGGCGACCCTGGCGACCGCGATCGACTCGCTGCCGAAGTCGATAGCCACCCTGGACAAGCAGCGGGCCGCGCTGGTCAAGACGCTGCAGGCGCTGGCGAAACTGGGCAACACCGCGACCCGGGTGATCACCGCGTCGCAGCAGGACCTGGTGGCCAACCTGCAGTCCCTCTACCCGCTGCTGACCAAGCTGGCCGAGGCAGGGGAGAACCTGCCGAAGTCGCTGGAACTGCTGCTCACCTACCCGTTCCCGGACGCCGCGGCCAAGGCCGTGAAGGGTGACTTCACCAACCTGGACATCACCCTGGACGTGAACACCAAGAAGGCGCTGGAAGGCATCCTCGGGCTCAAGCTGCCGAACGTCGGGCCGAACGCGCTCCCGACCGGCAACGTCAGCCTGCCTCTGCACAACCCGCCGAAGTTCCCGACCAACGGGTTGCCGTCGCTGCCGGTGCCGACCGGCGCCACGACGACCTGCATCACCCTGCTCGGCCTCCCGGTCTGTACGGCGAAGCTGAACCGCTCCGCGTTCGACCCCGAACTGGCGAAGGTCCTGATGCCGGGGGTGGCCAAGTGATCAGCAAGACGGTCCGGGTCCAGCTGATGGTGTTCCTGCTGATCACCGTCGTCGGCGTCGCGTACGTCGGCGGCAAGTACGCGCAGGTCGACCAGTTGCTCTTCGACGACGACTACACGGTGAGCGCCAGCTTCGCCGAGTCCGGCGGCATCTTCAGCGGCGCCGAGGTGACGTACCGCGGCCAGCCGGTCGGCCGGGTCGGCAAGCTCGAGCTGCTCTCCGACGGCGTCGAGGTCGACCTGGACATCGACAAGGAGGTGAAGATCCCGAACGACCTGGTCGCGGTGGTCGCGAACCGCTCCGCGATCGGCGAGCAGTACGTCGACCTGCAGCCGCGCCGCGACGACGGCCCGTACCTGCAGGACCGGTCCAAGATCGCCCGGCAGGACACCGCGATCCCGATCGACACCACCGAGCTGCTGCTGAATCTCGACCAGCTGGTGAACTCGGTCGACAAGAACAGCCTGAAGACCACCGTCCAGGAGCTCGGCGACGCCCTGCGCGGCAAGGGCAGCGACCTGCAGAAGATCATCGACAGCTCCGGGCTGCTGATCAACGACGCGGACGCGAACATCCTGCAGACGATCAAGCTGATCAACGACGGCAGCACCGTGCTCGCCACCCAGGTGGCCAGCGGGGACGCGATCAAGACCTGGGCGAAGAACCTCGCGCTGCTGTCCGAGACCCTGGTCAGCTCGGACGCGAACCTGCGCTCCGTGATCGACAACGGCTCGGCCGCCTCGCAGCAGGTGACCGCCCTGATCCAGGAGAACCGGGCGGACATCGCGGTGCTGCTGGGTAACCTCCTCACGGTGAACGAGATGACCGCGGTACGCCTGGACGCCGTCGAGCAGCTGCTGGTGGTGTACCCGGCTGTGGCGATGGGCGGTTACGTAGTACCGGCGAAGGACCCGGGGACCGGGCACTACGACGCGCACTTCGGCCTGGTGCTCGGCTTCAGCCCACCCGCCTGCCGGGCCGGCTACAACGGCACCGACAAGCGCGTCCCGCAGGACACCACGAACAAGCCCGCCAACACCAAGGCCGGCTGTACTGCGTCGCCCGGGTCCGGCGTGAACGTCCGCGGCTCGCAGAACAAGCCGACACCGTCGTCCCGCTCGGACGCGAACCGGATCGGCTACGGTGTCGGGTACGACCCCGCCACGGGAGCCGCCGGAGGCACCGACGGCATGCCCGAGCTGGTGCTCGGCTCGACCGGCGGCCAGGAGGAACTGCTCGGCAAGGACTCCTGGAAAGCCCTGATTCTCGGACCGGTGAGCGGCCAGTGACTACTTCCACCCTTCTGCCTGGCAAGACCACGGGCGACGGCGACAACCATGACCACGGCTCCGGGCGTAAGCGCCTGGTCGCGGTCTGGGCACTCAGCGTGCTGCTGCTGATCGCGCTCGTGGGCGCGATGCTGGCGATCTTCGCGATCCGCCGCCAGACCACCGGCGACGAGGACCGCGCGGCCGCGATGCAGGCGGCCCGCCAGTTGGCCCTCGACTTCACCACCTACGACTACAAGACCTGGGACGCGGACTCGAAGCGGGTGCTCGACGACGCCACCGGGCAGTTCAAGGAGGAGTTCGCGGCCGGCTCGAACTCGGTCAAGGCCGAGGTGCTGACCAACCAGGCGACCTCCAAGGGTGACGTGAAGGAGGCCGCGGTGGTCTCGAACGACAAGGACTCGGCCCAGGTGCTGGTGATCGTGAACGCCGTGGTGACGAACACCGCCGGCAAGGACGGCGTCGAGCGGCGCTACCGGATCAAGCTGGACATGGTCCGGGAGAAGGACCGCTGGCTGACCGCGGACTTCCAGGTGGTCGGCTGATGGCCCGCCGGATCGCCGGTCAGCGGCGCGGCACCGACCGCCGGACCGAGAGCTCCGAGGTGACTCAGGCCACACCAGACGTTCCCGAGGTGGATTCGAAGCCGAGCCCAGAGGCTCGCGAAATTACTGAGAGTGAGCAAACCGAGGATGTAGAGGTCGCGGATACCGTTCGGAAGGACCCCGCTCCGGGTGGGCGGGTCACGCTGATCCTGTCGGCGGTCCTCGCCGTTCTGGTGGTGCTGATCCTGGCGCTCGGCGGCATTCTCGGGATCAAGGCGCTGAAGGGCCGGGAGGCCGAGGACGCCCGCGGCCAAGCGGCGACGGCGGGCCGGAAGGCGGCCGAGACCGCGCTCAGCTACGACTACCGCACGCTGGACAAGAGCTTCGCGGCCGCCCGGGCGACGATGACCCCGGACTTCGCGGCCAAGTTCGACGACACGGCCAAGGTGGCCGGCGAACTGGCCACCAAGACCAAGGCCACCGTCCGCGCCGACGTCCGGGAGGTCGGCGTCCGGGACGGGGACGCGGACCGGGTCACGCTGATCATCTTCGTGAACCAGACCACCACCAGCACGATCACACAGGGTAAGCCCCGGGTCGACCTGAACCGGACGAGATTCACAATGGTCCGAAACGGGGATCAATGGCTGGTCCAGGAGATCGCCGGACTGTAGTCTCTTTGTGACTCCGGACAGGACGGACCGGGCGGCTCGCGGGTGCTCTACCCGCTGGAGAACCCGGGTCGATCCTTGACGGAGTGGGTGGTCCGACGGCATAGTGTCGGACCCCATTGGACAGGCTTGCCCTGATCGGGTAGCCTATTGCTTTGCGCTGCCTTTAACCCCACCCTGGTTCGGCTCAAAACTTGACTAGGGCGGTTCGGCGTGCGCTCCCAGCACCGAAGTGATTTCTGCGAGCCCGTGGAAGGACGCCCCTTGGTCGCCTCGCGCAACCCCCAGTCCGACAGTATTACCGACGTTTCCGGCTCCCGCCGCATCTCCTTCGCAAAGATTTCCGAGCCTCTCGAGGTTCCGGATCTGCTTGCGCTGCAGGTGGACAGTTTCGACTGGCTGGTCGGGAACGAAACCTGGCAGGCTCGAGTGGCCGCCGCCGAGGCGGAGGGACGGACTGATCTGTCCTCCCCGTCCGGCCTGGAGGAGATCTTCGAAGAGATCTCCCCGATCGAGGACTTCAGCGGCACCATGTCGCTGTCGTTCCGCGACCACCGGTTCGAGCCCCCGAAGAACACGGTCGACGAGTGCAAGGAGCGTGACGTCACCTACTCGGCGCCGCTGTTCGTCACCGCCGAGTTCATGAACAACGAGACCGGCGAGATCAAGAGCCAGACCGTCTTCATGGGTGACTTCCCGTTGATGACGCGCAAGGGCACGTTCGTGATCAACGGCACCGAGCGTGTCGTCGTGTCCCAGCTGGTTCGCTCGCCCGGTGTGTACTTCGAGCGCACGCCGGACAAGACGTCGGACAAGGACATCTTCACCGCCAAGATCATCCCGTCGCGCGGCGCGTGGCTGGAGTTCGAGGTCGACAAGCGCGACATGGTGGGCGTGCGGCTGGACCGCAAGCGCAAGCAGAACGTCACCGTGCTGCTCAAGGCGCTCGGCTGGACCGACGCGCAGATCCTCGAGGAGTTCGGCGAGTACGAGTCGATCCGCCTCACCCTGGAGAAGGACCACACCTCCGGGCAGGACGACGCGCTGCTCGACATCTACCGCAAGCTCCGTCCGGGCGAACCGCCGACGCGCGAGGCTGCCCAGGCGCTGCTGGACAACTACTACTTCAACGGCAAGCGCTACGACCTGGCCAAGGTCGGCCGCTACAAGATCAACAAGAAGCTCGGCCGTGACGAGACTCACGACACCGCGGTTCTGACGATCAACGACATCGTCGCGACGATCAAGTACCTGGTCGCGCTGCACGAGGGCAAGACCGAGCTGGACGCGCCGCAGGGCGAGATCGTGGTCGAAGAGGACGACATCGACCACTTCGGCAACCGCCGTCTGCGCACGGTCGGCGAGCTGATCCAGAACCAGCTCCGTACCGGCCTGGCCCGGATGGAGCGGGTGGTCCGCGAGCGGATGACGACCCAGGACGTCGAGGCGATCACGCCGCAGACCCTGATCAACATCCGTCCCGTGGTGGCGGCGCTGAAGGAGTTCTTCGGCACCTCCCAGCTGTCGCAGTTCATGGACCAGACCAACCCGATCGCGGGTCTGACCCACAAGCGCCGCCTGTCGGCGCTTGGCCCGGGTGGTCTGTCGCGTGAGCGGGCCGGCTTCGAGGTCCGCGACGTGCACCCGTCCCACTACGGCCGGATGTGCCCGATCGAGACCCCGGAAGGCCCGAACATCGGCCTGATCGGGTCGCTGGCCACCTACGGCCGGGTGAACCCCTTCGGGTTCGTCGAGACGCCGTACCGCAAGGTCGTCGACGGCCGGGTCACCGACCAGGTCGACTACCTGACCGCGGACGAGGAGGACCGGTTCGTCATCGCCCAGGCCAACGCGGCGCTGAACGACGACGACTCGTTCGCCGAGGACCGGGTGCTGGTTCGCCGGCGCCACGGTGAGGTCGAGCTCGTGCTGGTCGACGACGTGGACTACATGGACGTCTCGCCGCGCCAGATGGTGTCGGTCGCGACGGCGATGATCCCGTTCCTCGAGCACGACGACGCCAACCGCGCCCTGATGGGCTCCAACATGCAGCGCCAGGCCGTTCCGCTGATCACGGCGGACGCCCCCCTGGTCGGTACCGGCATGGAGTTCCGCGGTGCGGTCGACGCCGGTGACGTGGTGGTGTCGGAGAAGGCTGGTGTGATCAAGGAGGTCTCGGCCGACCTGATCGAGGTCGCCGCCGACGACGGCACCTACCAGACCTACCGGCTGGCGAAGTTCCGCCGCTCGAACCAGGGCACCTGCATCAACCAGCGTCCGCTGGTGGACGCGGGGCAGCGGGTCGAGATCGGCTCGCCGCTGGCCGACGGTCCGTGCACCGACGAGGGCGAGATGGCCCTCGGCCGGAACCTGCTCGTGGCGTTCATGCCGTGGGAGGGTCACAACTACGAGGACGCGATCATCCTCAGCCAGCGCGTCGTGCAGCAGGACCTGCTGACCTCGATCCACATCGAGGAGCACGAGGTCGACGCCCGCGACACCAAGCTGGGCCCGGAGGAGATCACCCGCGACATCCCCAACGTCTCCGACGAGATGCTGGCGGACCTGGACGAGCGGGGCATCATCCGGATCGGCGCCGAGGTCACCACGGGTGACATCCTGGTCGGCAAGGTCACGCCCAAGGGTGAGACCGAGCTGACCCCGGAGGAGCGGCTGCTGCGCGCGATCTTCGGTGAGAAGGCCCGTGAGGTGCGCGACACCTCGCTGAAGGTGCCGCACGGTGAGAACGGAACCGTCATCGGGGTCCGCGTCTTCGACCGCGACAACGGCGACGAGCTGCCGCCGGGCGTGAACCAGCTGGTCCGCGTGTACGTCGCGCAGAAGCGCAAGATCTCCGTCGGTGACAAGCTCGCCGGACGCCACGGCAACAAGGGCGTCATCTCGAAGATCCTGCCGGTCGAGGACATGCCGTTCATGGAGGACGGCACCCAGGTCGACATCATCCTGAACCCGCTGGGCGTGCCCGGCCGGATGAACGTCGGTCAGGTGCTCGAGACCCACCTCGGCTGGGTTGCCAGCCGCGGCTGGAAGGTCGACCCGGACAGCAAGGAGGAGTGGGCCCAGCGGCTGATCAAGATCGGTGCCGGCGAAGCCGCTCCGTTCACGAACGTCGCCACCCCGGTCTTCGACGGCGCCAAGGAGGAGGAGGTCACCGGCCTGCTCGGCTCCACGCTGCCGAACCGCGACGGCGACCGGATGGTCGACAGCACCGGCAAGGCCCGGCTGTTCGACGGCCGCTCGGGTGAGCCTTTCCCGCAGCCGGTCGGCGTCGGCTACATGTACATGCTGAAGCTGCACCACCTGGTGGACGACAAGATCCACGCCCGCTCGACCGGTCCGTACTCGATGATCACGCAGCAGCCGCTGGGTGGTAAGGCGCAGTTCGGTGGTCAGCGGTTCGGCGAGATGGAGGTGTGGGCCCTCGAGGCCTACGGTGCCGCCTTCGCGCTGCAGGAGTTGCTCACCATCAAGTCCGACGACGTCGTCGGTCGCGTCAAGGTGTACGAAGCGATCGTCAAGGGCGAGAACATCCCGGAGCCGGGTATCCCGGAGTCCTTCAAGGTTCTGGTCAAGGAAATGCAGTCCCTGTGTCTCAATGTCGAGGTGCTCTCGTCCGACGGAAGCCGGGTCGAGATGCGCGACAGCGAAGAGGACGTCTTCCGCGCTGCGGAGGAACTGGGCATCGACCTGTCCCGGCGTGAGCCGAACAGCGTCGAGGAGGTCTGAGCGGGTTGCCGCTTGAGATCAACAACCAACTCACTCAGACCAACCCCTGCGGGGGTCTGGGGGTCGCCCCCCAGATGACAACAGCAATCGGGAGATAACACATCGTGCTCGACGTGAACTTCTTCGACGAGCTTCGGATCGGCCTGGCGACCGCGGATGAGATCCGCCAGTGGTCGCACGGCGAGGTCAAGAAGCCCGAGACGATCAACTACCGGACGCTCAAGCCCGAGCGTGACGGACTGTTCTGCGAGAAGATCTTCGGTCCCACCCGGGACTGGGAGTGCTACTGCGGTAAGTACAAGCGCGTTCGCTTCAAGGGCATCATCTGCGAGCGGTGTGGCGTCGAGGTCACCCGTTCCAAGGTGCGCCGTGAGCGGATGGGCCACATCGAGCTGGCCGCGCCGGTCACCCACATCTGGTACTTCAAGGGTGTCCCGTCGCGACTCGGCTACCTGCTCGATCTCGCCCCGAAGGACCTGGAGAAGGTCATCTACTTCGCGGCGTACATGATCACCGACGTCGACGACGAGGCGCGGCACCGCGACCTCTCGTCGCTGGAGGGCCGGACCGACGTCGAGCGCAAGCAGCTCGAGGGCCGGCGCGACAACGACATCGAGACGCGGATGAAGAAGCTCGAGGAGGACCTCGCCCAGCTCGAGGCCGAGGGCGCCAAGGCCGACGTCCGCCGCAAGGTGAAGGAAGGCGCCGAGCGTGAGGTCAAGCAGCTGCGCGATCGTGCGCAGCGCGAGATCGACCGTCTCGACGAGGTCTGGAGCCGGTTCAAGAACCTCAAGGTCCAGGACCTGGAGGGCGACGAGATCCTGTACCGCGCCATGAAGGAGCGGTTCGGCAAGTACTTCGAGGGCGCGATGGGTGCCGCCGCGATCCAGCGGCGCCTGGAAACCTTCGACCTCAAGGCCGAGGCGGACAGCCTGCGAGAGACCATCAAGACCGGCAAGGGTCAGCGCAAGACCCGCGCCCTGAAGCGGCTCAAGGTCGTCACCGCGTTCCTGGCCACCAACAACAGCCCGATGGGCATGGTGCTCGACTGCGTCCCGGTGATTCCGCCGGACCTGCGGCCGATGGTCCAGCTCGACGGTGGCCGGTTCGCCACCTCCGACCTGAACGACCTGTACCGCCGGGTGATCAACCGGAACAACCGGCTCAAGCGCCTGCTCGACCTGGGTGCGCCGGAGATCATCGTCAACAACGAGAAGCGGATGCTGCAGGAGGCCGTCGACGCGCTGTTCGACAACGGCCGTCGTGGCCGTCCGGTCACCGGCCCGGGCAACCGGCCGCTGAAGTCGCTGTCCGACATGCTCAAGGGCAAGCAGGGCCGGTTCCGTCAGAACTTGCTCGGCAAGCGCGTCGACTACTCCGGCCGTTCGGTCATCGTGGTCGGCCCGCAGTTGAAGCTGCACCAGTGCGGTCTGCCGAAGGCGATGGCGCTGGAGCTGTTCAAGCCGTTCGTGATGAAGCGGCTGGTCGACCTCAACCACGCGCAGAACATCAAGTCCGCCAAGCGGATGGTCGAGCGTCAGCGCGCCCAGGTCTGGGACGTGCTGGAAGAGGTCATCACCGAGCACCCCGTGCTGCTGAACCGCGCGCCTACCCTGCACCGGCTGGGTATCCAGGCGTTCGAGCCGCAGCTGATCGAGGGCAAGGCGATCCAGATCCACCCGCTCGTCTGCTCCGCGTTCAACGCGGACTTCGACGGTGACCAGATGGCGGTGCATCTGCCGCTGTCGGCCGAGGCCCAGGCCGAGGCCCGGATCCTGATGCTGTCGACGAACAACATCCTGAAGCCTGCTGACGGCCGTCCGGTCACGATGCCGACCCAGGACATGATCATCGGCATCTACTTCCTGACCATGCTGAAGGAAGGCGCCCTCGGTGAGGGTCGCGCGTTCAGCTCGGTGGCCGAGGCGCTGATGGCCTTCGACCGTGGCGAGCTCTCGCTGCAGGCGAAGGTCACGCTGCGCCTGAACGAGGCCGGTACGCCGAAGGGCGCGCTGGAGCTGGCCGAGGGCGAGTTCTCGCTGGAGACGACGCTGGGTCGCGCCCTGTTCAACGAGGCGCTGCCGGCGGACTACACCTTCGTGGACACCGAGGTCGGCAAGAAGCAGCTGGGCTCGATCGTCAACGACCTGGCCGAGCGCTACTCCAAGGTCCAGGTGGCGAACTGCCTGGACGCGCTGAAGGACCTCGGTTTCCGCTGGGCCACCCGCTCGGGTGTCACGGTGTCGATCGACGACTTCAGCACGCCGCCGAGCAAGCCGGAGATCATGGCTCGCTACGAGTCGCAGGCCGAGAAGGTCCAGAAGCAGTTCGAGCGGGGTCTGATCACCTCGTCCGAGCGGCGCCAGGAACTGATCGAGATCTGGACCGGCGCGAACGCCGAGGTCGGCAAGGCCATGGAGGAGAACTTCGCCAAGGCCAACCCGATCTGGATGATGGTCCACTCGGGTGCGCGAGGCAACATGATGCAGATCCGGCAGATCGCCGGTATGCGTGGTCTGGTGGCCAACCCGAAGGGCGAGATCATCGCCCGGCCGATCAAGTCCAACTTCCGCGAGGGCCTGTCGGTGGTCGAGTACTTCATCGCCACCCACGGTGCTCGCAAGGGTCTTGCCGACACCGCGCTGCGGACCGCCGACTCGGGGTACCTGACCCGTCGTCTGGTGGACGTCTCGCAGGACGTCATCATCCGCGAGGAGGACTGCGGCACCGAGCGCGGCCTGCCGAAGAAGATCGGCGAGCCGGGTCCGGACGGCAAGGTCGTGCACGCGGAGAACGTGGAGACCAGCGCCTATGCGCGCACCCTGGCGACCGACGTGTCGGACGCCAAGGGCAACGTGGTGCTGACCGCGGGCAGCGACCTGGGCGACGTGTCCATCGCCACCCTGGTGGCCGCCGGGATCGAGGAGGTCAAGGTCCGCTCCGTGCTGACCTGTGACGCCAAGACAGGTACCTGTGCGAAGTGCTACGGCCGTTCGCTGGCGACCGGCAAGCCGGTCGACATCGGCGAGGCCGTCGGCATCATCGCGGCGCAGTCCATCGGTGAGCCGGGTACGCAGCTGACGATGCGGACCTTCCACACCGGTGGTGTCGCAGGTGATGACATCACCCACGGTCTGCCGCGTGTGGTCGAGCTCTTCGAGGCCCGCCAGCCCAAGGGCAAGGCGCCGATCTCGGAGGCGGCCGGCCGGATCTCGATCGAGGACACCGACAAGACCCGGAAGCTGGTGCTCACCCCGGACGACGGTTCCGAGGAGGTCGCCTACCCGGTGTCGAAGCGGACCCGGCTGCTGGTCGAGGAAGGCCAGCACGTCGAGGTCGGTCAGCAGCTGACGCAGGGTACGCCGGACCCGCAGGAGGTTCTGCGGATCCTGGGTGTCCGCAAGGCGCAGGAGCACCTGGTGGACGAGGTCCAGGAGGTGTACCGGTCGCAGGGTGTGGCCATCCACGACAAGCACATCGAGATCATCGTCCGGCAGATGCTGCGCCGGGTCACGGTGATCGAGTCCGGCGAGGCGAACCTGCTGCCGGGCGAGCTGGCGGACCGCCTGATGTTCGAGGCGGAGAACCGTCGGGTGGTCGCCGAGGGCGGTACGCCGGCCTCCGGACGTCCGGTGCTGATGGGTATCACCAAGGCGTCGCTGGCGACCGAGTCGTGGCTGTCGGCCGCCTCCTTCCAGGAGACGACCCGCGTCCTCACCGAGGCCGCGATCCACGGCAAGTCCGACTCGCTGGTCGGTCTGAAGGAGAACGTCATCATCGGAAAGCTGATCCCGGCGGGTACCGGCATGGACCGTTACCGCAACATCCGGGTGGAGCCCACCGAGGAGGCGAAGGCCGCGATGTACTCGATGGTCGGCTACGAGTCGTACGACTACGACTTCGGCCCGTCCGCGGGTCAGTCGGTCCCGCTCGACGACTTCGACCTCGGTTCCTACCAGAACTGATTCGCAGTACGAGCAAACCGCCGAGGGCGGCACTCCCACCAGGGGGTGCCGCCCTCGCGGCGTTCTGGGGCACGATGAGTCATGGCCGAGAACAAGACCACCCGGACCGAGAACAGCGTCGAGGACTTCCTGGCGAGCGTGCCGGAGCCACGGCAGTCCGATGCCCGTGAGGTGGACGCGCTGCTGACCGAGGTGACTGGCTTGCCGGCGGCGCTGTGGGGGCCGTCGATCGTCGGCTACGGAAAGCGGCACCTGGTCTACGAGAGCGGCCGCGAGCTCGACTGGTTCGAGATCGGCTTCTCGCCGCGCAAGGCGTCGACCACCCTCTACCTCACCGAGGGCTTCGACGGGTACGACGAACTGCTGGGCCGGCTCGGCAAGCACACCACCGGCAAGTCCTGCCTCTACCTCAAACGCCTGGATGACGTCGATCGCGACGTCCTGAAGGAGCTCGTCACCCGCTCCGTCAGCCACCTCCGCGGGTCCTGACCCGGAGTTCGAGCGAGGCCTGCTGACGGTACGGCGCGAGGCGCGGTTGCCGAGGGCAACTGGTCGCCGGAGCGGCGATCGGACGGCCTGGCTGGGAGTTCGGGATCGCGGCGGCGGGCGACACGCCGGGGGTGCGCGGACGGTTCCCGGGCGACGCGCGGGGCGGGCGCGGAAGTGTCGGCCGGATGCGCGAAGATGGCGCTCATGAAGGATCTCCCGGGGTATCTGCAGCCTTTCGTCCTGACGGTCGAAGGAGCCGCGGACCTGCGGATCGAGCGAGTCGGCGACCTCGACTTCTACCGGCCCGCGAGCACTGCCCGGACAGGAGCGATCCTGCTCGTCCACGGAGGTCCCGGGCCTGCCGATCTCGAGGTGCAGCCTCGCGACTGGCCGGTCTACCAGGGCTACGCCAAAGCCATCGCTCAGCGCGGCCTGGTGGCCGTCACGGTCGACCACAGCCTGATCCGTGGGTATGACCAGCTGACCGCCGCTGCGGACGACGTGGAGGCTGCCGTCGGCATCCTGCGGTCCGACCCGCAGGTAGACCCCGGCAAGGTCGGACTGTGGTTCTTCTCCGGCTCCGGGCTGCTGGCCGGGGAGTGGCTGGACAGCCGGCCGGACTGGCTGCGCTGGATCGCCCTGACCTATCCCTGCCTCGCCACCCCGCCCGGTGTCGACGAACTGGTTTCCGCCGCCGAAGTGATCGGCAAACACAAGGACCTGCCGGTGCTGCTGACGAGGGTCGGCCGCGAGCGAGAAGCACTCGCCGGGCCGGTGGCGGAGTTCGTCTCCGCCGGTGGCGCCGCGCTGGACATCATCGACGTACCGAAAGGGCAACACGGCTTCGACATGCTCGACCACACCGAAGAGTCCCGCGCCGCGGTGACCAAGGCACTGGACTGGGCGATCGCGCACCTCGGCGAAGAACCCGCCGGCCAACTGCCGATCCCCGCAGTCACGACCACCTCCGACCCCATTCCCGCCACCACCATCCCGGCCCCGCCCCGTCAGCCGGCCACCAAGGTGGCAGTCACCCCGACCCCAACCGCCAAGACCACCAACCCCCGCACCCCGGCAGCACCCGCGACCCCGGCAACGCCCGCTGAGCCAGCCAGCCAGCCGGCCACCGCCGAAGCCGCGCCTGCTGCGGCTCCCGTGCCGCAGCAGGCGGATTCGCCGGCGGCTCGGGTGGTGGGGCGCGAGCACGCCGCCTACGAGGCGCACGATCTCGAGGCGTTCCTGGCGCTGTACTCGCCGACCGCCCAGCTCCAGCTGGAGGACGGCACCGTGATGCGCGGCCGCCGGTCTCTCCGGGAGTACTACCAGCCTCGGTTCGAGGCAGGCCGGTGCAAGACCGAGCTGGTGCAGCGGATGCTGGTCGGCGAGTGGGTGGTCGAGCGGTCGATCGTCCACGACTCCGACCGGGGCCCGACCCCGACCATCGGCCTGTACCGCGCACAGGACGGCTTGATCGTCGAAGTCAGGTTCCTTGCCTGACCCGACCTCATCCCCGGCCCCGCGCCGACCCGATCCGTCGGGCCGGCCCGGGGTCGCGGACTTCCTGGCGGAGTTCGAGCGGACCGCCGCCGAACTGGCGGCCGCCTTCGCGGAGGTCGACCCGGCCGCGACCGTGCCTTCCTGTCCCGGGTGGACCGTCGCCGACCTCGCCGCGCACATGGTCAGCGGCGAGCGCTGGGCCGCGTCGATCCTGCTGAGCGGCAAACGCCAGTCCGTTCCGGCCGTGCTGCGAACCACCTCGTGGTCCGACCAGTACGCCGGGACCTCGGCCGCCCTGGCTGCTGCGATCCGCGCGGTGGACCCGGACGAGCCCTGCTGGAACTTCGCCCCGGTGGACCAGCGGGCGGGATTCTGGAGCCGCCGGCGGCTGCACGAGACCACGGTTCACCTGGCCGATGCGATCCAAGCCGGCGGGGGAGTAGCGGTGATACCTCCGGCCGTGGCGGCGGATGGTGTCGACGAGGTGTTCGGGGTGTTCCTGCCGCGGATGCTGGCCAGGGGAGCCGCTCCAGCCGCGGAGACACAACTCGGCGTACGGGCTGTCGACACCGGGCACGAGTGGACGCTCACCCCGGCACGGCCCGGCGAGCCGCCCGCGATCGACCGGGCCAAGGCAACCGGAGTCGCCGTCATCTCAGGCACGGCGTCCGACCTGGACCTCTGCCTCTGGAAACGCCTCCCGGCGACCACCCTGACCATCGAGGGCGACACCACAGCAGCCCTCGCGTTCCTGGCCGGCCGGGCGACTCCCTAACTCATGACCCCGAGTGGGGTGGCCTTCCAGCCGGGGAAGACCTTGGTGGCCTGGGCGGCGGAGAGACCGAGGCGGCCCATCACCACGTCCCAGCCGCCGACGTCGATCGTCGCGACCCGCACGCCCGCCTTGGCCTTGATCAGCTGAGCCAGCGTCGCCAGGGAGTTGCCGAAGTCGCCGTCCGGGTAGCCGCGCTCCTTGGCCGGCTTCTGCTCCTGCTTGCCGTAGGCCTGGGCCTTTGCGGAGGCCTGGAGGACGGCGCGCTGGAGGGTGAAGGAGCGCCTGCGGCGAGAACGCGGTTGTGGAGGGTGTCTGGCCGGCTGATCACCTCGAGTGCCAGCCCGCCGGCGGCCAGCGTGCCGGCGACGGCACCGATGGCCGCCCGGCAGACCACCGGCGACGTGGTCCCTGGGGCGGCAGGACCCGGCGTCGGCGCTTGCGAGGGGTGCGGTGGCGGAGGAGGGACAGGGCGGTGATCCACGAAGTGCTCCCACGGGCGCAGGGCGGTTCGGAACGATCCCCGTTACCAGGTCGTTACACCTGTTTGGCGTGACTATGCCGCAGGACCCCAGGCGCGAACACGAACCGTCGCCGACATTTACCTGGATCAGACATTCGGCTTCCTGATCGCCGCGGACCGGCGGCGAGGATCGGCCTCCACCGGCGGTCGGGGCCTGGCTGGAACCACGTGGCGCATCCGGTAGACTGACAATGCGGCTGCGTCCCATCTGCGCGCTCGGTCAGCTGTTTTGACCGTGCTTGAGGCAGCCGCTAGTCTTAACGATCGTGCCCGGGTCATCCTGGGCCGTCATGCGTGCCCCTCGTAGTTTCGGGACAGCGCGTGGAACGGGACTTCTGCCGACAGTCAGAAAGTTTATGACTCAGGCGCGCCCGTACCCATGCGACACACCCGACCGCGGGGGTCAGGCGCGCAGCAACCGACCGGACGACAGAAAGAGACCTACGCGGTGCCCACCATCCAGCAGTTGGTCCGCAAGGGCCGCCAGGACAAGGTGTCCAAGAACAAGACGCCGGCCCTGAAGGGTTCCCCTCAGCGTCGTGGTGTGTGCACGCGCGTCTACACGACCACTCCGAAGAAGCCGAACTCGGCGCTTCGCAAGGTCGCACGCGTCCGCCTCACCAGCGGCATCGAGGTCACCGCCTACATCCCGGGTGTCGGCCACAACCTGCAGGAGCACTCCATCGTGCTCGTGCGTGGCGGCCGGGTGAAGGACCTCCCCGGTGTCCGGTACAAGATCATCCGCGGTTCGCTCGACACCCAGGGTGTGAAGAACCGGAAGCAGGCTCGCAGCCGGTACGGCGCGAAGAAGGAGAAGAGCTAATGCCGCGCAAGGGTCCCGCCCCGAAGCGGCCGGTCATCATCGACCCGGTCTACAGTTCGCCGCTGGTCACCCAGTTGATCTCCAAGATCCTGGTGGACGGCAAGAAGCAGATCGCGCAGAGCATCGTCTACACGGCGCTCGAGGGCACCCGGACGAAGACCGGCACCGACCCGGTCATCACGCTCAAGCGCGCTCTGGACAACGTGAAGCCCAGCATCGAGGTGAAGAGCCGCCGCGTCGGTGGCGCCACCTACCAGGTGCCGATCGAGGTCAAGCCCGGTCGCTCGACCACGCTCGCCCTGCGCTGGCTCACGTCGTACTCCCGGGCGCGTCGCGAGAAGACCATGTCCGAGCGCCTGATGAACGAGATCCTGGACGCGTCCAACGGTCTCGGCGCGTCGGTGAAGCGTCGCGAGGACACGCACAAGATGGCCGAAGCCAACAAGGCTTTCGCCCACTACCGCTGGTGATCCGGGGTCCGATCCGGACCCCCGAGTTCACTCTTTTGAAGCACGACAGAAGCGAGAGGTAGACCACCGAGGTGGCCGTACAAATCACCACCGACCTGAGCATGGTGCGCAACATCGGCATCATGGCCCACATCGACGCCGGCAAGACGACGACGACCGAGCGGATCCTCT
The DNA here is from genome assembly GCF_004342085.1 of Kribbella orskensis. NCBI lineage: Bacteria > Bacillati > Actinomycetota > Actinomycetes > Propionibacteriales > Kribbellaceae > Kribbella > Kribbella orskensis. The sequence goes on from NZ_SLWM01000008.1 coordinate 48,454, forward strand.
TCTACACCGGTATCACCTACAAGATCGGTGAGGTCCACGACGGCGCCGCCACGATGGACTGGATGGAGCAGGAGCAGGAGCGCGGCATCACCATCACGTCCGCCGCGACGACCTGCACCTGGAAAGACCACACCATCAACATCATCGACACCCCCGGGCACGTCGACTTCACCGTCGAGGTGGAGCGCTCGCTGCGCGTCCTCGACGGCGCCGTCGCGGTGTTCGACGGTGTCGCCGGTGTCGAGCCGCAGTCCGAGACCGTGTGGCGCCAGGCGGACCGGTACGGCGTACCGCGGATCTGCTTCGTCAACAAGTTGGACCGGACCGGCGCGGAGTTCATGCGCTGCGTCGACATGATCGTCGACCGGCTGGCCGCGGTGCCGCTGGTGCTGCAGCTGCCGATCGGCGCCGAGGCCGACTTCATCGGTGTCGTCGACCTGATCGGGATGCGCGCGCTGACCTGGCGCGGCGAGACCACGATGGGTGAGGACTACACCGTCGAGGAGATCCCGGCCACCCACACCGAGATCGCCGCCGAGTGGCGGGACAAGCTGATCGAGACGCTGGCCGAGGCCGACGACGAGATCATGGAGATGTACCTGGAGGGCGAGGACCCGACCCAGGAGCAGATCGTCGCGGGCATCCGGCGGGCGACCATCGCCAGCAAGCTGACCCCGGTGCTGACCGGTACGGCCTTCAAGAACAAGGGCGTGCAGCCCCTGCTCGACGCGATCAACGCCTTCCTGCCGAGCCCGCTCGACGTGCCCGACATCGAGGGCCACGACGTCAAGGACTCGTCGGTCGTCGTCACCCGCAAGCCGGACGACTCCGAGCCCTTCTCGGCGCTGGCGTACAAGATCGCGGCCGACCCGCACCTGGGCAAGCTGACCTTCATCCGGGTGTACTCGGGCAAGCTCGAGACCGGCACCCAGGTCCTGAACCCCACCAAGGGGCGCAAGGAGCGGATCGGCAAGATCTACCGGATGCACGCGAACAAGCGTGAGGAGATCGCGTCGGTCGGCGCCGGCCACATCGTCGCCGTGATGGGTCTGAAGGACACCACCACCGGTGAGACGCTGTCCGACCCGGCCAAGCCGATCATCCTGGAGTCGATGCAGTTCCCGGCTCCGGTCATCTCGGTCGCCATCGAGCCCAAGTCGAAGGCGGACCAGGAGAAGCTCGGCGTCGCGATCCAGCGCCTGGCCGACGAGGACCCGACCTTCCAGGTCCGGACCGACGAGGACACAGGCCAGACGATCATCGCCGGTATGGGTGAGCTCCACCTGGAGATCCTGGTCGACCGGATGAAGCGCGAGTTCCGCGTCGAGGCCAACGTCGGCAAGCCCCAGGTCGCCTACCGCGAGACGATCAAGAAGAAGGTCGAGAAGGTCGACTACACGCACAAGAAGCAGACCGGTGGTTCGGGTCAGTTCGCGCGCGTGATCATCGACGTCGAGCCGACCAGCGCCGAGGCCGGTGGTGAGGGCGGGTACGAGTTCGTCAACGCCGTCACCGGTGGCCGCATCCCCCGGGAGTACATCCCGTCGGTGGACGAGGGCGCCCAGGAGGCGATGGAGTTCGGCGTACTGGCCGGCTACCCGATGGTGGACGTCAAGGTGACGCTGCGCGACGGCGCCTACCACGACGTCGACTCGTCCGAGCTCGCCTTCAAGATCGCCGGTTCGATGGCCTTCAAGGACGCCGCCCGCCGGGCGACGCCCGTCATCCTCGAGCCGATGTTCTCGGTCGAGGTCACCACGCCCGAGGACTACATGGGTGAAGTGATCGGCGACCTCAACTCACGCCGCGGCCAGATCCAGTCGATGGACGAGGGCCCCGGTGGCAGCCGGGTCGTGAAGGCCCTGGTGCCGTTGTCCGAGATGTTCGGGTATGTCGGTGACCTGCGGTCCAAGACCCAGGGCCGCGCGTCGTACTCGATGCAGTTCGATTCCTACGCCGAGGTTCCGAAGAACGTGGCGGAAGAGATCATCAAGAAGGCCCGCGGCGAGTAATCTCGCCCCGGACCAACCAACCCACAGCGCGTCGGCGTACGGCGTAAGTCAACATTTTCCAGGAGGGCCCCAGTGGCTAAGGCGAAGTTCGAGCGGACTAAGCCGCACGTCAACATCGGCACCATCGGTCACATCGACCACGGTAAGACCACTCTTACCGCGGCGATCACCAAGGTGCTGCACGACAAGTACCCGGACCTCAACGAGGCGTCGGCCTTCGACCAGATCGACAAGGCGCCGGAAGAGCGTCAGCGCGGTATCACCATCTCCATCGCGCACGTCGAGTACCAGACCGAGGCCCGGCACTACGCGCACGTCGACTGCCCGGGTCACGCGGACTACATCAAGAACATGATCACCGGTGCGGCCCAGATGGACGGTGCGATCCTGGTCGTCGCCGCCACCGACGGCCCGATGCCGCAGACGCGTGAGCACGTGCTGCTCGCCCGTCAGGTCGGCGTGCCGGCGATGGTCGTTGCCCTGAACAAGTGCGACATGGTCGACGACGAGGAGATCCTGGAGCTCGTCGAGCTCGAGGTCCGCGAGCTGCTCTCCGAGCAGGAGTTCGACGGCGACAACGCGCCGGTCGTGCACGTGGCGGCCCACCCGGCACTGCAGGGTGACGCGAAGTGGGGTGAGTCGATCATGGAGCTGATGAACGCGGTCGACTCCTACATCCCGCAGCCGGAGCGCGAGATCGACAAGCCGTTCCTGATGCCGGTGGAGGACGTCTTCACCATCACCGGTCGCGGCACGGTCATCACCGGTCGTATCGAGCGCGGCGTCGTCAAGGTCAACGAGACCGTCGACCTGATCGGCATCCGCCCGGAGAAGCAGACCACCACGGTCACCGGTATCGAGATGTTCCGCAAGCTGCTCGACGAGGGCCAGGCCGGTGAGAACGTCGGTCTGCTGCTTCGTGGCACCAAGCGCGAGGACGTCGAGCGCGGCATGGTCGTCATCAAGCCGGGCACCACGACCCCGCACACCAACTTCGACGCGTCGGTCTACATCCTGTCCAAGGAGGAGGGCGGCCGTCACACGCCGTTCTTCCAGAACTACCGCCCGCAGTTCTACTTCCGCACCACGGACGTCACCGGCGTCGTCACGCTGCCCGAGGGCACCGAGATGGTCATGCCGGGCGACAACACCGACATGTCGGTCGAGCTGATCCAGCCGATCGCCATGGAAGAGGGCCTGAAGTTCGCGATCCGTGAGGGTGGCCGCACCGTCGGCGCCGGCCGGGTCACCAAGATCCTCAAGTAGTTCCCAGCAGTTCAGCGGTACCGCGAGCCGCCCATCCCCGACGAGGGGGTGGGCGGCTCTCGCGATTCGGGGCACCAGGACGAGGTTCGCAGTACCAGGGCGAGGAGTATGCAGAGATGACCTATCCGAAGGCGTCGGCCGGCGCTGCCGAGGCGAAGCTCACCGCGAGCCCTGACTTCCCCCGGATCGAGGAGGAGGTGCTGGCGTACTGGAAGGCCGATGGCACCTTCCAGGCGTCGATCGACAACCGCCCGGCTGGCGAGAACGGCGAGAACGAGTTCGTCTTCTACGACGGCCCGCCGTTCGCGAACGGACTGCCGCACTACGGCCACCTGCTGACGGGGTACGCCAAGGACGTCATCCCGCGGTACCAGACGCTGCGTGGACGTCGGGTGGAGCGCCGCTTCGGCTGGGACACCCACGGGCTGCCGGCCGAGCTGGAGGCCCAGCGGGTGCTCGGGCTGAAGACGAAGGCGGACATCCTGGCCCTGGGGATCGAGAAGTTCAACGAGGCCTGCCGGACCTCGGTGCTCAAGTACACCGGCGAGTGGCAGGCCTACGTCACCCGCCAGGCCCGCTGGGTCGATTTCGAGAACGACTACAAGACGCTCAACCGGGACTACATGGAATCGGTGATCTGGGCGTTCAAGACCTTGTACGACAAGGGCCTGGTGTACGAGGGGCTGCGGGTCCTGCCGTACTGCTGGAACGACGAGACTCCGCTCTCGAACCACGAGCTGCGGATGGACGACGACGTCTACCAGCCGCGCCAGGACCCCTCCGTGACGGTCGCGGTGACGCTGGAGACGGGGGAGCGGCTGCTCGCGTGGACCACGACGCCCTGGACGCTGCCGAGCAACCTGGCGATGGCGGTCGGGCCGGACCTCGACTACGTCGTGGTCGAGGACGCCGAGGGCCGTCCGTCGATCCTCGCGGAGGCCCGGCTGGACGCGTACGCCACCGAGTTCGGCGCCGATGCCCGGGAGAGGGTCACCCGGCACCTCAAGGGCTCCGAGGTGATCGGGCTGCGCTACACGCCGCTCTTCCCGTTCTTCGCCGACACGGAGCTGTGGGGCACGGAGAACGCGTTTCAGGTGATCGCGGCCGACCACGTCACCACCGAGAACGGCAGCGGTGTCGTCCACATGGCGCCGGCGTACGGCGAGGATGACCAGGCGGCCTGTGACGCCGTCGGCATCCCCACGCTGCTGACGATCGACGAGGGGGCCCGCTTCACCTCCGTGGTGGCTCCTTATCAGGGGGTGTTCGTCTTCGAGGCGAACCGGCCGATCATCAACGACCTCAAGGCCGCCGGCGTGCTGGTCCGCGAGGAGAGCTACGTCCACAGCTACCCGCACTGCTGGCGGTGCCGGAACCCGCTGATCTACAAGGCGGTGTCGAGCTGGTTCGTCGAGGTGACCCGGATCAGGGACCGGATGGTCGAGCTGAACGAGCCGATCACCTGGGTCCCCGAGCACGTGAAGCACGGCCAGTTCGGCAAGTGGCTGTCGAACGCGCGGGACTGGTCGATCAGCCGGAACCGCTTCTGGGGCAGCCCGATCCCGGTCTGGCGCTCCGACGACCCGGCCTACCCGCGGATCGACGTGTACGGCTCGGTGGCGGAGCTCGAGCGCGACTTCGGCGTACCGGTGGCTGATCTGCACCGGCCGTTCATCGACGACCTGACCAGGCCCAACCCGGACGACCCGACCGGCCGTTCGACCATGCGGCGGGTGCCGGACGTGCTGGACGTGTGGTTCGACTCGGGCTCGATGAGCTTCGCCCAGGTGCACTACCCGTTCGAGAACACCGACTGGTTCGAGCACCACTTCCCGGGCGACTTCATCGTCGAGTACATCGGCCAGACCCGCGGCTGGTTCTACACCATGCACATCCTGGCCACCGCGCTGTTCGACCGGCCGGCGTTCTCCTCCTGCGTCAGCCACGGGATCGTGCTCGGCAGCGACGGCCAGAAGATGAGCAAGTCGCTGCGCAACTACCCGGACGTGTCCGCGGTGTTCGAGCGCGACGGAGCCGACGCGATGCGCTGGTTCCTGATGTCGAGCCCGATCCTGCGCGGCGGCAACCTGATGGTCACCGAACAGGGCATCCGCGAGGGCGTCCGCCAGGTGATGATCCCGCTCTGGAACGCCTGGTACTTCTTCTCCCTGTACGCGAACGCCGCCAACGGCGGCACCGGGTACGACGCGACCTGGAGCACCGGGTCCGAAGTACTGCTGGACCGGTATCTGCTGGCGAAGACCCGGGCGTTCGTCGAGGACATCCAGGGCAGGCTCGACGCGCTGGAGATCTCGGCCGCCTGCGAGTCCGTCGCGGCGTACCTGGAGGTGCTGACCAACTGGTACATCCGGCGGTCGCGGGAGCGGTTCTGGGACGACGGGGACGCGTCCTTCGGTGACGCGGCCAACACCCTCTACACCGCCCTCGAGGTGGCCACGAGGGCGATCTCGCCGCTGCTGCCGCTGGCGGCCGAGGAGGTCTGGCGCGGGCTGACCGGCGGCCGGTCGGTCCATCTGACCGACTGGCCCGACGTCACGGACCTGCCGAGCGACCCGGCCCTGGTCGCCCAGATGGACCGGATCCGGGAGGTCTGCTCGGTTACCTCGGCGGTTCGGAAGTCCACCGGGATCCGCGGCCGGCAGCCGCTGTGCAAGCTGACGGTGGCGACGACGGACGCCAAGGCGCTCAAGCCGTTGACCTCGATCGTCGCCGCCGAGGCCAACGTCCAGGAGGTCGTCCTGGTGGACCTGGCCGACGTAGACGACGAGCACGCGCCGGTATCGCAGAAGCTGACCGTCAACGCCCGCGCCGCGGGTCCTCGGCTGGGACGGGATGTCCAGTCGGTGATCAAGGCGGCCAAGAGCGGCGACTGGTCGGTCGACGACGCGGGCGTCGTGACGGCGGGCGGGATCGCCTTGCAGGAAGGCGAGTACACCCTCGAGACGACCCTCGCCGACCACGACGGTACGGCGGACGCGGCCGCGGGGGAGAGCCCGGCGAGCGGGTTGCTGAGCGACGGTGGATTCGTCGTGCTGGACACCGCGATCACCCCCGAACTCGCCGCTGAGGGGATCGCGCGGGACATCATCCGGGCGGTCCAGCAGGCCAGGCGAGACGCGGGCCTCGACATCACCGACCGGATCCGGATCGGGCTGGCTGCCGAAGGCGACGGCGTCCGCCAAGCGGTCGAGACGCACCGCCGCCTGATCATGGACGAGACCCTGGCCCTCGCGATCGACGAGGCCGCTGCCGCCGAAACCGGCGATCCAGTGCAGGTCGGCGACGGTCAGTCGCTGCGAATCCGGATCGACAAGGCGTGAGACGGAGCACATGCGGTGGCGCCGGCAATCCCGGCGCGCCGCCGTCCAGGCCCTCTTCTGGACTGGATTTGTCTTCTCCCGCCGGTATCTGTCAGACTGGTTCGGTTGCTCCGGCGCGACCCGCGCTTGGGGCGGCTGTTTTGTGTGGTCCGTCAGGCGTAACACCGAGCCTGGGAACACGCAGCGCCGCTCTTTCTGGTGGGTCAGCCCGGCCTGGTGCAGTCAAGCCGGGTCCAACTAACTAACTCGAGATCAGTAACGTCATGCCTGCGACAGGCGCGACACACCCGACCTCGGGGGCCGTAGTTCGGTGGCGACCACGCCCACTCTCCGAGGGTGGGCGGAGGTTCAGAGAAGACGAAGAGAAGGACGAAGCGAAGCGATGGCGGGACAGAAGATCCGCATCCGGCTGAAGGCCTACGACCACGAGGTCATCGACAGCTCGGCGCGCAAGATTGTCGACACGGTGACGCGTACTGGTGCGAAGGTTGCTGGCCCGGTGCCGTTGCCGACGGAAAAGAACGTGTTCTGCGTCATCCGCTCGCCGCACAAGTACAAGGACAGCCGCGAGCACTTCGAGATGCGCACCCACAAGCGGCTCATCGACATCATCGACCCCACGCCGAAGACCGTCGACTCGCTGATGCGTCTCGACCTGCCGGCCGGTGTCGACATCGAGATCAAGCTCTGAGGGAAACGCGAAACCAATGAGCATTCAGAAGAACACGCGCGGTCTGCTGGGCACCAAGCTCGGCATGACCCAGACCTGGGACGAGAACAACCGGGTCGTCCCCGTCACCGTGATCCAGGCCGGCCCGTGCGTCGTCACCGAGGTGCGTACCTCGGACAGCCACGGCTACGACGGTGTCCAGATCGCCTTCGGCGACATCGACCCCCGCAAGGTGAACTCGCCGATGCGCGGCCACTTCGAGAAGGCCGGCGTGACCCCGCGCCGCCACCTGCTCGAGCTGCGGACCGCTGACGCCAGCGACTACACCCTGGGCCAGGAGATCAAGGCCGAGGCCTTCGAGGCCGGAGAGATCGTCGACGTCTCCGCCACCAGCAAGGGCAAGGGCTTCGCCGGTGTGATGAAGCGCCACGGCTTCCACGGTCTTCGCGCCACCCACGGTGTGCACAAGAAGCACCGTTCGCCGGGCTCCATCGGCGGCTGCGCGACCCCGGGCCGGGTCTTCAAGGGCCTCAAGATGGCCGGCCGGATGGGCAACGAGAAGGTCACCACGCAGAACGTGACGGTCCACGCGATCGACGCGGAGCGCGGTCTGGTCCTGCTCAAGGGCGCCGTCCCCGGTCCCAAGGGCGGCCTCGTGCTGATCCGCAACGCCGCGAAGGGAGCTACCAAATGAGCACCGTTGACGTCGTCGTCGTGAAGGGCGACAAGGTCAGCAAGAAGGGCTCCGCGGAGCTCCCGGCCGAACTCTTCGACGTTCAGGTCAACATCCCGCTGATCCACCAGGTCGTCGTGGCGCAGCTGGCCGCGGCCCGTCAGGGCACGCACAAGGTCAAGCGCCGTGGCGAGGTGTCCGGTGGTGGCGCCAAGCCGTACCGCCAGAAGGGCACCGGCCGCGCCCGTCAGGGCTCGACCCGCGCGCCGCAGTTCACCGGTGGTGGCGTCGTGCACGGCCCCACGCCGCGCGACTACAGCCAGCGGACCCCGAAGAAGATGATCGCCGCCGCTCTTCGCGGTGCGCTCTCGGACCGGGCCCGCGACGGTCGCGTCCACGTGGTCGAGAAGTTCGTGGACGGCGACGCGCCCTCCACCAAGGCCGCGCTGAAGGTCCTCGCAGAGGTCACCGAGTACCTCAAGGTGCTGGTGGTCGTCGAGCGGACCGATGACGTGTCGCTGCTCAGCCTGCGCAACGTGCCGACCGTGCACCTGATCGCGGCCGACCAGCTGAACGCGTACGACGTGCTGTGCAACGACGCGGTGATCTTCACCAGCGCTTCGCTGGACGCCTTCGTCGCCGGTACGCCGAAGGGCAAGTCCGTCAAGGCCGTCGCAACGTCGACCGAGGCCGAGCAGGAGGTAGAAGCATGAGCCACGGAGTCAACAAGGACCCGCGGGACGTGCTGCTGCGGCCGGTCGTGAGCGAGAAGAGCTACGGCCTGCTGGACGAGCAGAAGTACACGTTCGAGGTCGCTCCGGACGCCAACAAGACCGAGATCAAGCTCGCGGTCGAGAAGGTGTTCAACGTCCGGGTCACTTCCGTCAACACGATCAACCGCAAGGGCAAGCGTCGCCGCACCCGTACGGGCTGGGGCAAGCGTCCTGACACCAAGCGAGCGATCGTCAGCCTCTCCGGCGACGACCGCATCGACATCTTCGGAGGCCAGTCGTAATGGGTATCCGCAAATACAAGCCGACGACGCCGGGCCGCCGTGGCTCGAGCGTGGCCGACTTCGTCGAGCTCACCCGTTCGACCCCTGAGAAGTCCCTGCTCCGCCCGCTGCCCAAGAAGGGCGGCCGGAACAACTCCGGCAAGATCACCACCCGGCACCACGGTGGCGGTCACAAGCGGGCGTACCGCCTGATCGACTTCAAGCGGTACGACAAGGACGGCGTGCCGGCCAAGGTCGCCGAGATCGAGTACGACCCGAACCGCACCGCGCGGATCGCGCTGCTGCACTACGTCGACGGCGAGAAGCGTTACATCCTCGCGCCGGCGAACCTGAAGCAGGGCACGATCGTCGAGAACGGCCCCGCGGCCGACATCAAGGTGGGCAACAACCTGCCGCTGCGCAACATCCCGGTCGGCTCGACGGTGCACGCCGTCGAGATGCGTCCGGGCGGTGGCGCCAAGATGGCCCGCTCCGCCGGAGCCAGCGTTCAGCTGGTCGCCAAGGAGGGCCGGATGGCCACCCTGCGGATGCCGTCCGGCGAGGTCCGGATGGTCGACGTGCGCTGCCGCGCCACCCTCGGTGAGGTCGGCAACGGCGAGCAGTCGAACATCAACTGGGGCAAGGCCGGCCGGATGCGCTGGAAGGGCAAGCGCCCGACCGTCCGTGGTGTCGCCATGAACCCGGTCGACCACCCGCACGGTGGTGGTGAGGGCAAGACCTCGGGTGGACGTCACCCGGTGTCCCCGTGGGGTCAGCCTGAGGGCCGCACCCGCACCCGCAAGGAAAGCGACCGCATGATCGTCCGGCGCCGCAAGGCCGGCAAGAAGCGCTGATAGGGAGCCGGACAGAGATGCCACGCAGCCTCAAGAAAGGCCCGTTCGTCGACCACCACCTGATGAAGAAGGTGGAGGTGCAGAACGAGAAGGGCACCCACAACGTCATCAAGACCTGGTCCCGCCGATCGATGATCGTGCCGGACATGATCGGCCACACGCTCGCGGTGCACGACGGTCGCAAGCACGTGCCGGTGTTCGTGACGGACGCGATGGTCGGGCACAAGCTCGGCGAGTTCGCCCCGACCCGGACGTTCAAGGGCCACGAGAAGGACGACCGCAAGGCACGGCGTCGCTGACCTCGGTCAGGACGAAGCGCAGAGCAACCGACGGAGAGATTCGAACATCATGAGCGTAATGGAGCGTAGGGCTGTCAGTGCCCGTCGCGAGAGCCTGCTGGGCGAGGAGCCCGGGGCCTTCGCGGTCGCGCGCTTCGTCCGCGTGACGCCGATGAAGGCGCGTCGCGTGGTCGACCTGGTGCGCGGCATGGGCGTCGACGACGCACTCGCCACTCTGAAGTTCGCCCCGCAGGCCGCTGCCGCGACCGTGTACAAGGTCGTCGACAGCGCCGCGGCGAACGCCGAGGGCACCGAGCACCTGAGCCGGGCCGAGCTGGTCGTGGTGAAGGCCTTCGTGGACGAGGGACCGACGCTGAAGCGTCACCGCCCGCGTGCACAGGGCCGGGCCACCCGGATCGACAAGCGGACCAGCCACATCACCGTGGTCGTGGGCCCGAAGGTCGAGGCGGAGCAGGCCGAAGCCAAGAAGGACGGCAAGAAGGCCGACGGCGCCAAGAAGGCCGCCGCGAAGAAGGCCGACGGCACCAAGAAGGCCGCCGCTGAGAAGAAGGGCAGGACCCGCTAGTGGGCCAGAAGGTTAACCCGCACGGGTTCCGACTCGGCATCAGCACGGACCACAAGAGTCGTTGGTACGCCGAGAAGCTGTACAAGGACTACGTGGGCGAGGACGTCAAGATCCGCCGCCTGCTGAGCAAGGGCATGGAGCGCGCCGGCATCTCCCGCGTGGAGATCGAGCGCACCCGTGACCGCGTCCGGGTCGACATCCACACCGCCCGTCCGGGCATCGTCATCGGTCGCCGCGGCGCCGAGGCGGACCGGATCCGGGGCAGCCTGGAGGAGCTCACCGGCAAGCAGGTGCAGCTGAACATCCTCGAGGTCAAGAACGCCGAGGTCGACGCACAGTTGGTCGCCCAGGGTGTGGCCGAGCAGCTGTCCGGTCGCGTGGCGTTCCGCCGCGCGATGCGCAAGGCGATGCAGACCACCATGCGTGGCGGCGCCCTGGGCATCCGGATCCAGTGCTCCGGTCGTCTGGGTGGCGCCGAGATGTCGCGGTCGGAGTTCTACCGCGAGGGCCGGGTGCCGCTGCACACGCTTCGCGCGGACATCGACTACGGCTTCTACGAGGCCCGCACGACCTTCGGCCGGATCGGCGTGAAGGTCTGGATCTACAAGGGTGACGTCGCCGGCTCCCGCGCCGAGCGCGAGGCGCAGGCCGCTGCCCGCGCCGCCACTCAGCAGCGTGGCCGTCCGGCCCGCCGTGACGGTGGCGACCGCGGTGACCGTGGTGGCCGTGGCGGCGACCGTGGTGGTCGTCGTGACGACCGTCGCGACGGCGGCGCCCGTAACGAGGCCCCCAAGGCCGACGCAGCGCCGGCAGCCGACAAGCCGGCCGAGACGACCGGAACGGAGAGCTGAACCGTGCTCATCCCCCGCAAGGTCAAGCACCGCAAGCAGCACCACCCGAAGCGCTCCGGCGCTGCCAAGGGTGGCACCACGCTGGCCTTCGGTGACTTCGGCATCCAGGCCCTGGAGAGCCACTACGTCACCAACCGGCAGATCGAGTCCGCTCGTATCGCGATGACCCGGCACATCAAGCGTGGCGGAAAGGTCTGGATCAACATCTACCCGGACCGCCCGCTGACCAAGAAGCCGGCCGAGACCCGGATGGGTTCCGGTAAGGGTTCGCCCGAGTGGTGGATCGCCAACGTGAAGTCCGGTCGCGTGATGTTCGAACTCTCGGGTGTGCCCGAGGACGTCGCCCGCGAGGCCATGCGCCGCGCGATCCACAAGTTGCCGATGAAGTGCCGCTTCATCACCCGAGAGGCAGGTGAGAACTGATGGCTATCCTGACCGCCGCCGAGCTGCGGAACCTGGGAAAGGACGAGCTTCTGGAGAAGCTCGGTAACGCCAAGGAGGAGCTGTTCAACCTCCGGTTCCAGGCTGCCACGGGTCAGCTGGAGTCCCACGGCCGGCTGCGCGCCGTCCGCAAGGACATCGCCCGCATCTACACGGTGCTGACCGAGCGGGCGCTCGGCATCACCGACGAGGTCGACGCCCCCGCGGCTGACGCCGCTGACGCCGAGGTCGAAACCGACGCTGTGTCAGATGAAGTGGCAGCGGACGACAGCGAGAAGGCCGGGAGCAAGGCATGACCGAGAACGCAGCGAAGGACGAGACCGTGAGCACGACCAAGGCGCGAGGTGCCCGCAAGACCCGTGAGGGTCTGGTGCTGAGCGACAAGATGGACAAGACCGTCACCGTCGAGGTCGAGGACCGGGTCAAGCACAAGCTGTACGGCAAGGTCATCCGTCGCACCAGCAAGCTCAAGGCCCACGACGAGCAGAACGCCGCCGGTATCGGCGACCGCGTCCTCCTGATGGAGACCCGGCCGCTCTCGGCGACGAAGCGCTGGCGCGTCGTGGAGATCCTCGAAAAGGCGAAGTGACAGACGTCGCCCCGCAGTACCCAATCGAAATCATTCGTTCCGCAAGGCTCACCACGGGTGAGAACCAGCGAGACAACCAGGAGATCAACAGATGATCCAGCAGGAGTCGCGACTGAAGGTCGCCGACAACACGGGTGCCAAGGAGATCTTGTGCATCCGCGTTCTCGGTGGCTCAGGTCGGCGCTACGCCGGTGTCGGTGACACGATCGTCGCCACCGTCAAGGACGCGATCCCGGGTGGTGGCGTCAAGAAGGGCGACGTCGTCAAGGCTGTCATCGTGCGCACCGTGAAGGAGCGCCGGCGTCCGGACGGCTCCTACATCCGGTTCGACGAGAACGCCGCGGTGATCCTGAAGGCCGACGGCGAGCCGCGCGGTACCCGTATCTTCGGGCCGGTCGGCCGCGAGCTGCGGGAGAAGCGCTTCATGAAGATCATCTCGCTCGCTCCGGAGGTGCTCTGAGATGGCGCAGGAGAAGGTGCGGCGCACGCTGCACGTCAAGAAGGGTGATCTCGTTCGCGTGATCGCCGGTAAGTCCAAGGGTCTCGAGGGCAAGATCATCTCGGTCCTGCCCGAGGTCGAGAAGGTCATCGTCGAAGGCGTGAACCGGGTCAAGAAGCACACCAAGGTGCAGCAGGCCCAGCGCGGCGGCACCACGGGTGGCATCATCACCCAGGAAGCCCCGATCCACGTCTCCAACGTGATGCTGCTCGTCGAGATCACCGACGCGGATGGCAAGAAGCAGAAGGTCACCACCCGCGTCGGCTACAACCGCGTCGAGGTGCAGAAGCGGCGCCCCGACGGTTCGACGTACACCGGGTTCCGCAGCGTGCGTATCTCACGCCGCACCGGCGAGGAGATCTGATGAGTGCTACGGCCACCGAGACCGGTGCTGACAAGACGCTGCCCCGGCTGAAGACCAAGTACCGCGACGAGATCGTCGGCAAGCTGCAGGACGAGTTCCACTTCGAGAACGTGATGCAGGTACCCGGGCTCACCAAGATCGTGGTGAACATGGGTGTCGGCGAGGCGGCTCGCGACTCCAAGCTGATCGACGGCGCCATCAAGGACCTGGCCGCGATCACCGGCCAGAAGCCGTCGGTGACCAAGGCCCGCAAGTCGATCGCGCAGTTCAAGCTGCGTGAGGGCATGCCGATCGGCGCGCACGTCACGCTGCGCGGCGACCGGATGTGGGAGTTCCTGGACCGGCTGCTGGCGCTCGCGCTGCCCCGGATCCGCGACTTCCGCGGCCTGTCGGCCAAGCAGTTCGACGGCAACGGGAACTACACCTTCGGCCTGACCGAGCAGGTGATGTTCCACGAGATCAACCAGGACCGGATCGACCGGGTTCGCGGGATGGACATCACCGTGGTGACCACCGCCAAGAACGACGACGAGGGGCGCGCGCTGCTGCGGCAGCTCGGCTTCCCGTTCAAGGAGAACTGACGTGGCGAAGACAGCACTCAAGGTCAAGCAGGCCCGCAAGCCGAAGTTCGCGGTGCGTGGTTACACGCGCTGCCAGCGCTGCGGCCGGCCCAAGGCCGTCTTCCGCAAGTTCGGCCTGTGCCGGATCTGCCTGCGCGAGATGGCGCACCGGGGCGAGCTGCCCGGTGTCACCAAGTCCAGCTGGTGACCATCCGCACCGCCGGCACCGTTCTTTTCTCCAACCACCATCTAGTCACCGTAGGTCGCCCGAAGGCGAAACCACGGCGGGAAAGAGGCCCCAGGCCATGACGATGACCGACCCGATCGCAGACATGTTGACACGTCTGCGCAACGCCAACCAGGCGTATCACGAGTCGACCCAGATGCCGTACAGCAAGATCAAGCAGGGCATCGCCGACATCCTCCAGCAGGAGGGCTACATCTCCTCCTACAAGGTGGAGGAGCCGAAGGAAGGCGCCGTCGGCAAGACCCTGATCGTCGATCTGAAGTTCGGCCCGAGCCGGGAGCGCTCCATCGCGGGCGTGCGCCGGATCAGCAAGCCCGGCCTGCGGGTGTACGCGAAGTCGACCAATCTGCCCAAGGTGCTCGGTGGCCTCGGCGTCGCGATCATCTCGACGTCGCAGGGACTCCTGACCGACCGGCAGGCCAAGAACAAGGGCGTTGGCGGGGAAGTCCTCGCCTACGTCTGGTGACGAAGAACCGGAAGGAGGACCACTCTCATGTCTCGCATCGGTAAGCTCCCGATCACGGTCCCGTCCGGCGTCGACGTCACGATCGACGGCCAGACGGTCACCGTGAAGGGTCCCAAGGGTCAGCTCTCGCACGTTGTTGCGGAGCCGATCGTGGTCAACCGCGACGAGGACGGCACGATCGCCGTCTCGCGTCCGGACGACCAGCGCAAGAGCAAGGAACTGCACGGCCTGTCCCGCACCCTGATCGCCAACCTGGTGACCGGCGTGACGGACGGCTACGAGAAGAAGCTCGAGATCGTCGGCGTCGGTTACCGCGTCCTGTCCAAGGGCCCGGCCACGCTCGAGTTCTCGCTCGGCTACAGCCACACCATCACGGTGGAGGCGCCGGACGGCATCACCTTCACGGTGGAGACGCCGACCCGGTTCTCGGTGCAGGGTATCGACAAGCAGTCGGTCGGCGAGGTCGCCGCCAACATCCGCAAGCTGCGCAAGCCCGAGCCGTACAAGGGCAAGGGTGTGCGGTACGCGGGCGAGCAGGTGCGCCGCAAGGTCGGAAAGGCTGGTAAGTAACCATGGCGATCGGATTGCGTCACAACAAGCACTCCGCCAAGAAGACCTCCTCCCGGCTGCGTCGCCAGATCCGCGTCCGCAAGAAGGTCAACGGCACCCCCGACCGGCCGCGCCTGGTGGTCAGCAAGTCCTCGAAGCACCTGTTCGCTCAGGTCATCGACGACGTCGCCGGCGTCACCCTGGTCTCTGCTTCCACCATGGAGGCGGACCTGCGCGGTGCGGAGGCGAACAAGACCGACAAGGCCAAGACCGTGGGCGGCCTGATCGCCGACCGCGCCAAGGCAGCCGGCATCGACTCGGTCGTCTTCGACCGGGCCGGGAACAAGTACCACGGCCGTATCGCGGCCCTGGCCGACGCCGCCCGTGAGGGCGGCCTCGGCTTCTGACATGGCGACACAAAAGGAAGAAGGTAGTTCGAAATGAGCGGAGGCCAGCAGCGTCGCGGAGGCGGCGCCGGTGGTGAGCGCCGTAACCGCGACGGTGGTCGTGGTGCGGCAGCTGACAAGACCGCCTACATCGAGCGCGTGGTAGCCATCAACCGTGTCGCCAAGGTCGTGAAGGGTGGTCGTCGCTTCAGCTTCACCGCCCTCGTGGTCGTCGGCGACGGTGAAGGCACCGTCGGTGTTGGGTATGGCAAGGCCAAGGAGGTGCCCGCGGCGATCGCCAAGGGTGTCGAGGAGGCCAAGAAGGCATTCTTCAAGGTGCCGAGGATCCAGGGCACCATCCCGCACCCGGTCCAGGGCGAGAAGGCCGCAGGCGTTGTGATGCTGCGTCCGGCCGCTCCCGGTACCGGTGTGATCGCGGGTGGTTCGGCGCGCGCGGTACTGGAGTGCGCCGGGATCCACGACATCCTGAGCAAGTCGCTGGGCTCGTCCAACGCCATCAACGTGGTTCACGCCACTGTCGAGGCGCTGCGCAGCCTGGAGACTCCGGAGGCCGTGGCGGCTCGCCGTGGTCTGCCGGTCGAGCACGTCGCCCCGGCGGCGCTGCTGAAGGCGCGGGCGGAGGTGGCTTCCTGATGGCTCGCCTGAAGGTGACCCAGACCCGTTCCGGCATCGGTGGCAAGCAGAACCAGCGCGACACGCTGCGGACCCTGGGCGTGAAGCGGATCGGCGACGTCGCCGTTCACGACGACCGCCCGGAGATCCGGGGCATGGTGCGTACGGTTCGCCACCTCATCACCGTCGAAGAGGTTGACTGACATGACGCTCAAGGTTCACCACCTGCGTCCGGCGCCCGGCGCCAAGACCGCCAAGACCCGCGTGGGTCGTGGTGAGGGCAGCAAGGGCAAGACGGCCGGCCGCGGTACCAAGGGCAGCAAGGCCCGTAACAACATCCCCGAGAACTTCGAGGGTGGCCAGATGCCGCTGCACATGCGGCTGCCGAAGCTGAAAGGCTTCAAGAGCAGGAACCGAGTGGAGTTCCAGGTCGTTAACCTGGACAAGCTCGGGCAGCTGTTCCCCGAAGGGGGCGAGGTCAGCGTGACTGACCTGGTCGCCAAGGGCGCGGTCCGCGACAGTCTCCCGGTGAAGGTGCTGGGCGACGGCGAGCTGACCGTTGCACTGCAGGTTTCGGTACACAAGTTCTCCAAGACCGCCAAGGACAAGATCCTTGCGGCCGGAGGATCAGCCACCGAGGTGTGAGTGCCAGGGCTCGTGCGAGCCAGCGTTTGTTATTGTCGCGCTGGAGTTCGGACGAGCCCTGGTTCGTCTCTTGCCCAGCTGCTTTGCTAGGCCCCTGCCCTGACCGGGCAAGGGAAACTTGTGGGAGGACAGGGTGTTAGGCGCCTTTGCCAACGCGTTCAAGACTCCGGACCTGCGCCGGAAGATCTTGTTCGTGCTCTTCATCGTCGTGATCTTCCGGATCGGCTCGGTCGTGCCGGCGCCTGGCGTCAACGTCCAGTCGCTGGACACCTGCCTCAACCAGGCGACCTCGGGTTCGAACGCGAACCTGTACAACCTGATCAACCTGTTCTCCGGTGGGGCACTGCTGCAGCTCGCGATCTTCGCGCTCGGCATCATGCCGTACATCACCGCCAGCATCATCCTGCAGCTGCTCACCGTGGTCATCCCGCGGCTGGAGTCGCTGAAGAAGGAAGGCCAGGCGGGACAGGGCAAGATCACCCAGTACACCCGCTTCCTGACCGTCGGTCTGGCGATCCTGCAGGCGACCGCGTTCGTCGCGCTCGCCCGGACCCCCGGCCGGCTGTTCCAGGGCTGCAACGAGCCCCTGCTGCACAACGACGGCTGGTTCGCGGTCACCGTGATGGTGCTGACCATGACCGCCGGCACCGGTGTGGTGATGTGGCTCGGTGAGCTGATCACCGACCGCGGCGTCGGCAACGGCATGTCGATCCTGATCTTCACCCAGATCGTCGCCACCTTCCCGTCGCAGCTGTGGAGCATCCGCAAGCAGAAGGGCATCGCCACCTTCATCGTCGTGCTCGCCATCGGTCTGGTGATCATGGCCGCGGTCATCTTCATCGAACAGGCGCAGCGCCGGATCCCGGTGCAGTACGCCAAGCGGATGGTCGGCCGGAAGATGTTCGGCGGTACCTCGACCTACATCCCGCTGAAGGTGAACCAGGCGGGTGTGATCCCGGTCATCTTCGCCTCCAGCCTGATGTATCTACCGGTGCTGGTCAGTCAGTTCCGACAAGACGAAGGCTGGGCGCAGTGGATCCAGGGCAACCTCGTCAAGGGTGATCACCCGATCTACATCGTGACGTATGTCGCCCTGATCATCTTCTTCACGTACTTCTATGTCTCGATTACCTTCAATCCGAAGGAAGTTGCAGACAACATGAAGAAGTACGGCGGCTTCATCCCCGGGATCCGGGCGGGTCGGCCGACCGAGGAGTACCTCTCCTACGTCCTGTCCCGCATCACGCTGCCCGGCGCCATCTATCTCGCGGCGATCTCGCTGATCCCGCTGATCGCACTGGTCCTGCTGAACGCCAGCCAGAACTTCCCGTTCGGCGGCACGTCGATCCTGATCATGGTCGGCGTCGGTCTGGACACGGTCAAGCAGATCGAGTCGCAGCTGCAGCAGCGTAATTACGAAGGGTTCCTGCGCTGATGAGAATGTTGCTGATGGGTCCGCCCGGAGCGGGTAAGGGTACGCAGGCAAAGGTGCTTGCGGACCGTCTCGGAATCCCGGCCGTATCCACCGGCGACATCTTCCGCGCGAACGTGAAGGACGAGACCGAGCTCGGTCTCGAGGCGAAGCGGTACATGGACGCGGGCAACTACGTCCCGGACGAGGTCACCAACGCAATGGTGCGGGACCGGCTGTCCGAGGCTGACGCGGGCGAGGGCTTCCTGCTGGACGGGTACCCGCGCACGTTGCCCCAGGTCGGCACTCTCGACGACATCGTGGCCGACCACGGCCACCAGTTGAACGCCGTGGTCGCGCTGGTCGCGGACATCGACGTGCTGGTCGACCGGATGCTGCGCCGGGCCAAGGTCGACGGCCGCTCGGACGACTCCGAAGAGGTCATCCGGCACCGCCAGGAGGTCTACGCCGCCGAGACCAAGCCGCTGTTGCGGGTCTACGCCCAGCGCGGCCTGCTGGTCGAGGTGGACGGCGTCGGCGAGATCGCCGAGGTCAGCGAGCGCGTGCTCGCCGCCCTCAAGACTCTGGATGGTTAGAACCGAGCTGTGATGTTCAAGGAGCGCGGGATCGAGATCAAGAGCCGCGAGCAGATCCTGTCCATGCGTGCGGCCGGCCTGGTGGTCGGCCGCACGCTGGAACTGCTCCGCGCCGAGGTGCGGCCCGGTATCACCACCGGTGAGCTGGACGCGATCGCCGAGGACCACATCCGGTCCTCCGGCGCGACCCCCTCGTTCAAGGGCTACCACGGCTTCACCGGCTCCATCTGCGCGTCGGTGAACGAGGAGATCGTGCACGGCATCCCGGGCGACCGGGTGCTGGCCGAGGGTGACCTCATCTCGATCGACTGCGGCGCGATCGTGGACGGCTGGCACGGCGACGCCGCGATCACGGTGCCCGTCGGCGAGGTGGCGCCCGAACTGCTCGAGCTCGCGAAGGTGTGCGAGGAGTCGATGTGGCACGGGTTCGCCGCCGCCCGGCTGGGTGGCCGGCTGACCGATATCTCCGCCGCTGTCGAGCGCCACGTCCGCGCCAACTCGTCGTACGGGATCGTCGAGGACTTCGTCGGGCACGGGATCGGGTCGGCGATGCACCAGCCGCCGAACGTGCCGAACTACGGCAAGGCCGGCAAGGGACCGAAGCTGATCGAGGGCCTGGCCCTGGCGGTCGAGCCGATGCTCACGCTGGGCGAGCAGAACAACCACACGCTCGAGGACGACTGGACGGTCGTCACCGACGACGGCACGGCCGCGGCGCACACCGAGCACACGTTCACGTTGACCCCGCAGGGTCCGTGGGTGCTGACCGCCCTGGACGGCGGCGAGGCCAGGCTCAAGGAGCTCGGCGTCACCTTCGGCCCGCTGGCCGACTGAGACTGACCAGCGGCCCACTGGCTGACGGACACCGGGGTCCGCCCATCGGGGGACGCCGTGCGCTCCCAGGCTGAGGCACACTTGGGACATGCCCAGTCAGTACCAGCCACACCAGCGCTTCACCGAGGCCGACCGCGACAAGATCGCGAGCCGGCTGCGGGACGCCTTCGCCGACGGTCGGCTGGACCAGCCCGAGTTCACCTCGCGGCTCGACCAGCTGTACGCCGTGCAGACGTATGGCGAGCTGGAACCGCTGGTGCGCGACCTGCCGCCGGTCCGGACCTACCAGACCCCCGCGATGGTGCAGGACAGCAAGCCCGCTCCCGCCCCCGGTGAGTTCCCCGAGCGGAAGAACAACCAGCAGCAGCCGTCGCTGCGCCAGGCGGCCGGCGGCTTCACCGGCATCGTGATGATCAACGTGGTCATCTGGTTCGTCATCGGTGTCGCCAACGGTGGGAACTGGCCGCACTTCTGGCCGGTCTGGCTGCTCATCCCCTGGACGTTGATCGTCCTGGGCAACCTCGGAAAGCGCCGTTGACGGCGGCTCCGGTCGGTCGCCGCGCCCTCCGGCAGCGGATCAAGCCGGCTTGGACGTGGCAACTGCGGCAGGGGTCCGCGCTCGTCTACGTGCTCTGGTTCATCGTCGCGGTCCCGCTGGTGATCGTCGGCCTGCTGGTCGAGCCGCGCTGGGTCGGCTGGCTGGTGCTGGCCTGGTTCCTGGTGCTGATCGTCTTCACCCTGGCCACCCGGCTGTCCGAGGCCAGGTTGCGGCGGTCCTGGGAGGACGTCGTCGAGCAGATGGGCTGGCACTTCAACGCGGTCGATCCCGACCTGCTGGAGCGCTGGCCGTTCCCGCCGTTCAACGCTGACCCCGCCGCCGAGGTCGTCGACGTCACGGCGGGCCGGCATCGCGGCCGGGAGTTCTGGACCGGCCGCTTCCGGCACAAGGTCCGGCGCCACCAGCTCGGCTTCGATTTCCTCGACCTGGAGGTCGAGCGGCCACTGCCGCCCCTCCAGGTGCTGCCCGCCTCACTGGCCCCCTTGGCCGCGGCCAGCCTGCTGCCGATCAAGCTGTCCGTGGACGGGCTTCCCGAGCCGTACCAGTTGTTCAACGGCCGGGAAGACCTGGCCCTCGAGGTGCTCCACCCGCGCGCAGTCGAGGCCCTCACTCCAGTGCCGCCCTTCGGCTTCAGCTGCGAAGGCCGGCGCTTCGTCGTGGTCCTCGCCGCCTACCGCGACGCCAGTACTGCGCTGGCGCAACTGGACGCCGCCTGCGACCTCCTGGACCTCATGCCAGAGCACGTCTGGCAAACCGGCGAGCAGTGGGCCGCCACGAGACCCCTGACCGACCAGACCTAGTTCGCCTGCTGATTCGCCTCCTGGAGCAGGCGAACCGTCACCGCGAGGTCCTCGTCGCCGTGCCCCTCGGCGACCGCCCGATCGAGCAACTCGCCCATCGGAACCAGCAGCGCCGGATCCACTCCTTGAGCGACCGAGGCGTCGAGCAGATTGACGAATCCGATCGCCTGCATCGCCAGGTTCGAACCCGCCGCGCCCGGCTCAGCGCCGTACTCGAGATCGTTGGCGATTCCAGTGATCGAGCCAAGCATGGCGGTGAGCCAGGGGATCAGCAGGCCGGCGGTGAAGGCGGTGGGGGAGACCTTCTCGCTGGAGACCAGTGCGAGGGCCTGCGCGGCGCCACCGAACATCCCGTACATGCCACTGAGCAGCGCCAGATCGTGCAAGGCCGCAAGCCCCGGATCGCTGCCCACGTACGTCGTCTTCGCGATCGCCGCAAGAGTCGTCTGGTGGCGCTCGAAGGCATCGGGTGCGCCGCTGTAGAGCACGAACGCCGCCGGTCCGCCGATCATCGCCGGCACTGCCATGATCCCGCCGTCCAGGTATTGCGCGCCGTGCCGCTGCGCCCACTCGCCTGTACTCCGGGCCTGGGCAGGCGTGCCGTTCGTAAGGTTCACCAGGATCTTGCCCCGGAGCAGCGAGGTGTCCGCATCCAGAGGCGCAAGGGTGGTGTGGACGCTGGCGTAGTCAAGCAGGCAGGCGATCACCAGCGGGGCGGCCTGGACCGCCTCGGCCACGGAGGTGGCGCGGGTGGCGCCGAGGTCGTCGAGCTCGGGGGAGCGGCCGGGAGTGCGGTTCCAGACGGTGGTCGGGTGGCCGGCGGCCAGGAAGGCCCGGGCGAGGGCGGTCCCCATCGCGCCGAGGCCGAGAACGGTGACAGGAGTTTTCATGCGGTCCAGACTTGCCGAGGAGCTATAAAGTCGACAAGTACCTACTATTTGGTCAGGTACTCACCATTTGGTCAGTGAGGAGTTCCGGGCATGGTGGCAGCGACGCCGTACACGTGTGGGTTGGACGCGGCCGCGGACGTGATCGGCGGGAAGTGGAAGCCGCGCATCCTCTGGGCGCTGCACCACGGGCCGCGCCGGTTCGGGGAGCTCCGCAAGGACGTCGCCGGGGTGACCGAGAAGATGCTGATCCAGCAGCTCCGCGAGCTGGAGAGCCGCGACATCGTGCACCGCGAGGTCTTCCACCAGGTGCCGCCGAAGGTCGAGTACTCTCTGACCAAGCTCGGTGAATCGCTGAACCTCGCGTTGGCGCCGCTCGACGAGTGGGGCGCCGAGCATCTGGACGAGCTGGAACTCACCCGCGGCTGTTGACCGCTCACTCCCCGTCGCCAGGCGGGCGCTCCGGTCCGGAGTACCCGGGCCGGCGGAGGCCGATTGGGTTTCCGGCCGGTAGGTGGCGTACACTCTTCCCTTGGCCCATAGTGGCCTCTGATCGTGCTGCCCGCGGCTGCTCGATGAGCGCATTCTGTGTGCCGTCGGGAGGGTGACACTCGTTCAGGGGTGCGGGCCGGTAGTACCACCCATTCAGTTGTCGTCTACAGAAGTGCGAGGACATGCCCAAAAAAGAGGGAGTCATCGAACTCGAGGGCACCATCGTTGAGGCCCTGCCGAACGCGATGTTCCGTGTTGAGCTGTCCAACGGGCACAAGGTGCTCGCGCACATCAGCGGCAAGATGAGGCAGCACTACATCCGGATCCTCCCCGAGGACCGGGTCGTCGTGGAGCTGTCGCCGTACGACCTCACCCGGGGTCGCATCGTCTACCGGTACAAGTAACCACCACATCACCTGTCGAAGAAAGAAGCTCGATGAAGGTCAATCCGAGCGTCAAGAAGATCTGCGACAAGTGCAAGGTGATCCGCCGTCACGGCCGGGTCATGGTGATCTGCGAGAACCCGCGGCACAAGCAGCGGCAAGGCTGATCCAGCCCCACCTCGAGCAGCACAGCACTTTCGCACCACAGCGCGCACGCTCGTCCAGCAAAGCAACAGGCTGGATGCTGCCCCCGGAACAGAGGCCGGGGCCTTGCCGGTGAAATCCCGAGAGATCGGGCAGAGCACCGAGGCGGGCAAGGACGCGGCGCGCCACCACACCTCTGCCGACGAAAGGAACACCGCCACATGGCACGCCTCGTAGGGGTCGACCTGCCGCGCGACAAGCGCATCGAGGTCGCTCTCACCTACATCTTCGGTGTAGGTCGTACTCGCGCCCTGAAGACGCTCGAAGCCACCGGTATCTCCGGTGACAAGCGCGTCCACGAACTGGGCGACGAAGAACTGGTCAAGCTCCGGGACTTCATCGAAGGCAACTACAAGATCGAAGGTGACCTCCGTCGCGAGGTGACCGCGGACATCCGCCGCAAGATCGAGATCGGGTCGTACCAGGGTCGCCGGCACCGCAGCGGCCTGCCGGTGCGCGGTCAGCGCACGCGGACCAACGCCCGTAGCCGCAAGGGTCGCCGTAAGGCGATCGCCGGCAAGAAGAAGACGAAGTGATGACCCGGATGACCGTCGACCACCCCAGGAGCAACTGACCTATGCCTCCCAAGAGCCGCACCGCGGCGGGCGCGAAGAAGGTGCGCCGCAAGGAGAAGAAGAACGTGGCCGCCGGCCACGCGCACATCAAGAGCACGTTCAACAACACGATCGTGACGATCACCGACCCGACCGGCGCGGTCATCTCGTGGGCCTCCGCGGGCACCGTCGGCTTCAAGGGCTCGCGCAAGTCCACCCCGTTCGCCGCGCAGATGGCAGCCGAGGCTGCCGGCCGTCGCGCGATGGAGCACGGCATGCGCAAGATCGACGTCTTCGTCAAGGGTCCCGGCTCCGGCCGTGAGACCGCGATCCGTTCGCTGGGTGCGGTCGGCCTCGAGGTCGGCACCATCCAGGACGTCACCCCGACCGCCCACAACGGCTGCCGCCCTCCCAAGCGGCGCCGGGTCTGACCCAGAGAAAGGTAGGCAGCGAAAATGGCCCGTTACACCGGACCCATGACCAAGAAGTCGCGCCGTCTCGGGGTCGACCTCGTCGGTGGCGACAAGGCGTTCGAGCGTCGTCCGTACCCGCCGGGTATGCACGGCCGCGGCCGTCCCAAGGAGAGCGAGTACCTGCTTCAGCTCCGTGAGAAGCAGAAGGCCCGCTACGCCTACGGCGTGCTGGAGAAGCAGTTCAGCCTGTACTACAAGGAGGCCTCGCGGCGTCCTGGTAAGACCGGTGACAACCTGCTGATCATCCTCGAGTCCCGCCTCGACAACGTCGTGTACCGCGCCGGTCTGGCCCGGACCCGTCGTCAGGCGCGTCAGCTCGTCGTGCACGGTCACTTCACCGTGAACGGCATCAAGGTGAACATCCCGTCGTACCGGGTCTCGGCCCACGACGTGATCGACGTCCGGCCGAAGTCGGCCGAGATGACGCCGTTCATCATCGCCAGGGAGACCCACTCCGAGCGAGTGGTTCCGGCCTGGCTCGAGGCGCTGCCCGAGCGGCTGCGGATCCTCGTGCACCAGCTGCCCACCCGGGCACAGATCGACACCCAGGTCGCCGAGCACCTGATCGTCGAGCTCTACTCGAAGAACTGACGTACTCCGCCCGCCGTGGCTCGCGCCGCGGCGGGCGGGACGTCACTCTTCGGTTCGCGACCTCAAATAGTGGTCGTCGCGGAACTAGAAGGAAGAACACACAGTGCTTATTGCGCAGCGTCCCACCCTGGCCGAAGAGGTCGTCGACGAGCACCGCTCGCGGTTCGTGATCGAGCCGCTGGAGCCGGGCTTCGGCTACACCCTCGGCAACTCCATCCGCCGTACCCTGCTGTCGTCCATCCCGGGCGCCGCCGTGACCAGCATCAAGGTCGACGGCGTGCTGCACGAGTTCTCGACGGTTGCCGGGGTCAAGGAAGACGCCACCCAGCTGATCCTGAACCTCAAGGACCTGGTCGTCTCCTCCGAGCACGACGAGCCGGTCACCATGTACCTGCGCAAGCAGGGCCCCGGTGACGTCACCGCCGCCGACATCGCGCCGCCGGCCGGCGTCGAGGTGCACAACCCGGACCTGAAGATCGCCACCCTGAACGAGAAGGGCCGGCTCGAGATGGAGCTGGTCGTCGAGCGGGGCCGCGGCTACGTGTCCGCGATCCAGAACAAGTCCGCCGACGCCGAGATCGGCCGGATGCCGGTCGACTCGATCTACTCGCCGGTCCTCAAGGTCACCTACAAGGTCGAGGCGACCCGTGTCGAGCAGCGCACCGACTTCGACCGTCTCGTCGTGGACGTCGAGACCAAGCCGTCGATGCTGCCCCGCGACGCCGTCGCGTCGGCCGGTAAGACGCTGGTCGAGCTGTTCGGCCTGGCCCGTGAGCTGAACGTCGAGGCCGAGGGCATCGACATCGGCCCGTCGCCGGTCGACGAGCAGATGGCGGCCGACCTGGCCCTGCCGGTGGAGGACCTGCAGCTGACCGTCCGGTCGTACAACTGCCTCAAGCGCGAGGGCATCCACACCGTGGGTGAGCTGATCTCGCGCAGCGAGCAGGACCTGCTGGACATCCGCAACTTCGGCTCCAAGTCGATCGACGAGGTCAAGCTGAAGCTGGCCGAGATGGGCCTGTCGCTGAAGGACTCGCCCCCCGGCTTCGACCTGCGCGCCGCTGCCGAGGCGTACGGCGACGACGCCGAGGACGAGGACGAGAGCTTCGCCGAGACCGAGCAGTACTGACAGTCCGGCCCTGCACCGCAAGGCCGATCCCAAGGTCCGACCCGGGCCTGAGATTTCCTGGAGTCAACAGAGATGCCTACCCCTACCAAGGGATCCCGCCTCGGCGGCAGCCCGGCGCACGAGAAGCTGATCCTCAGCAACCTCGCGACCTCGCTGTTCGAGCACGGCTCGATCACCACCACCGCGGCCAAGGCCAAGCGCCTGCAGCCGCTGGCGGAGTCGATGATCACCAAGGCCAAGCGTGGTGACCTCAACTCGCGTCGTCAGGTGATGAAGCGGATCCGCGACAAGTCCGTCGTGCACGTGCTGTTCACCGAGATCGGTGAGCGGTTCGCGGACCGTCCGGGCGGTTACACCCGGATCACCAAGCTCGGCCCCCGCAAGGGCGACAACGCCCCCATGGTGAAGATCGAGCTGGTCGAGGCCCTGGCGGACTCGCCGAAGGCCAAGGCCGCCGCGAAGAAGGCCACCCCGGCCAAGAAGGCGACGGCGAAGAAGGCCGCCGCCGAGGACGAGGCGAAGACCGAGGAGGCCGAGGCTCCGGCCGAGGAGACCAAGGTCCAGGACGTGGTGGCCGCCAAGTACGAGGGCTCCGCGGCCCCGAACGAGGACGGCTCGGCGCCAGAGGGCTTCGACATCAAGGGCAACGAGAACTCGATGAAGTACCACACCACCGAGTCGCCCTGGTACGACCAGACCGAGGCTGAGGTCTGGTTCAACACCGAAGAGGCCGCCGAGGCCGCCGGCTTCACCAAGGCCGGCGAGACCGAGGACAAGTAACACCTCGCAGTCGCTGTCAGCGCCTCTCCACTTTCGAGTGGAGAGGCGCTGCTGCGTTAGATTGCCCTGTGCGTTGGCGAATTGACCTGAGGTACGACGGCACCGGTTTTCACGGCTGGGCCCGTCAGACAGCCCTCAGGACCGTGCAGGAGACCCTTGAGGAAGCGCTGCGGACCGTACTGCGACTCCCGGAGCCTCCGGTGGTCACCTGTGCCGGGAGAACCGACACAGGAGTCCATGCCCGCGGCCAGGTGGCCCATGTGGACCTGGAGACCCCTGTGACCGCCAGAGACCTGTTCAGGCGGCTCAACGGCGTACTGCCGGAGGATGTGGCGGTTACGGCGGTAGCGGAGGCTCCGGAGGGCTTCGACGCCAGGTTCTCCGCGTTGTCCCGTCGGTACGTCTACCGCGTCTGTGACGACCCGGCAGGTTGGGACCCGCTGCGCCGCCAGGAGGTACTGCGGGTCGGCAGGCCGCTGGACGTGGGCCGAATGAACCAGGCTGCTTCCGGGTTGCTGGGCGAGCACGATTTCGCCGCCTTCTGCAAGAAGCGCGAGGGGGCGAGCACCGTCAGAGCCCTGCTGGACTTCTCCTGGGCCCGGGTGGCTCCCGGCCTTCTGGAGGGCACAGTGATCGCCGATGCCTTCTGCCATTCGATGGTGCGGGCTCTGGTGGGCTCGATCATCCCGGTGGGCGACGGACGCCGTGAGGTTGACTGGCCCGCCAGTGTGCTCGCCGCGCGCGTGCGGGACTCGGCAGTGACCGTGCTGCCCGCGCACGGGCTCACCCTGGAAGAAGTGCGCTACCCAGCAGACGAAGACCTGGCCGCGCGGGCCGTCCAGTCCCGCCAGGTCAGGGGAGAGGTGTACCAGCGTGGCTGACCACTACTTCTCGGCGGAGCCCACCTCAGCCGACGTACGACGTACGGTCGAGGCGCGGATCTGGGGGCGCGAGTACACCTTCACCACGGCGACTGGCGTCTTCTCCCGGGACCGCCTGGACCTCGGTACGTCGGTCCTGCTGCGCGAGGTGGAGCCACCCAGCGGCGGCGGGACGTACCTCGACCTCGGGACGGGGTACGGGCCGATCGCCTGCGCCCTGGCCGTGGAGGCTCCGGAGGCCCAGGTGTGGGCGGTCGACGTGAACAACCGCGCGCTCGAGCTGACCGCCGAGAACGCGAAGGCGGCCGGCGTCGCGGACCGGGTGCACCCGGCGCTGGTGGACGACGTACCGGCCGAATTGCGGTTCGACGAGATCTGGTCCAACCCGGCGATCCACATCGGCAAGCCCGAGCTGCACAGGATGCTGCTGCACTGGCTGGCCCGGCTTGCCCCCGGCGGCGTGGCATGGTTCGTCGTCGGCAAGAACCTGGGCGCGGACTCGCTGCAGCGATGGCTGACGGAGCAGGGGTACCCCTGCGAACGCACGGCCAGCGCGAAGGGTTTCAGGGTTCTGCGGGTGACTGCAACGAATGAGACTCCAGCGCCGTCCTGAGGGTATGGAGGCAGCCTTGGCGGCAGCAGAGGCGCATACCAGCGCGATCGACTTCGAGCTGTGGGTGACGGAGAAGTCGGACGCGCTGCTGCGGTTCGCCTACATCCTCACCGGTGACGTCACGCTGGCCGAGGATGCGGTCCAGGACGCCCTCACGACGGCCTGTGCGCGCTGGGGCCGGGTCAGCCGGGCCGACGACCCTGAGGCGTACGTGAAGCGGATGGTGGTCAACGCGCACATCTCCTGGTGGCGGCGCTTCCGCCGCCGCGAGGCACCGGCCGCGGAGCCCACCCGAACGGCGCCGGCCTCCCCGGATGGCACAGCCGCCCGGGCCGACGCAGAAGCCGTGTGGGCGCTCTGTGCGACCCTCCCGGACCGGCAACGCGCCGCCGTGGTGCTGCGCTTCTACGAGGAGCTCTCGTACGCCGAGATCGGAGTACTGCTGCACTGTGCGGAGGCGACAGCCAGATCGCACGTCCACCGGGCCCTGGGGGTCCTGAAGAACACGCTGAGCAAGGAAGGAGCCGAGGATGCCTGAACCGGAGTACGGGCATGAGCAGGAACTCGGCCCCAAGATCGCCGACGCTCTCCAGACCAAGGCGCACGCCGCCCGCGGGTTGCAGGCGAGCGGACTGGCCCAGGTGGCACGCAAGCGGGTTCGCCGCCGGCGGCAGACATTGATCGCCGGCTCGGCGGCTGTGGTGGTCGCCCTGTCGATCGGTGGCGTCTGGGGCGCCATCGGCGGACCTTCGCCGGTCTCGACGAGTGCCGATAGCAGCAGCGCCGGGGGCGCGGGCGATGCTGACTCCAGGGAGGCGGCACCGTCCTTGCCAGGTCCGGCCTGTCCGGAGCAGCACCCGATCCTGACGGCTGGCAGTCACGAGGCAGTGCAGCCTGGTGTTGGTCTCGATGTGGAACTTCCGGTCTACGGGCTCCAGGCGTGCCGCTACCGGCTCCTGGCGGGCGACACGATGCTGCTGGGCGCGGCGACCTTCAACGCGACTACGGCCCAGCAGGTGGTCGACGCCATCAAGGTGCTCCCCGAGCGGAACCCGACGCTGCCCGTCTTCAAGTGCGCGCCGGACACGGCCCGTCCGTCGGAGGCGATCGTCCTGCGCTTCGACACCAGGCTCGGCATCCGCGAGATCTGGGTCGGCTACGACGGCTGCTCCTCCGCCGGCTTCTTCACCGGCTCACGCACCTTCGGCCTGTACGCCGCCCCCCTCAAACTCTTCATGACCGGCACAGTCCGCCCCACCGGCGGCACCTACCTCGACCACCTCAAGGGCTGGTAGCTACTCCAACGACTGTCCCTGCCCCCGCCTGCTGTTCAGCTGCCGCACGTTGTCCGGTACCGCGCCGTCCCCGCCACTCGCCCGGAAGGACGCGTCAGGCGGCGTCTGCCCGCCCAGAAACTTCCGCAGGTGGCCGACCTCAGGGTCAGGGGCGGCCTGCTTGATCGCCTGGTCGCGGTGCCAGTCGCGGTAGTGATTCTCGATGCCGGCGGTTGACGTGCTCAAGGCGGTCACCGCGCGCCCAGCACTCTGGTGGCCGGCGATGCTCTTGGCCACGTCGGACTGGAGTTCGCTGCCCTGCGCGGCCGCGACATCTGCCAGGTGTGGCCGCATCGCCTGGACCAGTTGGGTTCTGACTACCTCCCGATGCTGGGCGGGCATGACATCGCCCAGCCTCTCGTCGATCACCATGTCGGCGACGGCTGCCCAGCGGTCGGTTCGGTCCGCCTGCTCGAGGCCTTCGCGTACCTGGCTCTGGGGCAGGCCGGAGACCTCTGCCGCACCGCGAATCAGCTCGTCGGTGGCCGCTGTGTAGGCCGGATAGGAGTCGATCGACTCGGCGCTGAGCAGTCCCGGCTGCGCGCGGTCCATGCCGATGTCCTGGATCACGTCGTCGACGTTCTCGTGCGCCCAGGTCTCGGTCAGCCCTTCCTCCAGCGCCAGGGTGTCGGGGGAGTAGACCGGGGTCGCGCCGGGAGCAGTGTCATCCCCGAGCGTGTTGCTCAGGTGCTTGGCCTCGTGGACCACGGTGAGGACAGCATCCCGCGCGTTGACCAGTTCGTCCTCGGTGAGCGGCCGGCCGGCGGTATAGGCCTGGGCGACCGGCTTGAGCACCCTGTCGACGTTGACGGTCATACCACCGTCGTCCATGGCGCTCCCGCCGGCGTCCGACCGCGTTTCCTCGTACAGCTCGCCGTTCCAGCGCGACGCGGTACCGGACAGTTTCTGCACCGACCGGACCACGCCGGCTACCCAGAGGTACTCGTTGCTATTGGGTGGGACCGGTCGACCTGCGCTCATCCGGCCGAACTCTGCAGGTGGTCGATCAGCCGGACCAGCGGGCTGTTGAGCCTGCGGATCGCTCCGGCCTCGCGGACCGGCGCCTCGTCGGCGAGGGCGCCGATCTGCTCGATGGTCCGCTCGAGCTGAGGTATCCGGGTCTCGGCCGGCCCGTCGCCGTTGATCGCCCGGGCGAACAGGACCTGGGCCTGCTGGAACTGCTCGCTGCTCGCCTTGGCGGGACCGGCGAGCAGGCGGGGCAGTTGGCCGGCGCGAAAGCGCGCACGTTCGCGGCCGCGCTCGTCCCGGACCTGTTCCGCCAGGTTGCGCAGTCGCTCGCCCTCGGCCTGCACCACGTCGGGCGTGGCGCCCTTGAGGTCGGACAGCAGCCGCCTCATCTCGGCCTGGAAGGTCTCGTAGTCGACCGGCTCGTCGTTCATCGGGCTCCCTGTTCGCTCGGCGTAGACGATAACGGTTCGCGGTCGCACGGAGCGCCGGTCAGACTGGGGGTATGGGTCACGTGGATGTCGCTGGGATCGGGTTCGAGTTGCCGGACGGGCGGGTGTTGCTGGACGACATCACGTTCCGGGTCGGGGACGGGGCCAAGGTCGCATTGGTCGGCGCGAACGGGTCCGGGAAGACCACGTTGACCAGGATCATCGCGGGCGACCTGAAGCCACACAGCGGAAGCATCGGGCGATCCGGTGGGCTCGGCGTGATGCGGCAGTTCATCGGGTCGGTGCGGGACGAGACGACCGTCCGGGACCTGCTGCTCGGCGTCGCGCCGGAGCGGATCCAGACGGCCGCCGCGAAGCTCGACCAGGCCGAGCTGGCGATGATGGAAGCCGACGACGAGAAGACCCAGTTGCGCTACGCCCACGCCGTCTCCGAGTGGGGCGAGGCCGGCGGGTACGACGCCGAGGTCCTCTGGGACGTCTGTACGACGGCCGCCCTCGGCATCCCGTTCGACAACTGCCGGTGGCGCGAGGTGAAGACGCTGTCGGGTGGTGAGCAGAAGCGGCTCGTGCTGGAGGCGTTGCTGCGCGGGCCGGACGAGGTACTGATGCTCGACGAGCCGGACAACTACCTCGACGTGCCCGGCAAGCGCTGGCTGGAGGAGCAGCTCAACGCCACCCAGAAGACGGTGCTCTACATCAGCCACGACCGTGAGCTGCTGGCCAACACCGCGACCCGGATCGTCACCGTCGAACTAGGGGCCGCGGGCAACACCGCGTGGACCCACGGCGGCGGTTTCCGGACGTACCACGCGGCCCGCGAGCACCGGTTCGAGCGGTTCGAGGAGCTCCGCAAGGTCTGGGACGACGAGCACGCCAAGCTGCGCGCGCAGATGCTGATGTACAAGCAGAAGGCGGCCTACAACTCCGACATGGCGTCGCGCTACCGGGCGGCGCAGACCCGGCTGCGGAAGTTCGAGGAGGCCGGGCCGCCCGAGGCGATCCCGCGCGAGCAGAAGGTCAGCATGCGGCTGACCGGCGGTCGCACCGGCAAGCGCGCGGTCGTCTGCACCGGCGTCGAGCTGACCGGCCTGATGAAGCCGTTCGACCTCGAGGTCTGGTACGGCGAACGCGTGGCCGTCCTCGGCTCGAACGGCTCGGGCAAGTCGCATTTTTTACGCCTGCTGGCGAACGGTGGTTCCGATCCGGACATCGAGCACCAACCGGTCGGGGAGGTGGCGATCCCGCCGGTCGCGCACACCGGCAACGCCAAACTCGGCGCGCGCGTGCGGCCCGGGTGGTTCGCGCAGACGCACGAGCACCCGGAGCTGGTCGGCAAGACCCTGCTGGAGATCCTGCATCGCGGTGACGACCACCGCGAGGGCATGGGCCGTGAGCTGGCCTCGCGGAAGCTGGATCGGTACGAGCTGGCCCACGCGGCCGAGCAGACCTTCGACAGCCTGTCGGGCGGTCAGCAGGCGCGATTCCAGATCCTCCTGCTCGAGCTGTCCGGCGCCACGCTGCTGCTGCTCGACGAGCCGACCGACAACCTGGACGTGGAGTCGGCCGAGGCGCTGGAGGAGGGCCTGGACTCCTTCGACGGCACAGTGCTGGCCGTCACCCACGACCGCTGGTTCTCCCGCGGCTTCGACCGCTTCCTGGTCTTCGGCAGCGACGGCTCGGTCTACGAGTCCCCGGAGCCCGTCTGGGACGAGGGCCGAGTAGAGCGCGCTCGCTAGTCGCAGTACTGCGGCATGGGTTGCTCCCAGTTCGCTAGACGGGCTGGGGGCGGTCCACGCGGTACACGTAGTGAAGTGGGTCGTCGATGGGGTTGTCAGGCTCCATCGGGCCCTCGGCCACACGGCGGAAGCCGGCCCGCTCCAGAGCTCGCCAGGACGGCCGATTGCCGGCCACCACCGCGACCATGATCGCGGCCGAGTCCGGGTACGCCGACCAGGTGTCCGCGACGATCGCCGCGATCATCGCGGTCCCGATGCCCTCACCCGTGAGCCCGGCCTCGCCGATCAGGTAGTCGATCGTCGCCGTCTCGGCCGGTACGTCGGTCAGCGCCTCGAACTCGGTCAGGTACTCCGGATAGTCGCGCAGCCTGCACCGCTGGATCAGGCCCACCGGGAGGTCGTCCCGTAATACCAGCAGATCCTCCGACGGTTCACCGCCGTCGGCGCTCGTCCCGAAGTCGCGCTCGACGGCCTCCGGGCTCGTCTCGTGGTTCCACCAGCGCGCGACGTGAGGGTTCGCCAGCCACCCCGCGAGCAGCGGGAACTCGGCGCGGGTCAACCGACGGAAGCTGTAGCTCATGTCCCCTCCTGACAGCTGCTGACGCCAAAACCATAGATCAACCGTCAGTTTCACGCGCTCTATTTGCTGGTACGACGCCGGTAGTACCGCGCTTGGCGGGCTCGCTGGCCGCAAGAGGGATCGCAGAACTGCCGTCGCGGGTGGGTCTTCACGAACAGCATCCGGCAGTCCGGACCTTGGCAGCGAACCACCTCGTCGGGTCCGGCCGCAAGGGTGATCGCGTCGGTGGCCAGGTCGGCGAGTAGGCGCGTCGTGCCCGTGGTCGACGAGTTCCCGACGGCGACTGGGGTCTCGCCGGCACTCCATTCCAACTGCAGCGAAGAGTGTGCCTGAGCAGCGCAATCGTTGAGGGCGGCGATCGACTCGTCGCCCGGGTGCTTCCCGTCGGCGAGCGCGGCGAGCACCCGGTGGACGTGATCCCGGAAGTCCTGCACGCGTCCTGCATCCCGAGCCGGCACGAAGACCGGCCGCGCGGGTGCCCCGGTCGCATCCACCTCGCCGTGGAGTTCGGCGTACGAGGTGAACCAGCCGTTGAGGAGTTCGGCCGAGGCCAGGTAGTCCAGGATCACGCCGCGGTCGTCGTACCGCGTGTTCGCGAACTCGACCACGAGCGGCTCGGTGCCCAGCAGCGGATACTCCACGCACTGACGATAACAAGAACCTCTTGCCGTCAGACGCTGAAGCACCAGCCCTGGCGATAGGCGGCCCAATGCTCAGGCGTCGCGGTGAAGTCGACGTACAACGCGAGCCCGAAGTTCTCCCGTCCGGCCTTCCCGAGCCCCAGCCGAGCACCTCGCACCGCGGCCTTCACCGTCTCCGCGTGCCCCCAGTGTGACGGGTTGCTCTCCCAGTACGCCGGCAGTCCCATCAGCAGGTCCACGTTCGGCGGGGTGACCTCCAGGGCGAGTTCGGTCTGGCGAGCCACGTAACCGCCGTACAGGGACTCGGTCGGCATCGCGGTGTCGTACGACATCACCGCGACCTGCTCGACCCGCCGGGCGACCTCGGCGAAGTAGTCCTGCGACCACCACTTGCCGTGCCCGGCGATGGCGATCGTGGCCTTGTCCAGCCCAGGCGCCGGGCTGATCTGTGCGGTCGCCACCGACAGCGGGACGTCTCGAGCGGCCGTCACCTCGTGCACCTGGTCCAGCAGCGCCAGGAACCCCTTCGAGCCCGACCACACCGGTTCGACGTCGAAGTGGATCCCGTCGAAGCCCTGGTCGAGCACCTGAGTGGACGTGGTGGTCACCCGATCGCGGACCGCCGGATCCTCGAGATCCATGCCGGGCTTCTTCTCCGGCTGCAGTACGTCGCCGAGCCACGCCTGGACCCGGATGTTCGGCATCGCCTGGTGCACGGCGTCGGTGAACCAGCGGGCCTTCGGCGAGACCTTTGCCAACGGCAATGTCCCGTCGTGCTCCATCGGTCCGGTGTGCACGTAGAGATCGCGGACTCCGGTGTCCTTGAGCAACGCGGCCAGCGTCGCCACATCTGCCGCGGACTTCCTGCCGTCGACCCACGCATGCCCGAGCCAGACGGCGTCCTTGCCGCGCGTCCGGGCGTCCACCGACGGATCGCCCGTGTACTCGAGCCGCAGCGACACCGCCAGCACCCCCAACGGCACCGGAATCACCAGCAAGAACGCCAGTACTGCGACCAGCAGCACTTTCCGCCGGCGCGACCACCCCCGCCACCTCGCTGCGAACCCCCGCCGCATCGCCGCGAACCCGCGCGGCCTGGCGCCCGGCGTCACGGAGTACGGCCCGGGCGCAGGCCGTCGTACAGGAGGGCGAGCATGCGGTCACGGACGGGTGGCTCGAGGCCGACCGCGGTGGCGCCGCGGGATGCGCCGATCAGCAGGGCGTACACCTCGGGCAGGGCGGCGTCGGCGCGGACGTCCCCGCTCTTCTGTGCGCGTTCGAGCAGTTCGCCGAAGGCCTCGCGCAATCCAGTTCCGGCCTGTTTGGCGTCCTGGCCGACGGCAGACTTCGCCGCGCCGAGGGCCTCCGCGATGGCCAGCTTCGACGCGGATTCCGAGACCACCTGGCTGAAGAAACCGTAGAAAGCGGCTCCTGGATCGTCATCACCCGCCAACTCGATCGCGCGGTCGCGGAGCCGCTCCAGCCGCCTCGTGAGCACGGCCTCGAGCAGTTCGACCTTGGTGGGGAAGTGCCGGAAGACGGTGGCGATCCCGACGTCGGCGAGCTTGGCGACCTCGTCGGTGGACGCGGTCGGCGACTGCCCGAAGACCTCCTCGGCCGCGGACAGGATCCGGGCCCGGTTGTCCCGGGCATCGGCTCGCAACGGCCTCATCGCACTCCTCGCTAGTGGTGGCACCGACAGCCTAGGAGACGCCGGCCGACACTCCTGGGTTGTAAACGGAGTTGTGACTCCGTATATTCGGAGTCGCTACTCCGTTTAATCTCGTGGAAGAGGACCTGATGACTCCGACAGATGTGTTCCTGCGGCTCGTGCACGGCGTCGCCGACCGCGACTTCGAGGCGCTACCCGTGCTGTACGCCGAACAGACCGACGTCCGCCACCCGATGTCGCCGTACGGGGATCACCCGCTGCTCAGCCGCGACGCGCTGCGCGAGCACTTCGGTGGTACCGGGCCGCGTGTCGGCGAGGTGGTGAAGTTCCAGCCCGCCAACCTCCGCATCCACGAGACGCGGGATCCCGAGGTGATCGTCGCGGAGTTCGACTACGCCGGCACCGTGATCGCGACGGGCGAGCCGTTCACCGTGCCCTGTGTCTTCGTACTCCGCGTCCGCGACGGCCTGATCGTCGAGTCGCGCGACTACATCGACCACCTCGCGATGGCGAGGGCCAGGGGGCAACTCGACGAGCTGATCGCGGCCCTGAAACCCGCAAGCTGAATCCCTGGGAACCGCGCGCCGGGACCGCGGCGTCGTAGTCGCCAGAAGCGCACAGAACGGCCCCGGTTCGTGGCGAAGATGCCGGACCGGGGCCGTCCCCAATGCTCAAACGCTCAGCCTCTTCAGCGGTGCCGCGGCGAGTGCCTTGGCGGCGATCACCAGCCCGGCCGCGGCGAGCACGATGTCCTTGAACACGTACTGCGCCTCCAGCGTGGGCGTCCCCGGGAACAGGTCCCCGAAGAAAAGCACCAGCGGCGACATGATGCCGACCAGCGAGAAGCCGAGCACCAGCAGTCCAGTGCGGAGCAGCTTCCCGGTAACCAGCGTGATCCCGATGAAGCACTCCATCACCGCCGTGAGCAGCAGCGCGGACTGCCCGCTGATCACGCCGAGGGTGAGGGTGTCGATCGTCCGGATCACGAGCGCCTCCGCCGGGCTCGCGCCGGGGAAGAACTTCAGGATCCCGAAGGCCAGGAAGACCAGGCCCAGGCTGATCCGCAGGATGTCGATGCTCCGCCGGCCGAGCCAGCCGGTGATTCTGTTGCCTTTGACAAGTAACGCGTTCATGGTCGGTTTCTCCCGTTCGCAGCTGATGACCACTTCAGCGTCGTGGTTTCGGGCCCTTCGCCGCGTCCGGCCGGCGACGGCACTGCGACTACCCCAGCCGCGGTAGTACGCCGTACCGGGGACTCGCCCGTACGGCGTACCGGCCAGGGTTGCCCTGATGCCCGCGGGAGCAGGCGGCGGGAACGCGAACGGCTCCCCGACCGAGGTCGGGGAGCCGCTTTGGGCAGACGGTTTCAGCGGGTCAGCGGTCGCCCATCGGGACGTACTGCGTGCCGCGCGCGCCGGTGTAGATCTGCTTCGGCCGGGCGATCTTCTGGTCGCTGTCGCCGAGGCTCTCCAGCCA
This sequence comes from Kribbella orskensis, assembly GCF_004342085.1. Lineage (NCBI taxonomy): Bacteria > Bacillati > Actinomycetota > Actinomycetes > Propionibacteriales > Kribbellaceae > Kribbella > Kribbella orskensis. The sequence goes on from NZ_SLWM01000008.1 coordinate 85,402, forward strand.
CTGCGCCAGCCAGCCCGACGTCCGCGGGATGGCGAACAGCACGGTGAACATCTCCGGCGGGAACTGCAGCGCCTCGTAGATCAGACCCGAGTAGAAGTCGACGTTCGGGTAGAGCTTGCGGGAGACGAAGTACTCGTCCTCCAGCGCGATCTTCTCCAGCTCGACGGCAATCTTCAGCAGCGGGTTGATGCCCGTCACCTCGAACACGTCGTCCGCGGCCTTCTTGATGATCTTGGCGCGCGGGTCGTAGTTCTTGTAGACCCGGTGGCCGAAGCCCATCAGCCGCTCGTCGCCGTTCTTCACGCCCTCGATGAACGACGGCACGTTGTCGACCGTGCCGATCCGGCGCAGCATCTTCAGCACCGCCTCGTTGGCGCCGCCGTGCAGCGGGCCGTAGAGGGCCGCGATGCCGCCGGTGACCGCGCTGTACGGGTCGACCTGGGTCGAGCCGATCGCCCGGACGGCGTTGGTGGAGGCGTTCTGCTCGTGGTCGGCGTGCAGGATGAACAGGATCTCCAGGGCGCGCACCAGCCGGTCGTCGGCGGCGTACTTCGGCTCGCTCATCTTGAAGAGCATCGAGAGGAAGTTCGCCGCGTAGCTGAGCTCGTTGTCCGGGTACACGTACGGCTTGCCCTGGGCGTGCCGGAACGCGAAGGCGCCGAGCGTCGGCATCTTGGCGATCAGCCGGCGGATCTGCAGCGCCCGCGACTCCTCGTCGAAGATGTTGCGCGACTCGGGGTAGAAGGTGGACAGCGCACCGACCGAGGCGAGCAGCATGCCCATCGGGTGCGCGTCGTAGCGGAAGCCCTGCATGAAGGTCTTCAGGTTCTCGTGCACGAACGTGTGATAGGTCACGTCGTGCGTCCAGGCCTCGAACTCGGCCTTGTTCGGCAGCGAACCGTTCACCAGCAGGTACGCGACCTCGAGGTAGTTCGACTGCTCGGCGAGCTGCTCGATCGGGTATCCGCGGTACTCCAGGATGCCCTTGTCGCCGTCGATGAAGGTCACGGACGACCGGGTCGAGGCCGTGTTGACGAACCCGGGGTCGTAGGTCGCGAGACCCCCGTCGCCGTCGGTTGCGCTGATCTGCTTGAGGTCTGCGGCACGGATGGTGCCATCGGTGATGGCAAGGTCGTAGTCCTTGCCGGTCCGGTTGTCCCGGACGGTGAGCGACTGTTCGGTCACAATGCCCTCTTCGGAAGCTGGCGCCATCGCCTGGTGAGTGAGGGTTATCGTCGCCGGCGGGACGCGGATCGGACTGCAATCTTCACCGCTAAACTAGTGCTGTCCTCAGCTGCTTCCAAGCCGGGGTCCTCCGGTGGCCTGGGCTCACTTTGACCCCGGGGTGTCCGCGCCGGTATTCTGGGCTGCTGTTGTGCGTTCCTGGTCCTCGCCGGTGTGTTGCGGGCCCGCTCGCCGACGTACCAGTTCTGTTTTTGTCAACCTCTGAGAAACGAAGGTCAACGACCGTGCGCACGTACAGCCCGAAACCTGCTGACGTCACCCGTGAGTGGCATGTGATCGACGCCACCGACGTCGTGCTCGGTCGGCTCGCCGTCCAGATCGCCACCCTGCTGCGCGGCAAGCACAAGCCGACGTTCGCGCCGCACGTGGACGGCGGTGACTTCGTCGTCGTCATCAACGCCTCCAAGATCGCCCTGTCCGGCAACAAGCGGACCGACAAGCTGGCGTACCGCCACTCGGGTCACCCGGGTGGTCTGACGGCCACGCCGGTCGGCGAGATCCTCGAGAAGGATCCTCGCAAGGCCGTCGAGAAGGCTGTCTGGGGCATGCTCCCGAAGAACCGTCTCAGCCGGAAGCTGCTCAGCAAGCTGAAGGTGTACGCCGGTCCGGAGCACCCGCACACGGCTCAGCAGCCGAAGCCGTTCGAGATCACCCAGATCGCTCAGTAGTAGCGATCGACGAGCCAGGTAAACGAGGATTCCCAGCGTGAGCGACATCACCACCGAGACCGACGCCGAGTTCGACCCCGAGGTCCCCATCGACAGCGAGGGCCCGGTCGCCTACACCTCCGAGACGAACCCGAGCCCGGAGCAGCGTGCCGAGTCCGGCCGCGTCGCGGTGATCAACCCGGCCGGTGCCACCGGTCGCCGCAAGGAGGCCGTCGCTCGCGTCCGCCTCATCCCGGGGACGGGCAACATCACCGTCAACGGCAAGCCGATCGACGTCTACTTCCCGAACAAGGTTCACCAGCAGCACGTGAACGAGCCGTTCGTGGTCGCCGGTCTCGAGGGCTCCTACGACGTCATCGCCCGGATCAACGGCGGTGGCATCACCGGCCAGGCCGGTGCGCTGCAGCTGGGGATCGCCCGCTGCCTGAACGCCGCCGACGAGGAGGCGAACCGCCCGGGTCTGAAGAAGGCCGGTCTGCTCAGCCGCGACGCGCGGATCAAGGAGCGCAAGAAGGCCGGTCTCAAGAAGGCCCGTAAGGCTCCGCAGTACAGCAAGCGCTGATCACCTGATGTCGCGTTTGTTCGGCACGGACGGCGTCCGTGGCCTGGCGAACGTGGATCTCACCGCGGAGCTGGCTCTCGACCTGTCGGTCGCGGCCGCTCACGTACTCGGCGAGGCCGGTGCCTTCGAAGGGCACCGGCCACGCGCCGTTGTGGGCCGGGATCCTCGTGCCAGCGGTGAGTTCCTCGAAGCAGCGGTGGTGGCCGGTCTGGCCAGCGCCGGTGTCGATGTCGTCCGGCTCGGCGTGCTGCCGACCCCGGCCGTCGCCTACCTGACCGGTTCGACCGGTTCCGATCTCGGCGTGATGCTGTCCGCGAGCCACAACCCGATGCCCGACAACGGCATCAAGTTCCTGGCCCGCGGCGGGATCAAGCTCGACGACGTGATCGAGGACGCGATCGAGGCCCGGATGGGCGAGGAGTGGCAGCGCCCGACCGGCGCCAAGGTCGGCCGCGTGCTCGACGACGGGCAGGGATTCGAGACGTACGTCTCGCACCTGGTCCGTTCCGCCCCCAACCGTTTCGACGGCGTCAAGGTGGTCATCGACTGCGCCAACGGCGCGGCCTCGCTGACCGCCCCCGAGGCCCTGCGCCGGCTGGGCGCCGAGGTCATCACGTACTCCGCGGCCCCGGACGGCCTCAACATCAACCTCGACTGCGGTTCGACCCACATGGAGGGTCTGCGCCGCGAGGTGATCGGCCACGGCGCCGACCTCGGCATCGCCCTCGACGGCGACGCCGACCGCTGCCTGGCCGTGGACGCCGACGGCGAACTCGTCGACGGCGACCAGATCCTGGCCGTGCTCGCGCTGTCCATGCGCGACTCCGGCCGGCTGTCCAACGACACCGTCGTGGCGACCGTGATGAGCAACCTCGGCTTCGTCCAGGCGATGGTCCGGGAGCGGATCGCGGTCGAGCAGACGAAGGTCGGCGACCGGTACGTGCTGGAGGCGATGAAGGCCGGCGGCCACAAGCTCGGCGGCGAACAGTCGGGCCACGTGATCCTGTCCGACCACGCCACCACCGGCGACGGCACCCTGACCGCCGTCATGCTGCTGGCCCGGATCGCCCAGACCGGCAAGTCCCTGTCCGACCTGGCCGCCGTGATGACCCGCCTCCCGCAGGTCCTCGTCAACGTCCCCAACGTCGACAAGACCCGGGCCGGCACCGACCCCGAAGTACAGGCCGCCGTAGCAGCCGCAACCGTCCGCCTGGGCGAAACCGGCCGAGTCCTCCTCCGCCCTTCCGGCACGGAGCCCCTCGTCCGAGTCATGGTCGAAGCGGAGTCTTCCGACACCGCCCACGAGGTAGCCCACGACCTGGCCGCCATCGTGGAAACCTCCCTCAAGCTCTGACTCCAGCTGAAGTCCCCGCCGACGAACCTGTCGGCGGGGACTTTCTGTTGTACCGCCTCCTAGGCTGCCTGGATGAGGCGAGCCGTGGCTGAACCCCAGGCCGGGTAAGCCCGAGGCACCCGGCCCCCTTTTCTGAGGGCCTGGGCGATAACCGGTGGACAGCTTTGGCGGTCTGTTGTCATCGTCGCGGGATGCGACAGGACGAGATTTGGGATGTGGATGCGGCTCGGGTGTATGACTCGCCGGGGACGGGGATGTTTGCGCCTGAGGTTCTTGGGCCGACTGTGGACCGGTTGGTGGAGTTGGCGGGGGAGGGGCGGGCGCTGGAGTTTGCGATTGGGACTGGGCGGGTTGCGGTTCCGCTGGCCGAGCGTGGGGTTCGGGTTACTGGGCTGGAGTTGTCGCAGCCGATGATCGAGCAGCTGCGGACGAAGGTCGACGAGGAGACGATCGAGGTGGTCGTCGGCGATATGGCGACCGAGCGCGTTCCGGGGGAGTACACGCTCGTCTATCTCGTCTACAACACGATCTCGAATCTGCTCACCCAGGAGGAGCAGGTCGCGTGCTTTCGCAATGCGGCCAGGCATCTGGTGGCCGGTGGGCGGTTCGTGATCGAGCTTTGGGTTCCGGACTTGCGGCGGCTTCCGCCGGGGCAGTCGGCCACGGTGATTCACAACGAGCCGGGGTACATCGCGCTGGACACCTACGACGTGCTGAACCAGCAGGTCGTCTCTCACCACTTCAAGTTCGACGACAGCAAGCAGGCGCAGCTCTTCCGTAGTCCGCACCGGTACATCTGGCCGGCTGAGCTCGACCTGATGGCGCAGCTGGCCGGGTTCGAGCTGGAGAGCCGGCACGCCGACTGGGCGGGGGCCGAGTTCACCTCCGAGTCCCGGTCGCACGTGTCGGTCTACCGCCTGCCCTGATAACCCACGCAGGTCAGGTGAGGCGCGAGACCTGGTAGTGGGTGATCAGCCAGCCTTCAGGAGTACTGCGGATGATCAGGCTCAGGTAGACGGACACGGTGGGCCTGTCGAGGAAGCTGAAGTCGACGGTGAGGTAGCCGAGGATCAGGTCGTCGGCCAGCCGCTTGGTCTCGCGGATGTCGTAGTGGGCGGTCATGCCGATCGGCTGGACGTCGTAGTACGCGGCGACGCTCTCCGGGCCGATGCTGTACGGGTGCAGGCCCTGGAAGATCGCGTCGTCGGTGAAGTACGAGGCGACTAGCTTCGGGTCGTGAGCGTCGACAGCGGACTTCCAGTGGTCGACGACGGTTCTCAGGATCTCGGTGTCAGTGGACATGCTCTTCTTCCTTCTACTGCTGGTGGTGGTCAGTGGCCCGCGCTCTGGCCGCCGTCGACGTGCAGGACCTCGCCGGTGACGAAAGGGGCGTTCTCCAGATAGGTGATCGCGTCCACGACGTCGCCGATCTCGCCCATCCGGCCGACCGGATGCAGTCCGGCGAGGGCATCGTGGGTCTCCGCCGGGTGCATCGGCGTCCGGATGATGCCGAGGGCAACAGTGTTGACCCGGATGCCGCGGGCGGCGTACTCGATGGCCAGGGACTTGGTGACCGCGTTCAGGCCGCCCTTGGTGAGGGAGGCCAGCGCCGACGGCACGTTCGTGCTGGCGTGGTCGACCAGGCTGGTCGAGACGTTCACCAGGTGCCCGCCGCCGGTGGCGAGCATCGCGGCGACGGCCTGCTGCGAGACCTCGAAGAACCCGCGCAGGTTCACGCCGGTCACCAGGTCGAAGTCCTCGTCGGTGTAGTCGGTGAAGGGCTTGGCGACGAAGACACCCGCGTTGTTGATCAGGGTGTCGATCCGGCCGAACTGCGCCAGACCGGCCTCGATGATGCGGGTGCCGACGCCCGGCTCCGAGATGTCACCCGGCACGGTGAGTACCAGCGGGTCGTCGGACGGGGTGATGGAACGGGAGTTCGCGACGACCGCGTACCCGAGCTTGCGGTAGGCGGTCACCAGGGCCTCGCCGATTCCTTGGGACGCGCCCGTGATCACGGCGACTTTCTGCGTGCTCATTCGCTGCTGCCTGCTCTCTACTAGGAGGTGGCCTCCGCTTCTGGAGACCATGGATTGAGAGTCGCTCGGGCGCCGGGCGTTCAGAACGACCGAGTTGCTCCCTGCTGAGAGGCAGCGGCTCCCACGGCCTCGGGACCGGGCGGGATGGGGTGAGATAGCGTCACGGGCGTGCTGCGTAGCTGGATGTTGGCCGGGTTGGTCTTCGTGTGCGGGCTATTGGCAGCCGCCTCCCAGGTCGCCGCGGGCTCACCCGGCTCGGGCGTCGTCCTGGCGGTCGCCTTCTGCGCGCTGGCCGCTCTCGTGTCGCCCCTGGCCTTCCCCAGGTCGATCACCGCGGCCGAGGCGCAGCAGCGCAGTACCGACGACGGCAGAGCGATCATCTACTGGCGCCCGGGCTGCCAGTACTGCATCCGCCTACGCCTGAAGCTCGGCCGTCTCGCGCGCCGGGCCTATTGGGTCAACATCTGGACCGACCCGGAGGCGGCAGCCGCCGTCCGGGCGATCACCGGCGGCAACGAAACCGTCCCCACAGTCGTCTACGCGGGCCACCCCCAGGTGAACCCCGACCCAGACCAGCTCCGCCGCCAACTCCTCGCCGACTGACGGCTGGCGGCCGGCCGGTTCCGTGAACCTCGACGGGCCGCTGAGGATCGCAGAGTGTAGTCGGGTGGGGTTGGCCGGCTGAGGTTCAAGTGATTGAACTGTGCTGGTTGTTGTCGGGGGTGTGCAGGGCGTGTTGGATGAGGTTGCGGTTTCCCCTTGACCGGGCTCGGTGGCGTGGGTAACTTTCGCGTGCGGGGGCACGGTTGTAATTCAATTACCTGAGGGGTCGGTCATGTCCGCCTTGCGCCGTTTTGCCGTTGCCAGCCTCACCGGGGTGAGCGCCGTTGCCGTTGTGGCTTCGCTGGCTCCCGCCGCCGCTGTCAGTGCTCCACCGCCCGAGCCTCGCGTCGAGGCGCCGGCGATCACCAATCTGCAGCAGGCCACCCAGGCGCTGCAGGGGATGACGCTGGAGGAGAAGATCGGGCAGATGTTCGTGCTGTTCGCCTACGGGCCGGACGCCGCGAGACCTGACGCCCGGAACACCGCCCTGTACGGCGTGGCGACGCCCGCCGAGGTGGTCGCGAAGTACAAGCCGGGTGGGTGGATCTACTTCAACGCCCGGGACAACGTCACCAACCCGACCCAGCTGGCGACGTACTCGAACCAGTTGCAGACCGCGGCCACCAGCACCGGCCAGCGGATCCCGCTGACGATCGCCACCGACCAGGAGCAGGGCGTGGTGGTCCGGATCGGTCCGCCCGCCACTCAGTTCGGCGGCAACATGGCCCACGGCGCGTCCCGCAGTACCGCGGACGCCCGGACGGCGGCCGGGATCACCGGGCGTGAACTGAAGGCGATGGGCATCCGGCAGGACTACGCGCCGGTCGCCGACGTGAACGTGAACGCGCTCAACCCCGTCATCGGCGTCCGCTCGTTCTCCAGCGATCCCGAGCTGGTGAGCGACATGACGGTCGCGCAGGTCCAGGGGTACCAGAAGGACGCCGGGATCATGGCGACCGCGAAGCACTTCCCGGGCCACGGTGACACCCGGGACGACAGCCACACCTCGCTGCCGACGATCAACCACACCCTGCAGGAGTGGAACACGATCGACGCGCCGCCGTTCAAGGCCGCGATCAAGGCCGGCATCGACTCGATCATGACCGCGCACATCGTGGTGCCGTCGCTCGACCCGTCGGGTGACCCGGCGACGCTGAGCAAGCCGATCCTGACCGGTGTGCTGCGCAACCAGCTCGGCTTCAAGGGCCTGATCATCACCGACGCGCTGGAGATGGCCGCGGTCCGGGCCAAGTACGGCGACGCCGAGGTGGCGGTCCGCGCGATCGAGGCCGGGGCCGACCAGATCCTGCTGCCGCCGGCGCCGGACGTGCAGTTCAACGCGGTCGTCAACGCGGTGAAGTCGGGCCGGATCAGCGAGCGCCAGATCAACGAGAGCCTGCTGCGGATCCTGCTGATGAAGCTGAAGAACGGCGTGCTCTTCCAGCCGTTCGTGGACCCGGCGAAGATCCCGAGCGTCGTCGGTACGCCGGCCAGCCTCGCCGCCGCGCAGAAGATCGTGGACAAGAGCATCACCTTGGTGAAGAACAACAACTCGACCCTGCCGCTGTCCAACACCCCGCGGAAGGTCCTCGTCACCGGTTGGGGCGTCGCGACGACGGCGTCGCTGGGCGCCAGCCTCACCAACCGGGGCGCGACCACCACGGTCGCGCAGACCGGGGCGGCGCCGACCGATGCGGCGATCGCGGACGCGGTCGCGAAGGCGCAGGTCAATGACGTGACGGTCGTCCTGACCCAGAAGGCGTGGGACACGACGGTGACGGACAAGCTGGCCAAGCAGCAGAAGCTGGTCAACGACCTGCTCGCCACCGGCAAGACCGTGATCGTCGTCGCCGTGCGCGACCCCTACGACATCGCGTACTTCGACGACGCGCCGACGTACGTGGCCACCTACGGCTACCAGGGTGTCTCGATGGAGTCGCTGGCGAAGGTGCTCTACGGCGAGATCGCGCCCACGGGCAAGCTCCCGGTCGACATCCCGGTCGCCGGCCAGCCCACGACCCCGCTCTACCAGTTCGGTCACGGACTGACCTGGTGAGCCCGATCGAGTTCTCCCGTCGGCAGACTCTCGGCCTGGCGGCCGCGGCAGTAGCTGGTACCACGTTCGCGGCCGCGCCCGCCCAGGCGGCGTCCAACCGCTGGGTCCGGGAGACCCTGCGCAGGATGTCGCTCGAGCAGAAGGTCGGGCAGCTCTTCGTCAGCTACGTCTACGGCCCGACCGCGGACACCGCCGACCAGCGCAACACCAACCTGTACGGCGTGGCGACCCCGGCCGAGGTGGTACGCAAGTACCGCCTCGGCGGGGTGATCTACTTCGCCTGGACCGACTCGGTCGCCAACCCCGACCAGATCGCGCGGCTGTCGAACGGCCTGCAGAGCGCCTCCCTGGACAACCAGGGGATCCCGCTGCAGATCAGCACCGACCAGGAGCACGGCGTCGTGTTCCGGGTCGGTCCGCCGGCCACCCAGTTCCCCGGTGCGATGGCGCTCGGGGCGACCAGGTCTGCCACGAACGCGCGCACGGCCGGCGGCATCGGCGGACGCGAGCTCAAGGCCGTCGGCGTCAGCACCGACTTCGCGCCGGTCGCCGACGTCAACGTGAACCCGCTCAACCCGGTGATCGGCGTCCGCTCGTTCTCGAGCGACCCGCAACTGGTCGCGCAGCTGACGGCCGCCCAGGTCGCCGGCTACCAGCGCGACGGCCGGATCGTCTCCACCGCGAAGCACTTCCCGGGTCACGGTGACACCGCGACCGACAGCCACACCGGCATCCCGGTGATCAGCCACACCCGGGAGCAGTGGAACACCATCGACCGGCCGCCCTTCGAGGCGGCGATCCGGGCCGGCATCGAGTCGATCATGACGGCGCACATCGTGGTCCCGGCCCTCGATCCGTCCGGGGACCCGGCCACCCTGAGCAAGCCGATCCTGACCGGGATCCTGCGCGAACAGCTCGGCTTCGACGGGGTGGTGATCGCCGATTCCCTCGGTATGCAAGGCGTCCGGGACAAGTACGGCGACGCCGAGATCCCGCTCCGGGCGATCGAGGCCGGCGTCGACCAGCTCCTGATGCCGGTCGACCTGGAGCTGGCGTACAACTCGGTCCTCAACGCCGTTCGCAGCGGCCGGATCAGCGAGCAGCGGATCGACCAGAGCCTCGAGCGGATCCTCAGCCTGAAGCTGAAGACCGGCGTCGTCGACCACCCGTACGTCGACCTCACCCGCGTCTCCAAGATCGTCGGCACGCCGGCCAACTACGCGGCGGCACAGCGCATCGCCGACCAGAGCACCACCCTGCTCAAGAACGACGCCGGCCTGCTGCCGCTGTCGCCCGCGCCCCGCAAGATCCTGGTCGCGGGCTACACGCCGGCGGTGCTCGGCGCGGCGTTGCAGAAGCGCGGCGCGACCACCACGGTCAAGGACACCGGCGCCACTCCCACCGACGCCAAGATCGATGATGCGGTCGCGGCGTCCGCCCAGGCCGACCTGACGATCGTGCTCACCATGAAGGCGTGGGACACGGCCGTCACCGACAAGCAGGCGAAGCAGCAGCTCGTCAACGCGCTGCTCGCCACCGGCCGCCCAGTGATCGTCTCCCACGAAGCACTCGCCAAGGTCCTGTACGGCGAGATCGCGCCGACGGGCAGGCTCCCGGTGGACATCCCGACCGCCGCGGATCCCACCCAGTCCCTGTATCCGTTCGGCCACGGCCTCACCTGGGATGCCAGGGAGACCCGCCTGACGGTGGCGTCGTACAACATCCATGCGGGGGCGGGCGTGGACAACGTCTTCGACCTGGACCGGACGGCGCAGGCGATCAAGGCGCTGGACGCGGACGTGGTCGGCCTCGAAGAGGTCGACGTGCACTGGGATGCGCGTAGCCAGTGGCGGGACACCATCGCGGAACTGGCGGAGAAGCTCGGCATGTACGCCGGATTCGCGCCGATCTACGACCTGGATCCACCGGCCGCCGGGCAGCCGCGCAGGCAGTACGGCGTGGGGGTGCTCTCGCGATTCCCCTTACAACGTACAGAGAACCATCCGATCACCCGGCTCTCCACCCAGGACCCGAATCCCGTGCCCGCTCCGGCGCCGGGATTCCTGGAGGCCGAGCTCGACGTCCGCGGCCGCCGGGTGCACGTCTACGTCACCCACCTGGACTACCGGGCCGACCCGTCGGTCCGGCTCGCCCAGGTGGACGACACGGTGAAGATCCTGGCCCGGGACAGCAAGAAGGACCTGCAGCTCCTGGTCGGCGACTTCAACGCCGAGCACGACGCGCCAGAGCTCGCCAAGCTCTGGCGGCGCCTCGACGACAGCTGGACCGAGGCCGCGGCGACCACTGGTGGTCCCGCGACCTATCCAGCCGTCACTCCGGTGAAGCGGATCGACTTCGTCACCGTGGGCGCGGGCTTCCGCGTCCAGCACGCCGCAGTACCTCAAGAATCAACGGCCAGTGATCACCGCCCCGTGGTGGCTGACCTGTACTTCCGCCCGTGACTACTTCCCCTGTGTGTCCTCGAAGGAGAATGCGATGAAGCGCCGCAGTCTGCTGGCTGGTGCGGGAGCACTTGCCGCCGCCCCGCTGATCGACGTCCAGGCCGCCGGCGCGGCCGAGCCGGCCAAGCAAGGCAGCAAGGTGACGACCGGCGCCCAGGCGCTGGCGAATGACGGGTGGAAGGCACTCGCCGGGCAGAAGGTCGGGGTGATCAGCAACCCGACCGGCATCCTGGAGGACCTGAACCACATCGTCGACACCATGCACGCGTCCGGCCAGGTGAACGTGGTCGCGGTCTTCGGGCCCGAGCACGGGTTCCGCGGCAGCGCGCAGGCCGGCGGTTCCGAGGGCGACCACGTCGACCCGCGGACCGGGATCATGGTCTACGACGCGTACGGCGCGAACGCGGACAAGCTCGCCTCGCTCTACACGAAGTCGGGCGTCGAGACGGTCGTGTTCGACATCCAGGACGTCGGCTCGCGGTTCTACACCTACATCTGGACCATGTACGAGGCGATGATCGCCGCGGTCCGTACCGGCGCCAAGTTCGTCGTGCTGGACCGGCCGAACCCGGTCGGCGGCTACGCGCGCGGCCCGATGCTCAAGCCCGGCTACACCTCGGGCGTGGGCAAGGAGGAGATCATCCAGCAGCACGGCATGACCGTGGGCGAGCTGGCCCGGCTCTTCAACGCCGAGTACCTGCCGCTGGACGCGAACGGCGCCCGGCTCAAGGAGCTCCAGGTGATCCAGGTGAAGAGCTGGAAGCGCGACCAGCTGTACGCCGACACCGGGCTGACCTGGGTGATGCCGAGCCCGAACATGCCGACGCCCGACACCGCGCTGCTCTACCCCGGCGCCTGCCTGTTCGAGGCGACCAACATGTCCGAAGGCCGCGGCACCACCCGGCCCTTCGAGCTGATCGGCGCGCCGTACGTCGACTACAAGTGGGCGCAGGCGCTGCAGACCAAGGACATCCCGGGCATCGCCTTCCGCGAGGCCTACTTCACGCCGTTCATCAGCAAGAACGCGAACCTGCTCTGCGGCGGCGTGCAGATCCAGATCACCGACCCGCACCAGGTGGAGGCGATCGTCGCCGCGACCCACATGATCGTCGAGGCCAAGAAGCTGTACCCGGGCTTCGCCTGGCGTACCGGTGACAACCCGCCCGGCCGGTGGATCGACCTGCTGACCGGCTCGGATCGCTTCCGCACCATGCTGGACGGCGGCGCCACCGCCGAGGCGATCATCGCCGCCTGGCGCAGCGAGACCGACGCCTGGACCGCCCGGCGCGCGAAGTACCTGCTGTACAAGGGAGATCACCGGTGAAACTGGTCAAGCCGATCGCGGTAGTGTCTACCCTGATGCTCACCATGGCCACTCCTGCAGTTGCTTCAGGCAACAAGTCCGGGCGCTTCGACCAGCCGCACGACGGTTACGCGCCGAAGTCGACGCTGCTGCGCGACTCGACCCCGGCGAAGGCCGGTCTCGACCCTGCCCCGATCGACGCGGCGCTCGCCCAGGTCGCGGGCTGGACCCGGCCGAGCGGCACCGTCAAACCCCTGTACGCCGGGGCGGTGACGCTGCTCGGTCACGACGGCAAGGTCGTCACCAGGACGGCGACCGGGCTGGCCCTGAAGTATTCGGACGGCAGCGGGACCGAACTGCCTGCTGACCAGCAGATCCCGATGCGCACGGACACCATCTTCGACATGGCGTCGGTGTCGAAACTGTTCACCTCGATCGTGGTGATGCAGCAGGTGGAGAAGGGCAAGATCGGGCTGGACACGCCGATCGCGACCTACGTGCCGGAGTTCGCGGAGAACGGCAAGGGCGCGATCACGGTCCGGCAGGCGCTCACCCACACCACCGGCCTGCCCGCATGGCTGCCGTTGTGGAGCGCGCAGCCGGATCCCGCCTCCCGGATGCACATGGCGCTGACGGCGAAACCGACCAGCGCGCCCGGCACGACCTACCTGTACAGCGATCTGAACCTGATCTCCCTGGGCGAGGTCGCGGCCCGGGTGTCCGGCAAGACGCTCGACAAACTGGTCGCGGACGGGATCACCAAGCCGCTGCAGATGCGCGACACCGGCTACAACCCGGACGAGAAGAAGAAGCCGCGGATCGCCGCCACGGAGTACCAGACGGCACCGCCGCGCGGCATGGTCTGGGGTTCGGTGCACGACGAGAACGCCTGGTCCCTGGGCGGCGTGGCCGGCCACGCGGGCGTGTTCTCGACCGCGGACGACCTGGCCGTGCTGGCCCAGACGTTCCTGAACGGCGGCAGTTACCGCGGGGCGCGGATCCTCAAGGAGAACTCCGTCACCGCGATGATCACGAACTTCAACCAGGCCTTCCCGGGCAACGACCACGGGCTCGGCTTCGAGCTGAACCAGCGCTGGTACATGGGTGGTCTGTCCGCTCCCCGGACGGCCGGGCACACCGGGTACACCGGCACCTCGATCGTGATCGACTTCGACTCACGCTCGTTCGCGATCCTGCTGACCAACCGGGTCCACCCGAGCCGCAACTGGGGCAGCAACAACCCGGCCCGGCGCGCCGTCGTACAGGGCCTGGCGCTCTCGCTGGGGGTCGGCCCGCGGCACGGCAAGGACGCGTGGTTCTCCGGCACCACCGACGCCAGTACTACGACGCTCGCGGCAAAGATCGCCGTACCGGCCGCCGGCGCGAGGTTGTCGTTCGACCTGTTCGTGGACACCGAGGAAACCGATCTCCTGTACCTGGAGAGCTCCACGGACGGGACCACCTGGACCAAGGTGCCCTTCACCGTCAGGGATCGGGGCACCGTGATCGACCGGGACGGTTCGATCAGCGGATCCGGCGACCGGCACTGGCACCAGGTGTCGGCCGACCTCGGAGCGGGCGACCAGACGCTGCGCTGGCGCTACACCTCCGACCCGCTCTACCAGGGCCGGGGAGTCTATGTGGACGGCGTCAATGTCTCATCGGGCGACCAGGTGCTGTTCGACGGAGAACGAACGCCTGAATCATTTATCGCTTCTGGTTGGAGACTTTCGCGTCGGTGACCCCGCTCGGTGCTTGATCGCCGTACGGTGGCGTCATGACTTCAGTTACCTCTCCAGGACCCACGGGGCCGCTGCTGGTCCGGGTCCGTGCGGTGATGCCCGCGCTGGCCCCGGCCGAGCAGCGGGTGGCGAACGCGGTCCTCGCGGACCCGGGCGGAGTGGCGGCGATGACGATCTCCGAACTGGCCGAGGTGGCGTCCACCTCGGAGACCACGGTCATCCGGTTCTGCAAGCAGCTCGGGGTCCCCGGCTATCCGCAGCTCCGCCTGCAGCTGGCGGCCCAGTCGGCGCAGGAGAACATCCGGCCAGAGGTCGGCGGCGACATCGAGCCGGGGGACTCCCTGGCCGATGTCGTCGGCAAGGTCGCGTTCGCGGACGAAAGGGCGGTCCGCGAGACCGCTCAGCAGCTGGACGTCGACGCGCTGAGCAAGGTCGTCGCCGCGGTCGCGAAGGCGCCGCGCGTCGACCTGTACGGCGCTGCCGCGAGCTCGTTCGTGGCGCTCGACCTGCAGCAGAAGCTGCACCGGATCCGCCGGGTCGCCTTCGCCTGGTCGGACGTGCACGTGATGCTGACCAGCGCCGCCCTGCTCGGTGAGGACGACGTGGCGATCGGCATCTCGCACACCGGGACCACGGTCGAGGTGGTGGAGGCGCTCGAGGAGGCGGCCAAGCACGGCGCCACCACGGTCGCGGTGACGAATTTCCCCCGCTCCCCGCTGGCCCGGACCGCAGATCTTGTGCTGACCACGGCCGCTCGCGAGACGACGTACCGGTCCGGTGCGATGTCCAGCCGGATCGCGCAGCTGATGGTGGTCGACTGCCTGTTCATCGGGGTCGCACAGTCCGTGCTGCCCGACGCCCGGAAGGCGCTCGAGGAGACGGCGACCGCGGTCCGGGGTCACCGGCTGAAGAGCTCTGTCAATGATCAACAGAATTGAAAAACCTTCAGTAGAAAACTAACATCGTCTCTGTGATCACACCCACGGAGCAGCGCAACCCCAGGACGCTCGCGATCGATGCGGTGGGCACCACCGAGATTCTCCGGATGGTCAACGCGGAGGACGCCAGAGTCGCCGGCGCGGTCGGTGCGGTGATCCCGGAACTCGCGCAGGCCGTCGACGCCGGCGTGGAGGCCATCCGGAACGGCGGACGGGTGCACTACTTCGGCGCCGGCACCTCCGGTCGCCTGGCGGTGCTCGACGCGGCCGAACTGCTGCCGACCTTCCACGCTCCGGACGACCTGGTTGTCGCCCATCACGCAGGTGGCATAGAGGCGTTGCTCCGCGCGGTCGAGAACGTCGAGGACTCCGAGGAGGGCGGCGCCGCCGACGCGGCGTCCGTGACCGGGCACGACCTCGTCATCGGACTGGCCGCCTCCGGCAGTACGCCGTACGTCGCGGGCGCGTTGCGGGCGGCTCGGGCGGTCGGCGCGACCACGGTCCTGGTGACCTCGAACCCGTCCGCGCCGCTGGCTCCGCTGGCCGACATCGTGATCGCCGCGGACACCGGGCCCGAGGTGATCGCCGGATCCACCCGGCTGAAGGCCGGCACCGCGCAGAAGCTGATCCTGAACGGCTTCTCCACCACGCTGATGATCAAGCTCGGCCGCACCTGGTCGAACCTGATGGTCGACATGGTGGCCACCAACCAGAAACTCCGCGGCCGGATGCTCCGGATCCTGGCCGAGGCCACCGGCGCCGACGAGGCCGCCTGCTCCGCCGCGCTGGCCGAGGCCGACGGCGAGCTGAAACCGGCCCTTGTGCACCTTCTGACCGGCTCTCCCGTCGCCCGGGCCCGCGAGGCCCTGGAACAGGCGGGCGGTCGCGTCGCCATCGCCTTGGGCCGCCTCAGCGCCCCTGCCTGACCTGCCACACCCCTCGCCGAGGGCGGCTTCCGCGACTCAGGTCGGGGCCCTTTGCCGCCCGGTGGCGGGTTGTTCGATCGATAGCGGCATGTAGGGCGCCAGTCGTCGGACAGGCCGCCAGCGGTGGGCTCGAGCCTGGCAGTGGACGCACCACCGGGCCGGCCGAGCAGAAATCTGGAAAAAAATTCTGCCGGTATATTCTGGAATAGCCCGCAAAACGCTGATTTGAGCTCCGCGCGGGGAACCCTGCGCGGCTCTGTGATGCTCCGAAATTCCTAACCGGTGGTAGCTCGTCGACTGGTTTGATTGGGTGGGGTTTGTTTGAGTGGCGGCCGTTGCGGAACGAAGCAGCATCGCTCATTTTTCGCCAAATGTTAAGCGATCCGGAGCACATTGCGAAGGGTAGCGGAGTCGTCACTTTCGGTCCGTAGCGGGACCGTCTGGTCGTGTCGTATCGTCACGTCATCGCCAGGCCTTGGTGGGGGTGCTGGTGCTCTGAATCCTTTGTGTTCAAGGCGAACTTCGGAGCTCGGATGACCATGGACGGTACTGTCGTGGTGCCCGGAACCACTATGGGTGCCCAGTGGGTCGACGACGTTCTGCTGGCCGGACCGGCGAGCGACGTCTGCTTCCATCTCCCTACTCCCATTGACCGCGGAATGCTGCGCCGGCTGGTCCGGGACCGGCAATCCGAACTGGCGGAATCGGGCTTCCGCCCGGGTGGTGCCGCCGCATTGCGGTTACCCCCGTCAATGGCATTCATCACGCATTTGCTGGCGGTTTGGCGCAGCGGTGGCCAGGCGATCCTGCTGGATCACCGGCTGACCGACTACGAGGTCCGCCGGGCGATCGAGCGGCTGGTTCCGCAGGTCGTGGTGTCGCCCGAGCGGCCGGTCCCCTCGGGGCTGCGCACGTTCGTCGAGATCGACACCGACGTGGCCAGCTACTCCGGTCACCCGGCGAACACCTCGCACGCGGTGGTCCAGCTCAGCTCGGGCTCCACCGGGCCGTCCAAGGTGATCGGCCGGACCGCCGAGGACCTGGTCGAGGAGGTACTGCGCTACACCCGGATCGACGGGGTTCCGCAGCGCGGCGAGCGGGTCATCCTGCTGCCCTCGATGGTGCACGTGCTCGGTCTGGTCGGTGGCCTGCTGTACGGCCTGCACGCCGGCGTGACGCTGGTCCCGCCCGCGCGGTTGACCGGTGACGCGATCGTCCAGGCGATCGCGAGCGACGACAGCCCCGCGACCGTGCTGGGCGTACCGTTCCACATCGGGCTGCTTGCCTCGGTCAACGAGCCGCCGCCGCTGCCGCAGTTCAAGCGGATGACGACCGGTGGGGAACTCGTGCCCGCCGCGATCTCGCGGGCATTCGAGGAGAAGTTCCAGGTCCCGCTCGGCAACATGTACGGGATGACCGAGGTCGGGGTCATCGGCACCGACCTGTTCGGCCGCCACCGTCCGGCGATCATGCCCGCGCCCGGCATCGAAGTACGGGCTGTCGACGGGGAACTGCACATCCGTCGGCCGGAGTCGCCGTACCTCGGGCTGTCGGACCCGGCGCGCTGGGCCGACGGGTGGCTGCGGACCAAGGACGCCGGGGTGGTCGACCCCGAGACCGGGCTGGTCAGTATCAAGGGGCGACTCGACTCGCAGGTGTCCGTCGGCGGGCTGAAGGTGGACCTGACCGAGGTGGAGTACACGCTCGGCACGTTGCGCGGCGTCGAGGCGGCGGTCGTCGTCTTCGACGGCGGGATCACCGCCTACCTGCAGCTCAACGAGCCGCGCACCGTCGCCTGGATCGAGGCCGACCTGGCCCAGCAGCTCGCGTCGTACAAGCGGCCGCGGAGCGTGCGGCTGGTCGATCAGTTGCCACGGACAACCACAGGGAAGCTGGTCCGCGACGTCACCGTGCTGCGCAAGGCAGCGCCGTGATGTTCGCAGACCTCCACGGACCGGACACCAGCCGGTACTGCGACCGCGAGCACGGCATCAGCGTGCAGGGTCAGGTAGAGCAGCGCCAGGGTGGGTTCGGAGGGCACCAGGCCGCCGGTCAGAGAGCCACCGGTCAGAGAGCCACCGGTCAGGGTGCCCGCATCGGGGGGCGGCGAGTCGAGGGGTTCCCGCGAGTGGACGGATTCCGGCGGAGGCAGGGGGTCCGCCGGAGCGAGGGGTTCTGGCGGGAGGGGCATCAATCGGCGAAGACCCGAGCCGCGCAGACCGCGGCCGAGTGCCTTGCCGACGGCCTCCTTCGCCGTCCACAACCGCAGGAACGCCTCGACCTCGTCGGGTTGAGCGGCCATCCAGGTCAGCTCGGCCGGGTCGAACCAGCGCCTGGCCAGGCCCGCGACCTCGAAGGACCGGCGGTTCTCGACGTCGATGCCGACCGGACCCGCGGCGCTCGCGGCGACCGCGACCAGATCGTGCCCGTGGCTGACGCTCACCCACAGACCGTCCACATGCGGGCGGCCGGCTTCGTCGTGCCGCAGTACCGGCTCGCCGCCGACGAGGTTGACGGCGAGCGCGATCAGCAGGGCGTGTGCGGCCGACCGCTGGTCGCCGTCGACAGGCTTCACCCAGACGTGCACGGGCTCCGGACCGGATCCCGGACGTTCTTCCACAGAAAGAAGGTATCCCGATGAGGGAAGAGGTTCGCGAGTTCGTCCTCGCCCAGTTGCAGGACATGAACTACGACACCGAGGGCATCGACGACGACACCACCCTCGGCCCGGCCGGGGTGGATCTGGAGTCGCTGGCGCTGGCCGACCTGTCGGTACGGGTGGAGGACCGGTTCGGGGTGCGCTTCTCCGACGACGAGTCCGAGGAGCTGGCCCTGATGACGGTCGGCGAGTTCACCACCGCGGTGGCCGGCCGGGTCGCGCAGCAGGTCTGATGAACTCGTCCGCCCCACCCCCCGTCACCCCGCCGCCGGCTGCGTCGTCGGCCGAGTGGGTCCAGCCGGTCCCGCCGTCGGCTGGGTCGGTCGCGTCGGTGCAGTCGCCGTCGGTCCCCGGGCCGCCTGGACGGGCGGAGATCGTGGACTGGCTGGCGGCGCTGGGGGACCGGCCCGCGGGGGAGGTCCGGGAACGGATCGACTCGATGGAGCTGGCCTGGCTGGTGCATCAGGTCGAGCAGCGCTACGCGGTCGAGCTCGACGACGACCAGCTGGACCGGATCAGGACAATCGGGGACGCCGTCGCCGTGCTCGCGGAGGTGATCCCGGGCCATGGCTGACCCGCGACCGGTCTCGATCACCGGGCTCTCGGTGCTGAGCGCTCTCGGCCGAGGTGCCGAGGCGCAACTCGCGGCGGCGCTGCCCGGCGCGGCCGCCTTCACCGAGGTTCAGCGCTTCGACACCACCAATCGCCGGGTCCACCGCGCAGCGACGGCGGCGGACGTCCGCTCGCTGGAGGAGGAGATGCTCGACGCGATCACCGGCGCCTGCGCGGAGGCCGGCCTGAACGCGGCACGACGAGCCACAACCCCTTTGTTCCTGGCGGTTCACGGCCGCGCCGGCGTGCGCGGCCTGGCATCGCGAGCCACCCGCATCTACACCAGCGCCTGCGTCTCAGCCAGTACTGCGGTCGCCGACGCGGCCGCGCTGATCCGCAGAGGCCACGCGAACCGGATCGTGGTGGCAGCCGGCTACTTGGTCGAGCCGGACCAGTACGCCTTGTTCGACGCCGGCCGGGCGCTCTCGGACGACGGCGTGGTCCGCCCGTTCAGCCTTGACCGCAAGGGCTTGCTCCTCGGCGATGGGGTGGCAGCAGTGGTCCTCCAAGCAGGCGAGGGTCAGGCGGAGATCGTTGGGTGGGGCCGCGCGGGCGACGCCTATCACCCGTGCCAGCCGGCTCCTGATGGTCGTGGGCTGGCGACCGCGATGACCGCCGCACTCCGCAAGGCGGATCTCCCGCCCGAGGTCGTCGGCTACATCAACGCCAACGCCACCGGAACCAGCTTCAGCGATTCCTCCGAGGCGGCCGCGATCCGCCGTGTGTTCGAGGCGGATGTCCCGGTCAGCTCGACGAAGGCCGTGCACGGTCACGCCCTGGAAGCCTCCGGGCTGCTCGAACTCGTCCTGACAGTGCTGGCCCTGCGCGCCGGCAAGTTGCCGGTGAACGCCGGCTTCACCACGGCCGATCCGGACTGCCCGCTGGAGCTGATCCTGGATGCCCCCAGGCCGGCCACAGCGCAGTACGGGATGACTCTGAATGCCGCCTTCGGCGGCGCCGACACGGCCCTGCTGGTGCGTGCTGGATGAACCGCCTCGCCGGAATTCCTGAACCCCGTGTGGTCACGGACAGTCACTGGCCGCAGTCGGCTGACGACGCGCTGGCAGGTCCTCCGTCACTACCCGGTTTCGTCGGGTCATCGTTCAGCCCGCTCGTCGCGGCTGTGGCCGATGGTTGCCTGCGGCCCGTGTTCGGCGAACCGCCTTTGCGGCAGGGCGAACGGACCGGGATCGTGCTCGTCAGCCGGACCGGCGATCGGGCCGGCGCCGAGCACGTCCGCGCCGCGGTTGCCGACGGCAAGCGAGTCGGCCCGCTCTACTTCTTCCAGTCTGTGCCGAACAGCGTGGCCGGCTATGTCGCAGCCCGCTGGGGATTGCGCGGACCGGTCGTCTGCCTGAGCCCGACCACCGACGCCCGGCGTACCGGGCTCGACCAGGCAGCACTCCTGATCGCGGACGGCGACGCGGACCACGTCCTCGTCGTACTCGTCGAACAAGCGGCCGCCGGCGACACCGCCGTGGCCCTGTTGGTAAGTGGGGGAGATCCGTCATGAAAAGTCTCAGGGCCCAACTGGCCGCGGACCCGACGATCGGTGCGGGCAATGTGCTGGGGACCGTGATCGCCCACGGCGCCGACCTGCAGGGACCGGGGTTGACCTTCGACACCGCGGTCGACCACTTCCCGGCCGAGCACCCGCTCACGCTGGGCGAGCTCGACGAGCGCGTCCAGGCCCGTACGGCGTGGTTGCGGGAGCACGGCATCGGTCGCCGGGATGTGGTCGCGATCTGGGCGACGGAGGCCGCCGACATCGTGCTGAGCTTCCTCGCGCTCACCCGGGTCGGAGCGATCCCCGCGCTGATGAACGGCAAGATGGCCCCGGCCATCGCAGAGGAGTACATCCGCCGCCTGCGCGTCACCGGCGTGCTGGCTGATGCCGAGCATCGGGAGAAGCTCAGCGAGGCGCCGATCCTGGCCGAGCCGAAGGATGTCGGCACCGGCGATCCGGCCGAGGCGCCCGAGCACTACCGGCACCACCAGGACGATCCGGTCGTCATCACTCATACCTCGGGGACGACCGGCGTACCGAAGGCCGTCCTGCACACGCACACCACCTTGTACGCCGCGCTGAAGCACCTGCTCACGATGCCGCAGGCGCAGGGCACCGACAGGATCCTGAACGCGCTGCCGATTCCGCACACCGCGACGATCCTGATGGTCAACCAGGTGCTCGGCAACCGGGCCGAGATGCTGCTGCTGTCCAGCCAGGACGCGCCGAACGTGCTGCGGCAGATCGAGCGGTGGAAGCCGCGTGGGGTCTATGGGTTCGCGGTCACCTGGGCCGGCCTGGCCCGCGAGGACCTGAGCCGGCACGACCTCGCCTCGGTCCGGATGTGGTTCAACACCGGCGACTGCGCGCACGAGCCGCACATCCGCAAGCTGGTCGCGGTCGGCTCCCGCGAAACCGTCACCAGACAGGGCCGTACGACGGTCCCGGGGTCGCACTTCATCGACGGGCTCGGGTCCAGCGAGATGGGGCACAACGGGTTCCACGTCACCCACACGATCGACAGCCAGCACTACGGCCGGTGCATCGGCAAGCCGTACCAGTTCGCCGAGGCGACCGTGCTCGACAGCCGTGGCGAGGAACTCCCGGCGGGCAAGCCGGGCCTGCTCGGCTTCCGGTCGCCCTCGGTGTCGCCGGGCTACTGGAACGACTCGGTCAACACCTACAGGTTCCGGCTGAACGGCTGGTTCCTCACCGGTGACCTGGTCTACCGCGACGAGACCGGGCACTTCTTCCACCTGGACCGGGTGCCCGACGCGGTGGCCGGGTTCGAGGGGCCGCAGCTCTACACGTCGATGTCGGAGGAGCGCATCCTCGCGGCATTGCCAGAGGTCCTCGACTGCACGGTGATCATCGTCCAGGAGGACGGCCGATTCCTCACCGACGTCCTGCTCGAACTCTCGCAGGACGCTGACCCCGCCGCAGACCGCAGCGAGCCGGTACGACGCGCCGTCGGCGAGGAAGTCGCGGCGACGATCCGGCGGATCGCTGTCATCGGCGAGGACGACGTACCGGTGACGGTGACGGGCAAGGTCCGTAAGGTCGCGCTCCGCCAGGAACGACTGGATGGCGTGGCGGCCGGAGCCGGGGTGGGTCGATGACCGCGGCAACCATCACCGGAATGGGCCTGCTCACCCCGGTCGGCCGAGGTGTGGAGAACGTCTTCGACGCGTTGCTGCATGGCAGGTCCGGCATCAGCCGTCCGCCCGAAGGCCACCCGGTCGCGAACTCGGTCGAACTGGCCGGTTTCCTGCCGCCGTTCGACGCGGGCACGATCGCTGGTGGCCCGGACGGGAAGGTGATGGACCGCACGGTGATCCTCGCCCAGCTCACCGCCGAGGATGCGCTGGCCGACGCCGGTCTGGTCGTCGGCGAGAACGTCGACCCCGCACGCATCGGTGTGATCGTCGGCGGCGTGGGCGGCATGGCCACGCTGGAAAACCAGGTGCTGGCCCGGGCCGAACGCGGTCGCGCGGCCGTCAGCCCCTACCTGCTGACCGGGATCCTGCCGAACATGCCCGCGGCCAGGATCGCGATCCGCCTCGGCCTCCGCGGCTACACCTCATCAGTCGGTACGGCGTGCGCGTCCGGCGCGCAGGCGATCGCCGACGGCGTGCGGCTGATTCGCACCGGCGAGGTGGATGTGGTGATCTGCGGCGCGAGCGAGGCGCCGCTCTTCCCGACCTTCGCGGAGACCTTCGCCAACGCCCGGGCGCTCGCCCGGAACTGGGATGACCCGACCCAGGCGAGCAGGCCGTTCGACCTGCGCAGGAACGGGTTCGTGCTGTCGGAAGGGGCCGCGCTGCTGGTGCTGGAGAGCGCCGAGCACGCCACCGCCCGGGGAGCAGCCGGGTACGCCGATGTCGCAGGCTACGGAGTGAACGCCGACGCGCATCACCCGACCGCACCACGACCGGACGGGACGGGGGCTGCCGACTGCATGCGCAGGGCCTTCGCCAGCGCCCGGGTGAGACCCGAGCAGGTCGGTTACGTCAACGCGCACGGCACCAGCACGAAGCTCGGCGACGTCGCGGAGTCCGTCGCGATCGGCCTGGCCTTCGACGGATCCAGCCCGGCGGTGAGCTCCACCAAGGCCCTGACGGGTCACATGCTCGGCACCTCAGGCGTGGTCGAGGCGGCCGCCAGTGCGCTGGCGGTGAACGCCGGGCTGCTGCCGCCGACGTACAACCTCGAGGACCCGGATCCGGCCTGCCCGCTGGATCACGTCCGCAAGGAGCCGCGTGAGGTGCGCGTGGAGTACGCGCTGTCGAACTCGTTCGGGTTCGGCGGCCAGAACGTCAGCCTGCTGTTCGGACCACCGAGCACAGAGATCAAGAGTGAGGGAAAGGCCCGGTGAAGTCATCGTGATGGAGATCTACGGGATCGACCACGTGGAGATGTACGTCGGCGACGCGAAGCAGGCGGCGTTCTACCTGGGACACGCCTTCGGCCTGCAGGTCCATGGCCAGGGCGGTCCGGACACGGGGCTGGCCGGCCAGCGATCGCTGCTGCTGCGGGAGAGCGCCGTACAGATCGTGCTGACCTCGGGGCTGGCCGCCGACCACCCAGCGGCGGAGTACGTGCAGCGGCATGGTGACGGAGTCGCCGTTGTGGGGCTTGAAGTGGACAACGCGTCCGTGGCCTACACCGAGTTGCTGGCCCGGGGCGCCGAGTCCGTGGCCGAGCCGGTGACGTACACCGACGAGCAGGAGACCACCGTGGTGATCGCGGAGGTGGCCGGCTTCGGCGACGTGGTCCACCGGCTGGTCGAACGGCACGGACCGCGGCGGGAGTTCCTGCCGGGCGCGTTCCAGATCACCGAGCCCGCGGGTGGTCCGGACGAGAAGCTGTTCAGCGAGATCGACCACCTGGCCATCTGCGTGCCGTCGGGCCGGCTGAAGCCGACGGTCGACTTCTACCAGAACGTCTTCGGGTTCCTGCCGATCTTCGACGAGTACATCGAGGTGGCCGGACAGGGGATGGAGTCGACGGTGGTGCAGAGCCCGTCGAAGCACGTCACCTTCACGCTGATCGAGCCGGACCCGAACCGCCGGCCTGGTCAGATCAACGACTTCCTCACCTGGCACGCGGGCGCCGGAGTACAGCACATCGCCCTGCGCACCAGCGACATCGTCGAGGCGGTCAGCACGCTGTCCGAGCGCGGGGTGAACTTCCTCGCCTCGCCGTCGGCGTACTACAAGGCGCTGCCCGACCGCGTCGGCGAGGTGGAGACGCCGCTGGAATCCCTGGAGGAGCTGGGCATCCTGGTCGACAAGGACCACTGGGGTCAGCTGCTGCAGATCTTCACCGAGTCGATGCACGTCCGCCGCACGCTGTTCCTCGAGATCATCGAGCGGCGCGGCGCGATGACGTTCGGCAGCGGCAACATCAAGGCGCTGTACGAGGCGAAGGAACGCGAGCTGCAGGGGGTCGAGGTATGACCGCACTGGAGTTCACGCTGTCCGAGGACGAGATCGCGCTGCTGCCGTCGGACGACGACGTCGCGTTCTACCAGCAGCACGGCTGGTACCTGTCGCAGAAGCTGCTCACCGACGACGAGACCGACGAACTCGTCAACGCCAGCGAGCGGTACTACGCCGGCGAGCGGGACCGCACGCTGCCGGCCAGACCGCCGAAGCTCGCGTACTGGGACCCCTCCAAGGGCGACGTGCAGCGGCACAACGACTACGTGCACTACGAGCACGACGGACTGGCGAAGATCCTGCGCAAGCCGTTGATCGGCGCGGTCGCGGCCCGGCTGGCCCAGGTCGAGGAGATCCGGATCTTCCAGTCCACCTTGATCTACAAGCCGCCGGTCCCGGGGGAGCCCTCGAACATCGTGCCGTGGCACTTCGACAAGCACTACTGGTCGTCCTCGTCGTCGGACCGGATGCTGACCGCGTTCATCCCGTTCCACGACTGCCCGCCGGAGATGGGCACCATCACGATGGTCGACGGCAGCCACCGGTGGCAGGAGATCGGCTCCGACGACACCGTGGTCCGGCACTTCGCCGAGCGGGACCGGTCCCAGCTCGACCAGATGCTGACCGAGAACGCGCAGTACAACGGCGTCGAGGTGGTCAAGGTGCCGATCACCATCCCTCGTGGCCACCTGAACTTCCACCACTGCCGGACGTACCACGGGTCCGGCGCGAACGTGACCGACCGGCCGCGCCGGGCGATCTCGCTGCACCTGCAGGACGGCGGCAACTCCTACCGGGAGTTCCCGCTCTCCGACGGCACCCTCGCGGCGTACAACCACGACGCCGTGGTCCGCCGGACCCCGGACGGCCGGCCTGACTACGCCGACCCGGACTTCTGCCCCACCCTCTGGGCCGATCGCTAACAAGGAGAAGGACATGTCACGTTACGACTGGGGTCAGACCCACCCGGGCATCGAGCAGCTCGAGAAGGCCGTCGGCGACGCCCGGGACAAGGTCGTCCAGCACCCGCTCTACGCCAACCTGGACACGCACGAGTCGCTCGTCACCTTCATGGAGCACCACGTCTTCGCGGTCTGGGACTTCATGTCGCTGCTGAAGTCGCTGCAGCGCGAGCTCACCTGCGTCACGGTGCCGTGGATCCCGACCGCGCACACCAGCAGCCGCCGGCTGATCAACGACATCGTGATGGTCGAGGAGAGCGACGAACTCGGCGACGGCTTCATCAGCCACTTCGAGCTCTACGTCAACGGCATGAAGGAGGCCGGCGCCGACACGACCGCGATCGAGAAGCTGGTCGACCTGCTGCGCAACGGGGGCTCGGTCGTCGACTCGCTGAAGGAGGCCGGCGTGCCGCAGGCCTCGATCGACTTCGCCGCCACCACCTGGGACATCATCGAGAACCAGCCGGTGCACTGCCAGGCGGCCGCCTTCGCCTTCGGGCGCGAGGACCTGATCCCGGACATGTTCACCCAGGTGGTCGCGGTGAACGAGCGGTCGAACAGGCTCAACACCTTCGTCGACTACCTGGAACGCCACATCGAGGTGGACGGCGAGCAGCACACCCCGATGGCGATGCAGATGGTGACCGACCTGTGCGGTGATGACGACGCCAAGTGGGAGGCGTGCGCGGACACCATCAACACCGCGCTCGCGGCCCGGGCCCGGCTCTGGGACTCGATCCTCGCCGCCGTGAAGGGCTGAGTCATGTCGACCGTCGATCTCTACCGGACCGTGCGGCTGATCCGCCGCTTCGAGGAGCGTGCGATCGAGTTCGTCCGGTCCGGCGAGATCGTCGGCGGCATCCACCCGTACGTCGGTCAGGAGGCCGTGGCCGCGGGGGTCTGCGCGGCGCTCCGGCCCGACGACCTGATCACCAGCACGCACCGGGGACACGGCCACGTGCTGGCCAAGGGGGTGAACCCGGCCCGGATGTTCGCCGAGCTGATGGGCCGGGAGTCCGGGCTGAACAAGGGGCGCGGCGGCTCGATGCACGCGGCCGACTTCAGCCTCGGCATCCTCGGCGCGAACGCCATCGTCGGCGCGGCCGGGGCGATCGCCACCGGCGCTGCCTGGGCGCAGCGCCGGCGGGGGCGGTCGACCGTCGCGGTCAGCTTCTTCGGCGACGGCGCGGTCAACGAGGGGATGTTGCTGGAGGCATTCAACCTGGCGGCGCTCTGGCGCGTTCCGGTGCTGTTCGTCTGCGAGAACAACGGCTACGCCACCACGATGCCGGTGCATTCCGCGGTGGCGGGCAGCATCACCGGCCGGGCCAGGGCCTTCGGCATCCCGGCCTTCAGCATCGACGGCCAGGACCCGGAGAAGGTGCTCGCGGCAACCACTGCCGCGGTGGACCGGGCCCGGGCCGGTAAGGGTCCGACCTTCCTGGAGTGCCGGACCTACCGCTTCGACGCGCACCACACGTTCGAGCACTGGGCGCGTCTGAACTATCGCTCGACCGAGGAACTCTCCACTGGGCGGTCGCGGGACCCAGTGGAGATACAGGGCGCACGGCTGGCTGCCGAGGATCGGACAGCCGTCGATGCCGAGGTCGAGGCCCTGCTGGACGCGGCGGCCGGGATCGCGCTGGGCAGTGCCCATCCCGATCCGGCCGCCGCGCTCGAGTACCTCTACGCCACGCCGATGCCGGGACTCCGGAGGTGATGCGCTGATGCCCAAACTGTCCTACCTGAAGGCGTTGAACCGGGCGCTCGGTGACGAGCTGGACCGGGACCCGGACGTCTTCCTGCTCGGTGAGGACATCCGGGCGGCCGCCTCGAACCTGACCGCCGGGCTGTTCACCCGGTTCGGCTCGGACCGGGTGCTGGACACGCCGCTGTCCGAGCAGGCGTTCACCAACTTCGCCACCGGCGCGGCCCTGGCCGGACTGCGGCCGGTGATCGAGTTCCAGATCCCGTCGCTGCTGTTCCTGGTGTTCGAGCAGATCGTGAACCAGGCGCACAAGTTCTCGCTGATGACCGGCGGCCAGTGCAAGGTGCCGGTCACGTACGTCGTACCGGGGTCGGGGTCGCGGACCGGGTGGGCCGGACAGCACTCCGACCACCCGTACAGCCTGTTCGCGCACGTGGGGGTGAAGACGGTCGTGCCGGCCACTCCGGCCGACGCGTACGGCCTGCTGCTGTCGGCGATCCGGGACGACGACCCGGTGGTGGTTTTCGCTCCGTCCGGCGCGCTCGGGGTCAGGGACGATGTCGACTTCGCGACATTGCGGCCGGTGCCGTTGGGGGTCGGGCGGATCGCCCGGGCCGGCAGCGACGTGACAGTCGTTGCCCTGGGCCACCTTGTGCAAGACGCGCTGGCCGTCGCCGACGAGCTCGCGGGCGAAGCCTCAGTGGAGGTGTTCGACCCACGCACTGTCTATCCGTTGGACGTCGACGGCCTGGCTGCGTCGGTGGCCCGGACCCGGCGGCTGGTGGTGATCGACGACTCCAACCGGACCAGCGGATTCGGTGCGGAAGTCCTTGCGGTGGCAGCCGAACGGTTCGACCTGGACGCCCCGCCCCGGCGGGTCACCCGGCCGGACGGTGCAGTGCTGCCCTTCGCGCTCGCGCTGGACCGGGCCGTCCAGCCGGGCCGGGACGACCTGCTCGAGGCGATCCGCGGCGTACTGACAGAAGGGGGACGGTAGTGACCGAACGACCATCCGCGGCCGAGCTGTGGCCGGTGCTGTCGGAAGGCGTCCGCGACAAGTTGCTTGCCTACGGCCACAAGCACTGGCAGCAGGTCTACGAGGACGTCGCGCTGCAGAACCAGAACTGGATCCCGCTCCGCTCACCGGTCGCGACGCGAGCCGGGTACGACGAGATGAACCGCATCACCCAGCGGGTCTCGCAGCTCGTCCTGGACGCGTGCCGCCGCCGGGCCCGGACCGCCGGCGAGCTGCGGCAGGTCCTGCAGGTGCCGGTCGGCCGGATCCAGCTGCTGGACGACACCGAGCCGTTGACCGGCCGGCTGATCAACGCGATCCGCTCGGATCTCCTGCTGGAGCAGGGTGTTCCGCGGATGGTCGAGTGCAACGTCGAGAGCGCGCTGGGCGGCGTACTGGATGCCGACGGCGTGATCAAGCGATGGATGGACGTGTACGCCGGGGAGCCACTCTTCCGGGCGATCGGAGCGGCTGCGCCGCCGTCGGCGATCGACGCCCGCTACGACGCGATCCGGTCCGACGTCGGGCCGGGCAAGGTGACGGCGATGCTGTTCACCGCCGGCGGCGGCTACCCGGGCGCGGATCGGCCGAACTACATGATCAACCGGCTGAAGCCGTTCGCCGACCGTGGTCGCGAGCTCGGCGTAGACCTGGTCGTCTACCCGGTCGAGTGGGTCGAGCAGGACGCCGACGGCCGGCTGAAGGCGGGGGAGCAGACGATCGACGCCGTCTGGCGGATGTTCGTGCCGCCGTTCGTGAACGACAGCCCGGGCCTGCAGGCGCTGCGGCTGGCGAACAAGGCGGGCACCTTCCGGATGTACCTGCCGACCGCGGTCTGGCTGCTCAGCAACAAGACGATCTTCGCCTGGCTCTGGAACGACCTCGACGAACTGCCCGACGAGGACGCCGAGATCGTCCGGGCGCACATCCCACGCACCTGGATCTACGGCCCGGAGCTGCGGCAGCGGGCGATCAACGAGCGCGAGCAACTCGTCTTCAAGCCGACCGACGACTACGGCGGCCACGGCGTCTTCATCGGCCCGCAGACCAGCCCGGAGGCCTGGGCCGAGGCGCTCGACGCCGCCGAGGGCCCGCACATCATCCAGGAGCTGATCGAGGCCGATCCGCTGACGATGCAGTTCCTCAGGCCGGAGACCGCGGAGGTGGTCGAGGCCGACGTCTCGTACTGCGTGTCCACCTATCTGTTCGACCGGATCCCGGCGGGCGTCTTCACCCGCTTCTCACCACCCGGCGCGGGCGGCGTCGTCAACCTGACCCAGGGCGCCTTGACCGGCGGCCTGCTGCTCGTGAACGGAGAGCTGACGTGACCGTCGACTGGCAGCGGACCTCGTCACCGGTCCGCTGCTGGTCGGAAGTGCCTGATCAGGGCCGGGGGTACTTCTGATGCATCAGGGTGATGTCCTTCAGTTCCGCGTCGCGCGGGGTGTCGAGCACGGAGCGGATGGTCCGGGCCATGGTCTCGGGCTGTACCCACTCGTCCGGCACGTACTCCTTGCCCTCCTGGGCGTGCACCTTGGCCTGCAGCGGCGTCGCCACCCGGCTCGCGTAGATGCTGGTCACCCGGACGCCACGGTCGAACTCCTCCAGCCGGAGCGTCTCGGCGAACGCGCGCAGGCCGTACTTGCTCATCGCATAGCCGATCCAGCCGGGCCACGGGTAGAGGCCGACCAGCGAGTTCACCAGGACGACGCTGCCGCGGGCGGCCCGGAGCGCGGGGAGCGCCAGGCGGGTCAGCTCGGACGGGCCGACCAGGTTCACCTCGAGGTGCTCGCGGATCAGCGCCGGGTCGCTCTCGCTGAACGGTCGGCCCTCGCAGATGCCGGCCGCGTGCACCACCGCGCCGAGCCGCTCGGGGAACGTCACGCTGCCCGCCAGGGTGTCCGCCTTGCCGATGTCACCGACCAGCACCTGGGCGCCGGGCAGTTCCGCGGCGACCTTCTCCAGGCTCTCGGCGTTGCGCCCGAACAGCACCAGCGGCAGTCCGTCGGCGTGCAGGGACCGGGCCAGCGTGCTGCCGATGCAGCCGGTGGCACCGGAGATCAGGATCGCGTCGTTGTCGGCCATGCCGGGACTGTAGACGAAGTGATGCCATTTCGGCAGTGTTCAAAAGGGTCGGAAAACACTATCAGAGGATCACCAGATGAAGGAGCAGCCGGTGTCGAGTGCGCCCAACCCAAATGTCATCTACCCGTTCAGTGATCGTCGGCGCACTGTATTCCTGAAACCCCTGATCACGGTCCCCTATGTCCAAATAGGGGAATTCACCTATTACGACGATCCGGACGATGCGGCGGGTTTCGAGCGGAACAATGTGCTGTATCCGTTCGGGCCGGAGAAGCTGATCATCGGCCGGTACTGCCCGATCGCGGCCAAGGCCACCTTCCTGCTGTCCTCGGCGAACCACCCGCTGGTCGGCGTCTCGGCGTACCCGTTCTTCATCTTCGGCGGGGACTGGGCGGAGCGGACGCTGGAGCCTGCCCTGGGGGCGCCGCGCAAGGGGGACACAGTGGTCGGCAACGACGTCTGGATCGGGTACGGCGTGACCGTGATGCCCGGCGTGACGATCGGCGACGGGTCGATCATCGCGACCGGGGCGGTGGTGACGTCCGACGTGCCGCCGTACTCGGTCGTCGGCGGCAACCCGGGCCGGGTGCTCAAGCGTCGGTACGACGACGAGGACGTCGACCGCCTACTCCGCGCCGCCTGGTGGAACTGGCCCGTCGACCTCGTCACCGAGCACGCCCACACCATCTTCACCGGCACCCCGAAGGACGTGGAGGAGGTAGCCCTGAAGCATGGGCTAGTGACTGAGGTGGGCGCCTAGGCGTCTGATCGTTTCGGCGGTGGCGACGGCGTCGCTGCGGGCGTTGCCGTGGCGACCGTCGGTGCTGTAGAGGCTGGGGTCGGTGGAGAGAGGGTGGTCGGTGAGGTGGACGTGGATGGTGCCCAGGCGCTCGGCCAGCGCGCGGGTGCGCCCGGCCAGGGTCCCCATGCGGGTGCGGAGGCCGGGGCGGAGCCACTCGACGACTGCGGGGGAGTAGGACACGTCGAACATCCCGAGCGTGATCACGTCCGCGCCGGCCGTCTGCAGCGCGGTCACCATCGCGCCCAGCTCGGCGTCCACCCGGTCGGCGTCGTACCGGGCGCTGAAGGCGTCGTTCCCGCCTCCGACCACGAGCGCGAGATCCGGTTCCAAGGCCAGCGCGGGAGCCAGTTGACGAGCGCGGATCTCGTGCGCCCGGAGCCCGCTCACGCCGAGGTTCAGGTACGCCAGCGCCGGCGCGGACGCCCGCAGCTCAGCACTCAACCGGTCAGCCCACTGCAGCTCGGAGTACCCCTTTACCGGCTCACACAGCCCCTCGGCCACGCTGTCACCCAGTACTACGAACCGCCGCCAGGGGTGACCCGTCAGCAGCTTGGCCGATTCGCCCTCGGCCAGGCAGTACTCGTCTGTGGCCTCGGTGATCACGCCGCCTCCTCGGACGCCGGGGACCCGTAGCGGGCGAGCTCGACCGGGTGCCGCCACCAGCGGTAGACCGGCACCAGGCTGACCACCAGCAGGATCACCCCGGACGCGATGAGGGCGGGTCGCAGGCCGAAGGTGGCGGCCGACCAGCCGGCCAGGACACCGCCGATCGGGATGCCGATGAAGGCGATCGCGCCGGTCACGCCGAACACCCGGGTCTGCAGCGCGGCGGGCACCCGTTCGTACAGGGTCACGCCCATCACCGGGTTCACCGCGGCGTTCGCGATGCCGCAGCCGAAGCTGACCGTGACGACCACCCAGAGTTGGTGGGACAGGCCCAGCGCGAACAGCCGCGGCGCGCCGCCGATCGCCGCGCCGATCACGAACGACGCGTACTGCGGCAGGCGCGGGCCGAGCACGATGAAGATCACGTTGCCCAGCAGTGCGCCCGCGGCGAACCCGCCGAACAGCAGCCCGAGGGCGGCCGGCGACTTGAGCACCTCCTCGACCCAGAGCGGTACGAAGACCGCCGTGCCGGCCTGGTTGAAGACGTTCAGGAAGAAGACCATCACGATCATGCCGAGCAGCAGCTGGTCCCTGCGCAGGTAGCTGAAGCCACCCCGCAGCGCCTGGAAGTAGGGCTCCTTCGGCGGCGCCGGCGCGTCCTCCGCGGCAGGCGGCAGCCGGACCAGGGCGGCCACGAGCGCGGCGCAGACCAGGAACGAGATCGCGTCCACCCAGATCGCCTTGTTCGGCCCGATCCAGCTGATCAGCAGGCCACCGAGCGGTGCGCCGACGAGGGTCGCGGTCCGGGTGAACCCCTCGTAGGACGAGGTGACCCGGATCATCTGCACCCCGCCGGCGTCGGCCATCGGCTTCAGCATCACGTGCTTGACCCGGTCGCCGAGCCCACGCAGTGTCCCCGCGATCGCGACCAGCAGGCAGAGCCAGGCGAACGACGAGCCCGGTGTCATCACGATCGCCGCCATCGCGACGGCGCTGCCGAGGTCCGTCACGATCGACGTCCGGCGCAGCCCGAACCGGTCCGCCAGCGGAGCCGCCAGCACGCCCGACACGACGTACGGGAGCATCTCGGCGCCGGCGATCAGGCCCATCTTGGCGGGGCTGCCGGTGGTGGTCAGGACCAGCCAGGGGATCGCCACCATCGATACGCGGTTGCCGAGGACGGACACCACGTCCGCGGTGAAGAGGGCGATCAGGCCGGACCGGCGGCTCATCGCGACGCGTAACCCGGACCGCAGGGCGACCTTGTCCACCTTGTGCGCCGAGGTCAGCGGCAGCTCGGCGAGGAACTCGATCCCGCGCGGCATCCACATCTGGTTGAACTCGTCGCGGACCAGGTCCTGCAGCTCCGCCGCGGTCACCTCGGCGTCTTCGTACCGGACCACGTAGGCGTGCGGGACCTCGCCGTACGCCTCGTCCGGTACGCCGATCACGGCGGCCGCGCGGACCCCGGGATGCGCCTGGAGCAGGTCCTCGATCGGGCGGCAGTAGATGTTCCAGTTGCTCGAGCCGGTGACGATCGTGTCCTGCACCCGGTCCACCACGTACAGGTAGCCGTCAGTGTCGAGGTACCCCAGGTCGCCGGTCCGGACCCAGCCGTCGACGATCGCGCGCTCGGTCAGGTCCGGGCGGCCCCAGTACCCGGCGAAGCGGAGCTTGCTGGTCGTGTAGATCTCCCCGGTCTCACCGGGCGGAAGCGGGTTCCCCTCGCCGTCGCGGATCGCCACCCGCACATCGCCGTACGGCGTACCGGAGGAGCGGAGGCGCTCGGGATGGTCCGGGTCGTGGGTCAGCCCCGGCTGGGCGGTGACCACGATGACCTCGCTCAGGCCGTACACGATCCGCAGTACCGGGCCGAACCGCTCGATCGCCTGCCGCAGCCGGGAGGGAGCGGCGGGGCCGGCGCCGACGTTGAGCATGAACAGGCTGCTCACGTCGGTGGCCGGCAGGTCGGGGTGATCGAGCAGTTGGTAGAGCAGCGGCGGCGAGACGTAGGTGGAGTTGATCCGCTCGCGCTCGATCGTCGCCAGCGCGCGGCCGGCGTCCCACTCGTCCTCGAGGAACAGCACGCCGCCCATGAACAGGTTGAAGAAGCTGGTCATCTGCCCGCTCGCGAAGGCCATCGGCGAGTGCGAGAGGTGCCGCAGCACGGGCAGCCCGGCGGCCAGGTAGTCGGCGGCCAGCGTCAGGATCTGCTCGTAGAACGCCTGGCGGTGATGCACCAGCTTCGGTTCGCCGGTCGTGCCGCTGGTCTGCAGGCATGTGGCCGGCTCGACATCGTGCGGCTCCGGCTCGAACTCGGCCGCCGCGGGGACCAGCAGGTTCCGCCCGAGGCCGCCCTCGCCCAGGCAGTGCACCGGTACGCCGAGGCTGACCGCGAGGCGCTCCCCGAGCACGCCCTTGGTGGTCGCGTCGTAGACGAAGACGTCCGCGTCCGACAGCTGGGCGAACGCCTCGATCTCCCGGCGGCCCGCGATCGGCGCGATCCACATCGTCCGCGCGCCGACCAGGTGCAGGGCGAGCTGGAGCGCGGGCAGTTCGGGGGTGTTGCCGGCCAGCACGAGCACGCCGGTGCCCGCGCCGATGCCCCGGTTCTGCAGGGTGGCGGCCAGGTCGAGCACCTGGGCCCGCAACCCGGCGAAGCTGATCCGGCGCTCGCCGGCCACGATCGCCTCGGCGTCGCCATAGCGCTCGAACAAACGCAGCGCGGCCACCACATAAGAACCGGACTGCTCCAGGTTCTCCTCCAGCACGACATCGACCGACATGGCTGCCACACCCTTCCCGATCCGGAAGGACTGTACTTCGAGAATTACGCCGCGGCCAAGGGTCCGGGAGAATTCAATCGGCCAATTCAAAACCGCCGTTGACGTGTCAGGAATCCGGAACTAGGTTTCCGTCACCGCCACTCGCGCCGGGTATTTCTCGCCCGTCGCGCGCCAACCCATTTGGGGGGTTGTTCCATGCGCATTCCCAGTACCGTCAGATCCGCGGCCCTCGCGGCCGCCGTCTCGCTGGCCGGGTCGGCTCTGGTCTTCACCGGCTCCGACGCCGTCCAGTCCTCGAACCAGTCGTCCGGGTACGAGGGCCGGTCGGAGTGGGTCGGCAGCTGGTCGGCCGGTCTCTCGAAGGCCGAGGCGACCGGCTTCACCGCCACCGGGCTCGACAACCAGAGCGCCCGCTACGTGGTCCGGCCGTCCGTGGGGGGCGACAACGTCCGGATCCGGTTCTCGAACATCTACGGCGACCGGCCGATCCAGATCGGCGCCGCCACCGTGGCCAAGGCCGACACCACGACGCCGGTGCAGTCCGACATCGACCCGGCCTCCAAGCGCACGCTGACCTTCGGTGGCTCGCCGACTGCCGTGATGAACAAGGGCGCCGAGCTGCTCAGCGACCCGGTGAACCTTCGCGTCGCCGACCTGACCACGCTGGTGATCAGCGTCTACTACCCGACCGCGACCGGGCCGACCACCTGGCACGCGTCCTCGACGCAGCAGAACTTCTTCGGCCCCGGGGACCTGACCAGCGCGACCGACGGCACGCCGTACATCACCACGCGGGCCTGCTGCTGGACCTTCCTGTCCGGCGTCGACGTGCAGACCGACGAGGCGGACGGCGCGATCGTCGTCCTCGGTGACTCCATCGCCGACGGCCTGCTCAGCACCCTGAACGGCAACAACCGCTGGCCCGACCAGCTCGCCGAGCGGCTGGTCGCCGACCGGCGCGACGACGTACCGGGTGTGCTGAACGTCGGCATGGCCGGCAACCGGCTGCTGCACGACAGCCCGGACCCGATCCTCGGCGCGCCCAACGGCATCGAGCAGCTCGGACCGAACGCGTTGGCCCGGCTGAACGAGGACGTCTTCAGCCAGACCCGGCCGAGTGTCGTGATCACCCACCTGGGCGTGAACGACATCTGGATGGACAACGCCACCACCGACCAGGTCGTCGCGGCGCTGAAGCAGCTCAACGCCCAGCTGCACGAGCGGGGCATCCGCAGCCTGGGCGCCACCATCACGCCGTTCGAGGGCCTGTCCAACCCGGGCGGCTGGACGCCGGAGAAGGAGGCGACCCGGCAGGCGGTCAACTCCTGGATCCGCACCAACCACGAGTTCGACGGGGTGATCGACTTCGACCAGGCGGTCCGCGATCCGCAGGCGCCGAGCAAGCTGCGGGCCGACTTCGACGGTGGCGACCACATCCACCTGAACGACGCCGGCTACCAGGCGATGGCCAACGCGGTCCCGCTGCAGCTGGTCCGGTGAGGTCGAAGTGACCACCGCCGCCGATCAGGTGCTCAAGGGACTCTTCAGCGAAGCCGGCCTGGACGATCCGTACCGGTACTACGCGGAGCTCCACCGGTTGGGCCCCGTGTCGCTCCTTGCCGGCACCGGCTCCTACGCGGCGGTGGTCACTGGTTACGAAGCCGCGGACCAGGTCCTGCGCGACCCACGGTTCCGCGTCACCGACGACGCGTACACCGACGAGCGGAGCGGGCCGGCCTGGCGCGACCACCCGCTGCTCGCGGTGCTCAACAACTCGATGATGTACAGCAACGGCAGCCGCCACTCGCAGGCCCGGCGGCTCTTCCACCAGGTGTTCACGCCGCGCCGGGTGGCGCAGCTCGAACCGGATGTCAGCCGGCTGGTCGACGGCCTGATGGACGGACTGGCGGACCGGCTCGCGACCGACGGGCAGGCGGACTTCATGACGGAGTTCGCCTACCCGTTGCCGAGCAGCGTGGTCGCCGCCCTGCTCGGCATCCCGCAGGCGGACCTGGCCTGGTTCCGGCCCAGGGTCGAACGGATCAACGACTTCCTCGACGTGACCGGCAAGTCCGACGAGATCCTCGCGGCCGCGGATCAGGCGACCGTCGAGTTGTCGGAGTACTACGGGTCGCTGATCGCCGAGCGGCGGACCAAGCCGCGGGACGACCTGATCAGCCAGTTGGCCGAGGCCATCGACGCCGGCGAGCACGACGTCTCCGACCACGACCTGATCTGCAATCTCATGGTGCTCTTCAACGCCAGCTTCGTGACCACGATCCACCTGATCGGCAACGGCATGCGGCTGCTGCTCGACGACCCCGCGCTGCGCCGGGCGGACACGGACAACTTCGTGGAAGAGGTACTGCGGTACGAGGCGCCAGTGCAGTTCGTCGCGCGATTCGCCGCGGAGGAGGCCGAGGTGGCCGGCACGGTGATCCCGCCCAAGCAACTGGTGCTGGTGATGCTCGGCGCCGCCAACCGGGACCCGCGCCGCTACGAGGAGCCTCAGGTCTTCGATGCCGGGCGACCGGAGATCAGGCCGTTGAGCTTCGGCGCCGGACCGCACTTCTGCCTCGGTGCCGCGCTGGCCCGGGCCGAGGGACGGCTCGCCTTCCCGCAACTGCTCGAGCGGTTCCCGTCGCTGCGCGCGGCCGGCGACCCCGTGCGCAACCCGCAGCAGTTCCTGCGCGGCTACAAGTCGATGCCGGTGGCAACATGACGGCCGACGAGCTCCTCGCCGAGCTGCAGACCGACGACGGCCGCCGGGCGCCGTATCCCTTGTACGCAAGGCTGCATGAGCTCGGGCCGGTCAACCTGACGCCAGCCAGTCCGGCGTACGCCGCGGTGGCGAACGGGTACGCGGCGGTCGATCAGATCCTGCGGGACCCGCGCTTCGTGAAGGGTGGTCCGCCGCCCGCGGCCGACGCCGACCCGATCACGACCGCGCTGAGCAACTCGATGATGTTCCGGACCGAGCCGGACCACGGGCGGATGCGCAAGGCCTTCCATCAAGCCTTCACCCCGCGCCGCGTGGCCGCGCTCGAACCGCAGATCACCGCCTTGACCGATTCCCTGCTGGACCGGCTCGCGTCGCTCGGCGCGGACTGTCCGGTCGACTTCATCGCCGAGTTCGGCTACCTGCTGCCGGCCGGGGTGATGAGTGCGCTGCTCGGCATCCCCTCGCCCGATCTCGACTGGTTCCGGACCCGGGTGCAACGGGTCGAGGACTATCTGGACTTCGGCGGCCGAACGCCCGAGAAGGTTGCCGCCGCCAACGAGGCGGCCACCGAGATGAGCGCGTACTACGCGGCGCTGATCGCCGAGCGGCGGGTGTCACCGGGGGACGACCTGATCAGCGGGCTCGTCCAGGTGATCGACGCGGGGGAAGGTGAACTGACCGACGAGGAGCTGATCGGGAACCTGCTGGTGCTCTTCAACGCCAGCTTCGTCACCACCATCAACCTGCTCGGCAACGCGCTGCCGCCGTTGCTCGAACGCCCTGCCCTGGTGAAGTCGCTGGCCACCGATCCCGCTGTCGCCGAGGTTTGTGTGGAAGAGGTCCTCCGGTACGACGGGACCGCGCAACTGGTGGTCCGGACGGCCTCGGAGGATCTCGAGGTCGGTGGAGTCG
Source organism: Kribbella orskensis (assembly GCF_004342085.1). NCBI lineage: Bacteria > Bacillati > Actinomycetota > Actinomycetes > Propionibacteriales > Kribbellaceae > Kribbella > Kribbella orskensis. Next base: position 123,617 of record NZ_SLWM01000008.1, read on the forward strand.
TGATACCGCGGGGCGGCCTGGTGCTGGTCATCCTCGGCGCGGCGAACCGTGACCCGGCCCGCTTTCCGTCGCCCGAGGTGTTCGATCCCGAGCGGCCCGACAAGCGGCACATCACCTTCGGCGCCGGCGCCTACTTCTGCATCGGAGCAGTGCTTGCCCGGGCGGAGGGACGCCTCGCGTTGCCGCGGTTGTTCCAGCGGTTCCCGGATCTCGCCCTGGCCGAGCCGCCCGTGCAGAGCGCGGGACTCGCGCTGCGTGGCTTCGCCACCATGCCTGTTTCACTGGGCCTTTGACCGTCGCTGGATGAGGGGATTCGTCGTGCCGTTGGATCCACAGGTCGAGGCGATGCGCGCGAAGCGCGAAGCCGGCGATGTGCCGCAGTTGTACACCCAGACTCTCGCCGAAGCCCGGGCAGCCGATCTGGCGTCCATCCGGGCCGCGGGGGGGTGTCGAGCACGTTCACCACGTCGAGGACGTCGTGCTGGCCGAATCGGGACTGCCGCTCCGGATCTACCGGCCCGAGGGCGACGGGCCGTTGCCGACGCTGGTCTATTTCTTCGGCGGCGGCTGGACCCTGGGCAGCATCGACACGGCTGACGGGATCTGTCGTCAACTCGCGAACTCCGTGCCCTGTCAGGTGATCACCGTCGGCTATCGCCTGGCGCCGGAGAACCCGTTCCCCGCCGCTGTCCACGACTGCCACCAGGCGACCCAGTCCATCGTCGCTCGTGCTGCGGAGTTCCAGGTCGACGTGGACCGGATCGCGGTCGGCGGAGACAGTGCCGGGGGCAACCTCGCGGCCGCGACCACCTTGCTGGCCAGAGAATCCGGGCCATCGCTCGTTGGGCAGCTGCTGGTCTACCCGAACACGTTGTACGGCTCGGACACCGCCTCGATGCGTGCGGGGGATGATCCGTTCCTCTTCAACAAGACCTCGGTCGGCTGGTACTGGGAGCACTACCTCTCCGATTCCGCCGACGGCCTCAACCCACTCGCCTCGCCACTGCTGGCCACGTCGCATGCCGGGTTGCCGCCGGCACTGGTGATCACCGCCGAGTACGACCCGCTGCGCGACGAGGGCGAGTTCTACGCCGAGAAGCTGTACGCCGCGGGCGTCCCGACCGAGCTCAGCCGGTACGACGGGATGGTGCACGGGTTCTTCGCGATGTCCGGCGTCCTCGACGGTGGCCGCAAAGCCATCAGCGAAGCCGCCACCTGGCTCCGCAGGACCTTCGATGGCTGACTCTCTCACTGATTATGAGGAGTTGGCTGCTGCGGTACTCCCATCGGCTGTGCGGGATTTTGTTGCCGGAGGCAGCGGTTTCGAGACGACGCTGCACTTGAACAGGGCGGCCTTCGACTCCGTGACCTTGACGCCGCGCGTGCTGGGCGGGATCACTTCTGTCGACACCACCTGGCAGTCCTTCAGTGGTGCGTCGATGCCCGTGGTGGTGGCTCCGATGGCCTACCAGCGGTTGCTCCATCCCGAGGGGGAGTTGCTGCTGGCAAGAGCAGCCGCCGACGCCGGCATTCCCTACACGATCAGCACCTTGAGCAGTTATCCGCTGGAGAAGATCGCCGGGACCGGCCCTTCGTGGTTCCAGCTGTACTGGTTGAGAGATCGCCTGCTGATGGAGTCTCTGGTGGACCGCGCCGAGGCTGCCGGTTGTACGGCGCTGATGGTGACCGTCGACGTGCCGGTGATGGGCAGGCGACTGCGCGACGTGCGCAACTCGTTCGCTCTGCCGCCGGATGTTGTCGCCGCGAACCTGGTCGATGCCGCCACCGAGGCCCACGTCGGGGTCCCTGGTCTCTCGGCTGTCGCAGCTCACACCGCCTCCGCCTTCGAGCCCGCCGTCTCGTGGCAGGATCTGGAGTGGTTGCGATCGAGGACGCAGCTTCCCCTTCTGGTCAAGGGCATTCTCGATCCACGCGACGCCGTACGAGCTGTCGAGATCGGTGCTGCGGGCATCGTCGTGTCGAACCACGGTGGCCGGCAGCTCGACGGAGCCGTCGCCTCGATCGACGCTCTACCCGCTGTGGTGGATGCTGCAGGCAAGCATTGCCAGGTGCTCGTGGACAGTGGCGTACGCAGCGGCACCGATGTACTGCGAGCACTCGCGCTCGGAGCGTCCGCAGTACTGGTCGGGCGGCCGTTGCTGTGGGCGCTGGCCGTTGATGCGTGTGCAGAGGGGTTGGGGCTGCTCCGCAAGGAGTTGGAAGATGCGATGCTGCTCGCCGGGTGCGCGGATCTCGCGGCCGCCGGGCGGCTGACGACCGGGAGGATCTGATGGCCGACCTGCAGTTGGCGGACCTGCACGGCTCGCTCACCGACCGGGCGCTGACCTCGATGAACTTCCTCAACGAGGTGGCGAACCACTACCCCGACGCGATCTCGCTCGCGGCCGGCCGTCCGTACGAGGAGTTCTACGCGCTGGAGGACCTGCACTCTTATCTGGACACCTTCACCCGGTACCTCCGCGACGAACTCGGGTACGACGCGGCTGCTGTCCGGCGGACCGTCTTCCAGTACGGGCGGACCAAGGGCATCGTGCATCGCCTGGTGGCGCGCAACCTCACGATCGACGAGGGGATCGAGGTCGACCCCGAGGCGATCGTGGTGACGGTGGGCTGCCAGGAGGCGATGGTCCTGGTGCTCCGGGCACTCCGGGCCGATCCGGCGGATGTGCTGCTGGCCGTCTCGCCCGCCTACGTCGGGATCACCGGCGCCGCGCGGCTGCTCGATCTCCCGGTGCTGCCCGTTGCGGGCGGCAGCGATGGGGTGGATCTGGAGGATCTGGTCGCGGTGGTGAAGTCCGCGCGGGCTGAAGGACTGCGGCCGCGCGCTTGTTACGTGATGCCGGACTTCGCCAACCCGTCGGGGCTCAGTCTGGACCTGGAGACCAGGCGGCGATTGCTCGAGGTCGCCGCGGAACAGGATCTCCTGCTGCTCGAGGACAACCCGTACGGGCTGTTCCCGGCGACCGGCGTGGACCGCGTGCCCACGCTGAAGGCCCTGGACACCGACAGGCGAGTGATCTATCTGGGCTCCTTCGCCAAAACCGCTTTGCCCGGAGCCAGGGTCGGGTACGTGGTGGCCGATCAGACCGTGGCGTCTCCGGACGGAAGCACCGGGCTGCTCGCGGACGAGTTGTCGAAGATCAAGAGCATGGTGACGGTGAACACCTCGGCCGTCGCGCAGGCGGTGATCGGCGGCAAACTGCTGGAGAGCGGCTGCAGCCTGGTCGCCGCGAACGAGCGCGAGCGAACTGTCTACGCGGCCAACCTGCGTGCCCTCACCGACGGACTGGCCACGCGGTTCCCCGGGGGCGAGGTGACCTGGACCGTGCCGTCCGGCGGGTTCTTCGTCGTCGTCACCGTGCCGTTCCCGGTCGACGACGCGCTGCTGGAGAAGTCCGCCCAGGAGTACGGCGTGCTCTGGACCCCGATGAGCCACTTCTACGACGGCGACGCCCCGGTGAACGCCCTCCGGCTGTCCTGCAGCGCGGTCACCCCGGCCCAGATCGACGCCGGCCTGAACCGCCTGGCGGCCCTGATCGCCGGCCACCTCTGAAATTGGTCCTCTCCCGGCGCCCGGAACTGGATCTGTAGAGCAGACCGGTCTGTTCCTACGGTGAAGTCATGACTGACATCGCCTGTGAGATCCAGACCCTCGGTACTCCGGTCCGCGGTACCACCGACCGGCTTGTCACGCCGCAGTTCGCGCGGCTGCTGGTGATGGTGTTCGGCTCCGGGCTGAGCATGTACCTGCTGACCTCGGTGGTTCCGCTCTACCTGGCGGCCAGCGGGTCCGGCGGGATCGGCGCGGGCCTGTCCACCGGCGCGATGATGCTCTCGGCCGTGGCGATGGAACTGCTGGTCCCGGCGATGCTGGTCCGCTTCGGGTACCGCGGCACGCTCGGCCTCGGGCTGATCCTGCTCGGCGCGCCTTCCCTGGTCCTGGTGGTCACCTCGTCGCTGCCCCTGGTCCTCGCGGTCTGCGTGGTGCGAGGAGCCGGCCTGGCGATCCTGGTCGTCGGCGCGGTCGCCCTGGTCGCCGAGATCACCCCAGCTCATCGGCGCGGCGAGGGCCTCGGCATCTACGGCATCGTGGTCGGCCTGCCGGCGGGGATCGGCCTGCCGCTCGGGGTCTACCTGACCAACGTGGTCGGCTTCGAGGTGCTGTTCGTGCTGGCCGCGGTCGCGTCGCTGGCGGGATTGGCCACTCTGCCGGGGATGCCTCAGCGCAGTACCGAAGGCGCCGGCGAGGAGCAGCACGTGAAGGTGCTGGGTGGGCTGCGGGGGAGCGGGCTGTTGATGCCGACCTTCGTGTTCGCGGCCGTGACCGTTGCCGCGGGCATCAGTGTCACCTTCCTGCCGCTGGCCGCGCACAGTCACGCGGTGGTCGCCGTGGCGCTGCTGATCCAGTCCGTCACCGCTCCTGCCGCCCGTTGGCTGGCGGGCCGGTTGGGTGACCGGTTCGGCCCGGTGAAGCTGCTGGCGCCGGCGCTGGTGCTCGCCGCTCTGGGGGCCGCATCGCTGATCTTCATCGGCAGCCCGGTGGCCGTCATCGTCGGCTCGGCCTTCTTCGGCATCGGCTTCGGCGCCGCGCAGAACCTGACGCTGGCGACCATGTACGACCGCTCGCCGAAGTCGCGGTACGGCCAGGTCAGCGCGCTGTGGAATCTCGCGTACGACGGCGGCTGGGGCATCGGCGCCATTCTCTTCGGCCTGGTGGTCGCGGGCGTCGGCTACCCCGTGGCCTTCGCCGTCACCGCCACCATCGTGGCCGTGGCCGTCATCCCGGCAGCGAAGGCGTCACTTTCCGCTTGAACCAGCCCGGGTCAGAGCTTGCGCAGCCGGACCCAGCGGACGGCGTGGTCGGCGCCCTTGCGGAGGACCAGGGTGGCCCGGGACCGGGTGGGCAGGATGTTCTCCCGCAGGTTCGGGCCGTTGATGCCGTCCCAGAGGGACTCGGCCTTGGCGATCGCCTGTTGCCGGCTGAGCTCGCCGTAGCGGACGAAGTACGACTCGGGGTTGCGGAAGGCCGTCTCCCAGAGCTTGAGGAAGCGGTGCACGTACCAGGACCGGATGTCGTCGGCGGCGGCGTCGACGTACACCGAGAAGTCGAAGAAGTCGCTGACCGCGAGGCCGCTCTTGCCGTCCGCGTGCCGGGGCGCGGGCTGGAGCACGTTCAGGCCTTCGAGCAGCAGGATGTCGGGCTGCTCGACGGTGGTCCGGACACCCGGCATCCGGTCGTAGTGCAGGTGCGAGTAGACCGGCGCCTCGACGTTGTCCATCCCGGACTTCACCTCGACCACGAAGCGCAGCAGCGACTTGCGGTCGTAGGACTCCGGGAATCCCTTGCGCTGCATCAGGCCGCGGCGTTCCAGCTCGGCGTTCGGCCAGAGGAACCCGTCGGTGGTGACGAGGGCGACCCGGGGGTGCTCGGGCCAGCGGGCCAGCAGCTCGCGCAGCAACCGGGCGGTGGTGGACTTGCCGACGGCAACGGACCCGCCGATGCCGATCACGAACGGGGTGCGGGCCACGGTCGGCTTGCCCAGGAACGACTCGGTGTCGGAGTGCAGCGCGCGGGCGTGCCTCACATAGAGTGACAGGATCCGCGACAGCGGCAGGTAGACCTCACGGACCTCTTCGATGTCGATCTCGTCGCCGAGGCCGCGCAGCCGCTCGATCTCCTCGGCCGTCAGCGGTGACTCGGTCGTCTCGGCGAGCTGTGCCCAGGCGGCGCGATCGAGCTCGGTGTACGGGGTCACCTCCCGCGACGGCTGCAGCATGGCACCCATTCTTCCCACAGATGCCCCGGCTACGCTGACCGGCATGTGCGGCTACCAGACTGCGGGTGTGTCAGTTGTCACATCAGGAACCCCATGATCGTCGGCGTCGGAATCGATGTGGTGGACGTCGAGCGGTTCATCAAGACCCTCGAGCGGACACCGGGGCTGCGGGACCGGGTCTTCACCGAGACCGAGGCCAGGAAGCCACCGGCCTCGCTGGCGGCGCGGTTCGCCGCGAAGGAGGCGCTCGCCAAGGCGCTCGGCGCCCCCGCCGGGATGCAGTGGCACGACGCGGAGGTCCGGACCGACGACACCGGCCGGCCCTGGCTGGAGATCACCGGCACGGTCGCCGCGCAGGCATCCCAGCTGGGTGTCCAGAGCCTGCACCTTTCCTTGAGCCATGACGCCGGCATCGCGTCGGCGGTCGTCATCCTGGAGGGCTGAGATGCGCCACGCCCACACCGTCGAACAGGTCCGCGCGGCCGAGGCCGAGCTGATGGCGCGGCTCCCCGAAGGCACCCTGATGCAACGCGCCGCCACCGGCCTCGCCGTTGCCATCAGCAACTTCATCGGCCACGTGTACGGCGCTCGCGTGGTGCTGCTGGTCGGTTCGGGCGACAACGGCGGCGACGCTCTCTACGCAGGCGAGAAGCTGGCTCGACGCGGCGCCGGCGTGATCGCCGTACTGCTCTCCGACAAGGCCCATCCGGCTGGGCTCGCGGCTCTTCTCGTCGCAGGCGGCCGCGTCGGGTCCACCGAGGACATCGCCACAGCGGACGTCGTCGTCGACGGAATCGTGGGCATCGGCGGCCGCCCAGGCCTCAAGCCACAAGCCCTCGCCGCCGTGCAGGCAGCCGAGGAGCACGGAGTACCGATCGTCGCCGTCGACATGCCGTCCGGCGTCGATGTCGACACCGGCGAGACTCCGACCGAGCACGTGAAGGCCGCGCTCACCGTCACCTTCGGCACCCACAAGATCTGCCACCTCATCGACCCCGCGGCAGCAGCCTGCGGCCCGGTCCACCTGGTCGAGATCGGCCTCGACCTGCCACCGGCCGGGGTCCAATCCCTCCAGACCGCCGACGTCCGCGCCCTCTATCCGCTACCGCGCGGCGAGTCCGACAAGTACTCCCGCGGCGTGCTCGGCCTGATCGCCGGCTCCAGCCAGTACCCCGGCGCCGCGGTCATCGCCGCCACCGGAGCCCTCGCCGGCCCGATCGGCATGCTCCGCTACATCGGCCCCGACTCCGTCGCCGAAGCAGTCCGCGCCGCCCACCCGGAAGTAGTAGCCGGCGAAGGCAGAGTCCAGGCCTGGGCGGTCGGCTCCGGACTCGGCGACGAGCTGGACGTCGCGAAAGTGCGCGAGCTGCTCGACGCCGAGGAGCCGGTTCTGCTGGATGCGGACGGGCTGAAGGCCCTCGACGAGTCCGGCGACCACGACGAGGTCCTGATCACGCCGCATGCGGGCGAGCTGGCGCGCCTGCTGGGTGTAGAGCGGACGGTCGTCGAAGCGGAGCGGCTGAAGCATGCACGGATGGCGGCGGAGCAGTTCGACGTGACGGTCCTGCTGAAAGGCTCCACCACGGTGATCGCCCGGCCCGACGGCGAGGTCCGTGTCAACACGAACGCGACCGCCTGGCTTGCGACTGCCGGCGCCGGCGACGTGCTGGCCGGCCTCTGCGGCTCCCTGCTCGCGGGCGGGCTGAATCCCCTGGACGCGGCGAGCGTCGGCGCCTATCTGCATGCGGCGGCGGCCAACCTCGCGTCGGCCGGCGGACCGGCGACGGCGATACAGGTTGCGGGGAAGGTTGCGGAAGCCACGCGGCTGGTGTTGCTTGAAATAGATTCCGGCGGGTAGGACGGATGAGGGCGCGTCTGCGCGGGACGAGCAGTCACGCCCGGCCAGTGCCTCCACCGCCCGAGGAGTCCGCACATGAAGCGTCTGTTCAGTCTGCTTGCCGCGTCGATCCTGCTCACTGGTCTTGCGGTCAGTGTTCCCGCCGAGGCCGGCCCACCGCCGCAGTACGGGTCGGAGGGCAACTATGTGGCCGATCGGGACACCAAGATCGACGTGATGGGGGAGTGGGCGCACCCCGATGACGACACCAGCATCATCGGGCCGTGCGGCGTCTGGCATCAGCTGTACGGCGTGAAGTGCGGCGTGATCATGGTGACCCGCGGTGAGGGCGGCGGCAACGCCGTCGGCACCGAGCTCGGCCCGGACCTCGGGCTGCGCCGGGAGAACGAGGACCGGGTGGCGCACTACCGGTCCGGCACGCTCGACATCTTCAACCTGGACCGGGTGGACTTCTTCTACAACCAGAGCGCGCCGCTGACGCAGTACTTCTGGGACGAGGAGGAGACGCTGCGCCGCGTCACCCGGGTGATCCGGACGACGCAGCCGGAGATCTACATCGGGTTCACCCCGACGCTCGCGGCCGGGCACGGCAACCACCAGCAGGCGGGCCGGCTGATCTGGGAAGGCGTGCTGGCCGCGGCCGACCCGACGAAGTTCCCCGAGCAGTTGCGTGGACCGGACGCCTTGAGCACCTGGCAGGTCAAGAAGGTGTTCTCCGGCGGCAGCACCACCGGGACCGGCGGAACCACCACCGCCGCCAACTGCACCACCGGGTTCGTCCCAACGCCGGGCACCAACCTGGACACGGTGGCAGGAGTCTGGACCGGGTACGACTCGCAGTACAAGTGGCCGACCGGCAACCTGCAGGGGAAGCCGGTGGGGTCGGCGAAGATCTGGCAGCAGGTCGCGGACGAAGGGCGCGCGGCGTACCCGACGCAGAGCCGGGTGATGTTCAAGGGCGCCTCGGCGCCGGCCTGTTCGCGGTTCGGTATGACGCAGTCGTTCGTCCCGTTCCAGCCGAACACCGCTGACGGTACGGCGAACCCGGCGGCCGGTCGTGACGACGCGATCCTGTTCGGGGCCACCGAGGCGGATCCGGGTGGGCTGCCGAAGGGGACGCTGGAGTATCTGACGTTCTCGCGGTTCCTCAACGTGGCCGGTGAACCCTTCCAGGCGACGCTGCACCTTAAGGCCGGCTCCGGCCAGTTGAAGCCCGGCAAGGTCGCGCTGACGGTTCCGGCGGGCTGGACGGTCGACGGGCCGAAGCAGGTCGGCGCGGTGTCCGACAAGCAGGAGACCACGGTGACCTTCACCGTCACTCCGAGCGCGACGGCTCCGGTCAACCAGAACGCGAAGATCTCCGCGCTCTACACGAGCCAGGCGGAGACGGGGTACACGGACAACGTGGTCCGGATCGTCTCGCCCACGGAGGGTCGGTTCGAGCGCTGGGGCAACTGGGCGGAGTACGACGAGTGGCTCGCCGACACGGCCCCGCAGGCGATCCGGCTCGGCCGGTCGGCGGCGATCCAGTCGATGAGCATCGGCAGCACGCTCGCCGTGCCGGTGGTCGTGCACAACTGGTCGAACCAGCCGCAGAGCGGCACAGTCGGCCTCACCCTGCCCGCGAACTTCACCGCCGACGCAACCTCGAAGCCGTACTCCGCGTTGGCGCCGGGCGCCGAGACCACGGTGACCTTCCAGGTCACGAACACCGATACGGCCTTGCCTGCAACGCAGAACGTGTCGATCCCGATCACCACGACCTACAGCGCACCAGCCGGAACGGGCAACGAGACGCTCACCCTGTCGCTGGTCCCGTCGACCGCGATCGCCCAGTCCACGACGACTCCGGTCGTCGACGGCACCGCAGCACCCGGTGAGTACTCCGGTCCGACGCTCGACCTCGGCCGGATCTGGCAGGGCGCCGCGACGTGCACCGGTGTCGACGACTGTGGGGTCTCGCCGACCGGCGAAGGCAGCACGGCCAAGGTGAGCTGGTCCGAGGACGCGCTCTACTTCTTCATCCACATCCGCGACGACTACCAGTCGTACGCCGTCACCCCGCAGGAGTGCGTCGGCCACTGGCAGGCCGACTCCGTCGAGATCCTGCTCGACCCGCGCGGTACCGCGTCGCAGGTGCTGAAGGACACCGCGAACACCTTCAAGCTCGGCATCTTCCCGTTCACGAACGACCCGAGTGCGAGCAACGGGAACGGCGCGAACGGGCCGTGCTGGTCGCGCGACGCCGACAACCACCAGGGCTACTCGACGGGTCCGTTGGCCGGCACGGTCAGCGATGCGCCGAACGCCCCCGGGGTACAGGTGGCCTCGACGGCGACGTGGGTCGGCACCAACGAGACCACGACTCCGCACGCGTATGCGGGTGGCGGGTACGACCTCGAGGTGAAGATCCCGCTGGCCGACCTGCCCGCGGCGGTGGATCCGGCGAAGCTGGGGCTGAACATCACGCCGTACGACAACGACGACACCTCGGCGGCCGGGACGACGACGCTGCGGCACATCGACATGAGCACGCGGCTCGGGTGGTCCGCGCTCGGCTCGGTCCAGTCGGATCCGTATCGCTGGGGACGGGCGACGATGCCCGGGTACACCCCGCCGGCGGATCGGCCGACCACGCCGTCCGCGCCGAACGTGTCGAGCCCGAACCTGAACGGTGCGCTCTCGCCGCAGACGATCGCGCAGTCGGCGAGGAACGACGTACCGATCTCGGGGCGCGTCCCGACCTCGGGGCTCGAGGTTCTGTCCGGTCGGCTGGGGGAGAGCTCGGTGGAACTCGTTACGTCGTCAAGTGTTTCCGGGACGGCTCGGATGTTCCTGACCAGTGGTGAGCTCGGCGCGATCCCCGTCTACACGACGAGTTGCTCGCCGGCGGCCGATCCCGCGCCGGACTACGGGCTGACGCCGTGTGCTGTCACAGATGGCGGGATTCCTGCCTGGTCGCCGGACCTGAGCGGTCACCTGGTGAAGCAGGACAGCAAGCAGATCACCGGGGGAGTGCAGAAGTTCTCGATCCCGCTGACCGCCGCCCAGCGCGCGAAACTGGCAGCCGACGGCCACCTGCTCATCTCGTTCGAAACACCCCAGAACGAGGTCCAGGCCTTCGACCTGAAACTCAGCCGCTGAGCCCGACCTGCAGCCGACGGCCTCGCCGCCGGCTGCGGGCCTCGGTCAGTTGCCTCGGTGCCGGCTGCGGGTCAGTTGCTGGTGAGGTCGATGCCGTTGCCGTCAGGGGTGCGGAGCTTGAGGCGGTTCGCCTCGATGCTGTAGCTCACCTCGCCCTTCAGCGCGGCCAGGACCGCCTTCTCCAAAGCGGCGGCGTCCCCCGTGCACGCTTTGAGGGTGACGCTCAGTTCGCCGAAGGTCAGCTTGTTGCCGGTCCGCGCCACGATGCCCTGCAGGTCGTTGCATCCCGTCGATCCGGTGACGCGTTCGCCGCTGATGGTGAGGTACGACCTCTCCGAACCCACCGAGTGCGAGGCGGTCTCCCCGGCGATCACCGTTTCAAGCGACCATTTGGTGCCGTCGAGGGGTTTGTCGGGCTCCGCGGTCTCCCGATCCTGCAGGACCAGTTCGGTACCGCCATTGGACACGCTGAGCTTGTCCGCCTCGAGCTTCCAGGCCGGTTCGTCCTGCAGGAGTTTCGCCAGCCAGTCGTCCTGGGCGTGCCGGGGCGCGTCGCATCCCATGTCGGTGATCGCGAGATCCTGGACCGACATCTTCCCGCCGTCGGTCGAGACCTTGCCGCCCATCGAGTTGCAGCCGGCGTCCGCGATCAGCCGGCCGTCGTCGGTGAACTGCATCCGGATCCGCGTGTTGGCGACGAGTTCCATCGGCTTCCCGTCCGCCGTCGCGGCGGTGGACAGGTACGACCTGCCCTTCAGTGACCCGCCGCCCGCACTCGACTCGTCCCCGCAGCCGGCGAGCGTCAGCAGCAACCCGGCCCCAGCGACGGCGATCATCCGCATCCTCACACCCTACGGACGCTCCAGCCCCTCCAGACGTTGCAGCCGACTCGGGCGCCCCGAGATGCGCTCGAATCCGGCCGTCGTGGCTGCGATTGACGGGTTGGACGTCGTCCGGCGCCAGGCCCGGAACGGCTCGGATACGCTGCGTGAAAGGGGGTACCCCGGGTTGGCTTTTCGGATCACGGTTGGATAACGTCGGCCGCCGTACGCGCGAGAGCGAACGAGAACGACATGGCCGGCAAGCCTTCATCGCCGGTCTGCCGGGACCGGATCGGCGCTTCGGGGGCGTCGGCTGTCCTGGCCTTTCTGGGGATCCAACAGAAGAGTTTTTGTGGGCCATCGCTGGAGTGCTGGGGCAGTCAGTGGTGGCCCGTCGAGCAGAGGAATGTTTCGCATGCCCCCCATCCGAACTGCCCGAAGCCGCCTCGTCATCCCAGCGGTGTTCCTTGCCCTCGGTGCGCTGGTAGCCGCACCGATCGCCGTTCAGGCGGCCAAGGATTCTCCCGTCGCTGCGACCGCGACCGCCGCGGACAGCACGGTTTCGACCCTCCCGAGCGTCGGCCGCGTGGAGACCTGCGTCCTGGACGCGTCCTCCGGTTGTACCGTCGTGCACGGCTTCGGCGTGAAGCCGGCCGCGATCACGGCGACCGCGGCCGGACCGGCGATCATCTCGATCGACCCGAGCCAGACCAACGACAAGACCTACCGCCTCCGGGCGTTCACCCGGAACGGCGAGAAGTACCGCGCCGGGGCCAAGGTGCGCTATACCGCGCACTACGACTTCGCCGAGGCTCCAGCGCAGCCGACCACCCCGACGCCGACGACCACGACAACCCCGACCCAGCCGCCGGCGAGCACCCCGACCCCGACCACCACCACGACGACGCCGACGTCGACCCCGACGACCACGTCGACGCCGACCGCCAGCCCCACCACATCGACCCCGACGTCGACGACCAGCCCGGTGGGGACCTGCACCAACCCGGTGTGGACCACCACCTCGAGCAACAACCAGGGCGATGGCCGGACCTTCGGCGCGTACTACGTCCACAACAACATGTGGAACAACGACAACGGCACCTACTCGCTGGGCGCCTGCAACTACAACAGCTGGTACGTCGACGTCACTCAGCCGCTGCCGGGTGACAAGGGCGTCCAGGCGTACCCGAACGTGCACAAGGACTACAGCGACGTCCCGCTGTCCAAGATCCAATCGGCCAAGTTCGCCGCGACGACCCCCGCCAACTGCGCGGCCTGCATCTACAACGTCGCGTTCGACGCGTGGATCGGCGACGGTCTGAACAACGAGCTGATGATCTGGACCGACAACAAGGGCCAGGTCCCGGCCGGGCGGAAGGTCGGCACCGTGGCGTTCGGTGGCTTCACCTACGACGTCTGGCACCAGGACGGCTACACCGCCTACGTGTCCCAGGTGACCCAGAAGTCCGGCACGATGCCGCTGGCCAGCTTCTTCAACGACATGGTCTCCCGGGGCTGGGCCCCGAAGGCCACGACCTGGCAGGTCGACTTCGGCGTCGAGGTCGTGTCCACCGGCAACACCAAGCAGCGCTTCAACTTCAACGACTTCTCCATCCAGGAGAACTGACCGCCTCGCTCTCGCGCTCCCCGCGGCCGCCGTGACGCTCGACGTCACGGCGGCCGCGTTGCATAGGGTGCAGCTGTGACTGAACTGGTGATCTTCGACAACGACGGCGTGCTGGTGGACTCGGAGCGGTTGGCCAACACGATCCTGGCCGGACTGCTGACCGAGGCGGGGTTGCCGTACACGTTCGAGGAGGCGGTCCGGGACTTCATGGGCGGCAGCATGGTCTCGATGCGGCAGAAGGCCGAGGCGCAACTGGGTTCGCCGCTGCCCGCTGACCTGGAGGACCGCTACCACCAGCGACTCTTCGACGGCTTCGCCCACCTCCAGCCGGTCCCCGGTGTCCGCGAGGTGCTCGACCAGCTGGACGCGGACGGCATCACCTACTGCCTGGCGTCTTCCGGCACCCACCGGCGGATCCACACCGCATTGACCGCGGTCGGTTTCTGGGAGCGGTTCGAGGGCCGGATCTTCAGCTCGGAGGATGTGCGGCACGGCAAGCCCGCGCCCGACCTCTTCCTGCACGCGGCGAGCACGATGGGCGTGAAGCCGACCGACTGTGTCGTCGTCGAAGACAGCCCGCTCGGAGTCGCCGCGGCCAACGCGGCGGGCATGAAGGTCTTCGGCTTCGCCGCCATGACCGCCCCTGAGAAGCTGGCCGCCGCAACCGCAACGTTCCACGAAATGGCCGCCCTGCCGACCCTCATCCAAACCGCCTGAGAGACTGGAGGGGCTATGTCTGAGCCCCGAGAGTCCTCCAACGTTCGTGCTGAGGCGGTTGTCGACCTCGGTGCGATCCGCCACAACGTGGCCACGCTGCGTGCGCGCGTCGGTACTGCCCAGCTGATGACGGTCGTGAAGGCCGACGGTTACGGGCACGGAATGGTCCCCGTCGCTCGCGCTGCCCGGGAAGCCGGTGCCGACTGGATCGGGGCTGCCGTGCTCGAGGAAGCACTGGCACTGCGTGCGGCCGGCGACACCGGTCCGATCTTCTGCTGGCTGACCACGCCTGGTGAGCCGCTGGAGCAGGCGATTGCCGCTGGCATCGACCTGTCCGCCGCCGCGCCGTGGGAGATCGACGAGCTCGCGGCGGGGGTGACGGACAGGCCGGCTCGGGTGCACCTCAAGATCGACACCGGCATGAGCCGCGGCGGCGCAGTACCGGAGGAATGGCCGGCGCTGATCCGTGCTGCCCTGCGCGAGGTGAAGGCCGGCCGGTTGGAGATCACTGGGATCTGGTCCCACCTGTCCTCGTCGGACGAGCCGAAGAGCGCGGCGAACGAGGCGCAGCTCGCGACGTTCGAGTCGGCGGTGGAGATCGCGGCGTCCCTCGGGGTCGAGCCGCCACTTCGTCACCTCGCGAACTCCGGCGGCACGCTGGCTCTGCCCGAGACGCACTTCGACCTGGTCCGGCCCGGCATCGCGACGTACGGGTTGTCGCCGTTCGGGCATGAGTTGCCGTCGTCCGAGCTCGGGCTGCGGCCGGCGATGACGTTGCGCGCGCGGCTCGCGATGGTCAAGCGGGTCCCGGCCGGCGCCGGGGTGTCGTACGGGCTGACCTGGACGGCGCCCCGTCCGTCGACGCTCGGGCTGATCCCGCTCGGGTACGGCGACGGGCTGCCGCGGCACGCGTCGAACGGTGCGCCGGTCCAGGCCGGGGGCGCGCGTCGTACCATCGTCGGCCGGATCTGCATGGATCAGTGCGTGGTCAATCTCGAGGACGCCGAGGCCGCGGCAGGCGACGAGGTCGTGCTTTTCGGGCCGGGTACCGGTGGCGAGCCGACCGCGGACGACTGGGCGGATGCGGCAGGAACCATCAACTACGAGATCGTCACCCGACTGGGCGCCCGGATCCCCCGTCGGTACGTCGACAGCGGGAGGTGACCGGCGTGGCCAACGTAGGTCGCACCGCCGGCCTGATCGGCGCCGCGGTCGGCGTTATCGCCGCCGGCGCCGCGGCGGGTGTCGCCGTCGAGCGCCAGCTGATCGGCCGGCGCTCGAGCCAGCGCGCCCAGCTCGAGGCCGAGCCGTTCGGATCGCTGCGCGGTGAGCCGCACGTCTTCACCGCCGACGACGGCGTCGAGCTGTACGTCGAGGTCGACGAGCTGAAGCGGTCCCGGCGTCCGGCGCCCCCGGCCAAGCGCCGGCTGCGGCGCAAGGTGGAGGTGAACGCGCCGGAGGACCTGACGCTGATCTTCGCGCACGGCTACGGGCTGAACATGGACTGCTGGCACTTCGAGCGCCGCGACCTGGCCGGGATCGGCACGATGGTGTTCTACGACCAGCGCTCGCACGGACGGTCCGGCCGGTCGCCGAAGGAGCACGTCAGCATCGAGCAGCTCGGCCGGGACCTGTTCGGGATCATGGAGGAGTTCGCGCCGACCGGCCCGGTGATCCTGATCGGGCACTCGATGGGCGGCATGTCGATCATGGCGCTGGCCGAGCAGCATCCGGAGATCTTCGGCGACCGGGTGATCGGCGTCGGGCTGTGCTCCACCAGCGCCGGCGGGCTGGACCGCGTCCCGATCGCGCTGCCGGGCAAGGCCGGGATGCTGATCCGGGCGCTGGCGACGCCGACCGTCTCGGCGCTGGCCCGGATCCCCGACGTGGTCGAGCGCAGCCGCAAGGCCGGCACGGACATCAGCTACCTGCTGACCCGGAAGTACTCGTTCGGCTCCGAGGTGCCGCCGGCCTTCACCGAGTTCGTCAACGAGATGATCGCCGCGACGCCGATCTCGGTGATCGCGGAGTTCTACCCGATCTTCGCGATGCACCAGCGATACGAGCATCTGGAACCGTTGCAGAAGGTGGAGTGCGTGGTCATCGGTGGTGACTCCGACCATCTGACCCCGTTCGAGCACTCGGAGGACATCGTCCGGCACGTACCGGGGGCGGAGCTGGTCGAGGTGAAGAACTGCGGGCACCTCGGCCTGATCGAGCACCACCGCGAGTTCACCGCAGCCCTGCTCGGCATGATCGAGCGGGCCGAGACATCCCTGGGACAGACATGACCGACCTGCACGTGGTGGACGCCACCGCGGAGCACGCGGAAGAGATCGTCGACGTCATCCACCACGCCTTCTCCGCCCGGCGGGTGCTCGACCCGCCGTCGACCGCGCTCTCGGAGAACGCCACCACCGTCGCCGCCGCGGTCGCCGCGCACGGCGGACTGCTCGTCCTCATCGACGGCGTAGCGGCCGGCGCGATGCTCTTCGAGGTCGACGGCGACGTGCTCGGCCTGCGCCGGGTCTCGGTGAACCCGCGCTTCCAGGGCCGCGGCGTCGCCTCCGCGATGGTCGGCTGCGCCGAGGACACCGCCCGCGAGCGCGGTCTGCGCCGGGTTCGGTTGATCGCCCGGGTCGAACTGCCCGACACCGTGGAGTTCTGGCGGCGTCGTGGGTATTCCGTGGTCGAGCGTGAGGGGCAGAACCTCATCTACGCGAAGGCGATGCCGATCGAGCTGACCATCCCCACCGCGGACGACATGCGCGCGGCCTCGGAAGAACTCGCCGGCCAGTTGCGAGCGGGTGACGTACTCGTGCTGTCGGGTGATCTCGGCGCCGGCAAGACGACGTTCACCCAGGGGCTGGGGGCCGGGCTGAAGGTGCGCGGCGACATCACCTCGCCGACGTTCGTGATCTCGCGGGTGCATCCCTCGCTCGCGGGCGGTCCGGCGCTGGTGCACGTGGACGCCTACCGGCTGGGCGGTATCGCCGAGCTGGACGACCTCGACCTGGACGCCAGCCTCGACGACGCGGTCACCGTGGTCGAGTGGGGCCACGGGCTCGCCGAGTCGCTCGCCCCGGACCGCCTCGACATCGTGATCACCCGCGGCGACGACGACATCGACGAGACCCGGGACCTCCGCATCACTCCAGCCGGCCCCCGCTGGGCCGAGACCGGTGTCTCGCTCACCCCGCCGGTTCTGTCCGCGGCGGAGAGGGACTGACCATGTTGCTTGCGTTCGATACGTCCAGTGCCGCGGTGACCGTGGCCGTCGCCGATCCGGTCAGCGGGGCCGTCCTCGCTTCCTCGTCGACCGTGGACGCGCTGCGGCACGGCGAGTTGCTGGCGCCCGCGATCGCTGAGGCCATGGCAGCCGCCGGCTGTATTCCGCGCGACCTGACCAAGATCGCCGTCGGTGTCGGACCAGGTCCGTTCACCGGCCTGCGGGTCGGCCTGGTGACCGCGCGGACCATGGCGGACGTGCTCGAGATCGAGGTCGCCGGTGTCTGCAGCCTCGACATCCTTGCCAGGCAGTCCTCGCTGACTCTGCCCGTCGCCGTCGCGACCGACGCCCGCCGCAAGGAGATCTACTGGGCCCTGTACGACGGACCCGCGGCTGACGGGAGTCGCCGGCGCCTCGAGGGGCCGGCCGTGGATCGCCCGGCCGATGTCGCCCACGTTCTCGCCGGGCTGCCGGTGATCGGACGCGGTGCGGTTCTCTATGCGGAGGCACTCGGGCTCGACACCAGCGACGTGCCCGAGTACCCGTCGGCCGAAGTACTGGCGCTGGGGGTGGCGACAGGGACTCTGCCTGTGGTCGCGCCGGATCCGCTGTATCTGCGACGGCCTGACGTGACGATGTCCGGTGGGCCCAAGAGCGTGCTGCCGAAGTGAGACCTCGCATTCGTCCAGCCGAACCCGCCGACCTGGCGATACTTGTTGCGCTGGACAAGGTCTGCTTCGGCCCGTCCGCGTGGAGCTCCGACTCCTGGGCGGAGGAGTTCGCCCGGTTGGACGACGATCGTGTGGTGCTGGTCGCCGACGAAGGTGCTGTGGTCGGGTACGTGGTACTGCTGGTTCCCGTCGCTCTGGAGGACCCGGTGGATCTGCTGCGGATCGCGGTCGCGCCGGACGAGCGGCGTACCGGGATCGGCGGGCAGTTGCTGACCAAGGCGCTGGAGCGGTGCGCCGGCCGGACCGTCCTGCTCGAAGTTGCTGCGGGCAACGAGTCGGCGAGGGCCCTGTACCGGCGCTTCGGCTTCGAGGAGATCAGCCGGCGGCGCGGGTACTACGCGGGCGGCGAGGACGCGGTCATCATGCGGTGGCCGGGAGACGTGGTGGCAGTGGATGCGGTGGCAGGAGATGTCGGATGAGTGAGAACGAGCCCTTGATCCTGGGCATCGAGACGTCGTGCGACGAGACCGGGGTCGGTATCGTCCGCGGGCAGACGCTGCTGGCCGACGCGATCGCCTCCAGCGTCGAGGAGCACGCCCGGTTCGGCGGTGTCGTCCCGGAGGTCGCCAGCCGCGCGCACCTCGAGGCGATGGTGCCGACGATCCGCCGCGCGTGTGAGACCGCGGGGATCAAGCCGTCCGATGTCGACGCGGTCGCCGTCACCAGCGGACCCGGCCTGGCCGGCGCCCTGCTCGTCGGCGTCGCCGCCGCCAAGGGCCTTGCCCTCTCACTCGACAAGCCCTTGTACGGCGTGAACCACCTCGCCGCGCACGTCGCCGTCGACACGCTCGAGCACGGGGATCTCCCGAAGGGCGCGATCGCGATGCTCGTCTCCGGCGGGCACTCGTCGCTGCTCGCGGTCGAGGACATCACCGTCGGCGTCGAACCGATGGGCGCCACCATCGACGACGCGGCGGGGGAGGCCTTCGACAAGGTCGCCCGGGTGCTGGGGCTGCCGTTCCCCGGAGGTCCATATGTCGACAAGGCGGCACGGGACGGCGGTGACGCGCTCTACGTGCGGTTCCCGCGCGGGCTGACCAGTCAACGGGATCTCGAGCGGCACCGGTTCGACTTCTCCTTCTCCGGCTTGAAGACCGCCGTCGCCCGGTGGGTCGAGGCGAAGCGTCGCGACGGCGAGGACGTGCCGGTGAACCACGTGGCCGCCGCGTTCCAGGAAGCCGTCTGCGACGTGCTGACGCGCAAGGCGATCGATGCCTGCAAGGACCGCGGCTACGAGCACCTGCTGATCGGTGGCGGGGTCGCGGCGAACTCCCGGTTGCGGGCGATGGCCGAAGAGCGCTGCTCCGCGGCCGGCATCGCCGTACGGGTGCCGCGGCCGGGGTTGTGCACGGACAACGGAGCGATGGTGGCGGCGCTCGGCTCCGAGCTCGTGCGGGCCGGGAAGTCGCCGTCGCCGCTGGGGTTGCCGGCCGACTCGTCGATGCCGATCACGACGGTGCTGAACTCATGAGGTGGGAGCACCCGGACGGGTTCGTCGCCGACGACGACACCGCACGGATCGACCTGGATGTGGTGCACGGGTTCCTGCGTACGTCGTACTGGGCGCCGCAGATTCCGCGGGACGTGGTGGCCAAGGCGGTTGCGAACAGCCTCAACGTCGGGGTGTATGCGCCGGACGGAGCTCAGGTCGCGTTCGCGCGGGCGGTGACGGATCGGGCGACGTTCGCCTGGATCGCGGACGTCTTCGTGCTGCCGTCGTCGCGCGGGCATGGGCTCGGGCGCTTCGTGGTCTCCACCCTGCTCGAGCATCCGGATCTGCAACTGTTGCGGCGCACGATGCTGGCGACGGCCGACGCGCACGGGCTCTATCGTTCCTACGGGTTTGAAGATCTCTCTGACCCGAGTCTGTTCCTGGGCGTCGCTCGCAGTCCCGCCGAGATCTACGGCCAACCGTGAAGTGTGTGCTGGGTGGGGGCCGGCCGGCATGAGTCTTCCCGGGATCGATCTGCTCGCCGCGCCGGAGGAGGCGACAGAGCTGGTACTGCTCGCGCATGGTGGCGTGGTGGACTCGCTGGATCCGGCCGGTGGCTGGCGAGCGGCGATCCTGCGGATGTGGCCGTTGGCCCTGGCTGCGCGCTCGGCTGCTCCCGGCGCCGCTGTCGGCCTGATGCGCTACCGGTATCGCGGTTGGAACGGGACCGAGGCTCATCCCGCGAACGACCTTCGCATGGTGCTCGACGGACTCCCGTCGTCCATCCGCCGGGTGGTCCTGATCGGCCACTCGATGGGCGGCCGCGCAGTGGTTGCCGCTGGCAATCACCCGTTGGTCTCGGGCGTTCTGGGGCTTGCTCCGTGGCTCCCCGACAGCGAACCACTCGTCGCGTTGCGCGGGCCCGTAGTACTGGCGCATGGGACGTTGGACCGGATGACGGATCCCGCGCAGACGGCTGCTTTTGCCAGGCGCTTGCGTGCCACCGGAGTACCGGTTGCACTGTTGTCCGTGGAAGGCGAGACGCACGCGATGCTCCACCGCTACGGCGATTGGAATGAACTCGTACGCCGTTTCGTCGCCGCCGCTCTCGGTGGTCCCACGGATTGCCCGGCACTCACCACCGAGCCCGATCGGGTGGATCCGCTCCCGCTGTGGAATCGCCCGGGTGGGAACGCGGCCGGAGTACGAGACATCGCCGCGGCCCGTCTCCGCCTTCGGGTCCTGGGCTCCCAAGCACTCGAACAGGTCTGAGCACTCGAGCAGGTCTGGCTGCTGCGTCTCAGGTCGGGTGCTCCTGCAGCGCGGGGAAGGGCGCGGCAGGCAAGAGCCCGTGGACCTGAACTCACCGCTAGTGTCCCGTAAGCGATGTAGCTTGACGCTATCGGCGCCCAGGCACGCACCTCGCGGCACTTGCCCAGCGCCCACGATGCTCCGCATCGAGGCCACTGCTCAAGCACCGCGATGCACGCACCTGGACACCGTTATCGTTCAAGCTACATCGCTTACGGGACACTCGGTCCCCAGGAAACGGTCAGCGGCAGACCGGTTCCCGCCAACCCTGACGCACCGAGGTGAACAGCCGGCGACACCGACGTGATGCTTAGTGGCGGGCTCCTGGCCGGGTGCGGCAACAGACGCAGCACCTCGTCCGTCGGCTGGCCGGCCAGGAGCCCGCTCGTGAGATCGATCATATGTTCGAATGTGCCGCGAAGGCAAATCGACATGACAGGCAAATCGGCGGCTGACGGTCAGGAAGCCTGCGTGGAAACCCGGCGGCAGGAGTAGGCGACCGCGTCCCGGCCGATCCGGGTCACGATGAGCGTCGCGCTCGCGGAGCCCTTCGGGGCCAGCTTCTTGCGGAGCTGTGCCGGGTCGAAGTCGACGCCGCGCTTCTTGATCTCCAGTGTGCCGATGCCGTTCGACCTTACCCAGGCCCGCAGTGCCTTCTCGCGGTACCGCACTTCCTCGATCACCTCATAAGCAGCGGCCAGAGGAGTCGCCACCAAGGATGAACCGGTCACATAGGCGATCCGCGGATCCAGCAGCCAGCCGTCGACCGCCGCAGCAACGGCGGTGACCAGTCCGGCCCTGACGACAGCTCCATCCGGCTCGTAGATGTACTGCCCGACAGGGCCGCTGTCTACCTCAGGCGCCGTCGTCACTGTCGCGCCGCCAGGCAGGAGCGTCGCCCGGCGGCTGGTGCCGGCGTAGAGCTTCCCGGACCACAGCGCGGCCTCCTTGACCTCGCCTGCGTCGCTGACCCACTCCGCCTCGACACCGTCCGGCACCGCGTCGTGCGGAATGCCCGGAGCCACCTTGACGCACGCAGTACCCGCCAGGAGGTCGGTGATGAAGGACCACGGCGGCGAGTAGGCGTTGTGGTCGAACACCCGCTTCCCATCGGCCCGCCGTGCGGGATCCGCGAAGACCGCCTCGTACTGCGTGACGTCCTGCGCCTCGGCGTCTCCCACCAGGACCTCGCCGGGTAGTCCCAGCGCCGCGAGGTTCGCCTGCGCTGCAGCGGCTGTCGCGGGGTCTCGCTCCACGCCCGTGACGCGCAAGCCGGCGCGGGCGGCGCTGATGAGGTCACCACCGATCCCACAACCAAGGTCGACCACAGTGGCGCCAGGAATAGTGCCCGCGATGCGTGCGGCCCGGTGGACCCCCACTGTGGTTCGCGTGGCCTGCTCGAGCCCGTCCGGCGTGAAGTACATCCGTGCGGCGTCCTCCGCGCCGAACTTGGCGGCCGCCCGATGCCGCAGCGAAGCCTGCGTGACCGCGGCGGTCACCACGGCAGCGTCGTACCGGCGTCTGAGCTGTTCGACCAGCTTGAGCTCACCGCCGGGCCTGAACGCGGCACAGGCCTCGGCCAGTACTGCGTCCCCGGGTGCGGTGAGCAGCGAGGTGATCGACGAAGGGTCCACCCGCCCCAGTCTGCCCGGGGACTACAGCGGGCTGGAGCAGGCCTTGCTCCAGGTGTTCGTCGTCGATGAGAACAGCCGCCAGTTCATGGCCGAGCGGGTCTTCGGGCCGTAGATGCCGTCGGCCGTGAGCTTGTGCCGCTTCTGCACCGCCTTGACCACTCCGCGGGTGTTGCTGCCGTACACGCCGTCCACTGTGAGGCGGTACCCGTAGCAGTAGTTCAGGTTGCGCTGCAGGGTCCGGATCGCCGTGTCGGGATCACCGGTGCGCGCGGAACCGCGGTACGGGTCGTCGCCGGACATGAGGTTGCAGGTCGTACTGGGGCTGTTCCACACCGACGGCATCGGGACACCCCACCCTGTCTTGCCGACCGGTACCAGCCGCGCGGACCGGCACTGCGTCAATGCGGCCGCGGCCCGGGTCTCCGCCTGGGCGTCCGTCTTCGCTTCCGCTGAGTCAGCCTTCGGCGGCTGTACTGCGGGGGCGGCGCCACCCGAGGCGGCGGAGCCTTCCTGGGGCGGGTTGTTCCCGTTGGCCGCGACGGCCGCCACGGCGATCGGGCTGACGAGGATCGCGACGACGGCGACGGCCTTTCGAGGGGTGAGCTTGAAGAGGGACAGGTTCCGGAGCGACGGGATGCGGACGGCCATGGGTTCTCTCCTGGTGCGGTCGATCCCGGGGCGGCCGGGAATGCCTCCACGCAAGACGGTCCCACGCCGGTGGCCCCGCCGCCTAGGGCTCGGTGGCGGAAAGCGCACGGACGATCACTTCCGGTGCGGCTGTCCGCCGTGGGCGAGAATCTGGCACTCGAGTTGACCGAGTGCTAATCGCCGCCTAGATTCGGTGTTGGCACTCTCCACTCGAGGGTGCCAGCGGCCCGGCCTCTGATCCCCGCGACGGCAGAGGTGAACGGCCGCTCGCAGCACCTGCAGAACACACCAAGAACTCGACCGTGGAGGTCAGCAAGTGTCGGTCACGATCAAGCCGCTCGAGGACCGCGTCCTCGTTGCGCCGCTCGAAGCCGAGCAGACCACGAAGTCCGGCCTGGTCATCCCGGACACCGCCAAGGAGAAGCCCCAGGAGGGCGAGATCCTCGCCGTCGGCCCCGGCCGCATCGACGACAACGGCAACCGCGTCCCGCTGGACGTCAGCGTCGGCGACAAGGTCATCTACTCGAAGTACGGCGGCACCGAGGTCAAGTACGACGGCCAGGACTACCTGATCCTGGGCGCCCGCGACATCCTCGCAGTCGTCACCAAGTGATGTAAGGGCGTGCCTCCTCGTCCGGTGCGTGCCGCGTGGCTCTGCCCGCTACCGCGCGGGACGAGGGGACACACCCTCGCTCGCTGTTCTGACTGACACCGCTCCGGTGCCGGATGCCGGCGCCGGAGCGGAGTCGATTCCGGACCCGCGAGCCCCATGTTGAAACTCAGAGAGGGACTAGTTTTCCATGCCGAAGATCCTCGAGTTCGACGAGAACGCGCGGCGCGCGCTGGAGCGCGGCGTCGACAAGCTCGCGAACACGGTGAAGGTGACGCTGGGGCCCAAGGGCCGCTACGTCGTGCTGGACAAGAAGTGGGGCGCCCCGACCATCACCAACGACGGTGTCACCGTCGCGCGTGAGGTCGAGCTGGACGACCCGTTCGAGAACCTGGGTGCGCAGCTGGCCAAGGAGGTTGCCACCAAGACCAACGACATCGCCGGTGACGGTACGACCACCGCGACCGTGCTCGCCCAGGCGCTGGTGCACGAGGGCCTGCGCGCCGTCGCGGCCGGGGTCAACCCGATGGGCCTGAAGAAGGGCATCGAGGCGGCCGTCGAGGCCGTGTCGGCGAAGCTGATCGAGACCGCGCGGCCGGTCGACGACAAGGGCGACATGGCCCACGTCGCCACCATCTCCGCCCGGGACCCCGAGATCGGCACCCTGATCGCGGAGGCCTTCGACAAGGTCGGCAAGGACGGCGTCATCACCGTCGAGGAGTCGAACACGTTCGGCACCGAGCTCGACTTCACCGAGGGCATGCAGTTCGACAAGGGCTTCATCTCGCCCTACTTCATCACCGACGCCGAGGCCGGCGAAGCGGTGCTGGACGACCCGTACATCCTGATCAACCAGGGCAAGATCTCCGCGGTCTCGGACCTGCTGCCGCTGCTGGAGAAGGTCGTGCAGTCCGGCAAGTCGCTGCTGATCATCTCCGAGGACGTCGAGGGCGAGGCCCTGTCGACCCTGGTGGTCAACAAGATCCGCGGCAACTTCACCTCCGTCGCCGTCAAGGCGCCGGGCTTCGGCGACCGCCGCAAGGCGATGCTCGAGGACCTGGCCGCGCTGACCGGCGCCCAGGTGGTCGCTCCCGAGGTCGGCCTCAAGCTGGACCAGGTCGGCCTGGAGGTGCTCGGCACCGCCCGTCGCATCGTCGTCAGCAAGGACAACACCACCGTCGTCGAGGGTGGCGGCAAGTCCGACGACATCGAGGGCCGGGTCAACCAGATCAAGTCCGAGATCGAGCGCACCGACTCCGACTGGGACCGCGAGAAGCTGCAGGAGCGGCTGGCCAAGCTGGCCGGTGGCGTCTGCGTGATCAAGGTCGGCGCGGCCACCGAGGTCGAGCTGAAGGAGAAGAAGCACCGGATCGAGGACGCCGTCTCGGCGACCCGTGCGGCCATCGAGGAGGGCATCGTCGCCGGTGGCGGCTCCGCTCTCATCCACGCCGGCGCGGTGCTGGAGAACGGCCTGGACCTCGAGGGTGACGAGCTCGCCGGTGTCCGGATCGTCCGCAAGGCCATCGTCGAGCCGCTGCGCTGGATCGCGGAGAACGGTGGCTACGAGGGCTACGTCGTCACCGCCAAGGTGGCCGAGCTCGAGGTCGGCAGCGGCTTCAACGCCGCCACCGGCGAGTACGGCGACCTGCTGGCCCAGGGCGTCCTGGACCCGGTCAAGGTGACCCGGTCCGCCCTCGCCAACGCCGGCTCCATCGCGGCCCTCCTCCTCACCACGGAGACCCTGGTCGTCGACAAGCCCGAAGATGAAGAGCCCGCCGCAGGCGGTCACGGCCACGGTCACGGCCACTGATTCCTCGGCACCCGCTCCACCCGAACTGCCCGGCCGGTCCCCTCGGACCAGCCGGGCAGTTCGTCTTCCCCAGCCCGAGTCGCGCAGTACGCGAGCCGGCGTACGGACCGACAGGTAGTACTCGGAGAAACCGCGGTGCAGCTGACTCGCGCAGGCGCGGGCGCGGGCGTGAACCTAGACCTCTTCCTGTCCCTCGGTACGGCGACGCCTCACCAACCGCCGCCATCGGCAGAGGCGGTCGCCCCAGCGGCCCGGACCGGGCGCTGTGGACTGGTACGAGCGCGGTCTGCTGGAAACGCTGGACGGCGCCCGCGTACTCGATATCGGGTGTGGCGCCGGGCGCAACAGCCGCTGGTTCGCGCAGCACGGCGCGAGCGTGGAGGGCATCGACCTCGCGGCGCCCCTGCTCGAACGCGTTCGGCCGGACATGCCCGGCTCGGTGAACCTGACCGCACTGGACGTACTGCGCGACCCACTCCCGGCCGGCCAGTTCGACCTGGTCTACGACTCCGGTTGCTTCCGCCACATCGCGCCGCACCGACGCATCACCTACCTCGAGCGCGCACTGCCGATGGTGTGCCCCGGAGGCCGGTTCGGCATCGTCACGCTCGCCGCCGAGCGCATGCAGACCCCCGACGACAACGAGGTCGTCAGGACCGGCGACACCTCCGGCGGAACGGCCTTCTCCCGCGACGACCTCGGCAGCATCTTCACCCCGCTCAGCCCCGTCGAGATCCGCCAGGTCCACCCCGACCGAGAGGGCACCTTCGGAGCCGACTTCCTCAACGCGGCCCTGTTCACCGCACCCTGAGTGACGCAGTACGCGAGCCGGTGTTCGGACCGACAGGAAGTACTCAGGAAAACCGCGACGCCGCTGGGTCGTGCAGGCGTGGGCGTGAACGGGAACCGCAACATCGGCCTGTCGCTCGGTACGGCGGCGCCCCGCCAACCGCCGCCATCGGCAGATGCTGTGGAGCGCACCCGGCCCGCAGTCAGCAACCGCCGAACCAGGGGCGCGGCGGAGGGCTGGTCGGCGTACTTGCTCACCGGTTGTAGTGAAAAAAGCTCAGTGATTACGCGTTGCCACTATGCAAGCGGGGGTGGCCGCCGTACTATCTTGCAGGCTGACCGGTCTGGAACGAGGGGGGCGAGGGGTGACCGAGGTCCAAGTACCGCACACCCACGATCGGGTCGAGCTCCGTGACCTGGCCGCAGCTGCGGCTGAAGGTGATCGGAATGCTCTGAACGACCTGCTCACCAGGGTGCGGGCAGTCGCCCACCGCTACGTGCGGTCGAGGCTCTGGACCTACCCCGGCGGCGCCGACATGGTCGACGACGTCGCGCAAGAGGTCTGTGTCGCGGTATTCGGCGCTCTGGGCCGGTACCGGGACGAGGGGAGGCCGTTCGAGGCCTTCGTCTACGGCATCGCGGCCCGCAAGGTCGCCGATGCCCAGCGTGCGTTCGCGGTCGCGGACTTGTCGACGCCGGATCTTCCGGACGGGGCGGACGAGTCACCGACGCCGGAGGAGCACGCCGTACGCCATTCAGAGGTCCAGCACATCGTGAGCCTGCTGGACAGGTTGCCGGAGAAGCTGCGGGAGATCCTGCGGCTCCGGGTGGTAGCGGGGATGTCAGCCGAGGAGACCGGCCGGGCACTGGGGATGACACCGGGGGCGGTGAGGGTCGCACAACATCGGGCGTTGAACACGCTCAGGGGGTTTGTGGGGCATGAGGCAAAGATGGAACGAGGGGCAGGGGAGGAGCGACATGGCTGACCGTTTTGATCTCGACGCGATCGAAGCAGATGACGCGTTGCTCGACCTGCTCGCAGCCGGTGGGGAGTCCGCCTGGGAGGCGGGCGAGCACGACCCGGCCCTGAAGCTGCTGGCCGATCTGCGGCTCGCGGTGGAGGTCGAGGACGAGCTCCCGGTCGAGACGATCGACGATCCGGAGAACTTCCTGGCGCGCTGCGCCGCGTTGAACCCGGTGACGGACCCGTTCGCGCGCAAGATGGCCGCCCGGGGTCTGGCCCTGGGTGTCGCCGCGGTGGCCGCGCTGTCGGTCTCCGGCGTGGCCGCGGCCGTGACCGGCGATCCGCTGTCGCCGTACGAGAAGGTCATCGAGAAGGTCGTCGACGGGCTGCGTCCGCAGACGAGCTTCCCGCAGGAGCAACTCGACGGCATGCCGGTGGTCGACAAGACGAAGATCGTCAAGGTCGCGAAGGACTACCAGAAGAAGGTCGAAGAGCAGAAGGCGGCCGCCGAGGAGAAGGTGGCGCAGAACGAGGACCCGCTGACCTTCCCGCCGGCCTCGGTTGTCGCCCAGACGCCGCCGCTGCTGCTGGCCCGGCCTCAACCGACGCAGGTGGAGGAGCCGACCACGGTCCAGGAGCCGGTCGAAGAACAGCCGGTCCAGCCGCAGCAGCCGGTCGACGAGCCGACCACGCCCACCGAGGACCCGACCGCGCCGACGGCCACCACGCCGCCGCCGACCGAGACCACGGACCCGCCGCCGACCACCACCGAGCCGACCACGCCGGTCGAGCCCGGTAGCGGTTCGAACGGCGACCCGGGGACGCAGCCGACCGCCCCGCCGGAGACCGGTACGGGCGAGGCGGGCACCGGTGGCAGCGGCGACACCAGCACTGGTGACACGACCACAGGTGACACCACGGCCGGTGGTGACCAGACCGGCGACACCGCTCCGCAGAGCGGCGGCGGCGGCGAGCAGTCCGAGTCGGCCGACCTGCCCGTAGGCAACCCGCCCGCGGCGCAGTCCGCCGACCAGGGCAACAAGACCGACGAGCGGGCAGCCGACGAGAAGCCCACGATCGAGGTCCCGCCGGTGCTGTCGCTCGCACCGGTTGTGCCGGTCGTACCCGTTGTGCCGGTCGAGGAGCCGACCCGCCTGGAGCAGTACATCGGCAAGTCGGCCGCGTCAGGCGCCAAGCACTCCAACGGCAAGCCGTGGGTGGGCTACGTCAGGGCGAAGTACGCCACCGGCAAGCACTCCAGCGGCCTGTACGCCGAGGGCAGGCACGCCGCGATCGCCCGGGCGCACGGATCCATGAAGCCGGTCACTCTCCGTCAGATCCTGGGAGTCCTGAACACCCCGATGACCGGTCTCTGACCGAGCCACCCACCGCCCACCCACCGCTCGGTGACCGGGCCGGGGGGTGGCTGCCGGGCGGGACCGATTCGGGGCGGCGGGTAGGCGCGGCATACGATGGGGTCCCGTTCTCGCCGTGCAAAGGTGCCTGCCTTCCTCATGGACATCACACCCGCTGGAGTTCCCGACAAGTTCGCCGTCCTCGGCCTGACGTTCGACGACGTGCTGCTGCAGCCGAACGAGTCCGACGTCATCCCCTCCGAAGTCAGTACCAAGTCCCGGGTCAGCCGGAACATCGAGGTCAACATCCCGCTGCTGTCCAGCGCGATGGACACCGTCACCGAGGCCCGGATGGCGATCGCGATGGCGCGCCAGGGCGGCCTCGGCGTACTGCACCGCAACCTCTCGATCGAGGACCAGGCCCAGCAGGTGGATCTGGTCAAGCGCTCCGAGTCCGGCATGATCGCCCAGCCGATCACCATCGGCCCGGACGCCACCATCGGTGAGGCCGACGCGCTCTGCGGCCAGTACCGGATCTCCGGCGTGCCGGTGGTCGACAACGCCGGCGTTCTCGTCGGCATCGTGACGAACCGGGACATGCGGTTCGAGAACGACCCGTCCCGGCCGATCCACGAGGTGATGACGCGGCAGCCGCTGGTCACCGGCCCGCAGGGCATCTCCGCGGACGACGCGATCAAGCTGCTGAGCCAGCACAAGATCGAGAAGCTGCCGCTGGTCGACGAGGCCGGCAAGCTGACCGGCCTGATCACGCTGAAGGACTTCGTCAAGCGCGACCAGTTCCCGCTCGCCACCAAGGACTCCGCCGGCCGGCTCGTCGTCGGTGCCGCCATCGGCTTCTTCGGCGAGGCGTGGAAGCGCGCGATGACGCTGATCGAGGCCGGTGTGGACGTGCTCGTGGTCGACACCGCGCACGGTCACTCGCAGGCCCAGCTGGAGATCATCCGCAAGCTCAAGGCCGACCCGGCCACCCAGGGCGTGGACATCGTCGGCGGCAACGTGGGTACCCGCGCGGGCGCCCAGGCGCTGGTCGACGCTGGCGCCGACGGCGTCAAGGTCGGCGTGGGCCCGGGCTCGATCTGTACGACGCGCGTCGTGTCCGGCGTCGGCGTCCCGCAGGTCACCGCGATCTACGAGGCGTCGCTCGCCTGCAAGCCGGCCGGCGTACCGGTGATCGGCGACGGCGGCCTGCAGTACTCCGGCGATATCGCCAAAGCCCTCGTGGCCGGCGCGGACACCGTGATGCTCGGCTCGCTGCTCGCCGGCTGCGAGGAGTCCCCGGGTGACCTGGTCTTCATCAACGGCAAGCAGTTCAAGGCCTACCGGGGCATGGGTTCGCTGGGCGCGATGCAGTCCGGTGGTCTGCGCAAGTCCTACTCCAAGGACCGCTACTTCCAGAGCGACGTCGGCAGTGACGAGAAGCTGATCGCCGAGGGTGTCGAGGGCCAGGTGCCGTACCGCGGCCCGCTGTCCGCCGTCGCGCACCAGCTGATCGGCGGCCTGCGCCAGTCGATGTGGTATTGCGGGTCCCGGACGGTCCCGGACCTGCAGGACAAGGGCACGTTCGTGCGGATCACCTCCGCCGGGCTGCAGGAGTCGCACCCGCACGACATCCAGATGACGGTCGAGGCGCCGAACTACTCCGGCCGCTGACCCGCCACCACCCAGAAGGAACCAGATGACCGAGATCGAGATCGGCCGCGCCAAGCGGGGCCGGCAGGCCTACGCGTTCGACCACATCGCGATCGTGCCGTCGCGGCGGACCCGGGACCCCGAGGAGGTCTCGGTCGCCTGGCAGATCGACGCGTACCGGTTCGAGCTGCCGATCCTGGCCGCGCCGATGGACTCGGTGATGTCGCCGGCCACCGCGATCGCGATCGGCAAGGCCGGCGGTCTCGGCGTCCTGAACCTCGAGGGCCTCTGGACCCGGTACGACGACCCGACGTCCTTGCTGGAGGAGATCACCACCATCAGCAAGGAAGCCGCCACCACGCGGCTGCAGGAGATCTACTCGGCGCCGATCAAGCCCGAGCTGATCTCCCAGCGGGTGCAGGAGATCCGCGACTCCGGTGTCACCGTCGCGGGTGCTCTCTCGCCGCAGCGGACCAAGCAGTTCGCCAAGCACGTGGTGGACGCCGGGGTCGACCTGTTCGTCATCCGCGGTACGACGGTGTCGGCGGAGCACGTCTCCGGTCAGGCCGAGCCCCTCAACCTGAAGCAGTTCATCTACGACCTCGACGTACCGGTCATCGTCGGCGGGTGCGCCACCCACCAGGCCGCACTGCACCTGATGCGGACGGGCGCGGCCGGAGTACTGGTCGGCTTCGGCGGCGGCGCGGCGCACACCACCCGCAAGGTGCTCGGTGTGGCGGTGCCGATGGCTTCGGCCGTCGCGGACGTGGCCGCGGCGCGCAGGGACTACATGGACGAGTCCGGCGGCCGGTATGTGCACGTCATCGCGGACGGGTCGGTCGGCCGGTCGGGTGACGTGGCCAAGGCGATCGCGTGTGGCGCTGACGCGGTCATGGTCGGCTCGCCGTTGGCGCGGGCGAGCGACGCTCCCGGTGGCGGTTTCCACTGGGGAGCGGAGGCCTGGCACCAGGACCTGCCGCGCGGTGAGCGGGTCGAGGTCGGCGTGACCGGCACGATGGAGCAGATCCTGTTCGGCCCGTCCTGGGTGCCGGACGGCACGATGAACCTGGTCGGCGCGCTCAAGCGGGCGATGGCGACCACCGGCTACACGGAGCTGAAGGAGTTCCAGCGGGTCGAGGTCGTCGTCGGGTGACGACCGGCGTCCTGCTGCTGCACGGCTCCAGCGGCAAGCCCGACCTGGACCGCGTCCAGATTCTGGCGGCTGCAGGGTACGACGTGGTCGCGCCGCAGTGGTTCGACCATCGCATCAGCGAGATCCCGCTGGAGTCGTTCCCGCTGGACGAGTTGGCCGCGCGCAACGACCGGCTGATCACCATGGGGATGTCGCGTGGTGCCGAGGCGGCGCTGCTGCTCGGCACTCTCGATCCGCGGGTCGACGCGGTGGTCGCGATCGCTCCGAGTGCGTATGCGTGGGGCTGGATCGAGAACGGCGTCCAGACTTCGGCCTGGACCTGGCAAGGTGAGCCGCTCCCGTTCGTCCCGTTCGACCTCGACTGGAAGCCCGACGACGACCCGCCGAGCTACGTCGGGATGTACCGCTCGTCGATGAAGAAGTTCCCCGACGAGCTCGAGGCAGCGCGGATCCCGGCGGAGCGGTTCACCGGTGAGCTGCTACTGCTCGCGGGGGGTGACGACAAGCTCTGGCCATCGGTGGAGTTCGCCGAGCAGATCGCGTCGCCCCGAGGAGGCCTCGTCACCGAGGTGCTGATCTCGGGCCAGGCAGGCCACCGCCTGATCTTTCCCGGCGAAGAGCCGAAGACGACCGGCCGGCGGATGGCCCGCGGCGGCACCGACGAAGCCGACCGGAGGTTCGGCGCCGAAGTCTGGCCGCACGTCCTCCGCGTTCTCGAGGGCTGAAACCAGCTCGGAGAAAGAAGGCGCGACACCTGCGGCAGGTGATCGGGTTTGAGGGGTTCTGGAAGGATTGCGGCATGGGATTGTTCAGCCGGAACAGCAGCAAGGACGCCGACAACGTTGCCCTCGCCGCCGCGCGGGCCAGACTCTCCTCCGAGGACGTCGACCAGGTTCGCTTCCTTATCACCACCAAGAAGAACCTCTTGGCGGTGAAGCTGGTGCACGAGCGGACCGGCCTCGACCTCAAGCACGCGAAGGACCTCGTCGACGAGATCAGGCTCGGCCGCTACGTGCCGCCCGTGACCGACACGCCGGTCGTCCGCAGGCCAGGCGCCAACCTCGCCGAGCGCACGCGCGCGCTCAAGGCCGCCGGTGAGCTCCACCAAGCGACCGCCCTGGTCGTCAGCGAGACGGGCATGACCGAACTCGAGGCCGGCCTCTTCGTCGGCGCCTTGAAAAGCGAAGTCCAGGACTCCTAGCGGCCAAGCACCGCTAGCCCTTCACGTAGGACAGCTTCTCGGCGATCTTCCCGTCGCGCAGCTGGATCACGTCGACTCCGCGCACGTGGCCGCGGCTGCCGTCCGGTTCACGCCAGGAGAACCTCCACCGGACGACGGCACGGTCTCCCAGCACAGCCGACTCCTCGGTCTCGAACAACGCGTCCGGAGTCTCGTCGAACAACCTCTGCCACTGCTCCCGTACTGCGTCCGCTCCCTCGAAGCGGGCCCCGTCCGGAGCAGGCGAGGTGGACTCGAACACGCAGTCGTCCGTCATCTGCGCCATGATCGCGTCGACATCCCCGCGCCCGAAGGCATCGCCGAGCGCGGCCACCGCCGCGTGCGCCGGAGTCCAGGCCGGATCCCGCCCGAAGGCGCCCAGCAGCGAGTCCGCCGGATCCGAGAACCCATTCACCCGATCGCCGATCGCGCCGCCACCGCGGTAGAGATCCTCGCGCTCCTTGAACCACTGGGCGATCCCGTCCACCACCTCGGGATCCATCCGAGCGTTCGCGCCGATCGCGACCGCCAGATCCCAGCCGTGGATCAGATGGTCCGCAGCCAGTTGATAGACGTACTCCGCCGCCTGCTCCTCGCCGTACGACAGCTGCACGGAGCTGCCCCGGAGTACGGGCTCGGTGATCGCGTTCTGCGCGGCGCGGGCGGCATGTGCGGCGGCCGAGGCCGGGTCGTCGCCCAGCAGGTCACCTTCGAGCGAGTCGCCGACGTCCTCGATGGTCCGGCCGGCCATCAGCGGCACGGTCCAGCGTTCCTCGCCGACGACGTGGTTCACCAGCGTCCGCACGTCCCAGTCGGTGCACGGCGTCGGGTCGCCCCACTGATCGGGCCCGACCGCGGCGACGTTGCGGACGAAGTCCTCGCTGGCGCGTCTGTGCAGCTCTACGACATCCATCGCAAACCCCCCTCGCCGCCAGACTGCGCCTGCCGGGGAGCGGCAGTCAATGAGGTCCGGGGCTGCTGCCGGATCCGCCTAGGTCTGCAACTGCTGGGCTGCTTCGTGGGCGTGCTGTGAGGCGGTGAAGTCGCCGGTCGCGGCAAGCAGGTCGCCGTGGTGCCGGTAGCAGGCGCCGGCCAGGTCCTTCACCTCGAGATCAGTCATCGTGAACGGGATCAGCGCGGTGGCCACGTCAGCGCTCCAGCCGGCCAGGTCGAGCGCCATGTCGGTCTGCCCGGCGGCGTGGTACGCCTCGGAGAGGTCCAGCAGCACCTGTGCCCAGACCGGCGCGTAGCTGCTCGTCTCGTACCGCATCCGGTGCGACTCGCGCTCCGACGAGATCGCGAACAGGTAGTGCGCCTCGAGCCCGAGCGTCAGCGCGGTCTCCGCGTCGTGTGTGAGCATCGGCCGGACCAGTTCGGCCAGCTCAGTGGCCCGGACCGCGGCCGACTCGGGATCTGTCCGGCCGGAGACGGTCGCCAGCGTCATCCCGGGTGCGGGCTCGCTCAGCGCCAGCAGGCGGTGGTACTGCTCGTATGGCCCGAGCTTGATCTCGGCGTTCTCCAGCGCGGTGGTCAGCGACGGCGGGATGCCGCGGTCGATCTCCTCGGTGACCAGCGCGGCGGTGGCCGGATCCGTCGCGAACGCGGTCCGCAGGCAGTTCTCGCCCTCGATGATCCGGCCGACGACCTCCAGGTGCTTGCCCTTGCGGGTCAGTGCGGAGACGAGCGTGCGCAGGTCGGTCGCGGACTCCGAGTCGGCCAGCGTGTCGGCGGTGTTGAGCCCGATCTCGTCCGCCTCGAGCGCCAGGTCGAGCCGCCCCTCGGCAGCGTGCACGTCGGCCGAGACCGCGGTGGCCGAGCAGAGGTAGCGCGCGTACGACAAGGACTGCGGGCTCGCGTTGATCTGGTCGGCGAGCTGGAGGAACAGCTGGGTGGCCGCGTCCGCGGAGGCGACGGCCAGGTCGGGGTCGCCGTACCGGCGCAGGATGAGCGCGTTCATCGCCAGCACCCGGGCGAAGTCGGGCTGGTGCAGCACGCCGTCGTCGCCACCGACCAGCTGGCCGTAGGCGATCACCGCGCCGTCTATCTCCAGTACCGCGGTCGCGCCGTAGCCACGGTGTGCCTGGGTCATCGCGCGCCGCGCGCGGACATCGGCGAGGAAGGAGGTGGCCTCCAACTCGCCCGCGTCGCTGAGCTCGGTATAGCCGAGTTGAGCCTCGTGCAAAGCGGCAAGCGCTTCCTCGTGACGACCCGACGCGTTCAGGGAGCCGGCCAGCTCGTACTGCGTCGCCGCCATCAGGTGCCTGGCCTCGTAGTGGTCCGGGCGGTCCCCGGCTCGCTCCCTGGCCAGCTCGATCACACGCTGCTGGTACGGTCCGGCCTCGTCGGCGCGCCCCTCTTCGATCAGCACCTGGGCTGTCTGCAGAGCCTCGCCGAGCTCATCCTCAGGAGGCGTCCAGAGCCCCCCGCTGTCCACCATCTTTACAACCCACCCCTTCACACGCTCAGTCGCTCACCTTAGCGCCATCTTTACCGAACTCGCTCGTGATCGGGGCCAGGACATCAGTGCCGTGGCCAAGTACTGACACGAGCTGTTACCGACAGGTAGCCTGGATGAATGAGCGAGCAGACCTCGATCCCTGCTGACCCCGAGCTCGACCCGACCGCGTCGTACGCGACCGACCAGTCGGTCATCCGCCGCCTGGCCGGTCTGTTGCGCGCGTCGGCGGGCACTCGGACGACCTACGCACCCGCGACCGGCCAGCCGATCGCGGAGCTGCCCCTGTCCAGCCCGGACGACGTGCTCGCCGCGGTCCGGTCGGCGCGTCGCGCCCAGCGCGGCTGGAAGAACGTCTCGCTGGCCGATCGGGCGGCCATCCTGCTGCGCTACCACGACCTCGTGCTGGACCATCGGCACGAGCTGATGGACCTGGTCATCGTCGAGTCCGGCAAGGCCCGCAAGCAGGCCTTCGAGGAAGTCGCGCACGTCGCCATGACCGCCCGGTACTACGGGCGCAAGGCCGCCGAGCTGCTCGAGCCGCAGCGCAGGTCCGGCATGTTCCCGCTCCTCACCCGGGCCGAGCAGCGGTTCGTGCCGAAGGGTGTCGTCGGCATCATCTCGCCCTGGAACTACCCGCTCAGCATGGCGATGGCCGATGGCCTCCCGGCGGTGCTGGCCGGCAACACCGTGGTCCACAAACCCGACAGCCAGACCCCGCTGACCGCGCTCCGGGCGCTCGAGCTGCTCTACGAGGCGGGGCTGCCTCGGGACGCCTGGGTGCCGGTGAACGGCGACGGCCCGACGGTCGGCGGCGCGATCATCCAGAACACCGACTACATCTGCTTCACCGGCTCCACCAAGACCGGCCGCCTGATCGCCCAGCAGGCCGGCGAGCGGCTGATCGGCTGCAGCCTGGAGCTCGGCGGCAAGAATCCCATGCTCGTACTGCGGGACGCCGACGTGCACCGGGCTGCCGAGGGAGCTGTCCGGGCCTGCTTCAACAGCGCGGGTCAGCTCTGCGTGTCGATGGAACGGCTGTACGTCGCGGACCAGATCTACGACTCGTTCGTGACAGCCTTCCTGGACCGGGTGAAGCGGATGAAGATCTCGGCCGGGACCGGTTGGGACGTGGACATGGGCTCGCTGGTCTCCAAGGCTCAGCTCGAGACCGTGACCCGTCATGTCGAGAACGCCCGGGCCAAGGGAGCCGTCGTCCTCGCCGGCGGCAAGCCCCGGCCGGACCTCGGGCCGCTCTTCTACGAGCCGACCGTGCTGTCCGGGGTGACGCCCGAGATGGAGTGCTTCGACAACGAGACCTTCGGGCCGGTCGTCTCGATCTACCGCTTCTCGGACGAGTCCGAGGCGATCGAGCGCGCCAACGAGGGCGAGTACGGGCTGAACGCGAGCGTCTGGACGCGGGACGCTCGCCGCGGTCGCGCCGTCGCGGCCCAACTGGTGGCCGGCTCGGTCAACGTGAACGAGGGCTACGGCGCGACCTTCGGCTCGCTCGACACCCCGATGGGCGGCATGCGCGCCTCCGGGCTCGGCCGCCGCCAGGGCGTCGAAGGCATCCGCCGGTACGTCGACCCGCAGGCGATCGCGACCCAGCGCCTGCTCCCGATCGCCGCCTCGCACGGCATCAAGGACGAGGCCTACGCGGAGTTCATGACCGGAGCCCTCCGAGTGTTGAAGAAGTTTGGTCGCGCATGACCGAGCGGAGCGAGGGCATCATTCAATACAGGGCTTCTTGTGCCTCATCCGCGCCCGCAGCGAAGCGAGGACGCGGATGAGTTTCGACCACGACGTCGTGATCATCGGCTCGGGGTTCGGCGGCAGTGTCAGTGCGCTTCGCCTGGTGGAGAAGGGGTATGACGTCGCGGTGCTGGAGGCCGGCGCGCGCTTCGAGGACGCCGGGTTCGCGAAGAACTCCTGGGACAAGAACAAGTTCCTGTTCGCCCCGAAGCTCGGCTGGTACGGCATCCAGCGGATCAGCGCGGTGCGCGACGTGATCATCCTGTCCGGCGCCGGAGTCGGCGGCGGCAGCCTCGTCTACGCCAACACCCTGTACGAACCGTTGCCCGCGTTCTACTCCGACCGCCAGTGGGCCCACATCACCGACTGGAAGGCCGAGCTCGCCCCGTACTACGACCAGGCGAAACGCATGCTCGGGGTCACCACGTACCCCGGCTTCACGCCGGCCGACGAGGTGATGAAGCAGGTCGCGGACGATCTCGGCGTGGGGGACACGTTCCACCCGACGCCTGTCGGGGTGTTCTTCGGTGAACCCGGGGTCGACGTGGACGACCCGTACTTCGGTGGCGCCGGCCCCCGGCGTACCGGTTGTATCGACTGCGGCGAGTGCATGACCGGCTGCCGCCACAACGCGAAGAACACACTGACCAAGAACTACCTGTACCTCGCGGAGAAGGCCGGCGCCGAGGTCTACCCGATGACCACGGTGACCTCGGTCGAACCGCTGCCGGGCGGCGGGTACGCGATCGAGACGCGGCGCACCTCGAACCGGAAGCAGACGCGCAGATTCACTGCCCAGCAAGTGGTTTTCGCCGCCTCGGCGCTCGGGACCGCCAAGCTCCTGCACCGGCTGAGGGACGAGGGCAAGCTGCCGAACCTGTCCGATCGGCTCGGCGTGCTGACCCGGACCAACTCCGAATCATTGCTCGGGGCAATCGCCAGGGACCGGTCGGTGGACTACACCCGCGGCGTCGCGATCACCTCGTCGTTCCACCCGGACGAGATCACCCACATCGAGCCGGTCCGGTACGGCCGGGGCAGCAACGCGATGTCGCTGCTGCAGACCGTGCTGACCGACGGCGACGGGGACAAGCCGCGCTGGCGGACCTGGTTGCGCGAGCTGGGGGTGCAGCGGAAGAACCTGCGCCGCCTCTACGACCTGAAGCACTGGTCCGAGCGGACCGTGATCGCCCTGGTGATGCAGACCGCGGACAACTCGATCACCACCTTCGGCAAGCGGGACCGGCTCGGCCGCTGGCGGCTGACCTCGAAGCAGGGCCACGGGGCGCCGAACCCGTCCTGGATCCCGGTCGGCAACGAGGTCGTCCGCCGGATGGCGAAGATCATGGGCGGTACGCCGGGCGGCACCATCGGCGAGCCCTTCAACGTGCCGATGACGGCGCACTTCATCGGCGGTTGCGCGATCGGGGACTCGGCGGGGACCGGCGTGGTGGACCCGTACCACCGGGTCTACGGGTACGAGGGCCTGCACATCATGGACGGCTCGACGATCTCGGCCAACCTGGGCGTCAACCCGTCCCTGACGATCACCGCGCAGGCCGAGCGGGCGCTGTCGTTCTGGCCGAACAAAGGTGAGGAAGACGCCCGGCCCGCCCTCGGATCGGAGTACCGGAGAGTCACGCCGGTCACGCCAGTGCGGCCGGTGGTGCCGGCGGAGGCTCCGGGAGCCCTTCGGCTACCGATCGTGGAGATCACCAATCGCACGGCCACGAAGCAGGCTGTGACGGAGCCGTGACGCAATGACAACAATGTCCCGTGACCAGTGATGATCACGGGACAGGAATGGCCTGGAGTGAAAAATGAAAAAGCCTCAGGCGATGGCCTGAGGCTTCAATCATTACCAGGGCTTGTGTTCATCCTGGCCCAGACCGTGTTGATCTTCCTCCAGAAAAGGGAGCAGGTCCCTCAGGAACGTTTCCGCCCAAATCGTTTCCCGAGGGACCCACTCAAGCCGGGGTGAGGCGCCCGGCGCTTTGGGATCGGGTCACCAACCATAGCTGGCGACCCGAGCTCATATGCCTCACTCTACTACCGATTCGAGCCATTTCTACCTGCAGAGAGTGGTCGTAGCCACCCTGCGTGCCGATCGTAATGTGCGACCTTTCAGTCGCTCCTCGTTACCGGGAAGCGGTGTTCTTGCGATCAGCGCCTCTGCACACATCAACGAGAGGTCTCACAGAAGGTCACGAGGGGCCGCAGATTTATTTTTCCCGGGTCCCTGAGGCAGTTCGGCGACGGGTGTTCCAGGTGACGCCCCTCGCAGTGCGGGGTGGCCCGGCTGCCTTACTG
This sequence comes from Kribbella orskensis, assembly GCF_004342085.1. Taxonomy (NCBI): domain Bacteria; kingdom Bacillati; phylum Actinomycetota; class Actinomycetes; order Propionibacteriales; family Kribbellaceae; genus Kribbella; species Kribbella orskensis. Next base: position 162,637 of record NZ_SLWM01000008.1, read on the forward strand.
TGACAACCGTCTGTGGACCGTTCGATGAGGCAGGAGAACCATGAACGACATCCTCGAGGTGGCGCGTGAGCAGGTCCTGGAACGAGGCATCGGCCTCTCCCAGGAGCAGCTGATCGAGGTCCTGCGATCCCCGGACGAGCAACTGGACGACCTGCTCGCCCTCGCGCACGAAGTACGGGTCAAGTGGTGCGGCGAGGAGGTCGAGGTCGAGGGCATCATCTCGCTGAAGACCGGCGGCTGCCCCGAGGACTGCCACTTCTGCTCCCAGTCCGGCCAGTTCACCTCCCCGGTCCGTTCGGTCTGGCTGAACATCCCGGAGCTGGTCGAGGCCGCGAAGGAGACCGCGAAGACCGGTGCGACGGAGTTCTGCATCGTCGCCGCCGTTCGCGGCCCGGACGCCCGGCTGATGTCCCAGGTGAAGGCCGGCATCGAGGCGATCAACGCCGAGGTCGACATCAACATCGCCTGCTCGCTCGGCATGCTCACCCAGGAGCAGGTGGACGTGCTCAAGGCGATGGGCGTGCACCGCTACAACCACAACCTCGAGTCCGCCCGCTCGTACTTCGGTGACGTCGTCACCACGCACTCCTTCGAGGAGCGCTGGGAGACCTGCGTGATGGTGCGCGAGTCCGGGATGGAGCTGTGCTGCGGTGGTCTGGTCGGCATGGGCGAGTCCCTGGAGCAGCGGGCCGAGCTCGCCGCCCAGCTGGCCGAGCTGGAGCCGCACGAGGTTCCGCTGAACTTCCTCAACCCGCGGCCGGGCACGCCGTTCGGAGACATGGAGATCATGGCCGGCAAGGACGCCCTCCGGACCATCGCCGCGTTCCGGCTGGCGATGCCCCGGACCGTACTGCGCTACGCGGGCGGGCGTGAGCTCACCCTCGGCGACCTCGGCACCCGCGAGGGGCTGCTCGGCGGCATCAACGCGGTCATCGTCGGGAACTACCTGACGACGCTGGGCCGTCCGGCGACCGCTGACCTGGACCTGCTGGCCGACCTCAAGATGCCGGTCAAGGAACTCCAGAAGACGCTGTGACCGTGACTACCGTTCTCTACTGCGGCCACTGCGGCCGCGAGGTGGCCGACGGCAGCCATGCCGACTGCCGCCAGGCCCTGACGATGGAACCACCCCGGTACTGCGAGCAGTGCCGCCGGCGGATGATCGTCCAGGTGCACCCGATGGGCTGGACGGCCCGGTGCTCCGCGCACGGCGAGGTCTCGTCGTGATGGACGGCTCCGAACTACTCGCGCGCGACTCCGAGCTGCTCTGGCACCCGTACTCGTCGCTGACCTCGCCCGCGCCCGCCCGGCTGGTCCGCGGGGCGTCCGGGACGCGGTTGAGCCTCGACGACGGCGCCGGGGGACAGGTCGACGCGATCGACGCGATGTCGTCGTGGTGGTGCATGATCCACGGCTACCGGCACCCGGTGCTGGACGAGGCGCTGCACCGGCAGATCGACGACTTCAGCCACGTGATGTTCGGCGGCCTGACCCACGAACCCGCCGTACGGCTGGGTGAGCGGCTGGTCGAGGTGACTCCGGACTCGCTGCGGCACGTCTTCTTCTGCGACTCCGGATCCGTCTCGGTCGAGGTCGCGATCAAGCTGGCCCTGCAGTACCAGGTGTCCCGCGGCCGCACCGGCCGGACCAGGATGCTCACCGTCCGCGGCGGGTACCACGGCGACACGTTCGCGCCGATGAGTGTGTGCGACCCGGTGAACGGGATGCACACGCTCTTCACCGGGGCGCTGAAGGAGCAACTGTTCGGACCGCGGCCCCCGGCCGGGTACGAGCGGACCGCGGACGACCCGGAGCTCGCCTCCTGGATGACCGTGATGAGCGCGCTCGCCGACGAGTTCGCGCACGAGATCGCCGCGATCATCGTCGAGCCGATCCTGCAGGGCACCGGCGGGATGTACCCGTACAGCCCGGACGCGTTGAAGTTCCTCCGCGGGCTCGCCGACCAGCACGGCTTCCTGCTGATCCTGGACGAGATCGCGACCGGCTTCGGCCGGACCGGGACGATGTTCGCCTCCGAGCACGCGGGCATCGAGCCGGACATCCTCTGCGTCGGCAAGGCTCTCACCGGCGGCTATATGTCGATGGCCGCGATGCTCTGTACGTCGGAAGTCGGCGAGGTGGTCTCCAACGGTCCGGGCGGCGCACTGATGCACGGGCCGACCTTCATGGCGAACCCGCTGGCGTGTGCCGTCGCCCTGGCCAGCCTGGACCTGCTGCTCTCGCAGGACTGGGCCGAGGGGATCGCCAGGATCTCAGCGGGCCTGGCCACCGGTTTGAAGCCGGCGGCGGATCTGCCCGGGGTGAAGGACGTCCGGGTTCTCGGCGCGGTCGGTGTCGTTCAGCTCGACCACCCGGTCGACGTACCGCGGATGACCGATGCCGTGCTGAGTCGCGGGGTCTGGGTACGCCCGTTCCGCGATCTCGTCTACACGATGCCGCCGTACGTCTGCACCGACGAGGACATCGCCGCGATCGGCGCTGCGATCACCGGTGCCATTGCCGAGGGCAACTGATGCTCGAGGACTGGCTCGCTCCGAAAGCCGCGGCGCTGGAATCGCGCGGGCTGACCCGCCGGCTCCGGCCGCGTGCCTCCGGGGAAGTGGTCGTCGATCTGGCGAGCAACGACTATCTCGGGCTGGCTCGTGATCCGCGGGTGGTCGAGGCGGCTGTCGAGGCTGTACGCGAGTGGGGTGCGAGCGCGACGGCTTCCCGGCTCGTGACCGGGACGACCGCCTTGCACGCGGAACTGGAGTCCGAGCTCGCGGCGTACGTCGGGCAGGAGACAGGTCTTGCCTTCTCCTCCGGCTACCTCGCCAACCTCGGCGTGATCACGGCACTCGGCGGGCCCGGGACGCTGCTGGTCTCCGACGACCACGTGCACGCCTCGATGGTGGATGCCTGCCGGCTGTCGCGCTCGCGGGTCGAGGTCACGCCGCACAACGACGTCGAGGCCGTCGCCAAGGCGCTTGCCGAACGCAACGAACCCCGCGCCGTCGTCCTGGTCGAGTCGGTCTACAGCGTCCTCGGCGACGCCGCGCCGCTGACCGAGTTGGCGGCGCTGGCGGTCGAGCACGACGCCGTGCTGCTGGTAGACGAGGCCCATGGGTTGGGTGTCACCGGCAACGGTCGGGGTTCGGTGGCGGCCGCTGGTCTGGCCGGCGCGGGCCACGTGATCGTGACGATGACGCTGTCTAAGGCGCTCGCGAGCCAGGGAGGCGTAGTACTCGGTCCGAGTGTCCTTCGCGACCATCTGATCAACCGCGCCCGGGCTTTCATCTTCGACACCGGTCTAACCCCCGCCGCCTGCGGGGCTGCCCTGGCCGCGCTGCGGATCCTGTCCGAGGAACCCTCGCGTCCAGAGGCCATCCACGGCACGGCCGCCCGGCTCGCTGCCGCATGCGGCGTGACCGCGTCGGCTGGTCCGGTCGTTTCGGTCCCGATGCCTGGCCCCCGCGAGGCGGTCCGGGCCGCCGACCTCTGCCTGGCCAACGGCGTACGAGTAGGAAGCTTCCGTCCACCTTCCGTGCCCGACGGCATCAGCCGCCTCCGCCTCACCGCCCACGCAGGCCTCTCCACCACCGACCTCGATCGCGCCTGCGACGTCATCACCACCGCAATCCGGGAAGCCTCATGACCCGCATCCTCTTCATCACTGGCACCGACACCGGCGTAGGCAAGACAGTGGTCACCGCCGCTCTCGCCTCCCGCGCTGCATCCTCGGGCACTGTCGCCGTCGTGAAGCCGGCGCAGACGGGGGTGACTGCTGAGGAGGCCGGGGATCTTGACGAGGTTCGTCGGCTGACCGGGATCACCGACCTGCACGAGGGCATCCGGCTGCTTGAGCCACTGGCACCGACGACCGCCGGCCGTCGGCAGGGCCTGGCGTTGCCCTCGGTCGAAGCCCACGCGAAGACCGTCGACGACCTGGCAGCCGGTCGCGACCTGGTGCTGGTCGAAGGCGCGGGCGGGCTTCTCGTCGGGCTGGATGAAGACGGCAATGACCTCGCCGACCTCGCGGCGCACCTCGAGACCGAGTTCGCCTTCGTCGTGGTCGCCCGGGCCGGCCTCGGCACCCTGAACCACGCCGGCCTGACCGTCGAAGCCCTCCGCGCCCGGTCTCTGCCGGTCGCCGGGCTCGTGATCGGCTCCTGGCCCGCCGAGCCGGATCTCGCCGAGCAGTGCAATCTCGACGACCTCCCGGCCGCGACCGGAGTACCGGTGATCGGTCGGGTTCCCGCCGGGGCGGGTGCGCTGGATCAGGCGGCCTTCACGGCGGCGGCGCCCGGCTGGTTCTCCGAGGCGTTCTGATGTCCGGCTGTCCCGCCCGGTACGACGAGACGCTCGGGATGTGGGTGATCGACGAGCCGGACGAGGTCCGGGAGGTGCTGCTCGATCCGGAGACCTTCCGGCCGGACAACGCCGTACTGGCTCATACCGCGCTGAGCGTGAAGGCGTTGCGGGTTCTGCAGGGAGCCGGGTTCACGCTGCCGCCGACGCTGGCGAACAACGCCGGGCCTTCGCATCGGCCGATTCGTGCCGCGGTCGCCCGATTCTTCAGCCCGGCGCGGGTTGCTGCCGTCGAGCCCCTTGCGCGCCGGCTGGTCGCCGAGCGGGTCACCTTGGCCGAGGCTGGGTTGCGGTCGGGCGCGGTGGATCTCGTCGAGGTGGTGGCTGCGGAGCCACCGGCGCTCGTGTTGCTGGACGTGCTCAGGCTGCGCGACGTCGACGTACCGGCGTTGAAGGCGTGGAGCCGGGAGTCGCTGGAGTTGTTCTGGGGCTGGCCGGACGAGGACCGGCAGTTGGAGCTCGCGCACAGTGCTGCGGAGTTCTACATGTGGTTGCGCCGGCGGGTGGAAGCAGCGAGGCGGGAGACCGGTGACGACCTCTTCGGGGTACTGGTCGAGCTGGGGTTGAGCGATGAAGAGGTGTGCGCGGTCGCCTACTTCCTGCTCATCGCCGGGCAGGAGACGACGACCCAGCTGATCTCGACGACCTTCCGCCGGCTGATCGGTCGGACTGTAGACGATGCGGCCGCTGTGGTCGAAACCATCCTGCGGGAGTCGTCGTCGGTGCCGACCTGGCGACGGATCACGACTGCGCCCGTGTCTGTCGGTGAGGTCGAGTTGCCTGCGGGTGAGCCGGTGCTGCTCGGGCTGACCGGGCACGGCGGCCCGGCGGATCTCGCCTTCGGGCTGGGGATTCACCGTTGCCTCGGCGCGGGTCTGGCCCGCCTGGAGGCCCGGGTCGCTGTCGAATGCGCCGGGCCCCTGCTGAGCGCAGTACAAGCTGTTGAGGCTGATCCGCCGATGATCGACCTGCTGTCCTTCCGAGCCCCGAAGCGGCTGCTGGTGACACTGCCTGGTGGGCAGGCCCTGATCAGGACTAACGTCGATCGAGACTGACTGTCTGCGTCAGTGGGAGGCTGATTGCGATGACCGGACGCGTGGTGCATTTCGAGATTCCATACGACGACGGAGATCGGGCGCGAGCGTTCTACGCGGAGTCGTTCGGGTGGGAGATCCACCTGATGCCCGAGTTGCAGTACACGACGGTGTCGACGGGGCCGGTGACCGAGCAGGGGATGCCTGCCGAGCCCGGCTACCTCAACGGGGGCATGTTCGACCGCTCCAACGGGCCGACGAACAGCCCGGTGGTCACCGTCGAGGTCGACGACATCGACGCGGCACTGGAGAGTGTCGAGCGACACGGCGGCAAGGCGGTGGTCGGCAGGACGGCAGTCGGCGAGATGGGTTTCAGCGCCTACTTCGCCGACCCGGAGGGCAACGTCCTGGGCTTGTGGCAAAGCCGCTGAGCTGCACCGATACGCTTTGTCGGTGACCGTTGCTGAGCATGACCTCGTACTCGTCGTCGACTTCGGTGCGCAGTACGCGCAGCTGATCGCCCGCCGGGTGCGCGAGGCGAAGGTGTACTCCGAGATCGTGCCGCACTCGATGCCGGTCGAGGAGATGCTGGCGCGGAACCCGAAGGCGATCATCCTGTCCGGCGGACCGCAGTCCGTGTACGCCGAGGGTGCGCCGCGGGTCGACTCGGGGCTGTTCGAGGCAGGGGTCCCGGCGTTCGGCATCTGCTACGGGTTCCAGGCGATGGCGCAGACGCTCGGCGGCGACGTACGGCGGACCGGGCTGCGCGAGTTCGGCCGGACCCCGGTCACCGTGAGCGAGTCGGGCACACTGCTGGCCGGCATCCCCGAGGACCTGAACGTCTGGATGTCCCACGGAGACGCGGTGCACGCGCCGCCGGCCGGCTTCGCAGTACTGGCTGCGTCGTCTGGTGCGCCGGTTGCTGCTTTCGAGGACCTGGATCGCCGGCTGGCCGGTGTCCAGTGGCACCCGGAGGTGCTGCACTCGCAGGCCGGGCAGGCGGTGCTCGAGCACTTCCTCTACGACATCGCGGGCTGCGCCGGCGACTGGACGACCACCAACGTCGTCGACGACCAGGTCGAGCTCATCCGTCAGCAGGTCGGCGACAAGCAGGTGCTCTGCGCGCTGTCGGGCGGCGTCGACTCCGCGGTCGCGGCAGCCCTGGTGCACAAGGCGATCGGCGACCAACTGACCTGCGTGTACGTCGACCACGGTCTGCAGCGCTCGGGTGAGTCCGAGCAGGTGGAGAAGGACTACGTCGCCGCCACCGGGATCCGGCTCGAGGTCGTCGAGGCCGAGGACCAGTTCCTGACCGCGCTGGCCGGCGTCACCGATCCGGAGCAGAAGCGGAAGATCATCGGCCGCGAGTTCATCCGCACCTTCGAGGCGACCGCGCGGCAACTGGACGCCGAACGGCACATCGAGTTCCTGGTGCAGGGCACGCTCTACCCGGACGTGGTCGAGTCCGGCGGCGGCACCGGTACCGCGAACATCAAGTCCCACCACAACGTCGGCGGCCTGCCGGACGACCTCGAGTTCGACCTGATCGAGCCGCTGCGGACCCTCTTCAAGGACGAGGTCCGCGAGCTCGGCGTGGCCCTCGGACTGCCCGAGGCGATGGTCTACCGGCACCCGTTCCCGGGCCCCGGCCTCGGCATCCGGATCGTCGGCGAGGTCACCAGGGAGCGCCTCGACATCCTCCGCGCCGCCGACCTGATCGCCCGCACCGAGATCACCGCGGCCGGCCTCGACCGCGACATCTGGCAGTTCCCGGTCGTCCTGCTGGCCGACGTCCGCTCGGTCGGCGTCCAGGGCGACGGCCGCACCTACGGCCACCCGATCGTGCTGCGCCCCGTCACCAGCGAGGACGCCATGACCGCCGACTGGGCCCGCCTCCCCTACGACGTCCTCGAAAAGATCTCCACCCGCATCACCAACGAGGTAGACGAGATCAACCGGGTAACCCTCGACATCACCAGCAAGCCCCCGGGCACCATCGAGTGGGAGTAACCACTCCAACCCGCTCGCGCCCCGCCGCTCAGCCGCCAGCCGGCCGAGCGGCGGTCTGCGTCCAGGCCCCGATCGGGCCGAGGGCCGAGATTGAGGTTCAGGGGAGTTACGAACTACCTTTGAACTATGGCCGAGCTGGAAGAAGTGAACTTTTCGGAGCTGCTCCAGCACCCCAACAAGACGGTGGAGCGGCTCAAGGCGACCCGGGGGCGTGCGTTGCGGGTGCACCGCCGCGGCTCCGAGGACGACCTGATCCTCACCACGGCCGCGCGTGCCACCCAGGATGGGGAACTGGTCGAGGTCGCCGGCCGGGTGCTCCGCGCGGTGATGAGCAACCCGGCGGTGCGGTCGCACCATCTGCTCGACATCCTGCCGCAGGTGTTTCCCTGGACCCGGTTCCTGACCACCGACGATCGGGTGGCCTTCGCCCAGGAACTCATCGACGTGATGGACGCCAGCGAGGACCTGGGGTCGCCGGCACCCGTGCTGCAGTTGATCAACCAGTGGCGGCATACCGCGGAGATCTACGCGGATCCCGAACTGCTGGCTGACTTGCGGGCCGAGACGCTCGACGACTTCGGCACGGTTGCCGAGCCGGTCGAGTGAGCCCAGGCAAGCGAGGCGACCGGGTCGCGCCACCCGCGGAGCCAGGTCGCTGGGTGCTGAAGTTCGGCACCTCCGAAGCAGGCAAGGGATGGGAGGACCTCTGCCGCCAGGCACCGGGCAACACCCTGAGGGCGTGGGAGGCGATCCGCACCGAGCCGCGGCCGTTCCCGCAGACCGACCGTCATCACCGGCTGAAAGGCAAGGAGTTGTCGACGGTGAACGGCCTCGAACAATGGCGGTACGAGGTGACCGGCGGCGGCCGGATCTGGTACCTGGTCGATGCCGCCAGCAAGACGGTCTGGATCAGGGTCGCGGGCACCGGTCATCCCAGGGCGACGGACTAGTCCGCTGCGGAGGTCGCTCTCCCCGGCCGGGGTCTGTGAGGATTGCGGCATGACAGACAGGGATGTTGAGGTTGAGTACCCGTTGACGGAGTTCGTGGCCAAGCTTCGGCGGTTGGCGGATGCGTTGGAGAGTGGGAAGCCGTTCCGGATCCAGGTGGCGAACAAGCGGTTCACCGTGCCGCGGAGCGCGCAGTGGAGTGTCGAGCACGAGGCTGAGCACGGCGAGGTGGAGGTCGAGTTCCAGCTGAAATGGAAACTGGCGGACGCCCCGGACAAGCCGGACCACGACGAAGAGGTCTGATCCGAGGTCCGTACCCGGATGACGGTTCGGCTGTCATCCGGTACGACGCTCGCCCAGAACTGGTCCGCCGACCTACCTTGGGGGGAGACCCGGAACGCGGAACAGGTGTGGCGGATGGATGAGCAAGTGCAGGACGTGCAGGACGTGCTGGCGGCCGAGCGGGAGACCACGGCCGAGAGGCTGGCCGCGTTGGAGCGGGATCTCGAGGGAATCGTCGAGGCCGGCCGGCTGGTCGCCACCGATGACGAGCATGATCCCGAGGGGTCGACGATCGCGTTCGAGCGGTCGCAGACAGGCGCGTTCATCGAGGACGCGCGCAAGCACCTGGCCGCTCTCGACAGCGCGCTGGAGCGGATCGCCGCAGGGGACTACGGGATCTGCGAGAAGTGTGCGCAGCCGATCGCGGCCGAGCGTCTGATGGTCCGCCCGACCGCGAAGACCTGCATCAGCTGCGCGGTCTGAGGTCTACGGCGACGTCAGCCGGGCTTCCAGGGCTTCGGCCTCGGCAGAGCGGTCGAGGCCGCGGAGGCGGTCGGCCAGGAGGTAGCCGGCCCGATGCCACTGGTCGTGGCCGGTCGGCAGGCTGTTGAAGATCTCCTGCAGCATCTGGTCGTCGGTAGTGCCATGCTCCGCGATCAGCAGCCGTGCGTTGAGGAGCTGACCTTCAAAGCCACCACGCTCGTACGACTCTGCCGCCTGCCGCGCGTAGTCCACGGCGGCAGGGATCTCGCCCCGCTGCATCGCCAGCATCGCCAGGTCCCAGTGAACCCCGGCCTGCTGGAACAGCACTGTCTCGTCTGCCGACGGCAACGAGTCGAGCACAGGACGTACCCGGTCGAGGAGCTGCGGGATCAGGTCGAAGTCCCCGGCGTACCGGGCTGATTGCGCCGCAAGCCGCACAGCCTGGACAAACTCGATGGGCAGCTCGGCCGTCTCGAAGTGCTCCGCCGCGGCCAGGAAAACGTCCACGGCCTCCTTGTCCCGATCAAGCCGTTCGAGCAGCAGTCCCTCGTCCTGCCGCGTCATCCCGAGCCAGTGCGGATGCGCCTCCTCCGGAGCGTCGGCCAGCAACGCACGCACCTGCGCCAGCGCCGGCTCCAACTCCCCGAGCGCCCGATAGGCGTCAACCAGCACCCCGCGTACGTCGAGCCGGATGCTCGTCAGCTCAGGCGCTCCCACTGCGGCGAGTGCCTCCTCGGCAGTCTCCGCCGACTCCAGCGGGCGACCCGTGAGGAGATAGGAGCGAGCGAGTTCGAGCCGGCAGATCGCCACATGGATCTCGGCTTCGGGAGTACCCGCCGCCAGCGCGATCGCCTCCTCGAGGTCGTCCACCGCCTCGGCCGGACGCTCCAGGGCGTTCCGGATCCAGCCCCGCTGGCGGAAGGCGTACGACCGGGGGAGTTCGTGCTTCGTCGCAGTCCCCGCGCCAGCCGCCTCTTCGGCATCGTCCAGCCGCTCGAACTGCAGGAACAGGCTGCACTGCAGGATGCCCGCGCCGGCCTTGAGCTCATCCTCGGCGTCGGCCGAGGCGCGCAATGCCGTCGCCTCGGCCAGTGCCTCCTCCGCGCGTCCGGCCTCCGCCAGCATCGTGGCCAATGAATACTGCCAGCCACCTCGCCGCCGCGGCTCGTCGTTCGCGATCAGCCGGCGCAGCGGCTCTTCACCGGTGGCGAGAGCTTCCTCGATCTGCCCTTGCTCGCAAAGGATCCGGGAGATCCGGCCGCGGTCGCGCAGCAGGCGGACCTCCTCGCCGAGTTCGGCGTACAGGCCGAGGGCCTCGCGCCAGGACTCCAGCGCCACCTCATGCTCGTCCTTGGAGGCGAGACCGCGGCCGTCGAGCAACCGAGCCTGGTCGAGCTTGCTGCGCTCGGCCTCCGGGACTTCCTGCTCGAACGCCTGCCAGTCGGCGACCGCCTCGTCGCGGCGATCGTTCTGCCAGTGCTCCTCCGCCCGGTCGAGCCACCCGCTGCCGGTCGGAGCAGGCCCGTCGGCAACTGGTGCCGTGACCTCCGCCTGCTGGACTGCCTGGCGACGAGCGTGGGCCCGCCGCGCGGTCTCCGACAGCGGCAGGTAGTCGATCCACGGCTCGGCGGTCAAGGTCGCCCGAACCATCTCCGTACGGAAGCCCGTCCCGTTGCGCTCGTCGAAGCGCGCCGCCAGTTCCAGCGCTCGCGCGGCCAGATCCTCGGCAAGTCGCGCGGACGGTACGTCGTCCGCCTTCGGCTGCCGGATCATCAGGTCGACCTTGCTCAGGGCAAGCGATGCCGCGGCCGCGAACTCCAGCTCCGCCAGCGGACTCGGCGGATCCTCGAGATCGCCGAGGTGCCGTTCCACCAGCTCGACGGCCCTGGTCTCGTTGCCGGTCCGGGCCAGGAAGACGATGTGGTCGGCGTACGAACCCAGCTCGCCGGGCTCGGCCCGCTGGATCCGGTAGGCCCGGCGATGCGCGTCCACCGCCTCGGAGTACATGCCCTCGGCAACATAGGCCGGCAGCAACGCGGTCAGCATCTGCTGTGGCTGCTCGTTGCAGGTCAGCTGCCCGTCCAGTACGCCGACCGCCAGCGCGACCGCCTCGGCGGTCTGGCCGATCCGGCTCAGGTGCCGCACCTTCGAGGTCGGGTCGCAGCCGACGCAGTCGGACAGGTCGTCGCGCGGCGCGGTCGACCAGAGCCGGAAGTGCTCGGCGGCCGCCTCCGCGTCACCGATGTGGTTGGCGACGAGCCAGCGGTGCTGGTGTACGGCGTGCATGCTGTGGCCGCCGACGCGCCACCGCCGCTCCATGTCGTCCAGTACGCCGTACGTCTGCGCCAGCGGGACCTCGGGGAACCGGGTCAGCGTGCTCGGCGCGTACTTGAAGCACCAGTGGAACGTGTGCGAGTGCTGCTGGTACTTCCCCGGGTCGGCGTCCCAGTCCGCGACGCAACGCGCGAACGGCACCAGCGACTTCCGCGGCTCACCACCCATCACGTACGCCGTGACGAGTTGCAGGCGGGCGTAGAACGCCAGGTCCTCGTCCTCACCTGCATCCGCGCGGCGGACCACGTCCTCCAGCAGGGCCGAGCGGGCCTTGCCGTACGGCGTGCTCTCGGCGCGGTGGAGTCGCTCCAGCAGGTCGTCGCTCATCGGGTCGGATCCTCCTGGTTGCGGTCGTTCAGGGTGGGCACGGCCTGGTCGAGCAGGCCGAGGAATGACCGGTTCACCAGCGCGGAATCCGCCGGGCCGATCGGGTGGTACCCGAGCATCAACGCGTGCCCGTACAGGCCTTCTACCGCCAGCCGTGCCAGTTCGGGATCGCCGAGACCGGCCATCCGCCGTACCAGCGGGCTGCGGTGGTTGAGCACGAGCTGCGGCCGGCTGTCGTCGTGGGTGTCGAGCGCCCCGAGCACCTCGGACCACAGCGCGTCCGCCTTGCTCTTCGTACTGCGAAGCTCGGCGGCGAACTGGGCGGACCGGTCGACCAGGTAGATCGCGGGGAGGTTGGCCGGGTCGAATGCGCGGACCACCACCTCGCAACCGACAGCATCCAGGGCTTCCTGGGCCAGCCGGACGAACGGCCTGAGCTGGAGCTCGGTCTCCGGGTCCAGGCTGTCGAAGCTGGTGCTGAGCTCGGTCGGGTCGAACCTGCTGGTGATCAGGTCGGGAACCACCTCGGGCAGCCGCTCGATCAGCTCGCTGTCGTAGGTGTACCCGCCGTTCACCACGGTGATCTGCTGAGCCGCGGCGACCGCCGCCAGCTGGCGGAACTCCTCGATCGTCGCGACGTACCGGATCTCGCCGTGCCGCTCCTGCAGCTCGGCGGCGGTCATCCGGCCGTGGTTCGTCTCGAACCGGAGCCAGCGGTGGACCAGCCGGAGCATCTCGTCGTCGTGCAGGGCCAACGCCTTCACGCCGAGCTGGTGGATGCCGAGGAAGCGGTCGAGCTTCTGCGGATCGGTGCTGCCGAGACGCACCAGCCAGCCGCGGAGCTGGGCGCCCAGGGCGTCCCGGGTGGCCTCGAGGTTGCCGTCGTCGAAGAGCGCCTCGCGGCTCGCGGTCGGGCGGAGCTCGGAGGTGTCGATCACGGCCCGGACGAAGAACGCCCAGTCCGGCAGGAGGCCCTCGACGCCTTCGGCGAGCAGCATGCGCTTGAGGTAGACGCGGTGGGTGGCGCGCTCGGCGGGATTCGCCGGGAACGGCAGCACGAACGCGACACCGTTCAACCCGGCGGCCGGGATGCTCAGCGGGATCACGTCGAACGGGGTGAACCCCAGCTTGTCCTGCGCGTACCCGACCAGCTCGGCGCGTTGCGCAGTACCGGTGCCTTCCCAGGGTGCGCGGCCGTCGGTGACGCGCTCGCCGTTGACGCGGATCTCGAGCGGGAGCAGGGCGCCGAAGAGCCGTACCAGCTCGACGACAGTGGCCTGCTTGAACCACTGCTCGGCTCCGCGTCTCGCCTTGAGGGTGACGGTGGTGCCGATCTCTGTTCGGGGCTCTGCCTCGTTGATCGTGTAGCGGCCGTCCGCAGTACCGATCCAGAGCGTGGTGGGGCCGCTGGCGGGATGCGTGCGGACTTCGATCTCCTCGGCGACCATGAACGCCGACAGCAGCCCGATCCCGAACTGCCCGAGGAACTCCGTCCGCGCGAACCCGATCTCGTCCCGCTTCGAGCTCCGCCCGATGGTGGCGAGCAACTCCCGCACCTCATCCGGCCGCAACCCGATCCCGCTGTCGGTGATGCTCAGCGTCCTGTCGTCAACGCCGAGGTCGATCCGCGCGGGCGCGTCCGGCTCGTGCGCCTGGCGTGCGGTGATCGCATCCACCGCGTTCTGCAGCAGTTCCCGCAGATAGACCCGCGGACTGCTGTACAGGTGATTGCTCAGCAGATCGACGATCCCGTGCAGATCAACCTGAAAATTCTCGCTACCCATCCCAGCCCTCTCTCAACACCCCCGGCGCGCTGGCCCACGGTACTAGTACCCCGGTCCGCACACCGCCCCCCGTCCGCCATCCCGCCGCCAGGGTTGACCTTCACATTCATGTGACGGTTTGAGGATGAAGCGACGGCTGACACTGAGGAGAGAGACCGATGGAGAACACGCTTTACGAGTACTCGCCGATCACGGAGCGCGAGCCGATCCACTGGCCCGATGGAAAGCGGGTCGCCTTCTACGTCGGCCTGAACATCGAGCACTTCCACGTGGACAAGCCGTCCACCAGCATCCACGAGGCCACCGCCTCGCTTCTTCCGGATGCGCTCAACTACGGGTGGCGCGACTACGGCGTACGGGTCGGGGTGTGGCGGCTCATCGAGGCCCTGGACCGGCACGGAATCCGGGCGAGCGTCCTGCTCAACTCCGAGGTCGCCGAGCGCTACCCGCAGATCATCGAGGCCGGACGCCGGCGGGACTGGGCATGGCTCGCTCACGGCAGGACCAATTCTGTGCTCCACACGGACCTCGACGTCGAGGCCGAGCGCAAGGAGCTCCTCGACATCGTGGACGCGATCGAGAAGGCCACTTTCCAGCGCCCCCGCGGCTGGATGGGCCCGGCGCTCACGGAAACCTTCAATACACCGAAGCTCCTCAGCGAGCTGGGTCTTCAATACGTGCTGGACTGGACCAGCGACGATCAGCCCTTCCCGCTGTCCGTCCCCGGCATGCTGAGCGTGCCCTACACGGTGGAGCTGAACGATCTGGCCATCTTCGGCTTCAAGGGCCTCACCGGGCCGCAGTTCCTGCAGATGTTCACCGACCACCTCGATCAGTTGGTGGCGGACTCCGGCGAGAGCGGACGAGTCATGGCGCTCGCCCTGCACCCGTTCGTCATCGGCCAGCCGTCGCGCCACAAGTACCTCGACCTGGCCCTCGAATACGCGGCCGACCACAGCGACATCTGGTTGACGACGAGCGACGAGATCGCCGACCACTACGCCCGGACCGTCAGTGCTTCTGGTCGAGAAATGCGGTGAGTGCCGCCACGAATTCCGTCGGCGCCTCTCGGTGAACGCCGTGGCCGACCGGGATTTCCTGGAAGGCGCCGCGAGGCATCCGGTCGGCCATCGCACGCATCTGGTCCTGCGGGAACGGGCTGGCCGGGCCACCGCCGACGACCAGTGCGGGAGCCCGGATTGCGTCGAGCTCGTCGAGCCAGCCTGGGCCAGGGGAATTGACCTGCTCGACAAGGGCGACCCGGGCGGCCCAGTCGTACTCGATCGGGCCGTCCGGGCGCTCCGGGATCGGCCGGTACTGCGGGAACGGCGGCGGTGGCTCGACGAGCACCAGTGGCCCGGCGCGGTCCGGGCGCCTCGCGGCGTGCAGGTAGGTCGCGACCGCGCCCATCGAATGTCCGACCAGGATCGGCGCAGTGAGGTCGCGCGCATCGAGGAACTCGCCCAGATCCGCGGCCAGCAGCTCGAACGTGTAGGCGTCGGCAGGCCCGGTCTGCCCGTGTCCTCGCTGATCAGGCACGTACACCCGCCACCTCTCGGCAAGCGCGCCGACAACCCCATCGAACGATGACCCATCCGACGTCAACCCGTGCAACAACACCAACGGCTCGCCACCATGCGGCCCATGACTGCGGAACTCCAGTCGCATGCCGGCATCCTGCCACGCACGAGGATCTGTCGGCGGTCGCTGCCAGACTCGCGGGCCCGGACTGTTCACCTGCGGTCATGGTGACGAAGAGTGGCTGGGGCCGTACGGTTTGGGTACAGCTCGAGGCCTGGGGAGGACTTGATGGCGCTGACGGTGGGGACTTTCAATCTCAACAACCTGTTCGACCGGTGGAACTTCGCCGGGGCGGTGGAGGTGCTGGCGGCGGGGACGAGCACGGTGCCGGCGACGTACACCTTCGATGACGAGCATCGGCGGCGGCTGCAGCTGGACGGGCGCGGCAAGTTGCTGGTGTCGAAGCCGGTCGCGGACACGAACCGGATCGCCGAGCGGCTGCTCGAGGCGGACGTGGACGTGTGGATCGTGCAGGAGGTCGAGAACGTCGACGTACTGCGGGAGTTCAACCGCGAGCACCTGAACGGGTCCTACCGGCACGTGATGGTGATCGACGGCAACGACTCGACCCGGTTCATCGACATCGGGATCCTGTCGCGGCGGCCGCTCGGTGGGGTGACGAGCTACCAGCGCACGTTCCACCCGGACGACCCGTCCCGGCCGATCTTCTCCCGCGACCTGGTCGAGGCGGAGATCCTGGACTCCAAGGGGCGGAAGGTGCTGACCGTGTTCGGCACGCACCTGAAGTCGAAGTTCGTCGACTTCACCGTGCCGAACCCGGTCGAGGCCGCGGCCGCCGCGGAACTCCTGCGCCGGCGGCAGGCCGAGACGATCGTCCGGATCATCGCGAACCGGACCAGCACCCGCCAGCGGTACCTGCTGTGCGGCGACATGAACGACACCCCGGACTCGCCGGCGTTGGTGGCGTACGCGCAGGCCGGCCTGGTCAGCGCGCTGCTGACGCCGACCGAGGTGGGGATGGTGAAGACGACGGTCGACCTGCCCGCGAGCCCGGCGTGGACGTCGACCTTCAAGGAGTCCGGCCAGCCGCGCACGTTCGACCTCATCGACCAGATCTGGCTGTCACCCGGGCTGGCACCGAGGCTGACCGGCGCGTTCATCGGGCGCCGCCGCAAACTGGCCCGCGACGGCACCGACCACGACCCCGCCTGGATCTCCCTCGACATCTGAGCATCCAGGCGAGCGCCTACCGTTCTGGCGTGGAAGAGAGCGTCGCGGACCCTGCTGGACGAGGTCGAGCTCCTCGAACGGCTGAACCGCGACGACGAGGCCATGTTCACCCTGGTCGCGGCGGCAGCGCAGTACGGGCGGTAAGAGCCTCGATGCCGTCGAGCAGGCGGTCGAGGCCGAAGCGGTAGGACTCATCCGCCGCCTCGCGGGTGCCGTCGCCGTACCCGTTCGCGTTCCAGATCGCCGTCATGGTGGGGTGCCGCTCGACGTCGAAGTACGTCTCCCACAGGTCATTCCGCTCGTGCCACCAGGCGTCGTTGCTCTGCCCGGTGGTGCGCTCCACCTGCTCGCTCTCGGCTTCCAGCCCGGCCGCGGAGTCGACGTACGTCGTGATTGCCAGCGCGGCGGTGTTCGTCTGGCGCGCGGGAAGTCCCAGTACTGCGCACGCTGACAGCAGGTACTCCCGGCTGGCGAGCATGCCGGGCCCGACGGGCGGGCGGATCGTGGAGATGCGCGCGAGCCAGGGGTGCCGGCGGAACATCGCGCGGGTCTGCTCGGAGTACAGCTCGATCTGGTCGCGCCAGTCGGCCGGGCGTGGTTCGCCGGGACCGGGTAGTTCGCGTTCGCCGAGGACCTGGTCGACCATCAGATCGAGCAGTTCGTCCTTGGACGGCACGTACGTGTAGAGCGTCATCGTGCCGACCCCGAGCGCCTTCGCCACCCCGTTCATCGAGGCGGCGGCAAGACCTTGCGCATCGGCCAGCGCGATGGCCGCCGTGACCACCGCATCCAGGTCCAGGGTCGGCTTGCGCCCCAACCTGGGCGGCACGTCCTCAGCCGTTCGCTCGCGGCGATTCCGCCAGAGCAACGCGAGCGTCCGCCCTGCCGGCCCCCCACCACTGCGCTCCACCATCCCAACCTCCCCGCCGCGTGCGCCGTTCTGCCGATCGACGATTCGTGCACTGCCGCCGAGTCGCGCACTGTCGTCGCCGAACTTTCTCATAGGCGCTCCGACAGTATTCTCGTATACCCTACGAAAACTGACCGCGGAGTGGAGGAGAGGCTGATGACGATCCTGGTGACCGGGGCGACGGGCAGTGTGGGGCGGTTGCTGGTGGACGAGTTGGTGGCGGCGGGTGCGCCGGTGCGGGCGTTGACGGCAAACCCGGTGAAGGCGGCCCTCCCGGACGGCGTCGAAGTGGTCAAGGGGTATCTGGGGCGTCCCGCGACGCTGCCGGCCGCGTTGGCCGGGGTCGACACCGTGTACCTGGCGCCGCTGCCTGCGTATGTGGACGACTTCGTCGCTGCTGCGCAGGAGGCTGGCGTACGGCGGGTCGTCGTCCTCTCGGGGGAGCCTGCGGAGTACGAAGCGAAGGGGGATCCCGCGGCGTGGCACTACTACAAGGTGGAACGGGCGATCGAGGATGCCGGCTTCGAGTGGGTGCATCTGAGGCCGGGGCAGTTCATGACCAACACGCTCGACTGGGCCGACTCGATCAAGGCCGAGGGAATGGTCCGGGCGCCTTATCCGGCGGCCGTGCAGACTCCGATCGACCTGGCGGACATCGCGGCGGCGGCGCGCGTCGTCCTGCTCGACGAGAGCTACACCGGGCGGAAGTTGACCATGAGCGGGCCCGAGGCGATCACCCAGCCCGAGGAGGTCGCGGCGATCGGTGTGGCGATCGGCCGGGAGTTGAAGTTCGAGGAGTTGTCCCACGCGCAGGCGCTGGAACTCTGGACGCCGGTGATGGGAGCGGAGTCGGCCGAGTGGTTGCTGGACGGCTTCCGGATGATGTCGGAGTTCCGGATGACGCCCGAGACGACCGTGCTGGACGTGACGGGACACCCGGCGACGACGTACCGGGAGTGGGCCGAGGCGAACGCGGACGCTTTCCGCTGACCGGACGGCCTGGTGGAGGGCGAGTTGAAAGCCCGGCGAACATGTGTTCGACTATAGTCCATGCGATGGGCCGGGCAGCGAATCGAAGCGGAGACACCGGGGACGTTGCCGGGCCTGGGGTCGATCGCCGGGCTGGTCCGGAGTGTGACGACGCCGGAGTTCCAGGGGATCACGTTCCACGAGGTGCTGGCGCGGTCCGCGCTGAACTCGGTGCCGGGCTCGGGGCTGCCGTTCAACTGGACGATCAACCCGTACCGCGGCTGCACCCATGCCTGCCGGTACTGCTTCGCCCGGCCGACCCACCGGTACCTCGAACTGGACCAGGGGCTCGACTTCGACCAGCAGATCGTGGTGAAGACGAACGTCGCGGACGTACTGCGGCGCGAACTGGCCCGGCCGTCATGGCGTGGTGAACAGGTTGCCCTGGGCACCAATACGGATCCGTACCAGCGGGCCGAGGGGCGCTACCGACTGATGCCCGGCATCATCGAGGCGCTGGCCGCTTCCGGTACGCCGCTGTCGATCCTGACCAAGGGGACTCTGCTCAGGCGCGACCTGGATCTGCTGGTGGCGGCGGCCGAGCAGGTCCCGGTCGGGCTCGGGGTGTCGCTGGCGCTGGCGGACGAGGAGCTCCGGCGGCTGGTCGAGCCGGGGGTGCCGTCGGTGCGCGGGCGGCTGGAGCTGATTCGCGCGATCCGGGACGCAGGGTTGCCGTGTGGGGTGATGGTTGCGCCTGTGCTGCCGTGGCTGACCGACTCGTCGGAGCAGCTCGACCATCTCTTCGGTGAACTCGCCGCGGCCGGTGCCACCGGGGTCACGACGCTCGTCCTGCATCTGCGACCCGGGGTGAAGGAGTGGTTCATGTCCTGGCTCGCGGAGGAACGCCCCGACCTGGTGAGTCGCTACGACCAGCTCTACTCGCATGGCACCAACGCCCTGCCGAGCTTCCGCAACGCCTTCGAGGACAAGGTCCGCCCACTTCTCGACAAGCACGGCTTCGGCCGAGCCTCCCGCCACCGCGCCAGCTCGGAGTCCCGCTCCGCCTCGGCGATGGGCGCCGGCATCCGCTCGACCAACGGCGTCGTCGAAGCCTCCGGCCCAGGCTCAGACTCCGGCTGGGGCGAACCAGACCCTTCCGACGACCGTTTCCGTGGCCCGAATCGCCGCCCAGACCGCACCCGCCGCGCCGGCGGCCGGTCATCCCGCCACCCACCAGCCCCCGTCCCAGCCGTCACCCCAGGCCCAGAACAGCAGTCACTCTTCTAGCGGTGCTTGGGGCAATGCGGTTCAGCGGGCGGTGAGGATCTCGGGGCCGTGGTCGGTGATGGCGACGGTGTGTTCGGCGTGGGCTCCTCGGGTGTGGTCGGCGGAGCGGAGGGTCCAGCCGTCCTCGTCGATGACGTAGACGGTGCCGGGGCCCTGCCAGAACCACGGCTCGATCGCGATCACATGGCCGGGACGGAGCTTGAGACCGCGGCCGGGCTGACCGCCGTTGGGAATGTGAGGGTCCTCGTGCATCCGGCGGCCGATCCCGTGGCCGCCGAAGTCCAGGTTGGTGCCGACGCCGGCGGCATGTCCGACAGCGCCGATCGCGGCGCCGACATCACCCAGTCGTCCCCCGGGGACAGCCGCGGCGATCCCGGCCGCGAGCGCCTTCTCCGTGGTGGCGATCAACTCGAGGTCCTCTGCCCGCGGCGTACCGACGACGAAGCTCATGGCCGAGTCCGCGCACCACCCCTCGACCGAGGCGCCGCAGTCGACGTTCAGCAGGTCGCCGTCCGCCAGCCGTACGTCGCTCGGCAGTCCGTGCAGCACCGCGTCGTTGACCGACGTGCAGATGACTCCGCTGAACGGGCTGGTCGCGAAGCCGGGCTGGTACCCCTCGAACAGCGAGACCGCCCCGGCCGTCCGCAGTACGTCGCGGGCGACCTCATCCAGTTCGCGCAGAGAGACGCCGACGGCAGCCTCCTTCTTCACCGCGATGAGCGCGGCGGCGACCACCTGGCCGGCGGTGCGCATCTGCTCGATCTCCGCCGCCGTCTTCAGTTCCACCATCTTCTGAGTCCTCAACTTCGCGTGATAGTTATACCGGTACTATTATCACGGTCATGGTTCGACCACCGCTCTCCAGTTGGGACCGCGAACGCGGACGGCAACTCGGCGCCCTGCTGCGCGAGGCTCGCGGCGAGCGGAGCATGGTCGATGTCGCCGCCGCCTGCGGGGTGTCCGTCGACACCCTCCGCAAGATCGAGACCGGCCGGATCCCGACCCCCGCGCTGTTCACCGTCGCGGCCGTCGCCGCCACCCTCGACCTGTCGCTCGACGACCTGGTGCTGGCCTGCCAGTTCAGCAAACCAGCCAAGCGCAACAGCGGCCTGATCGCCTAGCTCCTTCAACTTTTCCATCCTCCAGGACGTCTCCACCAGCAAGCCGGATAGCAAGCACCGGCAACTCTGGGGACGAAGGACGAACGACGTGAAGACAAGGTTGCTGGCAGCAATCGTGGTGCTCGCGGGCACGACGGGGCTGACCGGCTGCATCTCGGACACACAGGCCGCGGAGACCACTCCGTCGGCCGGGACCTCGACCGCGTCGAAGGGCACCAAACCTGCGGCTGAGAACGGACCCGACCGGATCACCTTGGTGGCCACCGGCGACGTCCTGCTGCACGAGCGGTTGTGGACCACGGCCAAACGCGACGGCACCAACGGCGAGTGGAACTTCGCCCCGCTCCTCCAAGGCGTCAAACCCCTGGTCAAGTCCGCCGACCTCGCCGTCTGCCACCTCGAGACCCCACTCGGTACGCCGTACTCCGGCTACCCGCTCTTCCAGGGTCCACCGCAGATCGTCCCGGCGCTCAAGCAGACCGGGTACGACGTGTGCTCGACTGCCAGCAACCACAGCTTCGACAAAGGCGCGGCCGGCGTGGATCGCACGCTGGACACGCTCGACAAGGCAGGCCTGAAGCACACCGGTACTGCGCGCACTCCCGAGGAGGCGGCGACTCCCACGATCGTCAGCGTGCGAGGTGTCAAGGTCGCCCTGCTCAGCTACACCTACGGCTTCAACGGCATGCCCTATCCCGACGGCGAGACCTGGCGGGCCGGCAAGCTCGACGTACCCAAGATCAAGGCGATGGCACAGAAGGCCCGGGAGAACGGCGCCGAGATCGTCGTGGTCAGCTGCCACTGGGGCGACGAGTACTCCAAGTCCGTCAACTCCCAGCAGCAGGATGTCGCCGCCCAGTTACTTGCCGACAGCAACATCGACCTCGTGCTCGGCCACCACGCGCACGTCGTGCAGCCGCTCCAGCGGATCAAAGGGAAGTGGGTTGCCTACGGCCTCGGCAACCTCGTCGCCGCCCATCGCGAGCCGGACAGCCTGAAGGCCGAGGGCCTGCTGGTCCGCTTCACCTTCCAGAAGTCGGGGGACCGCTGGAAAGCCGAGCAGGCGGAGTACGCGCCGCTGCTGATGACAGCCACCCTGCCCGTCCGCGTTCTCGACGTACGGCGTGAGCTCGCGAAGCCCGGCATCTCCGAGGCCCGCAGATCCCGGCTGGAGCTGGCCGAGCGGCGGACGACCGCGACCGTCGAGTCGCTCGGCGCCGAGCCGAAAGCACTCTGAAGCCGTCAAGGTGCTCGGGGGCTTCGGCCTTGCGGTGAAAATACTTTGAAAGCAAGGCGATCCGCACTCTAGGGTCGACGCATGTCTATCAACTACTTCGTGATGGTTCGCCGTGCCCGGCTCCGGGCAGGCGAGGGGTGCCTGGGGATGGCATCCGCTCGATAGTCGTTGGGCCCAACGCGTCGTGGACGCCGCCGGGGTCAGACCCGGTGAGCTCGTGCTCGACGTCGGTGCCGGCCTCGGTGCGCTGACCGCGCCGCTGGTCCGGGCCGGAGCCCAAGTGGTCGCCGTAGAGCTCCACCCTGGTCGTGCCGACCGGTTGCGTCGGCGGTTCGCGGATTCGCCGGTGACGGTGGTTCGTGCTGATGCTGGTGATCTCCGGCTGCCGAACAGGCCGTTCCGGGTCGTCTCCAGCCCGCCGTACGGGATCTCCACCGCTCTGCTGAAGAGACTGCTCGCGCCCGGCTCACGCCTGGTGTCGGCCGATCTCGTCCTGCAGCGCCAAGTGGTGAACCGCTGGGCCAACCAAGATGCTCCCGCGGCTGCCCGTTGGAGCCGGTACTACGACCTGTCGATCGGGATTCGCCTTCCCCGCAAGGCTTTCACCCCACCACCCCATGTCGATTCCGCCGTCCTGGTCCTGCGCAAGCGGGGCCGAACCAAACCCTAGGAAGCCGAAGGGCCCTGCTCCTCAGAGGTGAGGAGCAGGGCCCTTCGCGTTTACCGACCATGCGGGCTCAGCCGCGCCTGCCGACTGTGCAGGAGCTCAGCCGTGCCAAGAGTTCCAGAGCGCGGCGTACGAACCCTGCCGCGCGACCAGTTCGTCGTGGCTGCCGAGCTCGCTGATCCGGCCGTCCTCGACCACCGCGACCCGGTCGGCGTCGTGCGCGGTGTAGAGCCGGTGGGCGATCGCGATCACCGTACGGCCCTCGAGCACCGCTGCCAGCGAACGCTCCATGTGCCGAGCGGCCCGCGGGTCGATCAGCGAGGTCGCCTCGTCGAGCACCAGCGTGTGGGGATCGGCCAGCACCAGCCGGGCGAGCGCCAACTGCTGTGCCTGCGCGGGCGTCAGCGCGACCTGCCCCGAGCCGACGCGAGTGTCCAGCCCGTCGGGCAGAGCCTCGGCCCACTCGCGAGCGTCCACAGCCCCGAGCGCATCGAGCAGGTCGGCGTCGGAGGCGTCCGCGCGCGCCATCACCAGGTTGTCCCGCAACGTGCCGACGAAGACGTGGTGCTCCTGGGTGACCAGCGCGACCTGCTTGCGGAGCTCGTCCAGCGGTAGCTCGGTCATCCCGACGCCGCCCACCGTGACGGAGCCCGTGCGTGGCGGGTGGATGCCCGCGACCAGCCGGCCCAGGGTGGACTTGCCCGCGCCGGACGGCCCGACCATCGCGATCCGCTCGCCCGGCTGGACGGTCAGCTCCACCCCGTGCAGCACATCCCGCCCGTCGACGTACGAGAAGCGGACGTCGCGTGCGGCGACCACCTCGCCGTCGGGAGTGCGTCCCGAGGGCGTCCGGTCGTCCGGCACATCGGTGATGCCGAGCAGCCGGGCCAGCGACGCCGCACCAACCTGCAACTCGTCCATCCAGGAGATCAGCCGGTCCACCGGATCGATCAACTGGTTCACGTAGAGCACGGCGGCGGTGACCGCGCCCAGAGAGACGTGCCCGTTGATGTGCAGCCAGCCGCCGAAGAGCAGCGTGCCGACGATCGGGACGAGATACCCGACCTCCACCACCGGGAACCACACCGTGCGCAGGCGCAACGTGTAACGCTCGGCGTTGTACGACCCGCGGATGTCCCGGTCGGTACGCCGCACGCGGTCGTCGTACCGCTGGAGGGCTTCCACGGTGCGAGCGCCTTCGACGGTCTCGGCGAGCGAGCTCGTCATCTGCGCGTACGCCGCGTTCTCCCTCAGGTACCCGTCCTTGGCGCGGCGCAGGTACCAGCGGGTGCTCAGCGCGAGCACCGGCACCATCGCGAGCAGCGGGACGAGCACCCAGACGCCGACGAGCAAGGTCGCGCCGACCGTGAACAGCACGGTCACGAACGCCACGATCGTCTCCGGCACCGCGAACCGCACGGTCCTCGACAGCGCGTCCACGTCGCGCGAGGTGCGCGACAGCAGGTCACCCGTGCCGGCTTGCTCGACCGTGCCGATCGGCAGCGCGAGGGCGTTGTCGACGAACTCCTCGCGCAGCTCGGCCAGCACCTGCTCGCCGAGCGCGAACGAGCGGTACCGCGCCCACCGGGTGAGCAGCGACTGCACGACGATGAAGACCCCGATCACCAGGATGATCTGGTTCACCTTGCCGGCGGTGGTGCCTTGCTGGACGTCCTCGACCAGCTTGCCGATCAACGGCGGCGCGGCCAGACCGGACACCGCGGCCAGCGAGTGCAGGCCCATCGTGATCAGCAGCTCTCGCGGGTGCCGCCTGGCCAGTCGACGGGCGTGCCGGCGCACCTCGGCGGAGTCCGCCACGGGCAGGATCTGCCTCATGCGAGCACCTCCTCGTCCTCGGTCTGCCGGGTCACGGTCCTGCGGTACAGCTGGTCGGTCTGGAGCAGCTCACGGTGCTTGCCAACAGCAACCACTCGGCCGGCGGAAACGAAGATCACCTCGTCGACGCGGTCGAGCAGCAACGGGCTCGACGTCAGTACGACGGTGCTCCGCCCGGCACGGTGCTCCCGGAGCCGGTCCGCGATCCGAGCCTCGGTGTGCGCGTCGACCGCGGAAGTCGGCTCCACCAGCACGAGCACCGACGGGTCGGCCAGCAGCGCGCGAACGAGAACGAGTCGCTGCCGCTGTCCACCGGAGAACGAGCGGCCCTTCTCCTCGACCGTGGAGTCGAGTCCGTCGGTCAGCGCGACGAGCACGTCCTCGGCCGACGCGGTACGCATCGCGGCCATCAACTCCTCGTCGCTGCGCCGGCCGTCCGGGTCGAGCTCCTCGCGCAGCGTCCCGGTGAACATCTGGGCGCCGGTGTCGCTGACGAAGATCCGCCCGCGCACGTCCGCACGGGTCGCGCTCGCCAGCGTGACCCCGCCGTACCGGACCTCACTGGTGTCGTCGTACCGGCCGAGGCGGTCGGCCAGCACGGCGGCGCGGTCGGGCTCGGCCGAGACGATCGCGGTCAGCAGGCCGTCGCGGGCACGGATGCCGGAGACGGGGTCGACCAGGTCGCCACGATCCGGCAGGCCGACCGGGGTCGCCGGGTCGACGATGTCGGAGGTCAGCGACAGCACCCGGTTCACCCGGCGGGCTGCGACGAGGCCGCGCATCAGCTTGTCGGCGGCCTCGGTCGCGGTCCGCAGCGGCATCACCAGGAAGGTGGCGTAGCCGTAGAAGGCGACCAGCGTGCCCGCGCTCAGCTCGCCTCGGAGCGCGAAGTGCGCGCCGAGACCGACCACGATCACGATGAAGATGCCGGGCAGGAACACCTGGGCGGCATCGAGCACCGACTGGATCCGGGCCACCCTCACACCCGCGCCGCGAACCAGCTGCGACTCGCGCCGGTACCGCGTGGAGAACGAGTCCTCGCCGCCGATCCCGCGCAGCACCCGCAGGCCGGCCACGATGTCGGAGCCGAGCGAGTTCAGCTCGCCGACCGCCTCGCGGTGCGCGGACTGCCGCTTGTGCAGCGGCCGCAGCATCGGGCCCAGGCAGAACAGCATCACGGGCACGCCGATCAGCACGACCAGGCCGAGCAGGGTCGACGAGGAGAGCAGGATCACCGCGACCACGACGAAGGCGACGATCGCGCCGGCGAACCGGGCGACCACCTCGAGCACGTTCCCGATGTACGCCAGGTCGCTGGCGCCGACGCTGACCACCTCACCGGTGGCCAGGTTCTTCGGCAGCGTGGCGCCGAGGTCGGCCGACTTGCGGGTGACGACCTGGACCGTGCGGTAGGCGCCGCTCAGCCAGTTCACCACCGCGAACCGGTGCCGCATGATGCCCGCGAGCGCCTGCAGCACGCCGACCGCGAACAGCGCGGTGGTCCACAGCAGCAGCCGCTCGGTGTCGCCCGCGGCGATGCCCTGGTCGATCGCCTTGCCGAGGATCGCCGGCACGAACGCCTGCGCTCCCATCCAGAGGATGCCGAACGCCATCCCGCCCAGGAGCGTGGCCTTCTGACCGCTGGCCACCCACAGCAGGTAGCGGGCCGGCGAGCGGTGATCAGGTGTGCCGGGGTCGGCGACGGGAAGTTGTCTCATAACCCTTCGAGGCTAGGCGTGCCCACCGACAAAAGCATTCGAATAAAAGGTCTCCCGAGCGCCGGACGGTCACTTCCCAGGCGGTAGCCGACCGAGACCGGGAGAACACACTTGGTGTTCCGGCTTCATCTTGCGTTGGGCAACGAGTTCCCGGGCCGCCACCTGCACCGCCTGTGCTGGCTCCATGCTGGTGATCGCGCATCGGGGAGCGAGTGGCTACCGCCCGGAACACACGCCGGCGGCGTACCGCCTGGCTGCGGCCCTGGGGGCCGACTACCTGGAACCCGACCTGGTCGCCACGCTCGACGGCGTCCTGGTCGCCCGGCACGAGAACGAGATCTCCGGTACCACGGACGTCGCGGAGCACGCGGTGTTCGCGGACCGCAGGATCACCAAGATCATCGACGGCACCGCGGTCACCGGGTGGTTCGTCGAGGACTTCACCTACGCCGAGCTCAGCACCCTCCGGGCCCGGGAACGGATGCCCGCCCTCCGTGTGGCCAACACGGCGTACGACGGACGCGAGGCGGTCCCGACCTTCGACGACGTGGTCGCGCTGGCCCGGCAGGAGTCGGCCCGGCTCGGCCGCCCGATCGGGGTGATCCCGGAGATCAAGCACCCGGCGTACTTCCGCCGCCTCGGGCTGCCGCTGGAGGAACTGCTCGCGGAACGCCTGGACGCCCTCAGCCTGCACACGGGCGAGGTGATGATCCAGTCGTTCGAGCCGACGAGCCTGCGCCGCCTGTCGGTGATGACGGAGGTCCCGCTGGTGCAACTCGTGGACTCCGAGAGCGCGCCCAACGACTTCCTCCGGCACGGCGACAGCCGGACTTTCGCCGACCTGATCGAACCCGCCGGGCTGCGCGAGATCTCGACGTACGCGCAGGTGCTGGCACCGCACAAGGACCTGGTCATCCCGCGGACCGCGAACGGGTGCCTCGGCGAGCCGACCCCCCTGGTGGACCAGGCACACCGCGCCGGCCTCTCGGTCCAGCCCTGGACCTTCCGCGCGGAGCGCCGCTTCCTCCCGACCGGCCTCGACCTCGCTGGTGAACTGGACCGCTTCGCCGCCACCGGCATTGATGGCGTCTTCGCCGACCACCCCGACGTCGCGGTAGCAGTCGCAGCCAAGAAGACCCTCAAGGTCTAGCGCGGCAACTCCTGCCGCAACTCCTTGAGCACAGCCTCGGCCGTCGGCTTCAGCTCCTGGTCGATGGCCCGAGCCTGGTCCGTGCCCAGTACTACGAGCGCGTGCTGGGCAGGCCTGGTCCGGGACCAACCTCGTGCGCAGGTACGTCGGCGGGTGGGTCGAGTCGATCCGGGTGTCGCGCAGCCGGCTGAGCCGGACCTGCCGCTCGATCTCGCGGACAGGCACCTCGGCGGCAGCCCGGCGTACCGCTTCCAGCGGCTCCACGTCCTTGTCGAAACGCAGGGCGCGCTCGAGTGCCCGGCAGGAGGATTCGGCGAGCAGGGTCCGCTCCAGTGCCCAGGTGGTCGCGTCGGAGCCGGCGATCTCGGCCGCCTTGCGGTCCGCGAGGTACTCGGCCCGCTGGTTGCTGCGGAAGTTCACCATCTCCAGCAGCCAGGCATAGCTGCGCGCCGCGCCACCGATGACGGCGTTCAGGATCCTGGTGACGAGGGCCGGGGTCTGATCCATCCACATCTCAGTCGCGATG
Organism: Kribbella orskensis; assembly: GCF_004342085.1. Taxonomy (NCBI): domain Bacteria; kingdom Bacillati; phylum Actinomycetota; class Actinomycetes; order Propionibacteriales; family Kribbellaceae; genus Kribbella; species Kribbella orskensis. The sequence continues at coordinate 190,400 of NZ_SLWM01000008.1, forward strand.
TCATCGCGGTACCGGTCGTACGGCTGTTCGCTGAAGGTCTTCTGGAGCTCGTCGAGCACCTGAGCGGCCGCGCCGACCACCCAGCCGTGCCGGGCGTCGGCGTTCTTACCGTGCCCGAGTTCGTGCGCGAGGATCGCGACCCGCTCTTGCGGCCCGAGGCCGGTCCAGAGCGGCAGGCCGATACCGATCACCGGACGGAAGCGCCAGCCGATCCCGGCGAACCAGATGTTCGGCTCCGCGTCGACCGCCACGGCTGCGATCGGCTTGGTCCCGATGGCCTCGGCGATCTCGTCCAGCAGCGCGAACAGGGCGGGTGCCTGCTCGCGGTACAGGAGGTGGGCGTCCGGGTCCAGCCGGTGGGCGCGGGGACGGAGGAGGACCGCCATGCCGAACGGCATCACGGACAGCGGGATGCTGAGCCAGAGCGGGCGGTAGAAGGTCAGCAGGGCGATACCGCCGAGAAGGCCGACCAGGGGAAGAAGGAGGACTACTGCCGACAGCAGGTATGCCCCGAGCCGGGCGGCGTCCCAGCCGGGGCGGTGGATGCTGCCGCGCTCGAGTTCGCGGTACAGGGTGTCGGCGAGCCTTTGCTCGAGCCGTTGTCGCCAGAGGGGCTGGTCGGCTTCAGCCGACGACGGATCGACGTTCCAGTCGCACTTTTCGCACCAGGTGACGTAGCGCCGGTAAGGCGGATCTGCTGGGCGCACTGGGGGCAGCGAGTGACGCCCTCTTGGGTCTGCACCGGAGCAGTGTGGCACCACTTCGGGCTGGTTGGTTGGGGTTGGCTGCCTGGGATTTGGCTGGTTCGGATTTTGGATGGTGCCGTCTCAGGCGGATCGGCCTGAGACGGCCGGGGGACGGACTGCACGGCAGCAGGGTGATGGCGCCTCGGGCCTATCAGGAGGCTGGTCAGCTTGCTGCCGTGCAGGGACCGTCAGGCCGCCGGCGGCTTGTCGTCATAGATCCGGGCGGCGATGTCCGACTCGGGGTTGGACTGCTGGTGGTTCTGCTGGACGTTCTGCCAGACGGCCTTGCCGTCGGCCTCCGGCATCACGATCCACGCGATCACGTAGCCGATCAGCGCGGTACCACCGGTGATCAGGGTCAGGCCGACGATGGCGAGCCGGACGAGCGTGGCGTCGATGCTGAAGTACTCAGCGAGGCCGCCTGAGACGCCCGAGAGCATCCGCTGGTCGCGTGATCGGCGAAGGGTCTTGCCGGACAGGTTCGAGAAGGGTGCGGTGGAGTTCGTCATGTCCATAAGGTTGCTGCACGCAGGCCCCTGTCCACATCAGGATCGGTACCGACCCGACCCTGGTCCCATCCCTGACCCCGGTCAGCGCCGGTCGTCGGCGCCCCTGACGACTTTCGTCAGGTTTGTCGGTGCCGGGTCTTGCCGTCGGGGCATGGATGCCGCGGCTGTGCAGAAGCTGATGCTCGAGCTGCCCGGGGTCGAGGAGCACGAGGGGTGGCGCCTCACCGCCCCGAAGTACCTGATCGCCCAGCTGGACGAGCGGCCCTGGCCGTCGGGGTCAGCGCAGTACTGCGCGCAGCCGTAGCGCCGGATCAGCCCAGTACCGCGCGCAACCAGGCGGCCGTGGTCGCGAGGTTCGCCGGGCTGTCGAACTCCGCATCCTCATGCCCGGCGCCTGCCAGCAGCTCGAAGCGGCTCCGGACGCCGGCCCTGGCGAGTGCGTCGTGCAGGGCGAAACCCTCCGCGGGAGGAACGATCCGGTCGCGGTCGCCGTGGACGATGAGGAACGGCGGCGCCTGCGGTGAGACCCGCGTCAGCAGACTGAGCTCCAGGGCCCGGTCGGCCAGCTGGGCCGGATCGGCCGTACCCAGCAGGTCTGCCTCGAACCGGAACGGCAGCAGCCGCGCCTCCAGTTCACTGCGCGCCGCCGACGCTGCCAGATCCGTCTGCCCGAACCAATGCACCACAGCCTGTACTGCGCTGGGCTGGTCGGGGTTTCCGCCGACTGCACCCTCCAGTTCGCTGTTGCCGTCGGACAGGGCCAGCAAGGACCCGAGATAGGCGCCCGCCGAAGCACCCCACATCCCGATGCGCTCGGTCGAGAGCCTGAGGCTCGGCCCATGCGCCCGCAGCCAGCGCACGGCTCCTTTGAGGTCGTGCAGTTGCTGGGGGAAGACCGCGCGTGGGGCCAGTCGGTAGTCCACAGAGACCACGGTCACGCCGTACGCGGCCAGCGGGGCGAGTCGTTTGGAGCCGTCCTGGCCCTTGTCTCCCATGCTCCACCCGCCGCCGTGTGCGTACACGGCGACTGGCGTACCGGGCTGGGTTGGACGGTAGATGTCGAGGCGCAGATCCTGATCGTCGACGGTCGCGTATGTGAGGTCCCGCTCGACCGTGACCTCACACTCGCCGGCCGTCACGCCTCGTCCACCTGGCTCGTGCCGGACGATTTCCGGTAGGTGCTGGGGGTGGTGCCGACCTCGCGGCGGAAGGCCGAGCGGAAGTTCGCGGCGGTGCCGAAGCCGGTGGCGGACGCGATCCGCTCGACCGACCAGTCCGACTCCTCCAGCAGGCGGCGGGCGCCGAGGTCGAGCGTGATGACGCGCGGTACGGCGAGGATCGCGACCGTCAGTTCGGACATGGCACCATCCTTGCTCACTTTGGCATCGCCATCCCTGGTGACAGCAGGTGCACGGCTCCTACGGTTGATTCGACATTCGCCTTCTCCGTTGGGAGCGACGTGACCAGTACACGAGTGGAGAACCTCGGGGTTCCGTGGGAGGACGCCTACGGCTACGTGCAGGCGATCAAGCGTGGGGACACCATCTACCTCTCGGGGCAGTTGTCCCACCAGGGCAGCGACCTGGTGGCGCCGGCGCCGGTCGACGAGCACGGCGCGGTGACGGACTTCTCTGCGATGGGTGAGCAGATGCGCCAGACCTACCTGAACGCCGAGGAGTTGCTGCGCCGTTTCGGTGCCTCGCTCGACGACGTGGTCGAGGAAGTCCTCTACGTGCTCGACATCGACGCGGCCTTCGCGGTGGCGGGCCCGGTGCGCAAGGCGGCCTACCGGCGGGAGGATCCCCAGGTGGCGAGCACGCTGGTCGGTGTCACCCGGTTGGCCTTCCCCGAGCAACTCCTCGAGATCAAGTTCATCGCGCGGGTCTAGTCGTCCGGCGGACCAGAATCCATTTGCTGGGAAGTCTGGGACCCTGATCACCCGCCCCTGACGACTTTCAGCTCACGGAACGGGCGATCGCTTGTTGATGATCGCCACCCGCAACAGCTGACTCAGCCTGGAAGCAACACCTTGAGGTCTCGGCGGGTGCGGCCGCCCAGCTTGCGCAGCGCACTGGCCACGTGGCTTTCGACCGTGCGAGTGGAGACGAACAGGCGGTCGGCGATCTCGGCGTTCGTCCGGCCGGCGGCCGCGAGAAGAGCGACTTCGCGCTCGCGGGGTGAGAGGTCGGTGCCGTACGAGCGGCGTCCGCCGCGACCGGACCGTACCGCGATGCCGAGCCGCCGGAGCGTACGGCGTACGCGCGCGGCATCGATCTCGGCCCCGAGTCCCGTGTAGATCCCCAGGACGTCGAGCAACATCGCCGGGTCGGTCCACTCGGCCAGGCGCTCGGCCGCGCGGGCGGCCTCGTAGGGAAGGCCGAGCCGAAGGAACTCCCTGCGCACGTGGGCGAGGCGCTCCACCGCCCCGTCCGGGTCGGTCGCACGGACCAGAATGCCCTGGCACCAGGCCAGAAAGGCCTCGGCCGAGGATGCCGACCGCGGCCCGAGATCCGTGCCGAACTCTGCCACGACCGGTACTGCGTCCCCTTGCCGCGCTTCACCTTGCTGGCGGTGCAGCCGGCCGAGCATGAACCGCAGCTCGCCGCGCCGCCAGGTCGGCAGGTCCGGGACGTAGCTGTCGACGTACTCCTGACCGGAGTGGGATCGGCACGACGGGGAAGATCACCGTCGCGGGCTCATAAATGTCGGTGGGGCCGCTTACCGTCGAAGGATGGACGTCGACGTGCTGCAGAAGGTCGTGCTGGGGCTGCCGGGGGTCGAGGAACACGAGGGCTGGGCAGGACAGCCGGTCTTCAAGGTGCGCAACAAGAGCTTCGCGTACATGTCCGAGGACGAGACCAGACTGCTCCTCAAGGCGCTGCGTGAGGAGCAGGAGGCCCTGGTGGCCGAGGACCCCGAGGTGTTCTCACCATCCTGGGCGTCCGGCCGCTTCGCCTGGCTGGACGTCAAGGTCGCCGCGGCCGACGATCAAGAGCTTCGCGAGCTCATCACCGAAGCCTGGCGCCTGACCGCCCCGAAGTATCTGATCGCCCGGTTGGCCTCCTAGAGAGTCTTGCGGACCAGGACCCACTGCGGGCTGGTGCGGCTGACCTCGGTGAAGCCTGCGTCGAGGAAGACGGACAACGGGCCGCGATAGAGGTCGGCCGAGGGAATGCGGTTGGTCGTGGAGGTGTCGACGGCACAGCCCTCGACAACGGTGGCGCCGTACGAGCGGGCCAGGTCGACAGCGCCGCCGGCCAGTCCCCGCGCGACGCCCTGGCGCCGGCGGCCCACCGGTACGACGAAGCACGTGATCACCCACGCCTCCGGCCGGTCGGTGCGCCAGTTGGGTGAGGCGACGACCCGTGGGTACGACGTCCGCGGGGCGACCGCGCACCAGCCGACCGGCGTGGTCCCGTCGTACGCGAGAACGCCGGGTCGTTGCTCCGCGTCACAGACCTGGGATCGCAACGCCTGCCGGTGGCTGTCCGGGGTCCCGTCCGACCATTGCCGGCCGCGAAGCCGGAAATACTGACAGAAGCACCGGGCCGGGTCGCCACGCTCGCCCATCACCATCGCCACGTCGTCCCACGAGTCCGGCCCGGCCGGGCGCACCTCCAGCATGCGGTCACCGTACTGCGCCTGGCGTGACCGGATGCGTCCGGTGAGGGACCGGGACGAGACTGTCGCCGGACCAGCTGTGATGCGAGGTTCGGGGCATGTCGAACGAACCTGAAGCAGTCTTTCTCGATGACGCCGAAACCAGCCCGGTGGCGCCGGGCATCGTCCGCCGGGCCCTACCGTCCAGCGGGCAGGTGCTGGTCCGCGCCTTCGATCTCGAGGCCGGGATCACCTGGCCGGAGATCGACGTGCACGATCGGGACGAGTTGATCTACGTCGCGTCGGGCGAACTGCTCGACCACGGCCGGGCCTACCCGGCGGGGACGTACCTGTACTACCGGGCCGGCAGCCGGCACCAGCCGCGGACCGAGACCGGTGTCCGGATCATCGTCATCGGCCCGGCGCAGGCGCCCGCCGCGGGCTGATCGCGAGCCGGCCCCTGGGCGCGGGCTGGCTTGCACTCGTTTGGGTCGAGTGCTAATACTTGGTTAGCACTCGCCGGGCGAGAGTGATAACCACCCACGCCCGGGAAGTGTGACCATAGACGGCCTCGATGAGGTACCGGAGGGGTGGCGGGACGTGACCGCCGCACCGAAAGTACCGTCCGTCGCGGGCATCCGGCCGGCTGAACCAAAAACTCGACGCGGGAGGACTCGCGGAGAATGCCCAAGCTGATTTCTTTCAATGAAGAGGCGCGCCGTGGCCTCGAGCGGGGTATGAACACCCTCGCCGACGCCGTGAAGGTGACGCTCGGCCCCAAGGGTCGCAACGTCGTGCTGGAGAAGAAGTGGGGCGCCCCCACGATCACCAACGACGGTGTCTCCATCGCCAAGGAGATCGAGCTCGAGGACCCGTACGAGAAGATCGGGGCCGAGCTCGTCAAGGAAGTTGCCAAGAAGACCGACGACGTCGCGGGTGACGGCACCACCACCGCCACCGTGCTGGCTCAGGCTCTCGTTCGCGAGGGTCTGCGCAACGTTGCCGCCGGCGCCAACCCGATGGGCCTGAAGAAGGGCATCGAGAAGGCTGTCGAGGCCGTCAGCGAGCAGTTGCTGGCGCTCGCGAAGCCCGTCGAGACCCGTGAGCAGATCGCGGCCACCGCCTCGATCTCCGCCGCGGACAGCCAGGTCGGCCAGATCATCGCCGAGGCGATGGACAAGGTCGGCAAGGAAGGTGTCATCACCGTCGAGGAGAGCAACACCTTCGGTCTCGAGCTCGAGCTCACCGAGGGTATGCGCTTCGACAAGGGATACATCTCGCCGTACTTCGTGACGGACACCGAGCGGATGGAAGCGGTCCTCGACGACCCGTACATCCTGATCGTGAACAGCAAGATCTCCAGCATCAAGGACCTGGTCCCGGTGCTGGAGAAGGTGATGCAGACCGGCAAGCCGCTGGCCATCATCGCCGAGGACATCGAGGGCGAGGCCCTGGCGACCCTGGTCGTGAACAAGATCAAGGGCACCTTCAAGACCGTCGCCGTCAAGGCGCCGGGCTTCGGTGACCGCCGCAAGGCCATGCTCGTCGACATCGCCGTCCTCGCCGGCGGCGAGGTGATCTCCGAGGAGGTCGGCCTCAAGCTCGACTCCGTGGACGTGGAGCTGCTCGGCCAGGCTCGCAAGATCGTCGTCACCAAGGACGAGACGACCATCGTCGAGGGCCAGGGCGACGCCGACCAGATCTCCGGCCGGGTCAACCAGATCCGCGCCGAGATCGAGAAGTCGGACTCCGACTACGACCGCGAGAAGCTGCAGGAGCGGCTGGCCAAGCTGGCCGGTGGCGTTGCGGTGATCAAGGTCGGCGCGGCCACCGAGGTCGAGCTGAAGGAGCGCAAGCACCGCATCGAGGACGCCGTTCGCAACGCGAAGGCGGCCGTCGAGGAGGGCATCGTCGCCGGTGGCGGCGTGGCGCTGCTGCAGGCGAGCGTGATCGCGTTCGAGAAGCTGGAGCTCGAGGGTGACGAGGCCACCGGTGCCGCCATCGTGCGGTCCGCGGTCGAGGCGCCGTTGAAGCAGATCGCCGTGAACGCCGGCCTCGAGGGCGGCGTCGTGGTGGAGAAGGTTCGCAACCTCGAGCCGGGTCACGGTCTGAACGCCGCGACCGGTGAGTACGTCGACCTGATCGCCACCGGCATCATCGACCCTGCCAAGGTCACCCGTTCGGCGCTGCAGAACGCAGCCTCGATCGCGGCGCTGTTCCTCACCACCGAGGCAGTCATCGCCGACAAGCCCGAGAAGGCCGGTGCCGCCCAGGGCGGTGCCCCCGACATGGGCGGCATGGACTTCTGATTCCCTGAAGTCCCGCAAGACAAGGGCGGTCCCGGGTTCCAACCCGGGACCGCCTTCTTGTTGGAGGCGGTGAAGGCGGTCGCGAGGCTCGATGCGGCAATCGGGTAGGACGCGGTCAGGCGTGGTGGCTTGCGGCTAATGCGGACCTTCGCACTCCGCCAGGAGTGCTTGGATAGCTGGGCTGGCGTTGGCGCTGTGGCGCCAGGCGGCGTGGACCTCGCGCTTTGGTTGGCGTCGGAGTGGGCGGGAGACGAGGTCTTCTCCCAAGGGTGGGCGAGCCAGGCGGGGGATCAGCGCGAGAACGTCCCCTGAGGCGACCAGGGACAGTTGGGTGGCGAAGTCGTCGATCAGGTGGCGTACGTCGGGGTCTTCGGGCACGTCGGCGAACAGGCGGCGGAACCATTGGTGGCACACCGAGCCGGGCGGGCTCGTCACCCACGCGTGGCCGGCCAGATCGGATCCGGCGAGTGGCCGGTCGAGCCGTGCGAGCGGATGCGTCCGGCTCATCACGACGTCACCGACGTCGGTGTGCAGGTGGCGCTGGGTCAGGGACGCTGGCAGCGGGGCCGGCAGCCCGTCGGCGTCGTGGACGAGGGCAAGGTCGGCGGTACCGGCATCGACGCTGTGGAGGGCTTGATCGGGGTCCTGCTCGGTGATGTGCACGCGGAGGTCCGGGCAGCGCGTCGACAGGCGCGGAAGGGTGGGCGCGAGCAGCCCGCGGACAGCGGTCGAGAAGGCAACCACGCGGAGGATGCCCCGCGGCGCGCCTTCCGAGACTGACTGGGCCGCTTCGGCGCAGCGCTCCAGCGCCTGGAACACTTCGGGCGCTGAGTCGACGATGGCCTGCCCGGCCGGAGTGAGCACGACCCCGCGTCCCGCCGGCGCGAGCACCGGCACACTGACCTGGCGTTCCAGCCGCTTGAGCTGCTGGGACACCGCCGAGGACGTGAACCCGAGTTCATCGGCCGCTCGCGCCAGCGTCCCGAGAGCAGCCACCGACCGCAACGCCCGCAAAGCACCGACCTCAATCATGAAGGCAGACTACGCAATACCGGCAAGAAAGCATCGCTGGACCGCACCTATCGGGCCGAGGCAGGATCGCAGCCATGACCGACCTGCAGGACTCTGCTGACCAACTCTTCGGCTCCAACCTCGTCGCCGTGGTGACCCCGATGCATCCGGACGGCACGATCAGCGAACCTGGTCTCGCCAACCTCGTCGACCACCTGCTGACCACAGGGTGCGACGGCATCGTCGTCGGCGGGACCACCGGTGAATCGCCCACCCTGACCGAAGCCGAGGCAGCCCGGCTGGTCGGTGCCGTGGCGGCTCGATCGAAGAACCGAGCTCGCGTGATCGCCGGTATCGGCACCTACGACACGGCCGTCAGCATTCAACGGTCCCGTGAGGCCGAGGCTGCCGGGGCGGATGCGCTGCTGCTCGTCTGCCCCTACTACTCGAGGCCGACCCAGGCCGGGGTGGTGGCCCATTGCGTGGCGGTGGCCGATGCGACCGAGCTACCCGTGATGCTGTACGACGTCCCCGCACGCACAGGGATCGCGATGGATGCGCCCACGCTCATCGAACTCGCCGGCCACCCCCGGATCCGAGCGGTCAAGGACGCCAAGGGCGACTTGTTCGAAGCGATGTCCGTGATGGCCCGTACATCGCTGGCCTACTACTGCGGCATCGATGAACTCAACCTGCCGTACCTCGCGTGCGGCGCCACCGGTGTGGTCAGCGTCGTGGGCAATGTCGTTGCCGACCGCAATGCCGAGCTCATCCGAGCGGTTCGCGGCGGCGACCTCGACTCGGCGAGGGCGATCCAAGGTTCGCTGATTCCCTTGGTGGACGCCATCATGCGCACCTCCCAAGGGGCCGTGATGGCCAAGGCCGCTCTGGCGGAGCTCGGGATCATCCCGCACGCGACCGTGCGCCTTCCGCTGCTCGAGTCGCCGCCGCCTCACCTCCAGCGGCTGACGGATGCCCTGGCAACCATCGCCGTCCCTGCCTGACCGAGCCCCGCCAGGCGTACTAGCCGGCCAGGGCCTCAGGGTCAGCGGCTCGGATCAGGCGGAGTTGGCCTATCTCAGCGGCGTTCTTCGTGAGCTCGACGTTCACCCAGGCGAACAGGTCGGCGACCGAGCGGCCGGACTCGGGTGGCCAGGGAAATGCGACCGGCTTGGCCAGCCAGCTGTCGTCGGCGTCTTCCAGGACGTGGGTCCACTCGTCGCGCAGTACGCGCATCCAGTGCAGCGTTCCGGCCAGGTCGCCGGGCCAGCGCACTGCGGCCCGCTCAGGCGGTAGGACGCCCCGGGCGTGGGCGATGGCGGTGGTCCACCACCAGCCGACATGCCAGCTGAGCCAGCCGATCGTCGGTACCGGGATCGGGTCGAGCGCGTCGTCCGACCAGTCGGCCTGCCAGGTGCCCGCGGCGTCCGGCCGGACCGTCCAGCACAGCGCCGCGGGCTCCCAGAGCAGATCGTCAGGGGTCAGCCGCTGCAGGTGGTACTCGAACAGCGCCCAGCTCACCTCGAACTGACCGAGCACGAGCTCCCTGATGCCCGACAGGCCTTGACCTCTGACCGGTACCGTCACCGGGGAATCATCTCAGGACTGCTCGTCCCCCTCGCAGCAGGATGCGTAGTGGTCGTCGGTGCGGCGGCGGCACATCCCAGCTGTGAATAATCGGTGGACTATGACCCTCTGCGGACCTAATCTCCTCGGCAGCGAGAACGAGCCCGAGTGGAAGGAGCGACCGATGAACAGCACATCGTGTAGTCCGGCGCACCGGTTCCGCTCGTCCAGCTCGCACTGAGCGGAGCCCGGCGCCTCCTTCTGGAGGATTCGTGAAGATCCGTACCGCCGTCGAGACCGATCTCGACACCATCCACACCCTGATCGCCGAGCAGTCGCTCAACACCGTCACGAGGGAACGCTTCGACCAGTACATCGCGTCGGGCGCGTACCGCTACGACTGGTCCTGGGTCGCCGAGCAGGACGGCCGGATCGTCGGCCTGTCCATCTGGTGGGGCATGGAGCAGTTCGACCACCCCTTCAGCATCGACGGCCTGTACTGCGTCCCCGGTGCCGACCGGGTCGCCGTCTGGACCGAGCTGATCCGGCACACCCTGACCGAGTTCCCGGCCGACGCGGAACCGCCGGAGTACCACATCTTCCTGCCTAACGGCTGGCGCGATCGCCCGGACGTCGTTGCGGAGCTGGAGCCGCGGCTCAAGGCTGCTGCCGCGGCCGGGCTGTCCGAACGCACGGAACGCCTGCGCTACGAGTGGCTCCCGGAGTACGGGCTGCCGGTGAGGTCGAGCCGGTTGCGGTTCGAGCCGGCCGACGACGAGCCGTTCGTCGACGTGTTCACCCGGGTGATCAAGGGCAGCCTCGACGCCGCGACCGCGCGGGATGTCGCCCGGCTCGGCGCGGAGGGCGCCGCCCGGCAGGACCTGGAGATCTACCAGTCCATGCCGGGTGACCGCTCCTGGTGGCGACTCGCGTACGACGCGGCCGGCGAGCTGGTGGGGTTCGCGCTGCCTTCGGCGAACAACGGCGGCCCGGTCGTCGGGTACCTCGGCGTGCTGGCAGAACACCGCGGCAACAGGTACAGCGACGACCTGCTCGCGGAGATCACGCACCTCCTGGTGGGGACCGGCGCGGAGCGGATCAGGGCTGACACCGACCTGACGAACAAGCCGATGGCGGCGTGCTTCGAGAGGCTCGGCTACCGCAACCACGAGGTCCGGCTGGTGCTCAGCTACCCGGCCGGCTGATCCTCGCCGCCGTCTGCCCCGAGGCCGGGAAAGGCTGCTGTTCCCGGGGCCGGGAAAGCTGCTGGAAATGGCAGGCTTCCAGGGGCAGACGGCGGCAGCGGTGACCCCTATGATTCCGTGACATATCAGTCACCTCTGGTCGTCCGGCCGGAGCCGAGGGGGAAACCAGCGATGCGTGACATCGCGCTGATCCTGCACGTCGCCGCAGGAGCCGTCGCCGTAGTACTCGGGCCGTTCGCGATCGTCTTCACGCTGAAGGCGCGCCGCCTCAACTGGGTCGGTGAGAGCTACCACTGGGCGATCGCCCTGCTCTGTGTCTCCGCGCTGGTGATGGTGCCCAGCGACTGGGCCCGGCTGTGGATGTTCTGGCCGATCTCGATCGCGTCGTACCTGTTCGTCTACCTCGGCCAGCGAGCCGCGGAAGCACCCGGTGGTCTCTGGTACCGCGGGGTGCTCCGCGGCTACGGCGGCAGCTGGATCGCTTTGTGGACAGCGATTCTGGTGATCAGCGCGCCGGATCATCCATGGATCTGGGCGATCCCGATCGTCGCCGGGACCGCCCTGATCGAACTGCTCTGCTTCCGGCCGGCTCCGGCTTGGACCGAGGCCGACAGGTAGTCAGCGCAAGGGACGGAAGAAGGTCCGGAGGTCGTCGGTCAGCAGATCGGGGACCTCCATCGCGGCGAAGTGCCCGCCGCGCTCGTACTCGTTCCAGTGCTCGATCTTGCCTTCGGGGTCGATGATGCTCTTGATCGCCGTCTCGGCGCCGAACACTGCCACCCCGGTCGGCGGCCCGGCGACCGCACCCCAGTCCCCGGACCCGCCGTCACCCTCGTCGGATCCCCAGCCTTCGGAACCGGCCGACTCCTGTTGGGCGACGAAAGCCTTCCACGCCTGCATTCCGTCGTACACGGCATGCGCGGTCGATGCGCCCGAGCCGGTGAACCAGTACAGGCTGATGTTGGTGAGCAGTTGGTCGCGATCGACCGCTTCCTCGGGGAGCTTGGCCAGTGGGTCGGTCCACTCGGCGAACTTCTCCACGATCCAGGCGAGCTGCCCGACGGGGGAGTCGTTGAGGGCGTAGGCCAGCGTCTGCGGGCGGGTCGACTGCAGCACGAGGTAACCGAATCCTTCGTCGAGCATCCGGTTGAACGTCTCGCCGCGCGCCCGGTCGCTGTCCGAGAGGCCCTCCAGTGGGAGCGGGTCGCCGAACGGCGTACCCCCGGCCAGCCCGGCCAGGTGCACACCCGTCACGTGTTCCGGGTCGACCATCGGCAGCATCCCCACGACACCCGAGCCGGCGTCGGTCCCGTGCGCGGCGTACCGGTCGTAGCCGAGGCGCTTCATCAACTCGGCCCAGGCCATCGCGACACCGAACAGGTTGAACCCCGCTTCGCCCATCGGAGTGGAGAACCCGTACCCGGGCAGCGACGGTACGACGACGTGGAACGCGTCGGCCGGGTCGCCGCCGTGTGCGCGGGGATCGCTCAGCGGGCCGATCAGCCGCTGGAACTCGATCGGCGAACCGGGCCAGCCGTGCGTCAGGATCAGCGCCTTCGCGTCCGGCTCGGGCGAACGCTGGTGGAAGAAGTGGATCCGCTGGCCGTTGATCTCGGTGGTGAACTGAGGGATCTCGTTCAGCGCCGCCTCCTGGGCGCGCCAGTCGTACCCGTCCGCCCAGTACTCCGCCAGTTCCTTGAGGTAGCTCACCGGGACGCCACGACTCCAGTCGTCCACCCGCGGCGTCACCGGCCACCTCGTGTTCCGCAACCGCGCCCGAAGATCGTCCACCTCACCCTGAGGAATCTCGATCCGGAAGGCCTCAACCTCGCTGCTGTTCGTCATGCTTCCAAGCTAGGACCAATAGCGGCGAGCTTCCTTCCGCAATAGGGAAAACTGGTTGAAGCCACCGGCTCGTCTAGGACTTCGGCTGGCGGTAGGGGACGGCGCGCTTCGGCTGCTCCTCTTTGGTATCGCCTGAGTCGGTGGCTGACGCCCGCTCATAGTCGGTCAGCACCTCAAACACGCGGGGTGCCTCGAGCAAGCGATACCTCTGCTGGTCGCCAACGGTGCGGAGGACGCCCGCGGTGACCAGAGTGTCGGCGGCCGCGAACGCGGCAGACCTACTTGCGCCGGTCAGACGGGCGATGTCTTCAGCCGTGATGACCGGATTTGCGATCAGTTCTGCCAGCAGGCGGTCAGTCGCGCTGTTGGCTCTGGGGTGTACCACCTCGCGCCAGTCTGCCTCGAGAACCTCGAGTCTGGACTGCAGAGCTCCCGCATCGGTGGTTGCGCGACGGGTGGCGGTCAGAAAGACATCCAGCCAGTCGCGGATCCCGGCGGAGGCTTCCGGACTGTCGGCGGTGCCGACGTACCGGAACTTCGACAGCCCTTCGACATAAGCGCTTGCCCGCGTCGCGAGGGCCAGGCTGATCGGTGGTACGAAGCCCGTCGCGAGTCCTCTCCGTCTCAGGACGACCTGGATGAGCGCTCGGCCGGTTCTGCCGTTCCCGTCCCCGAAGGGGTGGATCGTCTCGAACTGCGCGTGCGCGAGTCCAGCTTGAACGGTCCCTGGCAGATCATCGCGATTGACGAATGCGCAGAGGTCGTCGAGCAGTTCGACGACATACTCGGGCGGCGGAGGCACGAATGCCGCTTGACAGGGGTTGAAGTCGTTCCCGCCGATCCAGTTCTGCTTGGTGCGCAACCGACCCGCGATCTCCGGTTGGTCAGAGCGCTCCATCAGCGCGGCGTGGATGTCCAGGAGGTGTTGTACCTCGATGCTGTCAGCTGTCGCGACCGAGTTGACCGCAAGACTCATGGCTTGCACGTTGCCCAGGACGGCGTCGGCCGTCGAGTCACGGTCAGGTATGCCGGCGGCCACGCGGGCCTCATGCCTGGCCAGTCGCCTGCTGTTGACTTGAAGGCCTTCGATCTTCGAGGACGCGACCGCCTCGGCGCGGAGCAGAAAACGCGCGAGCTGCTCCAAGTTGTGCTTGCCGACGCTGCTGAAAGTCGCCAGGGCTCGCTCAGTGTCTGCTACGTCGGCGGCCAGTTCTGCGCTCAGGTCCAGCGCGTGGGTCGTTAGATGGTCAGGGACGTACGCCGAATATTCACAGGGTCGTCTGTGCTTGCGCGGTCCATAAGCTTCTGGACTCGAGCTCCAGATTGCTGTTATCTGCTGGCTCAAACCTGGACTCCTTCTCCTCTAAGTCCAGGTTATTACCACAACCTGGACTTAAAAGTATCTAAGTCCAGGTTGCAGAGCTGAAATCAGGCCTGGCCGGCTTGTTCTTCGGGGGTTGCCTTGCGTACTACGAGGCGGGTCCAGGCGCCTACGTAGACGCGGTCGTCGCTGTCCAGTTCGTGGCGTTGGCCCGGGGGGATGGGGTCTTCGGGGAGAGGGCCGGAGGAGGGGGCGACGAAGGTGCCGTTGGAGGACTGGAGGTCTTCCACCCACCAGCGCTGGCCGTCGGTGGTCAGCTGGGCCTGACGGCGGCTCACGCCGGTGTCCTCGCCACAGTCGATCTCCGGGGTGATGCCACGGCTCTTGGAGGGGCGCCCGATCAGCACGCTCTTCGCGGTCACCGGGATGACCACCGGAAGGCCCGGCGACGGGCACGGGTCGTCACTCTGCTGGACCTCGTACCAGTCGGGGTCGACCCAGCGCTCCACCACCCAGTCCGCGACCTGCTGGGGCGCGGGCGGCACCGGCGGCGGCGTACCGAGGTCGAGGGGTGAGGCCGGACGCGGCATCGTGCCGGTGGTGAAGTCGTAGCCGCAGTTCTCGCAGAACAAGGCGTCCGGCGCGGCGGGCTCCGAGCAGTTCGGGCAGTCCTGGGTCACCGGTGCGGGCGCCGGAGCGGCCGTCGCCGGGGCCGGTACCGACGCTGCCGCGGGGGTCGCGGCCGCGCCGATCGGCAGGCCGCAGACGTCGCAGTAGTCGGTGGAGACGGACGGGTGCCCGCTAGGGCACGTCACTGAGCTCATTTCTTCACCCGGGTGGTCTTGGTGGACGCGGTATCGAGTGCCATTTCGTCGGCCTTCTCGACGCTGCGCTTGAGCCGCACGGTGCCGGTGTCCTGGTCGTCGATGTCGACCACCTTGCGCAGCCGCGTGGTGGCCTCCTCGTTGCCGGTCTGGGCGGCGAGCTGGACGGCGCGGCCGAGCTTGGTGGTCGCGGTGGCGGTGTCGCCCGCGGCCTTCGCGGCCAGGCCTTCCTGGATCGCGTCGGCGAGCTCGGTCTGGCCGGTGTAGTGCGCGACCTCCGGGCTGATCCGGGTGGTGAGCGCCTCGTCCGCGGACCAGAGCGCCTTCACCAGGCCCTGCGCGACGACCTGGTCGCCGATCGCGAGCTGGACCCGGGCCGCGAGCTGCTCCTGCCCGATTCCCTTGGCAGCAAGGCGGATCGCGACGTGGTAGTCGCGGGACTCGTCACCCCAGGAGCCGGTCGGGTAGGCACCGGTCAGGGCGTTCACCTCGGTACGGCGCGAGGTCAGGTCGTCCACGGTCGGGGCGACCTGGCGGACGAACAGCACCTGGGCGCCCTGGGGAGCCCACACCCGCATGTCCGCGGTGGCGACGCCCTTGCTCATCGCCTTCTGGATCAGGCTGGAGAACTCGGCCGCGAGCTGGTCCGGCGCCGGGATGATGTCGACCGTGCCGAGCAGCGCGGTCGCGATCCGGCGTACCTCGTCGACCTGCCAGGCGACGCCGACGCCGCGGCAGTCGCACTGGAACTGCCCGGTGACAGCCTCGATCGTGGCGGTCAGCACCTCGGGCGACTCGTGCTGGTTCTCGCCGTCGGTGAGCAGGATCGCGTGCTTCTGGGTCAGTGACGGCACGGTCGCGAAGACCCGCGAGGCGAGCCGCAGCCAGGTGCCCATCGCGGTGCCGCCGTCGGCGTAGAAGCGGGCGACCGCGTCCTTGGCAGCCTGCCGGGTGAACATGTCCATCCGCACCATGACCGGCTCGGGCGACGGCGGGAAGGCGAGCTTGGCCCGGTCGTTGCCGGAGATGACCGCGAACCAGACCCCGTCGAGGATCTGGTCGAGCGCGGTCTGGGCGGCCTGGCCGGCGGCCAGGACGCCGTCGGCGCCCATCGAGCCGGAGGTGTCGACGATGATGATCTCGCCCGCGTCGCCGCTGCCGGTCTGGCCGGCCGCGCCCGCTCCGCTGCAGGACACCGTGACGATCGCGTGGACGTCGGTGCCGCCGTCGGGCAGGAACTCGTTCTGGTACACGGAGGCGGAGAACTCGGCCATCTCAGGCGTCCTTTCGGTCGAGCATCAGGCTGGGCAACGGTGAGAACTAGATACGGGCGAGGGCGACGGTGATGTTGTCCTGTCCGCCCTGGGCGTTCGCCCAGTCGACGAGCGCGGACGAGGTGGCCAGCGGCTCGCCGCCGTTGGCCGCCGCGGTCTGACGTACCAGGTCGGCGAGTGGTGCCGCCTCGGAGCAGTAGTTCCAGAGCCCGTCCGAGCAGACCAGCAGCCACCCGGGTCCGGTGACGTTGAGCGAGGTGGTACGGGGAGTGTGGTCCGGGGCGTCCTTGCCCAACCAGCGGGTGATCGCGTGAGCCTGCGGACCGGTCTCGGCCTCGTGCCGCGGTACGCCGGTCGCGATCAGCTCGGCGGCCCACGAGTCGTCCACCGTCAGGGCGACGGCCTCTGCCTCGTCCGGGAACCAGTACGCGCGGCTGTCCCCGACGACCCCGGCCACCAGCAGACCGTCCTCGAGCACAGTCGCCACGAACGTGCATGACGCCGGGTTCGGACTGTCCGGACTCGTGTTCTCCAGTACTGCGTCGCTCGCGGCATCGGCGGCAGCCTTGAGCCGCGCCACCACCGCACTGTTGCGCGACGACTCGGTGCCGAGGCCCTTCGCGTGACCGGCGACCAGTACGTCGCGGGCGGCTCGCGCGGCGGCCAGGCTGGCCACGTCGGAGTCGAGTGACGAGCTGACCCCGTCACAGACCACCAGCAAGGCCCTGCTGCCCGGCTCGGGATCGGCCGCTACGGCCAGGGCGTCCTCGTTGCGGCTGTGCCGGATCCCGCGATCGCACACACCGGCCACCCAGGGAGCGGGCTGCTCGCTGAAGTGGTCCCGGGGCTTGGTCGCCTTGGTGCCGCACGTCTCGCAGTACCCGTCCGCGCTGATCGTCCCGCCGCAGGAGCGGCAGGGACCCGGAACAGCGGAGGCCCCGGTGTTCAGCTCGATCGTCGGTTCGGTATCGGTGTCGATCGCCGGCATGCTGGGGCCGGTCGGCGTGAGCTCGGCCCCGCACGCCTCGCAGAAGCGGTCGGCCTCGGAGATCGGTCCGCCACAGCTGGGGCAGACCGTCTGGGTCGTACTCGTCATCGCAGCGTCCATCCTCGAACATCGTTGGCCAGGTCGACCAGGGCGATCCGTTCCTGCCGGCTGTGGGCCTGCCCGGCCAGCTCACGGTAAGCCTCTTCCAGCCCGTTCCGCAGGTCCGGCTCGGTCGCCTCCCGGCCGGCGACCCGCAGGGCGGGATCCGGCCCGCTCTTCCGCACCTCGTCGAGGGCGTTCTGGAACACGCTCGCCGACAGGTTGGCGCGGTCGACCGGGTCGATGGTCAGGTCCTCGATGTTGCTCATCGCCTCAGCCAGCGCCGCCAGCCCACGCCCCGATCCTGCCAGCAGCCCGGCTCTTTGGCGGCGAGCCCGCACGTACGCGCCGCTGGTTCGCGGTACCAGGTCGAGGGCGGCCACGGCGCCGTCGAGGTCGCCGCGGTTCGAACGGATCGCTGCCAGCCCGAACGCGGACGGCGCGATGTAGTTGGCGTCAGTGCGGGCACAGGTGAGGTACAGGCCCTCGGCAACGTCGTACTCGCCGCTGATCTCGCAGGAGACCGCCAGGGCGAGCTTGGGCGCCAGCTCGCCCGGCACCTGGCCGTAGACGGCGTTGAACGCCGACTGGGCCGTGGACGCGTCGTTGCGGGCCAGCGCGACCAGCCCGGACATCCAGACCGCCCGCCACTCCCACGGGTCTTCGGCGAGCAGGTCGGCGACAGCCGTGTCGACCATGTCGTACTGCCCGGACTCCAGCGCGGCCAGCGCGATCTCCAGTAGCACCTGGGCCGAGGACTCCGGCGCGTTGACCAGCAGTTCGAGCCGCTGGGCCGCGTCGGGCACGCTCACGGTCTTCAGCCAGCCGGCCATCTTGTCGCTGTTGTCCGTCGCCAGCGAAGGCAACCGCTGCCAAGGAGCCGCGGCGTCGCCGAGCCCGGCGGCCAGGTCACCCGGGCTGCCGAACAGCAGGGACGACGCGGAGTGCTGGGCCGCCTTGACGCCCTGCTTCTCCGCGACCACCTCCCGCAGTACGCCGAGGAGCTGGACACGGAACTCGTCCGCGGAGACGAAGCGGTCGGCCGGGTCGGACGCGCAGGCCTTCAGCAGCAGCCGGTAGACCGAGTCGTACTGCTGGAAGAGCGGGACCTCCGAGATCGGCGGCAGCGACCCGACGTACCGCGACTGGTAGCCGCGGAACTCGAACGCCAGCACGCACAGGGTGCGGCCGAGGGTGTAGATGTCGGAGGCGACCGACGGGCCGACCTCGGCCACCTCGGGAGCCTGGAAGCCGACCGTGCCGTAGATCGCGGAGTCCATGTCGTCGATCCGGCGGACGCCGCCCAGGTCGATCAGCTTCACCGCGTCGCCGACCTGGATGATGTTGTCGGGCTTGAAGTCGCAGTAGACCAGGCCGAGGTCGTGCAGGTAGGAGAAGGCGGGCATGATCTCGAGCAGGTAGGCGATCGCCTGGTCGATCGGCAGCGCGTCGTACTGGTTGTGGTTCGCCGCCATCCGTTGCTTGAGCAGGGTCTTCAGCGAGGTGCCGCCGACGTACTCCATCACGATGTAGCCGGCGCCGTCGTGAGTGACGAAGTTGTAGATCTCCACGATCAGCGGGTGCTCGACCCGGGCCAGGAACTGCTGCTCGGCGATCGCGGCCGCGACGGCGTCGGGGTCCTCGGAGTTCAGCAGACCCTTCAGTACCACCCAGCGGTCGGACACGTTCTTGTCCTGGGCCAGGTAGATCCAGCCGAAACCACCGTGCGCCAGGCAACCTTTGACCAGGTACTGACCGCCGACCAGGTCGCCGTCCTTCAGCTTCGGCGAGAACGAGAACGGGCTGCGGCACTTCGGGCAGAAGCCCTCGGTCCGGCCCGGCTGGTCGCCGCGGGACCGGCCGACCGGGTTGCCGCAGTTCGGGCAGTTCCGGCGGTCCTCGGGGACCATCGGGTTCGCCAGGATCGCCTTGCTCGCGTCGATCGCGGGGATCGGCGGCACGTGGGTCAGACCGGCGCCGAGCCGGGCCCCGCGCAGCCGGGTGGACGAAGTACCGAGGCGACGGGTCAGTTTCGAGCCGGCAGCCTGGGCGCGCGCGGAGCCGAGCGGTGTCGAGGCCAGCCGGTTGGAGGCGCGGGAGACTGTCGATGCCGTGCTGATCGGGTCAGGGGTATCCGGAGTCTCCACAGCGGGAGCACCGGCGACAGCGGACGGGCTGACCGCACCAGCGGGCGCCGGCGAGCCGCAGACGTCGCAGTAGCCGTCCATGATCGTGCCGGAGCAGCCCGGCTGGGTGCAGGCGATGGTCGTCATGTCGTCCCTCCTGTGGCGCGACCGGACTCGTGCCCCTGCTGGGGCTTCGGCCCGGTGGCCAGACTGGTGTCCAGATAGGTCTGGTACGCCGCCACGAGTGCGCCGAGCCGGACCAGGTTCACTGGTTCGGAGTCAAGCACCTCATGGCCGCGCCGGTAGAGCTCTGCCAGGTCTTCGGTGGTTCCACTGGTCCGGGCGACGCTGCCGGCCTTCACCTGGTACGCGTCCAGCCGCCCGGCCAGCTCGTCCCGCCGCTCAAGCGCGGCCCGGTACGCCGACTGCGCCTGCCCCAGCGCACGCCGTACGGCGTCCAGGCGGGTCAGGTATTTCTCCAGCTCGGCAGGGGTGTTCGGCACCGGCCCGAGCGCGGTGACATCCGGTACGCCGAGCCGTGGCGCCGGGGTGACTCCGGCGACGCACCGGTCGGCCAGGGCCCGAACAGCCTGCCCCTGCGCCTCGAGCTCTGTCCGGACCGCGCGCGCCCGGGCGACGTCGGCAGCCCGCTCCCGCCGGGTGGCACCGCCGACGATCAGGTCCCGTTCGTTGCGGGCGGCATCGATCTCCAGGGGGCCGATCAGGCCGCCCACGTCGGCACCGCGCCTGGCCCGCTCGGTCAGGTCGGTGACCCGGCGGTCCAGGTCGTGGTGCGCCGCGATCGCCTCGTTGCGGCTGACGGCCGGCTCGCGGGCGACCAGGTCGTTGATCCGCTCCACCTGGGCGCGCAGCTGGCGAAGCCGGGCGGCCAGATCGGCGTCGCCGGGCTCCAGGGCGAGCTTGGCCCGCAGCGTGGAGGCCAGCGCGTCCGACAAGGTGCATGCCTCAGGCAACGAAACCGCGAGTGATCCGCCGGCCCCGCCGGTGTCCAGACCGCCCCAGATCAAGGTGGAGATCCGCTCGGTCTCGGTCGGTCCGACCCGGCCGGAGTCCCAGGTCACCAGGATCAGCTCGTACCGGTCCGAGACCGCCTTCCACACCGCCATCGACAGCACTACGTCAGCACTGAGCGCATCGGCGTCCTCGGACTGCAGAGCAGCCTGGTCGAGCTCGTCCAGCTCCGCCCGCCGCCGATCCCGCCACGCCCCCAGCGCATCGAGGAACGACAGCAGATCCTTCGCAGGAATGCTGCTGCCGATCCTCCCCGGTGGAGCCGGCGCAGAAGCCGTCGGCGTACCTACTGTCATCAGCTCCTGCCGTAAACAGCCGCGGGGGGCGTCGGAGCCGTGCCGAGGTCCTCAGCGAGCCAGTCGTCATAGTGGATCTTCCAGCGACCGCTCGCCTTCATGTCCGCCAGCACGGCGTTCACGAACCGGACGAACTCGGGGTGCTCGAGGGACATCCCGAGGCCGTACGGTTCCTCGCTGAACCGCTCGTCCTTGATCACCTTGGCGTACGGATCCTGCGCCGCCTCGCCGGCCAGCACGGTGTCGTCACCGGTGATGCCGTAGGCCTTGCCCTGCTGGAAGAGCACCAGGCAGCCGCCGTCGCTGTCGGCGGTGATCGGCTTGACCATCGGGAACAGCCTGACCATGTTGTCGAGGCTGGTCGAGGCCGCCGGCGCGCAGATCGTCTTGCCCGGCAGGTCCCGGAGACTCTTCGCCTTGGAGTCCAAGGGGACCAGCACCTTCTGGCCGGAGCGGTAGTACTCCGCAGAGAACGCGATCTGGCCCCAGCGCTCACAGTTGATGGTCATGTTGCGCGCGACGATGTCGACCGAGCCGTCGACGATCACCGGGATCCGCTGCGGGCTGGAGATCACCCGCAGTTCGAGCGAGACGCCGAGCGCCTTGGCGACCTCGGTGACCATGGCGATGTCGAAGCCCTCGATGACACCGGTGATCGGGTTGCGCGCGCCCAGGTGCAGGCTGTCCGCAGAGACGCCTGCGATCAGCCGGCCACGCTTCTTGATCGTCGTGATGTAGGAGTCAGCCGGGAACTGCGCCGATGCGAGCAGACCAGGTTCCGGTGCGTAGGAGGCCAGCGGGTTGCCGCAGTCGGGCTGCGGCTTCACCTGGGCCGGAGTCGGCTTGGCCGGAGCGGGCTTGGTCGGGACCGGCGTCGCTTCGTAGGTGCTGGACCCGCAGGCTGTTGCGGCGAAGAGGAGGGTCAGGGTGCCGGCGATCAGGGATTTCTTGTTCATCGGTACTCCTCCAGTCGCTGCGACATGCCCCAGACGATGAGCAGGGCGGCAACGATGCCGATCGGCAGGCCGAGCCAGGCGATCGGCGGGAGGCCGTCGCGCGCGTCGGCCAGGTTTGCCTGGGTCAGATCGCTGACCGCGTTCAGGCTGTCGCCGGATTGCTTGTCGAAGGTGGTGAAGGCGGCGTTGGACGTCTGGCCGCCGCTGCCGATCGCCTTGTCGACCGCCTGGTCCCAGTTGCCGCCGTCGTCGTCCCTCCGGATGGCGACGTGCACGGTCTTGTAGGTGCTCCAGAGGCTGGTCAGTCCCGGACCGTTGGTGTCCGAGGCGGCGATCTGGTCGTCGACGGTGCCGGAGGACTTCTTCCAGGCTTCTTCGAAGGCGGCGCCGGAGCCGCGGGCGATCAGGGTCAGGCTCTCGTTCGACTTCGCGTCGTACGCCGCGATGCGGGCGCGGGAGAGCGCCAGCGTGTCGGCGTATGCGTCGCCCCTGGTGTCCTCGGCTGCGCCCGAGGCGCTCGCCAGCGACGTACCGCCGACCAGCATGGTCAGCAGCACCAGCACAGCGGCTGCGGCGATCGGCACGTTCAGGTACCGGTGGGTCTTGCGGGCCAGCCAGTACAGCGTCAGCCCCAGAACGATCAGTGTGGCCAGCCCGGCCAGGTACAGCCACACGCTGCCCTTGCCGACGTTATTGAACTCGGTGGCGACGCGCTCCTCGTTGGCCTTGACCAGTGCGGTCACCAGCGGCAGCGAGTCCGTCTGCAGGCTCGCGCTCGCATCCTTCAGGTACTGCGAACCGATGGGCAGACCCTGTCGGTTGTTGGCCCGGGCCTGCTCGATCAGCCCCTGGTAGGTGAGCAGGGTGGCGTTGAGGGCGCCGAGAGCCTCCTGGTCCGCGGGCTGTGCGGTGGCTGCCTCGGAGATCAGGTTGGCGGCTGTCGACATCGAGTCGACGAACTGCTGCCGCTGCGCGGGCGGCTCGAGGCCACCGACCAGGAAGGCGTTGGTGGCGTTGGCGTTGGCGCTGACCAGGTTGGTGTGGATCGCCTGGATCCGGACCAGCTGCGCCGTGTTCTCCTCGGCCCGCTGAAGTGCTCCCGCGGACTGGCGGAAGCCCTGCGCCGCCGCGGCGCCGAAGAGCACGGCGACTACCGCGGCCAGGATGAGGAGGGCCCGCATGCGGCCCGGCGTACCGGCGAACCAGGCGCGGACCGCGCCCAGCCGGGAGTTGGTGGGGGTTGACGAGGACTGCGGGCCGGTGGGCGCGGCCTGTGGAGCCGACGGCGACAATGTCGCCGGGGGCGCACTGGTTGTCTGGGTCACGCCGTTTCTCCTTGCTCGGGCTCGCTCAGGTCTTCGTCGGTCAGGTCCTCAGGGAGGATCTGACGCAGCTGCTCGGTGGTGGGTGCCGTGACGTCGCGAAGTCGCCAGGCGTGCCGGCCGATCGCGGCTTCGAGCATGTTCCGGGCGAACCGGCCGTTGCCGAACGAGCGGTCCCGCGGCGTCGAGGCCAGGATCACCTTGAACTGGTCCAGCGCCTTCTCGGTCAGCTCGTAGTCGGCGCCCTCGGCCAGCCCGGTCAGGATGTCGGTCAGCTCTTCGTCCGTGTAGTCCTCGAACCCGATGGTGGTCCGGAACCTGCTGGCCAGTCCGGGGTTCGCGGCGATGAAGGTCTCCATCGGCTCGGGATACCCGGCGACGATCACGACCAGGTCGTCGCGCCGGTCCTCCATCTCCTTGACCAGCGTGTCGACGGCCTCCCGCCCGTACTGGTCGGCGCCGGTATCACCGGCGGTCAGGCTGTAGGCCTCGTCGATGAAGAGCACGCCGCCGGCTGCGGAGGCGACTACCTCGGCTGTCTTGGTGGCGGTCTGCCCCAGGTAACCCGCGACCAGCTCTGAGCGGTCCACCTCGATCAGCTGTCCCTTGGAGAGCAGGCCGAGCGCCTTGTAGATGCCACTGACCAGCCGGGCCACTGTGGTCTTGCCAGTGCCGGGGTTGCCCACGAATACGAGGTGGCGGGTGATGGTCGGGCTCTTGAGTCCTGCCTCGGTCCGGAGCTTCTCGACCCGCAGTACTGCGACCTGTCGGTGTACCTCGCGCTTGACCTTCTCTAGGCCGGTGAGGTCGTCCAGCTCGGCCAGGAGTTCCTCTACGGTCCGCTCGGGCTCCGCCGGCTTCTCTTCTACTGCCTTGGCTTCTAGCGACTTGGCCTGTGTGGCTGGCGCCGGTGTAGCTGGGGTAGGTGTCGCCTGGACTGGCCGAGCGCCTACTGCTTGGAGCTGGGCCGCTGCTGCGACCGAGGCGTTGCCGATGACGCGCATGGTGGGTTCACCCAGGCTGCAGGCCGCCGATGCCACCTCAGCCAGCGCCTCGGCGTACGGGATCTTCTCCGGCGATCCCTGCGCGACCAGATCAGTCAGTACTGCGGTCGGCGCGCCCCGCCATCTCCGGCCGCGCACGGCGGCGTTGAAGAAGTCTTGTGTGCCAGCGCCAGGTGTCACCGAGGCCCAGTCGGCTGGTGCGCCAGGAGCTGACTCGGCCAGGGCCGCCGCGAGTGAGAGTGCTTCCGCCCGGGCAACGTCCTCCGGAACGTCTGCACGCGCGGCGACGGCCAGCAGAGCCGACAGTGCGCCCTGCAGCGAAGTACCCCCCGCGCCGCTCA
This sequence comes from Kribbella orskensis, assembly GCF_004342085.1. Classification (NCBI taxonomy): domain Bacteria; kingdom Bacillati; phylum Actinomycetota; class Actinomycetes; order Propionibacteriales; family Kribbellaceae; genus Kribbella; species Kribbella orskensis. The sequence continues at coordinate 214,774 of NZ_SLWM01000008.1, forward strand.
TGCTCCTCCTCGTCCCGGTGGTGGTTGCAGTGGTCCCGCCCCGCTGTCGGGCGGTGGTGTCGAAGGTGGCGTTGATGGTGCTGGTGTCGACGGGGTCGGGCCGAGGGCGAGGCCGCCGCCGGTCGAGCCGGTGCCGAACTTCTCCTGCAGGAAGCGGCCGTGTGCGATCAGGGCCGCCGCGTCCGCCCGGTTGACCGCGTCGAACACCTTGTCCATCGTCGAGCCCAGCAGGTCCAACTGGTCGATCAGGATCATCAGCGAGGTCTTGCCGCGGTCCACCGGCCGGCTGTCCGCCCACTGCCTCGGCAGTCGCAGGTAGCCGCCGATCGCCTCCGGCAGGTAGTCCGTCGCCGTCGCCATCACCGAGTACGCCTGGGCGCTGCCGCCGAGGTTCCCGAGCCGCGGGATGGTCTCCCGGACAGTCCGGACCACCCGGCCGACGCGTGACGCGACCACGGCCGGCACCGCTCCGTCCGCGACCAGTTGCTCGACCCGGACCAGCGCCTGCAGCAGGTCCTCGTTGGTCGGCGCGCGGGGGATCGGGGCAGGCTCGGGCTCCGCCTTGCGGCCGGTCAGCCGCGCGAAGAAATCACCCAACGCCATCCAGTTTTCCCGTCCCCCCGCTCGTCTGCCGGTTCCGTCCCGAGGTCCGCGCTCAGCCGAGGTCCAGGGTGCCCTGGACCGCCCGCTGGTCCTGCTGGGCGACCCGGTCCAGGTAGCTGCGCGACTTGGTCACCTCGGACTCGAGGGTGCCGATGGTGGCGGCCATGTTGTCCAGCGCCTCCACCTTGAAGGTGTCGATCGCGTCCATGGTGGCGTAGATGTTCGCGAACGCCGCCTGCAGCTGAGGCAGCCCGATCGAGGCCGACGCCGCCTGCTGCTGGATCGCCACCGAGTTGTCCCGCAACATCTGCGAGGTGCGCTCGATCATGCCGCTGGTGGTGGTGTTGAGCGCGGTGATCTGGTCGAGCACCAGCTTCTGGTTGCCGAGCGCCTGCGCCACGATGACCGCCGTACGGAGGGCGGAGACGGTTGTGGTGGAGGCGCGGTCGACGCCCTTGATCAGCTCGATGTTGTTCTTGATCACGATGTCGATGGCCAGGTAGTTCTGGATCGACACGGCGAGCTGGGTGAGCAGGTCCTGGTGCTTCTGCCGGACGTAGAACAAGACGTCGTCGCGCAGCGCCCGGGCCTTCTCGGGATCGGTCACCTCGAGGTCGGCGATGGTCGCCGCCAGCCGGGCGTCCAGCCGCTCGGCGACGTACACGTACTGGTTCAGCCGGGCCATCGCGTCCCAGAGTTGCTGCTTCTCCAGGTTCAGCGAGGCGTTGTCCTTGCCGAGCTGGTCCTGGCCGTCGCGGAGCGCGTGCAGGATGCCCTCGAGGTGCGTCTGGGCGCTCTGGTACTTGCGGAAGTAGTCCTCGATCTTGTCGCCGAACGGGATCATCCCGAACAGCTTCTTGGCCCCGGTGGCTTCCTTCGGGTCCAGGCTCTCGACCGTGCGGCGCAGCTCGAGCAGGGTCTTGCCGACCGTCGAGCCTTCGGAGAGTCCGCCGCTCTGCAGCGCCCTCACCGGCTGCTGGAGGAGCCGGTTGGAGCTCTCCGCTGCGTGCCGGATGTCGACGTCACCCATGCTCCGGACATCAGTGGCCTTGGCGGCGAACTCCGGCGAGCGCGGCTCGACCGTCATCAGCGAGGTGAGGAAGGTGTCGACCTTCGCGTCCAGCCCGGGCAGCGCGGCGGGGTCCACGGCGGGCGCCAGGCTCGGGGCGGCCGTCGCGGCGACGGGCTGTGTCGGTGCGGGCGCGGTCAGTATCAGGCCGGGTGCGGTCGCCGTCGGCGGCTGCAGCGGCGACTGCGCGGCTGCCGCCGCCGGTGCTGCCGCCGCGCCTTGCGTGTTGTCAGCTTCGGTCATCGTCGTTCCCCTCCGGTGGCCTGCCGCGAGCCTGCGGCCCACGTCCCCAGTCACACAGTCCGTGACGCGCACACAATCTACGCGGTTCCCGGCCCACCATGACCGAGCCGTTGCGCACTCGTTGTCAGGTAAGGCGTACGTCGGGCCGTCAGGCGCGGTGGTAGGTCACGAAGGTGAAGCCGTCGTGGGGGTTACGGGCGGTGACCTGCCAGTCCGACCGGTCGAAGACCGGGAAGGTGACGTCACCCTCGGGTGACTGGTCGACCTCGGTGAGTTCCAGGCGGTCGGCGTGCGGGAGGGCTTGGCGGTAGATCTCGCCGCCGCCGGCCACATAGACGTCCTTGCCGTCGGCAAGCCCGAGGGCGGCCTGCAGGCTGTGGGCCACCTCGACGCCGTCGACGGCCCAGTCCGGCTGCCGGGTGACGACGACCGTACGGCGGCCGGGCAGCGGGCGGCCGATCGAGTCGTAGGTCTTCCGGCCCATCACCAGGGTCTGCCCGAGGGTGAGCTCCTTGAAGTGCCGCAGGTCCTCGCGGATCCGCCAGGGCAGGTCGTTGTCGCGGCCGATCACCCCGTTGCTGCCGACCGCCGCGATGAGGATGACCGTCATACCGCGATGGGCGCCTTGATCCCGGGGTGCGGGTCGTACCCGACCAGCTCGACGTCCGCGATCTCGTAGGAGTCGATCGAGTCCCGCTTCGCCAGTTGCAGCGTGGGCAGCGGCCGGGGCTCGCGGGTGAGCTGGAGCCTGGCCTGGTCGAGGTGGTTCAGGTAGAGGTGGGCGTCGCCGAGGGTGTGGACGAAGTCGCCCACCTCCAGCCCGGTCTGCTGGGCCACCATGTGGGTGAGCAGCGCGTACGACGCGACGTTGAACGGCACGCCCAGGAAGATGTCCGCCGAGCGCTGGTAGAGCTGGCACGACAGCCGGCCGTCGGCGACGTAGAACTGGAACATCGTGTGGCACGGCGGCAGCGCCATCCCGTCCACGTCCGCCACGTTCCAGGCGTTGACGATGTGCCGGCGGGAGTCCGGGTTCTTCCTGATCGATTCGATCACGGCGGCGATCTGGTCGATCTGCCGGCCGTCCGGGGTCGGCCAGGAGCGCCACTGATACCCGTAGACCGGGCCGAGCTCGCCGTCCGCGTCGGCCCACTCGTCCCAGATGGAGATGTTGTTCTCGTGCAGCCACTTCACGTTGGTGGAGCCGCTGAGGAACCAGATCAGCTCGCCGACCACCGAGCGCAGGTGCAGCTTCTTCGTGGTCACCGCGGGGAACCCGGCGGTCAGGTCGTACCTGGCCTGGTGGCCGAAGACGCTGAGCGTCCCGGTCCCGGTCCGGTCTCCCTTCTCGACGCCGTGGTCCAGGACGTGCTGAAGGAGATCGAGATGCTGCCGCATGCCGCCAAACTAACAGCCGCCGGAATCACCCCGGGTGCGGCACGACGAGCTACCCGGAGGTGTCCGCTGAGCGGGCGGGCCGGGCTGGCAGACTCGCGGAGTGAGTTCAGAGGAGCGCGAGTTCGTGCTGACGTTGGTGCTGCAGGTGGAGAAGGCGGAGCGGCCGGGGCAGACGGATGCGCTGGAGACGGCGGCGCGCGCGGTACTGGCGATCCTGGCGGACGAGCGGTCGGTCGGGGACGGGGAATGGGCCGCCGCGATGCGGGACTGGCAGGACGCCCGGATCCGGAAGCTCGTACGTCGAGCCCGGGGTGCCGAGTGGCGCAGGGCGTCCGCGCTGCCCGGGATCACCGTGACCGGGACGACGGCCGTCGTACGGGTGTTTCCGCCTGTGCCGCTGGACGAGGTGCCCAAGGATCTTGCCAAGCTCCAGGTCACCGGCACCGATCTGCAAGATCCCGAGCCGCCGGGTGAACCCGGGCCTGGCACCCCGGTTCTGTGGGTGAACCCGCAGCTCGAGATGTCCACCGGCAAGACCATGGCCCAGGTCGGCCACGCCGCTCACCTCGCCTGGCTCGACCTGCCGGCTCCCGCTCGGAAGACCTGGCAGTCTGCGGACTTCCCTGTCGCCGTCCGCACCGCTACGGCGGCCCAGTGGTCGGCCCTCCTCCGGACCAGCCTCCCCGTCGTGCAGGACGCCGGCTTCACCGAGGTTGAGCCGGGTTCCTGCACTGTCATCGCCGACCACCCTGCCCTCCGCGGACGGGAGTACTGAGATCTAAGGGGTTCGGGGGCTTTTCTGAGGGGTTGCGGCCGATGTGGGTAGGGGGCCCGAGCCCCGACGGTGGAGGTAGAGCGGCGGTCCCGCGCCGCAGGGTCCACTGGAGGAGCCATGAACCGCAAGCAGTCAGCAGTCGCACTGTCCGTCCTGGCGATGGCAGGCGTCGTCCTGACCACCACCGAAGCGTCAGCGATGTACAAGGACCCGGAGTCCTGGGCCACGCACCTGACGCAGCCCGTCCCCGAGGGCTGGCCGGACGAGGGAGCCGGCTATCCGACGCCCGAGCCCACCATCACCGAGTACAACTACCCGAACTTCGACCCGAAGTACGAGGTTCCGCCACCGGCAAAGGTGGCGAGCGTCCCCAGGGTGTCGGACGACAACGGCGTCGAGGCCCTGCAGGCGGGTGCCTCAGCGCTGGGCGGCGCTGCCGTCGCCATGGGCGCGATGTGGTTCTACCGCCGCCGCCACGTCGTGACCGGCTGATCGTCTCCCACCTCGGGGGCAGGACTACCGGACTCGGTAGTGGAGGTGGGTCACGCGGGTGCCCTGGATGACAGAGGGGTCGTCCAGGAGCACCTGCGCGCCCGCGTAGGTACCGAAGAAGGGGATGCCGGTGCCGAAGACGACCGGGACCAGGTTGAGGACGACCTCGTCGACCAGGCCGGCGGCCAACGCCTGGCCGGTGAGATTGCCGGCGGTGAGGGAGACCGCCCGGTCGCCGGCGAAGTCCTTCGCCTGGTTGATCGCATCCTCGACGCCGTTCACGAAGGTGAAGGGGGCGTCGGGGAAGGGCCAGTCGGCCGGCGCTTCGTGGGTGACGACGAAGACATGCTCGCCGACCGCGGGGACACCGTGCCAGCCGTTGGTCAGGTCGAACAGGTGGCGTCCGATCACGGTCGCGCCGACCGTCGGCCACACCGAGTTGATGTAGCCGGCGGTCGCCTCGCTGACCTTGAAGGGCCGGCCCTTGTCGGTGCCGTACACCTCGACCGGACCGTTGTTGTAGAAGTCGAACAACGGACCGACGGCGTCGTCGGTGTCGGCGATGAAGCCGTCGAGGGAGACCGCGGCCGATGCGATGACCTTGCTCACGAGTCCTTCACCACCTTGTAGGTGAGATGTTGCGCGGCGGGAGTGGAGATGGCGTCGACCAGTTCCAGGCCGACTCTCGGTGCCTCGTCCCGGAACAGTGGGGTACCGCCACCGAGCACGATCGGTGCGACGTGCAGGCGCAGGGTGTCGGCGAGGCCCTCGGCGAGGACGGACCCGCAGATCGCGCCGCCGCCCATCACCACCACATCCTTGCCATCAGCAACTTCCTGCGCCTGCTGTACTGCGCTCGCCAGGCCGTCCGTGACGAAGTGGAACCGATCGCCGAGCCGGGTCTTCGCGGGCGCCTGGTGGGTGACCACGAAGATCGGCGGGACGGTCTCCCCATGGGGCTTGGCTCCGTAGCCCATCTCCTCGTTCCAGCCGTTCGGGCCGTCGATGAAGTCGAACAACCTGCGGCCCTGGATCACGGCGCCGGTCTGGGCGTACGACTCCTCCAGTACCGCGCGGTCCGCGTCGTTGCCCTCCATCACCCAGGTGTGCAGCACCAGGCCGTCGACACCGAGTCCGTGTGCGAGATCCGCACCCGGAGCGGTCACGTAGCCGTCCAGCGACATCGTGATGTCGACGACCACCGGGCTCTTGGCGGCGCTCATGACTTGTCACCGCTGAGCAGTTCGGCCAGTCGGTCCATCGAGTCGCGGATGCCGTACTCCATCCCGGCTTGGACCGCCGCGTCGCGGGACTCGACGGACGGGAACACCGACTGCGTGTGCAGCTTGACCCCGGTGTCGGTCTTCTCGTAGCGGGCCGACTCCAGGCAGACCTCGCCCGGCGCGCCCTCCCACTCGAAGGTCTGGATGATCCGCGCGTCCTGCTCGACCGTGTGGAAGACGCCGCGGAAGGCATCCTCGCGCCCGTTCGCCCGGTGGATGTAGCGATACCGGCCGCCCGGGCGGACGTCGTACTCGATCACGTCCATCTCCAGGTCGCGCGGGCCGAGCCACTGGGCGACCAGCGCCGGGTCGGTGGAGACCTTGAACAGCTGGGCCGGGGTGGCGTCGAACTCGCGGACGACCTCGATGAACGGGGTGCCCTCGGGGGCGTTGATGGTGGTCGGGTGAGTGCTCATGATTCCTGCTCCTTCACGGTTTGGAGGACGGCGTCGATCCGGCGGAACCGGCGCTCGGAGGCGAGCCGGTACTCGTCGATCCAGCTCGTCAGTTCTTCCAGGGCGGTCGGGTTGAGATGACAGGGACGGCGCTGGCCGTCACGGCTGCGCGTGATCAGGCCGGCGGCCTCGAGCACCTGGATGTGCCGGGACACGGCCTGCTTGGTGATCGCGAACGGCTCGGCGAGCTCGTTCACGGTCGCCTCGCCCCGGGACAGCCGGGCGATCAGTGCCCGGCGAACCGGGTCACCGAGCGCCATGAAGGCCCGGTCCAGTGCTGCCTCGTCAATCGACATCTTTATCAACCGTTCCGTTGATCAACTGATGCGTTGACTATAAACAGACCTTCTCGGGGAGGTCAAGAGGCGGGTTTTAGCAACCTTGGTTGACAGTTGCCTGTTGTCAACCTAAGTTGCTTCTTTGGAGAAATTGACGGATCCAACCGATCCCGGCGCGGGGCTGGCCGCGGTCGTCGCGCTGCGGCGGCTGGCGGACCGGCTCGAGGACAGTCAGGTGGAACAGGCGATGCGGGCCGGCTGGAGCTGGTCCGAGGTGGCCGAGGTGCTGGGGGTCACCCGGCAGGCCGTGCACAAGAAACACGCCAAGCGGCTGATCGCCGCGGGCGTCGCCCTGAGGAGGCGTTGATGTCGACGAAGACCAAGGACGTCCGGTCGGTGCTGGTCCGCGGTGCTCGCGCCGAGGCGAGGCTGGACAGCTCGTCCATGATCGAGGCCGAGCACGTGCTGCTCGCCCTCGCCACCTTGCCGGGGAGTGCGGCCGCGCGGATGCTGCACGGTGCCGGATTGACCAGGGACGCGATCCGCGCCGCGCTCGATCGTGAGTGGGAGCAGAGCCTGGCGACCGCCGGGATCGCCGTCACGGTCGCGGAGTTGCCCACGGCAACACCTGACGAGGAGCGGACTCCTGCCATCGGCGAGTCCACCAAGCTGCTGCTCAAACGCGCGATGGACAACGCGGCCGCGACCGGAGGCGGCCGGATCGGCGCCTCGAACATGCTCGTGGGTGTCCTCGACGCCAACCTCGGCCGCGTCCCCCGCGCTCTCGACCTGGCCGGCATCGACCGCGCCGCCCTCCGCGCCCAGGCCACCCAGGCCGCCGAACAAGGCGACCACTGAGCCGCCTGTACTGCGGACCCGGGGCTGGAGATCAGATTGTTTCGAAGCCGGCCATCATGGCCATGTCCTCGTGCTCCAGGTTGTGGCAGTGGATCAGGTATTTCCCTTTGTGGCTTGAGAATTTGATCAGCACGTCGACGACCTCGGCAGGGCGGACGTCGACGGTGTCCTTCCAGCCCGCGTCGTACGGGCCGGGCTTGGAACCGCCGCGGCGCAGTACCTGGAAGGGTGCGAGGTGGACGTGCACCGGGTGGTGCACGTCGGTGGCGAAGGACCACACCTCGTACTGATCGAGCTTCACCTGAGCCTGCATCACCTCGGGGTCGAAGGGTTTGCCGTTGATGGTCCAGCCCTCGTGGCCGTTCGCGTCGCCGCGGCGGAATCGCCACGTCCGGTGGACCAGACCGCCCGGTTCGGGCAGCGGCGCGTAGCTCGACAGCTTCTCCGGCACAAAGCTGTCGTCGGTAACCTTCCGGGTGACCTTGAACCGCATCACCTGCCCGGCGCGACCGCCGTCGAGCTTGTTGAGCAGCGTGAGTTCCGTCCCCGGCTGGTACTGCGAGAAGTCGAGCACCACGTCGAAGCGCTCGGCCGGGGCGATCACGAGGGTCTGGTGCTCGATCGGGGCGCCGAGCAGTCCACCGTCGCTGCCGATCTGGACGAACGTCGCCGGTCCGTTGCTCAGGGCAAGTTCATAGCGGCGGGCGTTCGACGCGTTCAGGATGCGGAAGCGGTACAGCGCGGTGTCCACCTCGAGCACCGGCCACGGCGCGCCGTTCACCAGGATCACGTCACCGATGACGCCCTCCATGTACTCCGGTTCGACGCCCGGGCCGTCCTTGAGGGCGGGGTAGAGGAAGGACCCGTCGGCGGCGAAGGCGCGATCCGCGATCACCAACGGGATCTCGCGATCACCACCAGGCAGCTGCAGGGCGTCCTCTTCCGCGTCGCGGATCAGGTGCAGCCCGAAGAGGCCGCGGTAGACCTGCGGAGCCGTGTAGTCCATCCGGTGGTCGTGGTACCAGAGGGTGGCGGCTCGCTGGGTGTTCGGATATGTGTACGTCCGGCTGCCGGTCTTCACGTCGCCACCGGGCATGTTGTGGTGGCCTGCGTGCTCGTGGTGTTCGCCGTTCGGCATCAGCAGGTCCAGGGGCCACCCGTCACTACTGGCCGGGGTGTGGCCGCCGTGCAGGTGAACCACCGTCGGTACGGCGAGTTGGTTGACCTGCTCGATGACTGTGGTTCGCCCGCTACGTACGTCGAACGTGGGGCCGGGCAGGAGTCCGTCGTACCCGAGTACTGGCGTCTTGAGGCCCGGGAGGATCTCCAGGTCGGCCTGCCGCTGGACCACTCGGTAGTAGTCGACTCCGGCCGCCGTGCGGATCGGCTTCTTCACTGGGGGGATAGGGAGCGGCACCTTGAAGGCTTCCGGCAGCGGGGCCCCGCTGCGGAGCAGTTCGGCCGTCTGGCCGGGGGAGGTGTCCAGGCCGCAGTTGGTGAGGGTGCCGGCGAGTCCGGTGCCTCCGGCGACGGCCAGGAACGTGCGGCGGGACATGCTCATCGCGCTACCTCCTTGCGGCCGCGGCGGGCGCTGGGGCGGAAGGACCAGATCGCCATCGCGACGACCGTGATGACGATGGCCGTCCCGAGCGGAACGTGGACGGCGAAGTTCTGCAGATAGCCGTAGGTCAACTGGACGAACTCGGCGAAGAACAGCACGAAGGTGAGCAGCGCGGGCCAGAGGCGGCCGCCGCTGGGGCGCCAGTAGAGCACCGCGGCCACGAACTGCAGCATCGACATCATCCACAGCGACGACCCGATCGGGCCGTGCCAGGCCATCGCATCTACCTCGCCGGAGAGGAAGTACCCGGCCAGGATGGGCTGCGCGACCACCAGTCCGGCGTGGAGCACCAGCACCATCCGGAGGAACCACAGCGACGCCCGCGGCCGGCGTACCGGCTTCTGCTCGACTTGCTCTTCCAGTTCGGTGGTCATGCCGCCACCGCCTGCTTCTCCGTACGCCGGACCGTTGCGCCTGGGCGGCACGTCCAGACGGCGAAGGCGCAGGCGATCGCCACGATCGCGATGCCGAGCGGGATGTGCAGGACCAGTTGACGGCTGTAGCCCATTCCGATCTGGAGTCCCTCTGCGAGCAGGAGCGCCAGGGTAGCGATGACCGCGAACCCGCGGCCGCCGGAGCGCCAGTAGATCGTTGCTATCAGCAACTGGGCGAGGCAGAGGAAGGCGACGCCGAGTCCGATCGGCTCGTGCAGCCGCATCGCGCCGCTGGAGCCGTTCAGGTAGACACCCGCGAGCACGGGTTGCAGGCAGACGGCGACGGCGTGCCCCACCGCGACCACCCGAAGAACCAGCAAGGACTTCATGGACGGCCACACTAGTAGCTTGTCTACATGTAGCGCGACAGGGTATTCCCCTGAGTCACCCCTGGGGTCAGGTGAGGCGGCCCAGGGGAGAGACGGCGATGCCGGCGCGTTCGCAGACCCAGTGGGGGTCGGGCCCGAGCTCGGGCTCGATCCGGAGCTCGTGGTCGTTGAGGTCGTCGCAGGCGGTGCAACGCGGCCAGCGGACGCCGGAGTCGACCAGGCGGTCCTGGACGTCTTGCGCGACCAGGCCGGCGATGTGCTCGGCGCCGTCGGGCCACTGGTCGAGCCACCACTGCCGGCCGGCGACCGCGTCCTCGAGCAGGGACACCATGATGGCGTCATCGAATCCCCGCGCGGCCAGGTCGTGGAGGACCATCGCGCGGGCCGTCAGTAACACGCCGGGCTCGTTCATCGCCCTTCAGAGTGCCAGACGGAACCGACAAAACCCCAAGCCGCCCGGCTCGGGGTCCTGTCGCCTCGGGAGAGGTCTGGTTTCGACAGTGGTTCTCGCCGGGGTCAGCCGGCGCTGCAGGTGGGCGCCGGGTCCAGGCGCTCGGCCAGCTTCAGCTCGCGCTCCGCGGTGGCGCGGAGGGCGGTGCTGAGGCGGGCGCGGAGGGACTGGGTCCGCGGCGGGCGCGGCTCCTCGTACGGCTCCTGCGGCGCGTTCGGCAGGGCCGACTGCGCGAGGGACCGGGCGTTTTCCACTGCGGTGTTGCCGGCGATGAAGTAAGTCATGGTCGTGCTCCCTTCCGAAGGGCGTGGTGATCAGAGCCGGCGGCCGGACGGCCGTGGCTGACTTGGGGTGTTCCTGGTTTCAGTTGCGGGGTGCCGGACCGCTGCTGGAGCGAACGATCAGCTCGGTCGGCATCGTGATCTGCCGCTCGGTCGTCGCCGGGTCGAGCAGCACCCGGCCGACGGCGCGGCCCTTGTCCCGGATCGGCTGGCGGACGGTGCTGAGCCCGGCGCTCTCGGCGGCCGGCACGTCGTCGAAGCCCGCCACGGTCAGGTCCTTGCCGGGGACCAGGCCGCGGGTCTTCATCGCCTCCATCGCGCCGAGCGCCAGTACGTCGCTCAGCCCGACGATCGCGGTCGGCCGGTCCTGCGAGTCGAGCACCCACTCGGCCGCGGTCAGTCCGGAGCTGAAGGCGTTGTGGCCGCCCGAGACCAGCCTGATCCGGGCGTCCGGCATCTCCTTCTGCAGGCCCCGGATCCGGAGTTCGCAGTCGGTGTAGCCGACCTCGTCGAGGGTGAGTTCGACCGGCTGCGAGCCGGCCGCCTCGGTGTTGTCGACCAGCACCACCAGGTCGCGGTGACCCAGCCGGGCCAGGTGCTTGCCGAGCTTCGCGGCCGCCTCGAGCTCGTCGATCGCGACCCAGGACAGGTCCGGGTGGTCGCCCCGGTCGGTCGAGACCATCGGGATGCCCCGATTCTTCAGCGTGTCGAGGGCCGGGTGGCCGCCGGCGACGCAGAAGATCGCGGCCGCGTCGATCGCGGCCTGCTGGACCGCGTTCGCACCGCCCTGGATGTCGGTCGAGCTGAGCGGCATCAGCAGCAGGCTGGTGGTGAACTCCTCGGCGACCTCGGCCAGCCCGGCCAGGAAGCCGACCGCGTACGGGTCGGAGAACGCGTAGGCGAGCTTGTCGGTGAACAGCACGCCGACCGCGCCGACCTTGCCGCTGCGCAGCGCCCGGGCCGAGGCGTCGGGCCCGGCGTACCCGAGCTCCTTGGCCTTGGCCAGGATCCGCTCGCGCATCGCGGCGGACAGCTGGTCCGGCTTGTTGTAGGCGTTCGAGACGGTCGACGGCGACACCCCGACGGCCTGGGCGACGGTCTTGATGGTGACTCCCGGCGACATCCTCGACACCTCTCTCCACACAGTCTTCTGAATCGTTCTTCTAAATCGTTCTAGAAAAACGATACAGAAGACCCTGGGGGAGTGCAACAGGGTTTGCCGAAGAGTTTTGCCGGGCCCGGATGAACCAGATGAAGGATGATGGCGGGCATGGGTTCGTTGCTGGAGGTCATCGCGCTGCATCCGGCGGACGCGGAGGCGGCTCAGGAGGGTGGGGCGGACCGCCTGGAGTTGTGCGCCTCGATGGAGGCCGGCGGCCTGTGTCCGTCGGTGTCGACGGTCAGCGCGGTACGCCGGGTCACGGACCTCCCGCTGCGGGTGATGCTCCGGCTCACCAACTCCTTCACCACCAACGGCGCCGAGCTGAACCGGCTGACCGCGACGGCGCAGTCGTACCTCTCGGCCGGGGCGGACGGGTTCGTCTTCGGGTTCCTGACCCCGGACAACGAGGTGGACGTGGAGTCGGTCGCGGCGCTGGCGAGCACCTTCGCGGGCACGCCCTGGACGTTCCACCGGGCGGTCGACGCCGTGCTCGAACAGCGCAAGGCCTGGCGCGCGCTGCGGAGTCTGCCGGGGCTGGACTGCGTGCTCACCGCTGGCTCGAGTCTGGGCGTCCGCTACGGGCTGGACGACCTCTGCAAGCTGGCCAAGGACGACCCGCAGGTCGCCAAGGTGATGATGGCCGGCGGCTCGCTCAAGCCGGAGCACGTGCCCTGGCTGTACGGCAGCGGAGTACGGCGGTTCCATGTCGGGTCGTCCGTGCGGCAGGACGGGTCGTGGACCAAGGCCTACGTGAACTCCCGCTTCGTCCGGGCCTGGCGCAACCTGCTCGACGCCCAGGACGAACGGCAGGAGGAGAAGGACGTGAAGGAGCACCCCGGGTGATCCTGATCGACCCACCGGCCTGGCCGGCCTGGAACAGGGTCTGGTCGCACCTGGTCAGCGACGATTCCCTCGACGAACTGCATGAATTCGCCCGCAAGGCAGGCATCCCGGCGCGGGGTTTCGACCGGGACCACTACGACGTGCCGTCCGACAAGTACGACGAGCTGGTCGCGGCCGGCGCCGTACCGGTCTCCAGTCGCGTCCTGGTCCGCCGCCTACTCGTCTCCGGCCTCCGTCACCGCAAGGGCAGCGGGCAGGTCCGGCCCTGAACCTCAGCAAAACAAGGCGCCCCGGGCTGATGCCCGGGGCGCCTCGTTCACTTCAGTCGAGCAGTTCGGTCACCGTGCCGGCGGCGACCGTGTGGCCGCCCTCGCGGACGGCGAAGCCGAGGCCGACGTCCATCGCGACCGGCTTGGCCAGCTCCACGCCCAGCTCGGTCGTGTCACCCGGCATCACCAGCTCGATCTCGCCGAGGTCGATGCCGCCCGACACGTCCGTGGTCCGGAAGTAGAACTGCGGCCGGTAGTCCGCGGCGAACGGCGTGTGCCGGCCACCCTCGGCGGTCGACAGCGCGTGCAGCTGCGCCCGGAACCTCCGGTGCGGCTGGACGCTGCCCGGCAACGCCACCACCTGGCCGCGACGGACCTCGTCGCGCTTGACGCCGCGCAGCAGCACGGCCGCGTTGTCACCCGCCTCCGCGGACTCCAGCGACTTGCCGAACGTCTCCATCCCGATCGCCGTACTGGTGACGGTCGGACCGAGGCCGACCACCTCGACGGTGTCGCCGAGGCGGAGCGAGCCGCGCTCCACCGCACCGGTCACGACGGTGCCACGCCCGCTGATGGTGAGCACGTTCTCGATCGGCATCAGGAACGGCTCGCCCAGCTCACGCGGCGGGTCCGGCACATAGGAGTCGACGGCGTCGAGCAGTTCGCCGATCGAGGCGATCCACTCGGGGTCGCCCTCGAGCGCCCGCAGCCCGGAGACCCGGACCACCGGTACCTCGTCGCCGGGGAACCCGTACTCCGACAGCAGCTCCCGGACCTCCAGCTCGACCAGGTCGAGCAGCTCGGGGTCCTCAGCGGTGTCCGCCTTGTTCAGCGCGACCACCAGGTACGGCACGCCCACCCGGCGCGCGAGCAGCACGTGCTCCCGCGTCTGCGGCATGGCGCCGTCCTGCGCCGAGACGACCAGGATCGCGGCGTCCACCTGGGCGGCGCCGGTGATCATGTTCTTCACGTAGTCGGCGTGCCCGGGCATGTCGACGTGCGCGTAGTGCCGGTTGGCGGTCTCGTACTCGACGTGCGAGATGTTGATGGTGATCCCCCGCGCGACCTCCTCCGGCGCCCGGTCGATGCCGTCGAAGGCGACGAACGAGTTGAGGGTCGGGTAGCGCTCGGCGAGCACCTTGGTGATGGCGGCGGTGAGGGTGGTCTTGCCGTGGTCGACGTGACCCATCGTGCCGATGTTGAGGTGCGGCTTGGTCCGCACGAACTGGCTCTTGGCCATGGTGTGTTTTCCCTTGCTGGTCAGAAGATTCGAAGAGCCAGGACCCGGTGGCCCACCTTCCGCACAGCTGTCTTCAGCGGTGGGAGGGGGCCGGTTCTCGAGCCACCCTCCTCCGCGGGTCCTGCTTCAGCAGGAGGAGGGTCGGCTTCGCGCGCCGGTGTGTGAAGCTGAATCGACTGACGTCCACGCGGCAGCGCCCGTCAGGCTGAGGCCTGACAGGTACGCAACAGAATCCACGCGGAACATGATGGTCACGGTAAATGCCAACGCTGCCACCGGCAACGGAATTCCCGCCGGGCGGTCAGCCGAGATAGGCCTTGCGGGTGGCGGGATCGAGCTTCTCGACGGCGTACCGAAGGGCCGGTCGCTGCATGGTGCCGGCGTGGTGGTCGAGGAAGGTGGTGAGAGCCGCCTCGTCCATCACCCCGGCGTACTTCAGCGCGATCCCGACCGGTTTGGACACCACCGGATCGCTGTCGTCGAGGAGTAGTCCGGCCAACGCGAACAGGTCGGACAGGTCGGCGGCCGTGCCGAAGCGGGCGAAGTACAGGGGTGCTGTGATGGCCGTACGGCGGCGCAGCGGGTCGGTGGTCCGGGCCAGCTCGAAGAGGGGATCCCTGGATCGCTTGAGCAGGTAGCGCCCGACGACGTGTGGAGCCGCGCGGTCGACCATGTCCCAGCTGTCGATGGCGTCGTGCCGGCGCAGGTACAGCTCGTACCCCGCGCGTCGTTCGTCGTCCGGCAGCTTGGCCCGGCGGGCGCGGAAGTCGAGCACGCAGAAGGCCGCCAGTCGAGCCTCGTACGACGACTCGTCGAGCAGCCGGTCCACCTCGGTGAGTGGCAGGTCGGTGAACGCCTTGGAGGTGTCGAAGGTCGCCTTCATCGGTACGCCGAGCACGTCGCCATCGCCGTGGTAGTGCTTCTGCACCACCTCGCCAGGCCGCGCCTTCTCCCGCAACGCCGCCACAACCGCGCCCGCAGTCAGCTCCATTCGCGGAGCCTAACCGGACTCAGCCCGGTGCGGCGGAGCAACTACTCAGTTGAGGGCGAAGAGGCGGGTGCCGTCGCTGAAGATGGGGCGGCCGCTGGCGACGGTGACGGCCGGCTTGTCGCAGGTGACCTTCTTGGTGTCCGCTACGGAGGTTGCGGTCGGGCCGGCGACTATCGGCCGGGGCTGGACGCCGGTGGTGCCGACCATGACCGGTGAGCAGCTGCCGTCGGGCTGCGGCATCAGGGTGACCACGCGGCCGTCCGGGAGCAGGCCGAACCCGTCCCGCGGGAACGTGGGCTGCTGCAGCTTCGGCGGCACTTGCAGCAGGTGGTGCCACTGCGGGGTGCCGTCTGCCGGGCTTACTGCCGACACGTCGTACGTCTGGGGCTCGCCGGGCTCGGTGCGCGTCCGGCAGGTCACGAGGACCAGGGAGGCGTGCGTCGCCGCGAGCTGCGCGTCGCAGGACGACCGCCCCAGCCGCGGCCTCGGAGTACCAGGGACTGGGGTGGTCCAGAGGATGCGGCCTTCGCCGACATCGACTGACCACTGGTGGAGGGTCCCGCCGGCAGCTCCGGTCCACACCAGCCCCGAGACCTCACGGGTTTCCGGTACGGCCACAAGCTCGCCGATCCAGGTGGCGGGGTCGAGCTCGGCGCTGAGCTCGAACCGGATGCCCAGGTCGACCTCCCAGCGCTGATCGCCGTCGGCGAGATCCAGGCCGCGTACTACGGCGCTGTTGCCGCCGCAGGCGTCCACCACGACGGCCTGGTCGGCCAGGAGCACGCCCTGCGTGACGCTGCATTTCAGCTGGGTCCGCCAGTGGGTGGGATTGCTCACGCCGTGCGCCACGACGTACCGACCCTCGGCGACGAGCAACTGGTTCGCGTCCACCGCGAGAGCCGTGCCGTCGGTGTGGACCTCGGTGAGCACGCGCCCGCTCTCTGCGTCGAGTACGGCGTACGTCGGGAGGTCGATCCCGCTCGGCGCATGGTTGGCGTTGTAGGGGAGGTGCGCGGCGAGGGTGCGTCCATCGGCGGAGACCAGGAGACCGCGTGAGCCACTGGAGGCGGCGTCGTCGACGTCGGCCCGGGCGTAGCGCCAACGGATCTGCCCGGTGGTCGCGTCGGACATCACCACGCCGTCGGACCGGAGCTCGGCCACGCCGCCCGCGGTACCGGCGATCGCACCGGTCGCGGGGACCTCCCGGCTCCAGGCGAGCTCTCCGTCGAGCTGCACCGGCAGCACGCCGGGCGGCATGGTGGCGGTGGTGCTGACCGTGTTGGCGGTCTCGAGCCGGGCCTGGACGAAGGGCTCACCAGCAGAGACCACGATCCAGGCGAGCAGTGAGGCGCAGACCAAGGTGACGCCGAGACTCAGCGCGCGTGGTGGAGCCAGCGCGTACGGCGGGGCCAGCCGCAGGCGCCGGGCGAGGGCCAGGAGCGCTCCGGCGAGCAGGATCGCGACAGAGGCGAGCATGAGGTACGGCCAGCGCTCGCTCATCGCGGCACCCGGTTGAGCCGCGGGCCAGCGCCACCAGCAGAGCCCGATCGCGACTGCGCCGATCGCGGCGAACACCAGAGCAGGGATGGTCACCAACCGGGGCTGGGCCCGTCGGAACCAAGCACAGGTCAGCGCGGCTGCCACGGCGGTACCGGCGATCGGAGCCCACACCGGGAAGCCGTTCACCTCGTCGGGGGTGGCTGGCCAGCGTGGCGCGGCGCCGAGGCCACGGCCGAGCAGTACGGAGGCAGCGACCACCACACCGAGCGCGGCACCTAGGTAGATCATCGGGATGAGCCCGGCGATCGGCCGGGCCGCCTCAGGGCCCCAGAGCTTCAGCTCCCGCCGGACGTTTTCGCGGGCCGCCTGCTCCCACTGCTCCTGACCCCGGCTGGTCGCGTACAGGCTGGTCTCGGCCAGGCTCTGGAGGAAGGTCATCCGGCCGCGGGCGAAGTCCCGGTCGCCGATGTGCCCGTACTCCTCGCGGATGTCGGCGGCGTACTCGTCGTACCGGCCGGCGGACAGGCTGAGGATGCGCAGGTCGGCGTCGCACAGCACCGCGCCGTTCGCGTCGTCCGGCTCGCAGTCGTGCTTGGCGGTCAGCCGGATCAGCCGGCCGATCTCCGTGACCTTGGCGGCCGCGACCCCGTAGGCGGACAGTTCGAGCTCGGCCAGCTGGGCCGAGACCTCCTCGTTCTCGCCGGGGTCGGCCCGCGGGTCGTAGATCGCGTCGTGGAACCAGGCGGCCAGCCGGACCGTGTCGGCGTCGTCGGCCAGATCCGCGAGCTCGTCGATGGTCTCGAGCATCTCGGTCAGGTGCCGCTGGTCGTGATAATGGCGATGTTGCTCTGCGTAACGGGCCAGCAGATCATCGCCCAGCGGCTGCGCGTCCGGCAGCAGGCGATCCCACTGGTCGCGCAGATCCATGATCGTGAGTCTCGCACCCTGAACCGGCCCGGACCGACCGATCCGGGGCTCCCGGCTAGGGTCGTGGCCAAAGCGATATCGGCTCGTCACCTGACCGGTGCGGTGGGTGGGCCCGCAGCAGAATGGAGAACGCCATGCGGTTCGGTCTGGTTGGCACCGGTCCTTGGGCCCGGGACACCCACGGACCCGGTCTGCGGGCCGCGGCCGGCGTCGAGTTCGTCGGTGTCTGGGGGCGGGATCCGGGCCGGACGGAGGCGTTGGCGACAGACCTTGGCGTGACGGGGTTCAGCGACTACGCGGAGTTACTCGAGACTGTCGATGCGGTCGCTTTCGCGGTCCCGCCCAAGGTCCAGGCGTCGATGGCGCTCGAGGCCGCTGCCGTGGGCAAGCATCTGCTGCTGGACAAGCCGGTCGCCGACTCGTACGACGACGCCCGCGCGCTGGCGGACGAGGCGGACGACGAGGGGATCGCCTCGGTGGTCTTCTTCACCGCCCGGTTCGCGCCGGAGAGCCGGACCTTCTTCGAGAAGGTGCAGGCGCAGGGTGGGTGGAAGGGCGGCTGGTCCCGGATGCTCGCCTCGCTCGATGCTCCGGACAACCCGTTCAAGGAGTCCGTGTGGCGTCGGGAGCCGCGCGGTGCGCTGTGGGACATCGGGCCGCACGCGCTGTCCAATCTGAGCGCGATGCTGGGGCCGATCGCGGAACTCCGCGCGGTGGGTGGCGAGGGGGACCTGGTGCACCTGGTGATCACCCATGAGTCGGGTGCGACCAGCACAGCGAGCCTGTCGCTGTTCGCGCCGCCGGCCGGGACCAACTTCGAGACCGGCATCTGGGGAGAGACCGGTACTGCGCTGCTGCCGCCGTGGGTGACCCCCGCGGTCGACTCGTTGCAGCTGGCGGCGCGGGAACTGATCGAGGCCGCCGAGTCCGGCGAGTCCCACCCGGTCGACGTCGCCTTCGGCACCCGGATCGTCGAACTCCTGGCCTCCGCCGAGTCCCAGCTGCAAGCCGCCCGCTGAGGTTCAACCCGCCGAGGTTCAGCGGAGGGCTATGACGCTGGTGTCGCCGGAGGTGAGGACGAGGTTGCCGACGGCGACGGCGTCGCGGCTGCAGGAGATTCCGGTCGGGAGCCGGACCTGGCGGAAGCCGGTCGCGCCGATCACGTTCGCCCAGCAGCCGTCGGAACCACGGGCGAGCGAGACCACCCGGGCGTCGGCGGTGACGGCGACCCGGGCGCGCGGGCTGACCGCCGCCGTCGTCTGCCAGACGGTCTGACCCGTGTCGGAGTCGATCGCCGTGACGATCGTCTGACGGTTCTCCCGGGTATTCGGACCGGGGCAGTCCACCACGACCAGGAGCTTCCCCGCCGCGTTGAGCAATGTGCGGCAGGCCCAGTTCCGCGGTACCGGCCAGCGCCACTTCGTCTCGCCCGTGCGCGGCTCGATCGCCAGCAGCGCGGCCGGTACGTCGGAGTCGCCGCCGGGCTCGGCCACGACGACCAGCCCGCCCACGACGACGGGCCGCCGGTACATGTCGCTGGGGGCCCTGGTCCACAGCTCCTTGCCGGTCATCAGGTCCAGCCCGGTCATCTCGTCCGGCTCGTCACCGCAGCTGTGCCCGAGGAAGGCGACCACGGTGTCCGCGGTGGCCACGGCGCCGATGTCGGTGCAGCGGCCGGGCTCGAACGTCCACCGGTCGTTGCCGTCCGGGTCGACGCCGCGCAGCTTGTCGGAGCCGCGGGCAACCTCCTCGCCGGTGAGCAGCGGATCGGCCTGCTGGATGGTGTGGTCGCGGGTCCGGCCCGGCCAAGCCGCCTTGCGCTCGCCGGTGTCCGCGTCGAGCAGCAGATAGCCGATGTCGTTGAACTCGGCGACGATGAACCGGCCGTTGGCGGTGGCGACGATGTTCGGCTTCTCGTCCGAGTCGGACCGGCTGTAGCGCCAGCGGAGCTCGCCGGTCGCCGCGTCGAGCATCTCCACCACACCGGCCTGGCGCGGGATGGCGATGCCGTACTTCGTCCCGATCGCCTCCTCGGCGCCCGCACCGGTCAAGGCGCGGCTCACCCAGGCGGCGTTGCCGTCCAGCACCGAGCCGGGCGAACTCCCGGCCGGGCGGTGGAAGCCTTCCACTCGCTCGTTCGAGCTGAGCACGTAGCTCCGCGCCAGCGGCTGCACGATCTGCAGGAGGATCAGCGCGATCACTCCCGGTACGGCGAGCCAGGCCAACTGCTGCCCGAGGTTTCGCGACGGCATGAACCGGGCGACCCTCGTGCGCAGGAGTGACGCCACCAGAGCCGACGTGCCGGCCACTAGAAGCAAGAGGAGCGCGGAGATCACCAGTGGCACCCGCAGCCCGACGCCCAGCGCCGGGTTGGTCACAGGCACCTGCGCCCAGGCGACGAGGAGCCCTGTCACTGCGATGGCGACCACGGCGCCGGAGATCAGCCTCGCCCGCTGGGTGTCGCTGCGGGCACAGCGGAACAGCACCGGCGTGCTGAAGAACGCGAACACCGCCAGGAGGACTGTCGGCCAGCCGGACTCAGGCTCGACCGTCGGAATCTGCCACGACGCACCTGCTGCAGCTATAGAGACGACGGCGGCCGCGATCGCGCTGAACGTCGCAGTGGCCGCCAGTGCGGCCTGCTGCCACCCGCGCCAAGGTGCTGGGAGTTCCCTGTCGAGTCCGGCGAGCTCTGTCTCCAGGTTGGCCCGAGCAGCCGGGCCAAGCCGCTGCCGAGCCAGTTGCGTTCGGTAGAGATGCCCCTCGAGCAGTTGGCGTACTTCGTCGTACCGGCGTTCCACCGCGGTGGTCCGGTCGCCCGCGTCCCGCCGTACTTCAGACGTGTGGGCCGCGTAGCGTGCCGGGGTCGTGGCCAGGGTGGAGTTGACCGCGTCGAGCAGGACGTCGCCGTTCGCGTCGCGCCGGGGTGGAGCGTAGGAGTCGGGCGGGGGAGCCGCGAGCTCACCGGTCAACCGGACGAGCCGGGCCACCTCGGCGATGCGGATCGGGTCGATCCCGTAGGAGGGCAGGGTCTGCTCGACCAGCCGCGCGGACGATTCGGCGTCTTCGGCCGGCCCGCCACCGGGCTCGTGCACCGCCCGGTGGAACCACGCGGCCAGCCGGACCGACGTCGGGTCGGTGCTGAGCTGGATGAGCGACTCGAGCGTGGTGAGCACGGTGTCGAGGTACTGGTCGCGGTAGGCGCGACGGTTCCGCCCGACGTACCTGGCGACCAGATCGTCCGCCAACGTCGCCGAGCCCGGGATCAGCTCGTTCCACCGTTCGCGCAGGGCCACCACCGCCACAGTCTGCCAGCCTGACCGCACGACCACCCCTCGATCACCCGACCGCAGCCTTGCGGTTGCCGAACAACCAAGCCCTCGCAGGCGTGGTTCGGTGGAATGCGAGTCCTTCGCCATCTACGATGCGGATACGGAAACCATATTTCAGGGAGAGGTGAAGTCGTGGCGCGTGCGATCGGCCGTGAGGCCGGGCCCGGGACGCAGAGTGTCGAGCGGGCTCTGTCGCTGCTGTCCGAGTTCACCGAGGCCCATCCGCAGCGGCGTGTCTCCGAACTGGTGGAGGCGACCGGCCTGGGGCAGTCCACCGTCTCCCGGCTGGTCGGGGCTCTGGTGGCCCTCGGCTTCCTCGCGTACGACCAGCGCAGCGGCCTGTACGGGATCGGCCCACGGGTGATCACCCTGGCCGGCATCGGGCTGAACGAGATGCCCGTCCACCAGCAGTCCCGCCAGGTCGCGCAGAACCTGGCCGCGGACCTGAACCTCGGCGCCAACGTGGCCGAGCGCCGCGGTGCCGAGATGTTCTACCTGTGCCACTTCGAGGGCCGCGCGGCCGGGCGGTCGTCCACGCTGGTCGGTCGGACCGGACCGCTGCACGCCACCGCGATCGGCAAGGCACTGATCAGCGAGCTGCCGCGGTCGGAGTGGCAGGAACTGGTCGGCGACAACCTCGCGCGCTACACGCCGCACACCGTCACGGACCCCGACGAGCTGGAGCGGATGCTCGCCCAAATCCGTGAGCGCGGCTACTCGCTGGAGCTCGAGGAGCTCGCCTTCGGCCGGGCCTGCCTGGCCGCGCCGATCCGCGACCGGACAGGTGCGATCGTCGCCGCGCTGTCGGTGTCCGGGCCGCTGACCGCGATGGACCTGGCCACCCGCGAAGAAGCCCTGGCCAGGCAGGTCATCGAGCAGGCGGACCAGATCTCGTCGGGCCTGGGGTACCACGCGTCGGCCGCGGTGAGCTGACCCGCCGCACCACCAGTACCGCAGCCAGCGCCGCCGCGGCCGGGCCGAACACGAGAACCACGGGTACGACGTACCAAGCACCAACAGCAAGCGCGACCAGTACTACGGTCGCGGCGAGTGGTAGAGCCGGGCGCCGCCAGCCGAGGTGCAACGTGACCAGCCAGAGCTCCTTCACCGGGCGATCCCAGGCTGACACCACAGCAGCCGGCAAGATCCACAGCGTGACCAGGTAGCCCAGGAACACCACCGACAAGGGGACAGCCCAGACCGTCTGCCTGGCGGCGGCGAGGTAGAACGCCAGCACCCACACGGTGGCCAGCGGTAGGCCGAGGACCAGTTGCCCACGGCCGAGCCACACCCGCCAGGCCGACCAGAAGCAGGACCACGGCCTGACCTCGGGCTCGTCCAGATAGGCCACCGTCAACCGGTGCGCAGCAAGGGTCGCCGGCGCCAACCCGGCGACGACCAAGCCGGCGGCAACACCGAGCAGCCAGAGCAGCGTGATCACCGCCAGGCGGAGCGGCCAGTCGAGAAGTCGGTAGATCGGTGCGAGCCGACCAGTGAGGTCGATCTCAGGCATCGCGCAGCCTGGCTTGGAGGTCAGCGCGCCCGGCAGCAGCCGGCGACATGACCGACAAGCCGCCGTCCACCGGTAGCACCACGCCGGTGATCCCGGAAGCTTTCGGACCGGCCAGGAACGCAACAGCGTCGGCAACCTCCCGCGCCAGGATGGTCCGGCCG
This sequence comes from Kribbella orskensis, assembly GCF_004342085.1. Classification (NCBI taxonomy): domain Bacteria; kingdom Bacillati; phylum Actinomycetota; class Actinomycetes; order Propionibacteriales; family Kribbellaceae; genus Kribbella; species Kribbella orskensis. The sequence continues at coordinate 237,282 of NZ_SLWM01000008.1, forward strand.
ATCGGGTAGCCGACCGCCGCGTCCGGGAGTTTCTCGCCGCCGACCATGCCGGGCGCTACTGCGTTCACCCGGACCCCGCGGCCGCCATACTCGACCGCGAGTTGCCGGACGAGCGCGTCGATCCCGCCCTTGGCCGCGGTGTAGGCCGCGGCCCAGGGAGCGGCGACCAGGGTGTTCACCGAGGACACCGCGACCACCGCGGCCGCGTCGCTCTCGAAGAGATGCGGAAGGGCCGAGCGGACCGGGAAGAAGAAGGTGTCGAGCGTGTTCGACAGCGCGTCGAACCACTGCGAATCCGTGGTCCGATGGGCGGGTTCTAGCGGCATCCGGCCGGCCGCGGTCACGAGTACGTCGAGCCCGCCGAAGTCGGCCACCACATGCGAGACCACCTGGGCCGCTCCGTCGGGGTCGGAGCAGTCGGCGGTCAGCCGCAGGTCCAGCCCGTCGACCTTGTCGTCCTCCAGCGACGCCCCCGCGACCCGGCAGTCGTCCGCGGCCAGCGCGGCCACGATCGCCTGACCGATGGGCGTCGTGGCCCCGATCACCAGGGCGCGCCGCGTCACCGGATGCACGCCGCGCGCACGGCATCCTCGTTGACCTCGACCCCGAGCCCCGGCCCGGTCGGTACGGCGAAGCCGAGCATGCCTGGCTCCAACGGCGTCACCAGGACCTCGTTGACCGGGCCGAACAGCATCGGGTGGAACTCGTAGGCGAGCAGGTTCCCGACCGCCGCCGACGCGTGGATGCTCGCGGCCATGATGATCCCGAGCCCGGCCGAGTGGTGCGGCGCCAACGGGGTGAACCAGGTCTCCGCTACGGCCGCGAGATCCACCAGTTCGGTGATCCCGGTCCGGCCGGCGTCGGGCTGGAGGATCGAGGCGGCGCCTTCCAGCAGCCACGGCTTGAACTCCTGCCGATGCCGCAGGCTCTCCCCGATCGCCACCGGGGTATCGATCCGCCGAGCCACTTCCGCATGACCTGCGACATCTTCGAACCCCACCGGCGCTTCCAGGAACCAGCCGCCCATGCTGTCGAGGCCCCGGCCGAGCCGTACCGCCTGGGCGACGTCGTACACGCCATGGATGTCGACGGCAACCAGCAGGTCGTCGTGCACGTTGCGAAGGGCCTCGACCGTCGCAAGGTCGGCCCGTACTCCGTGCCCCAGGCCGAGCTTGACCTGCCGGACGCCCTGGTCGACCCACTCCCGTGCGATGGCGACCCGCTCGCTGTCCTTCTTCCCCGGCAACCCGGACACGTACGTCGGTACGACGTCCCGCTGGGCTCCGCCGAGCAACTGGTGCACCGGCACCCCCGCGATCCGGCCGGCCAGGTCCCACAACGCCACGTCGATCGCGGCGACGGCGTCACCCTGATGCCCGCCGAGGTGACCCCGCTCGCGCATCAGTGCACGCAGAGCGGTGACCAGCGGCCGGACCCGGGTCGGGTCGGCTCCCAGCAGCGCGGGCTTCAGCAGTAGCTCGATGATCTTGCCGGGGACCTCCGGCGCCACCGGTGCCAGGGCTTCACCCCAGCCGACCGAGCCGTCGTCCGCGGTCAGCTTGACCAGCAGAGTCTCCCGCCCGGAGGCGTAGATGCTCGGCCAGGGCGGCTTGGTCGTGTACGTCCGGTCCGGTCCGGCCAGGACCAGCGGAAAAACCTGTACGTCAGTGATGGTTGGCATCAGCGGATCCCGGTCAGCGGAATGGTGCCGGCAGGAAGGTCCAGCCGGTCGAGTATCGCAGCCAGTCCGGCCCTGGCCCTGGTGTCCAGCTCACGGGCCGGAACGCGGACGGCCGCGTGGTCGATCAGGCCGCGGCGGACCAGGACCTCCTTGTGCACGGCCCAGGCGATCCCGGACTGCAGCCCGTACACCAGCAGCGGCAGCAGCAGGTCGAACCTCGCCCGGGCATCGTCGTACCGGCCGGCTCGCCAGTCGGTGAACACCGGCGCAAGCAGGTCGGGGATCTCGCAGGCGGGCATCGTGCCGATCGCCCCGGCCGCGAGCTCGTCGAGCAGGAACTGGGCGTTCTGCCCACCGAGTACGACGAAGCCGGGCTCGTCGATGCGGTCCACCACAGCGGCGACCTTCGGAGCCGTCGGTGGCGCCTCGACCTTCACCGAGGTGACTCGGTCGATGGTGGCGAGCTCGGCGATCTGCTGCGGCGACATGGCCACCCCGGTCGCGCCGGGGGCGTCCTGCACCATCACCTCGGGTCCGACCGCGGCGACGGCGGCGTAGAACGACGGCAGCTGGGCAGGACTCGGCGGCACCATGAACGGCGGCAGCACCATCACCGCGTCGGCTCCTCCCGCGGCCGCCTCCCGGGCCTGTTCCACCGCCGTCACCGTCGAGGTGGCGGCGACGCCGACCACCAGCGGGACCTGTCCGGCCACCACCTCGGCGACCGCGTTCGTGACGAGCCGGCGCTCGGTCGCGGTCAGGGCGAAGGCCTCGCTGGCCATGCCGAGCACGGCGACGCCGTCCACCCCGCTGGCCAGCTGGAACCCGGTCAGCCGGCGCAGGCTCGGCAGATCCAGACTGCCGTCGGGATGGAAGGGCGTGGCCAGGATCGGAACCAGGCCTTGGACGGTGGGGGCCACAGGAAGCTCCTCGATGTTCAGCATTCGGCATCCGATGGGTGCTTGACGAGATCCATCATGTGCGTAAGGCTGCCACATAGTGGATGACAACGTCCATCATTCGAGGAGAGGAATGCAGGCTGTGAGTGCCGAGGCTGGGACGAACCAGAGCGTGGAGCGCGCCGCGGCCGTCCTGCGGGCGTTCACCGGTCCGGGCGCCCTGCGCGTCACGGAGGTCGCCAAGCTGGCAGGCCTGCGGCAGTCCACCGCCTCCCGCCTGCTGAGCACCCTCGAGCAGGCGGGTTTCGTCGAGCGCGACGCGGACGGGCAGTACCGTCTGGGCGCCGACCTGATCACCCTGGCCGGCGCCGCGCTGAACGGACATCCCGTGCACCACGCGGCCCGACAACGCGCCCAGTCCCTGGCGGCGTCCACCGGGCTCGGCGCCAACGTCGCAGTACGGCGTGGAGATCACGCCTTCTACCTGTGCAATTTCGAAGGACACCTCGCACCGCGGTCGTTCGCGCTGACCGGCCGCCGCAACCCCCTGCACGCCACCGCACTCGGCAAGAGCCTGCTGCTCGGAGTCGAGGGCCGGCGCGACCTGCTGGGGGAGCTGGAGAGATACACCCCGCGCACCATCACCGACCATGACGTACTGACCGCTGCGATCGAGCAGGTCGCCTGGCAGGGCTACTCGACCGAGACCGAGGAACTGTCCCTCGGCCGGTCCTGCCTGGCCGCACCCCTGCGCGACCGGACCGGCCGGGTCGTCGCCGCGCTGTCCCTGTCCGGGCCGTCGAGTGTCGTCGACCTTCCCGGCCGGGAGCACGAACTGTCCCGCCTCGTCGTCGAGACCGCGGACGCCATCAACTCACAGTTGGGCCACCACGGCCCGACCGACCGCCAGATCCCGGCGCCCCCGCGCCACGACCTCCGGAGCCGATCATGAAGATCCGCCCTGCTCTCACCGTGCTCACCTGCGCGGTGGCGCTCGCCCTGTCAGGGTGCAACCTCGTCGGAGGCAGCCCGGACTCGGGCAACGCCACCGACAAGGTCACCGTCACCGTCGCGCTGGTCCCCGACCCGCCCGGCGCCAGCCAGTTCTACCGCCAGCAGTTCGACGAGTTCGAGAAGGCCAACCCGGGCATCGCGGTCAAGGTGCTGGAGAACCCCTCGGACCAGCAGCTGAACGCGGTCGAGCTGATGTTCCAGCAGAACAACGCTCCTGACATCTTCCGCGCCCAGGACGACGGGATGGACCGGATGGCCGCCCGCGGCTGGGTCGCGCCGCTGGACGAGTTCGTCACGCCGGAGTTCCTGAAGCGGTTCCCGGAGGGCAGCATGGACCCGGCCACCTCCGGCCTGCACCGCGACGGCAAGCTGATGAGCCTGCCGCTGGTCTGGGGTCCGTGGTCGACGCTGCGGGTCTTCCTCTACAACGAGGACCTGCTGAAGAAGTCCGGCTTCTCGGCGCCGCCGAAGACCTGGTCCGAGCTCGAGCGGACGGCCACCAAGGTCACCGCCGACGGCAAGGGCAAGTACTTCGGCTACGCGCCGACCGCGGCCAAGGCCGTCGGCGTCGAGATGCTCGCCGACACCGCCGTCCCGTACTCCGTGCCCGCGGCCGGCATCGACTACCGGACCGGCAAGCCCGCCACCTCCAGCCCGGGCCTGGTCGAGGCCGTCGAGCTGAACCGGCGGATGCAGGCGGCGAAGGTGATGATGCCGGGCTGGGAGAGCTGGGACGGCAGCCGTGCGTTCAAGGAGTTCGCGGCCGGCCGGCTCGCGATGTACCCGACGCCGCCGTGGCACGTCGCCGAGGTCCGCAAGCTGGCGCCCGAGATCAAGATGGGCATCACCGGCCTGCCCGTGCCGGACGCGGGGCGCGGCGCCTACCTGCCGCTGACCAAGTCCTTCAGCCCGCTGTGGTCGATGTCGTCCAAGTCGGAGCACAAGGCGGAGAGCTGGAAGGTGATGGACTTCCTCTCCTCGGAGTCGTTCCACAACGCCTACTACAAGAAGTTCGGCACGCTCACCGCCCTCGAGGGCGCCTGGAAGGCCGAGGCGGAGAAGAACCCGGACCAGGCCGCGATCCTGAAGGTGGCCGCGGAGACCATGCGGCGCGCGCCGAACCCGGCCCTGGCCAGCACCGGCGGCCGGGCGGTCACCGACGCGCTCGCGGCCAAGCCCGACCTGAAGCACACCGACGCCGCGTTCAGCTCGATCATCAAGAACCAGCCGTTCGCCCCGGTCGCGGCCAAGCTCGACAAGGACCTGCAGGCCTACCTCGACAAGACCTCGGCCGACCTGAAGGCGAAGGGCAAGGAGGGCTCGGCCAAGGACCTCACCTTCGCCGGCTGGGATCCCCTCAAGGACTACACGCCGGGAGGCTGACCGCATGACGACGACCGTCGAGCGTCCGCTCGCGAAGGCCCCGGCCCCGGCCACCAGGTCGCGCCGGCCGGGGCGGTTCCGCAAGCACCTGTGGAGCTACCTGTTCCTGGTCCCGCTGGTGCTGCTGTTCGGTGGCTTCACCGTCTGGCCGATGATCGCCAGCTGGTGGTACGCGTTCTTCAACTGGGACGGGGTCGGCTCGCCGACCGACTGGGTCGGCCTGGCGAACTTCCGCGAGGTGCTCGGCGCCGACGCGTTCTGGCGCGCTTTCTGGCACTCGTTCGCGTTCTCGCTGGCGGCGATCTTCATCGAGATGCCGCTGGCCCTGGTGATGGCGATCCTGCTGAACAGCAGCTGGCTGCGCTTCCGCAACCTGTACCGGCTGGTGCTGTTCCTGCCGGTGGTCGCCACCACCGCCGTGATCGGGATCGTGATCGCCATCCTGCTCGACCCGGCCGGCGGGCTGGTGAACCGGATCCTGCTGGACACCGGCCTGGTCGACCAGCCGGTGAACTTCCTCGGCAGTACGTCGACCGCGCTGCCCACGCTGCTGTCGATCGACGTGTGGAAGGGCTTCGGCATCACCTTGATCTACTGGCTGGCCGCGCTGCAGACCGTGCCGAAGGATCTGCGGGAGGCCGCGGCGATCGACGGCGCGGGCTTCTGGCGGGCCCTGCGCTTCGTCACCCTGCCGGTCGTCACGCCGATCGCGATCGTGATCCTGCTGCTGGTGTTCCAGCGCAGCCTGAACACCTTCGACCTGGTCCGCGCGGTCACCGAGGGCGGGCCGGACTACGCGACCGATGTGGTTCCGACCTACATCTACCGCTACGCGTTCGACCCGTCCCTGCAGGCACCGCGGTACGGGTTCGCCTCGGCGGCGGGCGTCGTCTTCGGGCTGCTGACGCTGGTCGTCACGTTGCTGCAGGCACCTTTCCTGAAGCGCCGGCTGTCCGGAGGCAAGGCATGAGCGGAGGTGTGGGACTGCGCCTGAACCGGCGCCTGAACCGACGCCTGGTCAGGCGCAACGTCTGGCACCTGCTGCTGATCCCACTGTGCCTGGTCTGGATCTATCCGTTCGTCTGGATGATCTCGGCCGCCTTCAAGACGCCGCGGGAGATGCTGATCGGCGGCCTCTCGCTGCTGCCCGACGAGGCGACGCTGGAGAACTTCCAGCGTGCCTGGACGACGGCGAAGTTCAGCACCTACACGGCGAACACCATCACGTTCTCGATCGCGGTCGTGGTGCTGGTGCTGCTGGTGGCCTCGACCGCCGGCTACGCGTTGGCGAGGCCGGGACTGCCGGGCAAGAAGGTGTTCGTCGGGGTGCTGATCGCCACGATGTTCATCCCGCACGGCTACACCATCATCCCGACCTTCATCGTGGTGAACGGCCTCGGGCTCGGCAACGGCCTGCTCGGTTCGGCTCTCGCGCAGGCGGGTCCAGCGCTCGTCGTACCGGTGCTGTTGTTCATGGGGTTCTTCAGTGGGATCCCGAAGGAGCTGGAGGAAGCCGCGCGGATGGACGGCGCGGGGTACCTGCGGACGTACTGGCGGGTGATGCTGCCGCTGGCGAAACCGGTGATGGGCACGGTGGCGCTGATGAACTTCATCGGCGCCTGGAACGCCTTCTTCATCCCGCTGGTGTTCACCCTGGGCAATCCGGACCTGCGCACGCTCGGCGTCGGGATGTACGGGTTCTACGGCCAGGACACCACCGACTGGACCGGACTCGCGGCCGCGGCCTGCATCAGCGTGGTGCCGATCGTGGTGGTCTTCCTGTTCCTGCAACGGACCTTCGTCGAGGGGATCGCGGGTGCGGTCAAGAGCTGACCTGATCTCCACCTCCGCTTATGTGCAAGGGGAATCACCCCGGCTCGATCCCAGGACCGGTGAGCTGGTCTGGGTGGACATCTCGGCCGGCCGGGTGCATCGCGGCAGCCTCGCGGACGGCGTACTGACCGTGTCGCGGGACTACGAGATCGGCCGGCCGGTCGGGGTCGCCGTACCACTGGCCGAGGTTGGTGCCGGGTGGGCGATCGCTGTGAAGGAGGGGTTCGCCCACCTGGCGGAGAATGGCACGGTGACGCCGCTGGTCACCGGCCTGACGTCCGGGCGGGACCAGATGAACGACGGCGCCTGCCATCCGGACGGCAGCTTCTGGGCCGGCTCGCAGGCGCTCCCGCGGGAGCCGCACGCGGCGCTTTTCCGCTTGTCGCCGGACGGCTCGGTGGACACCATGCTGACCGGCCTGACCGTTGCCAATGGCATCGACTTCAGTCCGGACGGCCAGACGCTGTACTTCGTCGACACCCTCCCGCACCGCCGCCTCGAAGCCATCGACCTGTCCACCGGTACGCCGGGCGAGCGCCGCACGATCGTCGAGGTCGGTGGCGGGAATCCCGACGGGCTGGTGCTCGACGACGAAGGTTGCATCTGGGTGGCCGTGTGGGATGCGAGCGAGGTCCGTCGGTACGCGCCGACGGGTGAGCTGCTGGCCACCGTCGAGCTGCCGGTACCGAGGCCGACCGCGGTCTGCTTCCAAGGCAACACCCTGGTGATCACGACGGCCTCGCTCGGGCTGGCTGATCCGCCGCCTGGCAGTGGCGGGTTGTTCGCCGTCGACGCCGGAGTCGCGGGCTCTGCGTCGAGGCCGTGGCGAGGCAGATGTGATGGGGTGGACGCATGAAGATCGAGGAGATCGACCTGGTGTCCCTGCCGGCGGCGGACGACTGGCCGGCGCTGGTAGCGGTGGTGCGGACCGAGGACGGCCTGACCGGGATCGGCGAGGTCGGCATGCGCGGCCGGGAGCGGGCGGCGGCTGGGCTGGTCGAGGATCTGCGCCTGCTGCTGGTCGGCGTCGACGCCACCCGGATCGAACACATCTGGCAGCTCGGCTACCGCTCCGCCTTCTTCCCGTCCGACCGGCACCACGGGTCCGTGCTGGCCGGGATCGACATCGCCTTGTGGGACCTGCAGGGCCGGCGCCTCGGAGTACCGGTGCATGCGCTGCTCGGTGGGCGCTCGCGGGACTACGTGCCTGCTTATGCGCATGTGCGCGGTGGGTCGATGGACGACGTGCTCAACCATGCGTCCGAACTGGCCGAGCAAGGATGGCAACACCTGCGGCTGACGGCGTGGGATCCGGAGGAGCCCGAGTACAACGCTCGCCGGGCCGTTCGGTGGACCGTCGAGCTGATGCGGGAGTTGCGGGCCGGACTGGGTGACGAGATCGAGTTGCTGCTCGACGTGCACACCCGGCTCGACCTGGCCGAGGCCGTCCAGCTGTGCCGTGAGCTCGAGCCGCTCCGCCCGTTCTTCGTCGAGGACCCGCTGCGGAGCGAGCACCTCTCGGCGTACAAGTCGCTCCGCGGCCGGGTCGGCGTACCGATCGCGGCGGGGGAGCAGCTGTGTACGAAGTGGGAGTTCCGGCAGCTGGTCGAGGACGAGCTGATCGACCACGCCCGGATCGACCTCGGGCACACCGGCATCACCGAGGGCCGCAAGATCGCCGCCCTCTGCGAGACCCACCACGTCCAGCTCGCCCTGCACAACTCGATCGGCGCACTCTGCACGGCCGCGTCGACGCAGTTCAACACGGCGCTGCCGAACGTGAGTGTGCAGGAGCAGTGTCAGCGGGCGACGCCTCCGCTCGGCGCCTTCACTTCGACCATCCAGGCCGAGCCCGGCCGGCTGACCGCCACGGACGCACCAGGCCTGGGCATCACCGCCGACCTGTCCCAGGCGCTGCCTCCCGAGACGGCCGTCATCCCCCGGCTGCACCGGCCGGACGGCTCGGTCACCAACTGGTAGCGATCCATGGTGTAGATATCTCATCTGCACTATGGACATGAAACCCGCGCGGTCATATCGTCGGTTCACGCCCGAGACGTTGGGAGCCGTCTGATGACCGTCCGCCCTGTTCGATTCCTGGCCTCACTCGCACTCATCGCATCCACCCTCACCGTCTCCGCCGTGGCCGGCGTCGCGCCGGCCACGGCCGACCCGGCCCCCGGCCCGAACCACGTCCCATCCGGGTACCAGCTCGACTGGTCGGACGAGTTCTCCGGCACGACGCTCGCCGCGGACGACTGGTACAAGCGCGAGGGCTCGAAAGCGATCTGCAAGAACGACCCGGACAACGTCACGGTCGGCGGCGGGGTCATGCACATCGCGCTGGAGAAGGAGGTGAACGGCGACACGGACTACACCTGTGGCGGCATCATCTCGACGAAGACCTTCGGCTACGGGTACTACGAGACGCGGGCGAGGTTGTGGGGCGACAAGGGCTTCCACTCCGCCTTCTGGCAGATGGGCCTGGCCGACTACGTGCCGGACGCCCCGGCGTACAAGGGTCCGTACAACAGGTTCAACGAGATCGACGGGTTCGAGATCGACTCGCACGCGCCGGGCACGGTCCAGCAGCACACGCACTGGACGGTGCCGCAGCACATCGGCAACCCGGGCGGGGTGTACGCCGGGCCGGACTCGTCGGACGGATACCACACGTACGGCTACGAGTGGCTGCCGACGGTGATCCGCTTCTACGTGGACGGCGTCTTGAGCCGCACTCTCGCCTACCCGGGACCGCATGCCCTGCAGAACGTCTGGCTCACCACACTCGGATTCACCCAGCCCGTGACCGAGACGAACCTGCCGGGTGAGACGACGTGGGACTACTTCCGCTACTACAAGCCGATGGACTCCGCCAGTGACGTTGCCTCTGGTGAAGTCCTTGTAGACAACGGAGATCCGGGCTACGCCGAGACCGGTACGTGGTCGGCCGCAGGCGATGCGTACGGCTACCAGGACAAGGTCACCCGGCGCGCGGCGACCACGGGTGCCTCCGCGACCTGGACACCTGCTCTGCCGGCGACGCAGTCCTACGAGGTCTACGCGTGGAACCCGGACTTCATCAGAACCGGTAGTACCGCGGCCCGCTACGCGATCACCCACGACGGCGGCACTACGAACGTCCTGGTGGATCAGACGAAGGCGGGTCAGCAGTGGATCGACCTCGGCTCCTACGTGATGACACCGGGAGCCGACCAGAAGGTGCAACTCGTCAACAATGCGGGTGCGACCGGCACGCTGCGGGCGGACGCGGTGAAGTTCGTCCCGACGGTAGTGATCGACAACGGCGGCGCCGGGTACACCGAGGCCGGGCCGTGGACCAGTACCACCACGGTGAAGGGCTGGCAGGGGACGGACACCCGCTACTCGTCCACCTCGACCTCCACGGCTCGGTGGACTCCGCAGCTACCGGCGGCCGGGCGGTACGACGTCTACGCGTGGATCCCGGGGAACTCCCTGAACGTGACGACAGCGCAGTACGTCGTCAACAGCAGTGCCGGGGCCAGTGCGCCGGTGGATCCTGCTGAGTCGGTGGGAGTCGATCGGTGGGTGCGGCTGGGTAACTACGAGTTCGCGGCAGGTGGTGCGGGCTGGGTCGAGTTGAGCAAGCCGTCGGGGCATGAGGGCTATCTCCGCGCCGATGCGGTGAAGTTCGTCCCGGCGCCTGCCGCCGACGCGGTGGCTCCGGCGACCCCGACGAATGTCACCAAGACCGTGCAGACGTTCCCGGCGATGGGCGACGCGGTGCTCGACCTCCAGTGGACTCCGGTGACGGGCGCGGATGTGGTCGGGCACCACGTGTACCTCGACGGCCGGCGCCAGACGGCGAACCCGCTACGCCGTGGATCGTTCCAGTTGCACGAGCTGGCTGCCGGGCAGACGTACCAGTTGTCTGTCACGACGATCGACAGGTCCGGCAACGAGTCGCCGGCCTCAGCCCCGGTCGCAGTACAGGTCCCTGCTGATGCTCAGGCTCCTGCGACGCCTACTGGTCTGGTGGGGGAGGCTGCGAACGGCCAGGCGGTTCTGTACTGGAACCAGAGCCCTGAGCTGGATCTGCTCGGCTACAACATCTACGCCGACGGTGTACTGGTGAACACCGATGAGCCGGTCGGCAACATCGGGAATCCCGGATTGGTTGCCCAGGGCATCCCTGTGCCGGATCTGGCGAACAACGTGGCGCACAGCCTGCAGGTGAAGGCCGTAGACCTCAGCGGCAACGAATCGGCGCCAGCGACGGTCTCGGTGACGCCGCTGCCGATGGCGATCGTGGGCGTCGCGGACCCGGGCTACACCGAGGTCGGGGTCTGGGCGGCGTCCAGTGTGCCGGGCTGGCTGACCACGGGGACTCGTGCGGCCAACGGTGTCGGCAGGAGCGCCGACTGGCGGCCGGACCTGCCTAGCGGCGGCCAATACGACGTGTACGCGTGGGTGCCCAACCACGAGAACAGCACAGCGGCCGCGCACTACGTGGTCACCCATGCGACTGGCATTGCGAGCAAGGACCTCAGTCAGAAGACCGGTGGAATGCAGTGGATCCTGCTCGGCCGGTACCAGTTCGCCGCCGGTACAGCGGGGCACGTCACCGTCTCCAATCCGTCCTCCGCCGGCTACCTCCGCACCAGCTACACCAAGTTCGTTCCGGTCAGCCCTGATTGTCGGAGGGTGCTGGCAGGGTCGGCGCATGCGGAGTTCGGTGCGGAGGGTTCAGGAGTTGGTGCGGGGGATTGTGCCGTTCGACGAGGTGGAGGCGGGGCATCGGGACGAGGCGTTGAGGTGGTTGGCGAGCACTGACGATGTGTTCCGGCGGGTGAAGCCGGCGACACCGAGTCCGCATCTGGTGTCGTACGTGGTGGTGATCGATCCGGTGGATCGGAGCACTCTGCTGGTGGATCACCTGAAGGCGAAGTTGTGGCTGCCGCCGGGCGGCCACGTCGAGCCGGACGAAGACCCGGTGGACGCCGCCCGCAGGGAGGCATCCGAGGAGCTCGGCGTCGAGGCTGAGCTCGCGGATGCCTTGCCGGCTTTCATCACCGTCACCGAGACGGTCGGGGTTGATCACGGGCACACCGACGTGAGCTTGTGGTTCGTGGTGCACGGGCGGCGGGGGAGGTTGTTCGTGACTGATCCGGCCGAGTTCCGTGAGGCGCGGTGGTGGACGCCCGAGGAGGTCCGTGCGGCTGATGCCGAGGTGTTCGACCCGCACTACCCGCGCTTTGTCGCGAAGCTCGCCTGCTAGCGCGGCGTCCGCAGTACTGGCGCCCGCAGTACGTCAGCGTTGGGCGGCGAGGACCCCGGTCAGGAGACCGGGGTAGAGGGTCTCGAGGTCCTCGCGGCGGAGGGTGCTGATGCGGCGGGTGCCTTCGGTGTGGGTGCTGAGGACGCCGGCCTCGCGCAGGGTGCGGAGGTGGTGGGCCCGGGTGGAAGCGGTGACCGGGAGCTCGATGTCGCCGCACGCGATGCCCTCGGGTGCGTCAGCCAGAGCGCGGACGATCTGTAGCCGGACGGGTTCGCCCAGTGCCTGCAGGACCGTCTCGACGCGAATCTCCTTGCGGTCCGGCTGCGGCAGTGCCCTTGTGGTCATGGGTCCATAGTACGACGCCTGTCGAAGTTCGACGAAGATCGTAGTACGATCAACGTCGAACTAGTCGTCCACCCCGGAAGGTCCCTTGATGTCCGTACGCATCTACCTGCTGGCCGCGGGTGCTTTCGCCGTCGGCACCAGCGCGTACGTCGTGTCCGGCGTGCTGCCCGCCGTCAGCTCCGAGTTGCACGTCTCGCTGACAGCCGCGGGCCAGCTCGCCACCGCCTTCGCCCTCTCGTACGCCGTCGGCGCGCCGCTGTTGTCGACGCTCACGGGCCGCTGGGAGCGCCGTACCCTGCTGATCGCGGCGTTGCTGCTGGCCGCACTGGGCAACGGCATCGCGGCCATCGCGACGAACTACCCGATCCTCATCCTCGGCCGGATCGTGGCCGCGCTCGGCGCCGCTGCTTACACCCCGGCGGCGACGTTGTTCGCGACCGGATTCCTGCCACCGGAGGAGCGTGGCCGAGCGGTCGCGGTCGTGTTCGGCGGACTGACCTTCGCCCTGGTGCTCGGCGTACCGGCGGGCAGCCTGCTCGGTGACAGCCTCGGGTACCGCGGGGTGTTCGCGCTGATCGCGGCTGTCTGCCTCGTGGTCGCCCTCGCGGTGCGGTCCGCGCTGCCGAAGGCGGCCGCGCCGGCTGCGGTGAGCTTGCGCGAGCGGTTCGCCGGACTGACCGACCGGCGCGTCCAGACCGTACTGCTGATGACGGTGCTGGCCGTGCTCGCGACCATGAGCGTCTACATCTACGTAGTGCCGTTGCTGGCCGAGACCGCCCATCTGAAGGGTGGAACGGTCGGCATCCTCCTCCTCGTGTACGGCGTGGGCGCGGTGCTGGGCAACCTGGTCGGCGGCCGGGCGACGGACCGCTTCGGCAGCCTGCGCACGCTGACGGTGACGCTGATCGGCTTCACCGCGGTGATCGCCACCCTGACCCTGTCCGCGACGACCGTGGCCGGTGCCGCCATCGCGCTGTTCGTCTGGAGCCTGTTCACCTGGGCCTTCAACCCGCCGATCCAGAACCTCCTGCTGGAGCTGGGCGAGGGCGGCGGCCTCCTGCTGGCCATGAACGCGTCCGCGATCTACCTGGGCGCAGGGCTGTCCGCGGTAGCAGGCGGCGTGATCATCAAGCTGGTAGGCGTTCAGTTCCTCCCGCCGATCGCCGCAGTCCTCGGTCTGGTGGTGCTCGGGCTGCTGTACACCTTGCGTCGTGACCCGGCGTTGCAGCAGGTCGAGCACCTTGAGCCGGTCGACGCCGAGGACTGCCTGGCCGCGGCGGTCGACTGACCAGCAGGCCGCCCGACACCCCAGGTGCCGGCTCAACCGGTAGACCCCGGCTAGGGCAGACTTTCGGCCCATGCGTCTGCTGGCCGGCCTCCTGCTCCTGACCTGCTGGGCTCTTCCTCAGGTGGCATCGGCGGATCCCTCGCCGACGCCCACCGAGATGGAACAGGGCACAGTCACTCCCCTTGACGTAGTGGAGGGCTGGAAGAGCTCGCCTGTGTACGTCGAACCGTCGCAGCGCTCGCTGGTTCCGGAGCAGGAGGCCGCCCGGCTCGCTGAAAGGGTCAGTGGGCAGAACGAGGCCATCCGGATCGCTGTAGTACCAGCAGCCGCTCTCCGCTTGGGTGCGCAGGAAGGCGCCGCTCGGGCCTTCGTGGACGAGGTGGTGGACCAGCAGAAGGCTGACGGGATCTACCTGATCGTCTTCGGCGGAGCGATCACCTGGGGGAGCGCGGTGGGAGTCGACACCTCCATCGCCGAGATCCTGACGGATGAGCTCGAGAAGCACAGCCGGTCGGATCCGGTCGGGCTGCTGGACGGCGTACTGGACGAACTGGACGTCCCGGGCTCATCGAGCGGTACTCCGGGGTGGCTGTGGCCGCTGGCGATCGTGCTGATCGTCCTGGTGGGGTTGGGCTTCGGCCTGCCGTGGTGGAAGCGCCGCCCGGGCAAGCACGAAGGGCCCGCGCTCTACCGGCCGTCGTACGACGTACTGCCGGATGAGGCGGACACTCTCGAGGAGCGGCAGAAGCTGGCCCGGGAGGACGTGACGCGCTTCGGCGAGGAACTGGACACCGCTGACGTGCGTCTGGACGGCGTGAACACGGCAGGGGATGTGCAAGCCGCGCTCGATGCGTACACGGAGGCCTGCGGGGTGGTCGACGGCCAGCCGGATGACGCGCGGTTGCGGGAGGTCCGGGCCACCGTGGAGTACGGCCGCTGGCGGCTCGCCACGGCGCAGGCCCTGGTGGCCGGAACGCCTGTACCGCCGAGGCGGGCCGCCTGCTTCTTCGATGAGGCGCACGGAACCTCGGTGACGGACTGGATGTGTACGCCTGTTGGTGGACGAGCGCGGGAGATCCCTGTCTGCACGTCCTGCCAGGCCCGGCTCTCGGGAGCAGCACGGTGAACCGCTGGACCGGACTGCTCGGCGCTGCCGCGGTGGTCGCTGCTACGACACTGCCAGGCCTCGCCGCACAGGCAGCGACACCGACGCCCACGCCAAGGCCGACCCCGAAGCCCAGCACCTCGAAACCAGTCTTCCGCTACACCCCACCCGACATCGAGGGCGATCGACGGAAGGCCCAGGCGGCCGCCGAGTCGTACCTGAACGACGTCGCCGCCAAGCTCGGCCAGACCGGTCTCTGGGTCGACCCCGACGTGAAGAAGCTGAGCAGCACCGAGACCGCCGAACTCGACAGACTGGCGAAGGCGGCCGTCGCGCCGCTGCGGATCGCGGTGATCCCGGCCGAGAAGATCGACACCGCGCCCGCCTCGATCTCGTCGTACACCAGGCTCGCCTGGGAGGGCGAGGAGATCGCCGACCAGTTGTACGACCGGGTCGGCGTCGAGGGCGTGTACGCCGTCCTCGTGGACGCCCGGTCCGAATCAGCCGGGCGCGGGTTCCACGCGGTACAGCGGGCGGACCACGGGCCGACCTACCACGTAGGTGACGGGGTGGACGACGCCGTCGACTGCTGTGCGCCGGACTACGAGGAGATGCTCACCAGGTTCATCGAGCGCGCCCAGGAGGTCGACAAGCCCCTCTACATCGACGTCGCCCCGTACGCCGGTGGCGTGGCCGGAGTAGCGGCCTTGTGGTGGGGCGGTACTGCGCTGGGTGCTCGCCGGGCGCGGCGGAAGGACGAGGAAAAGCACCTGGAGGTCTCGCGGCCGGTGCTCAACGAGGAGATCATCGCGCTGTCGCAGCAGGTGTCCTCGCTGCCGACCCCGGCTGATCCCCAGCAGTCCAAGCTGTCCAAGGACGTGCTCGACACGGTGGAGAAGGCACGGCACCGGCTCGACGAGGCCAAGGGGGACGCCGACATCGAGGCTGTCGCCTCGCTGCTCGGCTCGGCCCGCTACGGTCTGGCCTGCCTGGATGCCCTGCGCGCGGGCAAGCCGATCCCCGAACCGACTCCACCGTGTTTCTTCGATCCGCGGCATGGCCCGAGCACCACGTCGACCAACTGGACGCCGGAAGGTGGCAGGGAGCGGGGCATTCAGGTCTGTGACGCCTGCGCCGCCCGAGTGGCCGCCAACGAGCAGCCGGACATGCGGATGGTGACGGTACGGAACCAGCCCCAGCCGTACTGGACGCTGGCGGAGGAACTGGCCTCGTACATCGATGGCTACTGGTCCCAGGGCGATGGGCGCCGGTGGTACTTCCCCGACGAGGACGCGCGTCGCGCCGGTGACGCCATGCGTGCCCGCTGGCGCGCCCGCCGGCCCGGTGCTCGTTTCAGCCGCTGGAGCGGTGACGTCGGCACCTCGCTCGGCAACTGGTCCTCGTCCAGCGGCGACGGCGGTGGCGGCGGGTGGAGCTCCGGCACATCCCGCCGGCGCTCCTACTCGTCCCGGACCCGATCCAGCGGCGGCGGCTCCAGCCGCCGGTCTTCGCGGCGCTCCGGCGGCTCCCGCGGCTTCTGACCGACCGCGCGCCACGTGCAGCGGAGGACCTTCCGGGGCGGTGCGCGGTCGAGTCGGTCAGTGGGACTTGAGCCACTCGGCGTAGGTGGTCTCGGACAGCGTCGCGCCCTCGCCCGGGACCAGGCTGCGCTCCTCCAGCTCGGTGCCGAAGTAGGTGCCGTGCGGATCGACCACGACCTTGCGCGGGTCGTTGCTCAGGGAAAGGTGCTGCTGGATCAGGTCACCGAACCGGAACTCCTCCGGCCCACCGATCTCGGTCTTCCCGTTCAGCGGCGAGCCGACCGCGGTCCGGCCGACCGCCGCGGCGACGTCCTCGGCCGCCATCGGCTGGATCAGGGCGTCCGGCACCAGGATGACGCCGTCCTCGGTGGCCGAGTCGGCGATCCGGCCGACGAACTCGTAGAACTGCGTCGCCTCGACGATCGAGTACGGGACGGACGACTTGGCGATCAGCGCCTCCTGGGCGGCCTTCGCCTCCAGGTATCCGCTGTCCGGCAGCCGCCCGGTGCCGACCACCGACAGCGCGACGTGGTGTCCGACGCCCGCCTCGGCCTCCGCCGCGAGCAGGTTGCGGGTGGACGTCTCGAAGAAGTCCATCACCGCCTTGGCCTCGAAGGACGGCGAGTTGGACACGTCGATGAGCACCGACGCGCCGGTCAGCACCTCGGCCAGACCCTCGCCGGTCAGGGTGTTCACGCCGGTGTCGGGCGACGCCGGCACCGCCTCGTGGCCGTGCTCACCGAGTTTGGAGACGAGGTACGACCCGATCAGTCCGCTGCCGCCGATCACTACGATTTTC
This sequence comes from Kribbella orskensis, assembly GCF_004342085.1. Taxonomy (NCBI): domain Bacteria; kingdom Bacillati; phylum Actinomycetota; class Actinomycetes; order Propionibacteriales; family Kribbellaceae; genus Kribbella; species Kribbella orskensis. The sequence continues at coordinate 254,430 of NZ_SLWM01000008.1, forward strand.
ATGGGGGCCCCTTCGCTGCGTCCGGAGGCATCGGACGCCGCCCGGTCGTACAGCTAAGACAGGGCAGCACCCGGGGGTGTGACAGCGGTCAGCTTCGCCGGGTTCATCGCCCACTGGATCTGGTCGATCCCTTCGGCGGACGCGCTGACGGTGACCAGGGCGAAGGCCACCCCGTCCCGGGCGATCAGCACCGCCGACCGGCCGTTCGTCTCGACCCAGGTCAGCGTCGTACCGACCCAGAAGCGCGAGGCGAAGGACGCCACGTACTTCGAGACCTGCGTCCGGCCCAGCACCGGGATCCGGCTGGCGCGGGCGACGCCGCCACCGTCGGAGTAGCTCGCCACATCGGCCGCGAGCAGTTGCTCCAGCGAGGCGAGGTCACCCTGCTGTGCCGCGGCGAGGAACGCGTTCAGCAGGCGGCGCTGCTCGGCGCCATCGACCGGCTCGCGCCGTTCGTCCGCGAGCCGCTTGCGGGACCGGCTGACCAACTGCCGGACGTTCGCTTCCGAGAGCTGCACGATCTCGGCGATCTCGTCGTACGGGTAGCCGAAGGCCTCGCGCAGCACGTACGCCGCTCGCTGGGTCGGGGAGAGCTTCTCCAGCAGCAGGAGCACCGCCAGTTCGAGAGCCTCGCCGCGCTCCGCCCCGAGAGCCGGATCGGCACTGGTGTCCACCGGCTCCGGGAGCCACGGCCCGATGTAGGTCTCGCGGCGGACCCGGGCGCTCTGGGTCGCGTTGATCGCGAGCCGGGTCGTCATGGTGGCCAGGAAGGCCGCGGGCTCCTTCACCGTGCTGCGGTCGTAGGCCTGCCACTTCAGCCAGACGTCCTGGATCAGGTCCTCGGCCTCGTGCACGCTGCCGAGCATCCGGTAGGCGATCCCGAAGAGTCGCGGTCGCACTTCGCCGAAGGTCGCGGCGGCGTCGTCGAGATCGGTGGTCACGAACTCCAGCCTACGGGCGGTCGCCGAGGACGGCCGGGAGGTCCTCGCTGTGCAAGACCGCCAGCGAGGTGACCGCACGGGTCAGGCAGACGTACAGCCGGCGTAGCCCGGTCCGCTCGTCGGCCTCGCCGGCGACGATCCCCGCGGGCTCCACCAGGACCACGTGGTCGAACTCGAGACCCTTAGCCAGACCGGCCGGTACCACGTCAACGTGGGCCTCGACATCGTCCTCGTCACCCAGAACGGCGAAGCTGACTCCCTTGTCCTGCAGGGCTTTCCTGGTCTTGGTGACCAGCGCGTCCGGCACGATCAGCCCGATCGAGCCTGGCCGGTCGGAAACGGCCAGCACGGTCTCGACGGCAGCCACCAGGCTGTCCGGGACCCGCGTGATCGCCAGTTCACCGCGGGCCCGTCGTACGGCGGTCGGCGGGGTCAGGTGCGGCGCGATCCGCGGCAGCAGCCTCGCGGCGTACTCGATCACCTGACCGGGCACGCGGAAGCCGGCGGTCAGCTCCTCCGTGTGGGCGCCGGTCTTGCCGAGGTGGCCGAGCGCCTCGTCCCAGGATGGCGTCGCCCACGGAGTGGTTCCCTGCGCGATGTCACCCAGCACGGTCATCGAGCCTGTCGAGCAGCGCCTGCCGACGGCCCGGAGCTGCATCGCCGAGAGATCCTGCGCCTCGTCGAGTACGACGTGCCCGAGGCTGGGAGTGCGGTCGACCAGGTCCGCGACCTCGTCGATCAGGGTGGCATCGGCGACGGACCACTTCGCCGCGCCGGCCGACCGGGGCGCCTTCTCCCACCGCAACTGGTCCTGCTCCTCGGGGGTGAGGATCCCGTCGGCGTGCTCGGCGAGCAACTCGGCGTCGGTGAACAACTGGAACACGAGCCTGGCCGGGTCGACCGCCGGCCACAGCGCCTCGGCGTACTGCTTGACCGGGCGGCTCCGGGCCACGGAGTCCTGCACGCGATCGTCGGGGGAGTCACCGGCGGCCTCCATCCGCAGGAGGACGGCATGGGCGAGCCGCTGCGGCAGCATCGCCCGGCCGGCGCCGTACCGGACCCCGCGAGTCCGCAGCTCGTTGACCAGCTCCTCCGCCTGGTACGCCGGTACGCGCCACCGGTGGGACCCCCGCGGGACCACCAGCGCCTCCTTCGGGAGTTGCACCTGCGACCAGACGGCCCGGCGGAGCACCTCGGCCATCCGGGCGTCGCCCTTGAGCACGTCGACCGCCGCCGTCCCGGGCCCGGCGATCTTCACCCGCGCCACCATCTCCTCGACGGTGGTCTGCTTCGCCTCGATCTCGCCGAGCGCGGGGAGCACGTCGCCGATGTAGCGCAGGAAGCTCGCGTTCGGACCGACCACCAGGACCCCGGCCCGGCTGAGCTGGTCGCGGTACGCGTAGAGCAGGTACGCCGCGCGGTGCAGCCCGACCGCGGTCTTCCCGGTCCCGGGTGCTCCCTGTACGCAGATGGTGTCCTCGACCCCGGCCCGCACGATCACGTCCTGCTCCGGCTGGATCGTCGCCACGATGTCGCGCATCGGCCCGGACCGCGGCCGCTCGATCTCCGCGTCCAGGATGTCGCTGTGCTCCTCGACCGCGTCGGGACTGGTCAGGTCCTCGTCCTCGAAGGCGGTCATCTCGCCGTGCGTGAAGCCGAACCGGCGGCGCACCCCGATGCCCATCGGCTCGGTCCGGCTGGCCCGGTAGAACGGCACCGAGATCTCGGCCCGCCAGTCCACCACCAGCGGTTCGCCCGCGTCGTCGTTCACGTGCCGGCGGCCGATGTGGAACGTCTCCGGCGCCGGTTCCAGGTAGTCCAGCCGGCCGAAGAACAACGGCACGTCCGGGTCGTCCTCGAGCTCCTTCATTCGCCGCCAGATCGCCGCCTTGAGGAACTCCGTGTTCACCGGGTCCGCGCTGGCGATCTCCAGCGACCCCGTCTTCTGCCGCATCACGGCCAGCGCGGCGCGCGACGTACGGAGGTAGTCCTTCTCGCTGGAGAGGATCGGATCGTCAGGGGGCATGACAGGACCTCCGCAATGCGGTCGACGGTCAGGGAAGCCCCGCCACGTTACTTGAGCGCCAGCTCCGGCGAAACCGAATTATCCCCGTCGCCGTCCCTGCCGCGGGACCGGTCGCGGACCTTGGCTCGCGGCGTGTCGCTGCGCAGCCCGGGCCGCAGCAGCAGCGGCAGGCTGATCGCGAGCAGGATCAGCACCACGATGCCGTCCAGCCAGTAGTGGTTCGCCGTAACCACCACCACGCCGAACGTGATGATCGGGTGCAGCAACCACAGCCAGCGCCACTTGGTCCGGGTGATCAGGATCATCGACAGGGCGATCAGCGCTGCCCAGCCGACGTGCAGGCTCGGCATCGCGGCGAACTGGTTCGCCACCCCGCTCGAGTTGTCCGGTCCGTACACCGACTGGCCGAACCGCAGGCCGGTGTCCACGAAGCCGGGCATCATCCGCGGCGGCGCCAGCGGGAAGACCATGTGGCCGATCAGGGCGAGGCCGGTCAGCGAGACCATCGTCCAGCGAACCCGTGGATAGGCGTTCGGGCGCCAGATACTCAGCCAGAGCAGCACCGCGGCGGTGAGCGGCGCGTGCACCGAGGCGTAGTACAGGTTGGATCCCTCGACCACGTGCGGCACCTGGAGCGCCGCGTGCTGGATCGTCGCCTCGTCGGGCAGATGCATCCAGCGCTGGAAGGAGAGCACCTCGCGTGCATGGTCGAACGCCGACCCCGTGTGCTTCCCGGCGAACTGCCGGCCCGCACTGTAGACACCGAAGAGGGTGGCGAGCAGGACTACTTCTCGTACCACCCTCCACACCACCGGCGCGGGCCTCGAGGAGGCCCGCCCCCTTTCCCCCGCCAGCTCCACCTGCTCCAGTGCGTGTGTCCCCATACCCCTCGACGGTACCGGTCGGAGCGTCAGGTTTGGCCCAGGCTGAACCCTGATGTTGCCCTGGGCAACCCCCGAACCACGCTTCGTGACCGGCCCATCACCCCCCTCTGCGTGTCGGCGTACAACCCTCTTTCAACCCAACCCCCGAATCCCGCGGGTCATTCCAGGATGGCTGTCGGATCACACCTGCGCGAGACTGTGCTGCCATGAAGCCATTCGGAGTACTGCTCGCAGCCGGCGCCGGGACACGGATGGGGCAGCCGAAGGCGCTGGTCCGCGATGCCGACGGTGTGCCGTGGGTGGTGCGATCCGCCCGCGTACTGCGCTCGGGTGGGTGCGACACCATCGCTGTGGTCGTTGGAGCGGCGGCCGACGAGGTCTCGGCGCTGCTGGTGGACGAGGCCGTCGTGATCGTGCCGTCGCCCCAGTGGACGGTAGGGATGTCCGCCTCGCTGCGTGCGGGGCTGGACTGGGCCGCGACGACCGAGGCGGAAGCTGCCCTCGTGCACCTGGTGGACATGCCGGACGTCGGACCGGATATCGTACGGCGGGTCGTCGCGGCAGGCGGCCCCGGCGACGCGGCACTGGCGCGAGCGGGGTACAACGGCAGGGCCGGGCACCCGGTGCTGATGGGGCGGGTGCACTGGGAGCAGGCGAAGGCGGCCGCCACGGGGGACCGCGGCGCCGGCTCCTATCTGAAGCGAGCCGGCTGCCCGCTGATCCCCTGCGAAGACCTTGCCTCAGGCAACGATCAGGACGTCCGGGCGAGCCAGTCACCGTCCGGCCCTGAAGACGAGCCGGACCGCCAGCCCTGAGATCCCCCAAATCTCCCGGACTTTGCCTGCAGCCGATCCCCCAGGTGCGGGGAGGCCGGGTGGTCAGCTGGTGAAGAGGTTCTCGGCGTCGACGATGGTGTAGGCGTAGCCCTGTTCGGCGAGGAAGCGCTGGCGGTGGGCGGCGAACTCGGCGTCGACGGTGTCGCGGGCGACGATCGAGTAGAACCGGGCGGTGCGGCCGTCGCCCTTGGGACGCAGTACGCGGCCCAGACGCTGGGCCTCTTCCTGGCGGGAGCCGAAGGTGCCGGAGACCTGGACAGCGACGGACGCCTCGGGCAGGTCGATGGAGAAGTTCGCGACCTTGCTGACGACGAGCATGTTGATCTCGCCGGTGCGGAAGGCCTGAAACAGCCGCTGCCGCTCCTTGACCGTCGTCTCGCCCTTGATCACCGGGCATTCGAGCCGCTCACCGAGTTCGTCGAGCTGGTCGATGTACTGCCCGATCACCAGCATCGGCTCACCCTTGTGGTGCTCGGCGATCCGCTGTACCAGCCTCGCCTTGGCCGGCGTCGACGCGGCCAGCCGGTACCGGTCCTCGGGCTCGGCCGTCGCGTAGACGAACCGCTCGGTCTGCTCCAGGTCGACCCGGACCTCGACGCAGTCCGCCGGCGCGATCCAGCCCTGCGCCTCGATGTCCTTCCACGGCGCGTCGTACCGCTTCGGCCCGATCAGCGAGAACACGTCGCCCTCGCGCCCGTCCTCGCGGACCAGGGTCGCGGTCAGCCCGATCCGCCGCCGGGTCTGCAGATCCGCCGTCATCCGGAAGATCGGGGCCGGCAGCAGGTGCACCTCGTCGTACACGATCAGGCCCCAGTCGCGCGCGTCCAGCAGCTCGAGGTGCGTGTAGACGCCCTTCCGCCGCGTCGTCATCACCTGGTACGTCGCGATCGTGACCGGGCGGATCTCCTTGCGGGCGCCGGAGTACTCGCCGATCTCCTCCTCGGTCAGCGTGGTCCGCTTGAGCAGCTCGTCCTTCCACTGCCGCGCGGACACCGTGTTCGTCACCAGGATCAGCGTGGTCGCCGACGCCTGCGCCATCGCGGCCGCCCCGACGATCGTCTTCCCCGCGCCACACGGCAGCACCACGACGCCGGAGCCGCCGTGCCAGAACGCGTCCGTGGCCTGCTGCTGGTACGGCCGGAGGTCCCAGCCGTCCTTGACCAGGTCGATCTTGTGCGCCTCGCCGTCGACGTACCCCGCGAGGTCCTCGGCCGGCCAGCCGATCTTCAGCAGCGTCTGCTTCAGGTGGCCACGCTCGGACGGGTGCACCAGCACGGTGTCGTCGTCGATCCGCGCCCCGATCATCGGCTTCACCTTGGCCGACCGCAGTACCTCCTCGAGCACCGGCCGGTCGGTCGTGACGAGCACCAGACCGTGCTGCGGGTGCTTCTCGAGCCTGAGTCGCCCGTAGCGGTCCAGCGTCTCCGCGATGTCGACCAGCAGCGAGTGCGGCACGGGGTACCGGCTGTAGCGGAGCAGTACGTCGATGACCTGCTCGGCGTCATGCCCGGCGGCCCGGGCGTTCCAGAGCCCCAGCGGCGTCAGCCGGTAGGTGTGCACGTGCTCCGGCGCCCGCTCCAGCTCCGCGAACGGCGCGATGGCCTTTCTACAGTCGGTGGCGTCCGGGTGAGCGGTCTCCAGCAGCAACGTCTTGTCGGACTGAACAATCAACGGACCGTCGGTCACCGCGAGATCTCCCGTCAGCAGCTACGGGCGAAGATCTCCGCCCGACCCTCCATTGTGCCCGCTCCCGCCAAACCACCGGCCTCCCGCCATGAGTCCGGGTGGTGGCCGTACCGATTCGGGGGCTGGTGCTGTCGGTTTGTTCGACCATTGGCAGGTTGTTGGCCGGCTGGCGGTTGCTCGGCGACTTGTGGCTCATGTCCGGGTCCGCTGGATGGTTGTTGGCCGGCTGGCGGCTTGTAAGGCGCCAGTGGCCGAACGACCCGTCATCGGGACGCCGATCGCCGGCCTGGGGCCCGGCGGCGTGCGGTGGTGGGGACCGCGGACACCTTCTGGGGGCTGTGGCACCCGGTGCCGGTGCAGTTGTGGGGGCTGGGGACACCTTGTGGGGACCTGGGACAGGTCGTGTGGTGTCCGAGGTCCCGACTTGGTGTCCGAGGCCGCACCTAATGCACCAGCTGAGCGTCCGGAACTGCCCGAGGTGATGGAGTTGTCTGTGGCACCGGGTGGATCGGCCGCGCACCCACCTGGTGCTCGGGCGATCAGGATCAGCTGAGGGCGGGTGCGGGAGTCAGGCCCGCGCCGGGGGACCTCAGCGGGTTGGGAACTACCTGTCGACGGGGCGGGCGGCGGCGATTCGGTGGAGGGCGTAGGTGCGGGGTTGGTCGGCGGCTTCGTCGTAGGCGGTCAGCCAGCCGTCGGCTACGCGGACTGGTTCGACGATGCGTTCGGCGGAGTTGCCGTTGTGGTCTACGTAGGAGATCCAGGTGCGGGTGTGTCCCTCGGCGGCTTCGCTGAGGATGCTGATGGTTTCGGCGGGGGCGGTGGTGTCGCCGGAGGTGTGTTCGGCCGGGCGTTCGGCGGCTACGCGATCGCCGGCGCGGACGCGTTCGATGACGGCATGCACCTGGTCCTCGGACAGCTCGACCGTGTTGTCGGCGAAGTCCCGGCTGGTACGGCGACGCGGTGGCTCGCCGCGGCGGTTGCCTGCGGTCGTCACGTGGACGACCCCGTCGAAGGTCTCCCCGAGCGGAGCCAGCCCGGCTTCGCGCAGCCGGCTCAGCACCTGGTCGGGCGGTGACGGCGACACCACCACGGTCGGCGCGAGTCGCCGGAAGCGGATGCCCGGCAGGTTCGTGCTCAGCAACACGGTCAGCACGTTCTCGTCGTCACACCGCAGGTACGTCGACGCTGCGCCGATCCGCAGTACTCCGTGCCGGCGCGCGACGTCGTCGATCAGGTAGGTCAACGGCTGCGGGACAGGCGTGCGCGAGTGCTCGGCCAGCCACTTGTGCAGCTGGTCGCTGGTTCGCCCGAGGTCGAAGGCACGGCGCACCGAGCCCTCGCTGAAGCGGAACACGCCGCCCCCACCATGCGACTCCACATCAGCCATCGCAGCCAGCTCATCCTGTACTGCGCGGACGAGCGGCCCGGGTGCCACCGCGGTCAGGTCGGCCTGCAGCAGCACCTCCGACACGGGCTCTGGGACCAGCGGCTGGATCGCGGCGGCCAGGTCGTCAACGCTTGGCTCGTCCTTCAGGAGCACGTGCGCGTGGGACGCCAGAGCCCCGAGCCCGGTGAGGCCGAGCAGGGCGGCCTCGGTGATGGTCCATTCGACCAGGTCGTCCCGGAACTGGCCGCCCCGGCGCGGGCGGTGCCACGCGACCCAGGTGACGACGGACTCGCTCGCGGGCGCTGTTCCCGGGTCTGCCTCGGACAGAGCGCGCAGGGTGAGCTGCCGGATCTCCGGAGCCAACAGTCGCTCCAGATCCGGAGCCAGTGCGTTCACCAGTCGTTCGCGGGCAGCGGCAGTCGCACCACCGCTGTCACGTCGACCGATCAACCCGATCGCCCGCAGCCCGGTGAACCACGCGTTGACCAGCGCGGCCCACCGATGAGCGGTATCCAGCTCCAGCCAGTCGTCATACGAACCAGTGGGGAGCCATAACTCTGTCGTCCCCACCTCGACCGCTGCGACCAGCCCAGCGGAGTACGCGATCTCCAGTACGGCGGCGGCCGCCGGCTCGTCGGCACCGATCTTGGTGGCCAGGCTGCGGAGCTCCCGTACGCCGATGCCACCAGTACGCAGTACCGGCGGTGGTTCCGTGCCCAGCTGCTCGAGTGCGCGGTCGACCTGGCGCACGAGGTCCAGCGCGGCGCCGGCGGCGGCACGGTCGGCAATGGACGCCGACACCTGCTTGCCATCGAGCGGAGGCGGTGTCGGCCGAGTGGACGCCAGTACCCGCCCACCACGAAGGTGCAGCCCGATCTGCCGCGGCAGCACGACAGTGCTCGGATCCTTCGGTACTACGAGCCCGCGAGCGAGCAGTTGCTCCACCGGAGTACGAGCGGAGGCGATGGTCACCGGGCGCTCGGCCTTCTCGACAGAGCCGGTCGGCGGTCCCCAGGTGAGCTTGGCGAGAACCTCGCGAGCTTCCGGCCCGGCGTCCTCGATCAGCTGGTCCAGGTCACCGAAGTGCCGGGTGGTGATCGGGCCGAGCCCGGCCGGTGTCGGCCCGAGCAGTTCGTGCACGGCCCGGATCGGACGGAGGTCGTCCTCGTTTCCCCAGACCAGGGCGAGCGCCAGCAGCTCGGCGATCCGCGGCTGGACCACCTCGACGGGCTGGTCGACACCTTTGGCCAGGGCTGCGACGTCTACGGGTTCGGGTAGTGCGGACAGGGCTTCCAGCAGGTCGACGCCGAATTCGTCGAGCCTGTTGATGGCCCGGGCCGCGGAAGCGTTGGTGGTCGCACGGGCCGCCAGTTGGCCGGTGTCGGCCGGGATCGGTGTTGCCAGGTCTGGCCGGTGCCGGAGCAACTGGCCGAGGGCAGCGTCGTCCCAGCTGCGCAGTGCCTCGGCGAGGGTGCGTGGGCGGGTCCGCTCGGAATTGCTCATCCCTCCAACGGTACGGCCCCCGCCCCAGTGCACACGACCGACCGCCGAACTCTTGTCCCTGCAATGCGCTTTCCAGCCCCGGATCGGAGCGGCGGTCGGACCTTGGGACAAAAGGACAAAAGCAGCTAGTCGGTGAGCTCCCGGGTGTCGCCCGGCTTCCAGCCGAGGTCGGCCAGGATCCGTTCGACCGTCTGCTCCAGAGTGCTGTGCCTGTCGATGACTTCCTCGCCGACCCCGGACAGCACGTCTAGCGCCTGGTACCACGACCGCATCGCGTCGCTGCCGACGACGTTGGCCAGTTCGCGGGTGGCGTGCCGGGCCAGCGTCTCCTCGAAGGGGATGTCGAAGTAGTAATGCCGCGTCAGCCCCTGGTGGTCGGAGGTCAGGGTCCGCAGCATCTCGCCGTAGCGGCCCGCGTCCAAGATCCCTTCCACGATCACGTCGTACCCGTGGTCGAGGGCGTAGCGGGTGTTCGCGTCGATCAGGCCGATGTTCGGCGAGCCCGGCCGATCCCTTTCCCACAAGAGGATCCGGCGGATCTGGTCCTGCTCGACCCAGGCCGTACGACGGCCGAGGCGTTCCCGCAGCAGCCGGGCGGTACTGCTCTTCCCGGAACCCGAGTTCCCCCGCAGGACGATGAGCTTCGACTCCGGGGTTCCAGTGGCAGCCACCCGCAGGAGGATAGGCCTACTTGGGGGCAGGTTCGGCGGCGCCGACAGAGCCGATCCGGTGGAAGCCGACCCGCTCGTAGACGGCGGCAACGGCGTCGCTGTCGGCGGACAGCAGCACCAGGTCGATCCCGCTCGCGAAGGCGTGCTCGGCCAGACAACTCGTCACCGCGGCAGCCAGTCCCTGCCTGCGCATCGCCGGCAACGTGGCCACTCCGACGATCTCGGTGGCGTCGCCGACCGGCTGGTGGCTGCCGCTCGCGAGCATCCCCCGGTGGTCGTAGGCGCCGGCGGTGATGGAGACCCCCGCCTGCGCCCGTTCGAGCAAGGCGGCCGCGGTCTCGTCGGGGATCTCGGCGAGGTTGGCATCACGGGCCTCCGGGCCGCCGTCGCCGATCGCGGTACCGGGAGTTCCGAAGCCTACCGAGGCGACGGCGCGGGCCTCCCGCAGTACGGACTCGACGGCGGGCAGGATCGCACATTCGACAGCGACGGTCACCGGCTTGAAGTCCGCCCGGTCGAGCACCAGCAAGGGGTGCTCGCGCACCTCGAGTCCGGCGGCCGCGGCGGCCGGACCGAGGGAGGGGCAGGTGTCGACGACCCACTCGAGGCTGAACGGCAGCCCGAGTTCGTCGTTGCGGGCCCGCACCTTCTCGACGTCGCCGGGCTGGATCGTGGCGCCCGAGCCGGGGATCGGGCGGGCGTAGTACGGCCAGATCGTGGTCGAGCGGAAGAGCGTGAACGGTCCCACCTGCTGCCCGGTCGCCCCGGACAACGGGGCCGCGTGCAGGTAGTCGTCGACTCTGGAAAGGATACTCATCACTGGCAGTGAAGCAGCCGCCGTCGCACGCGACAAGCGAATATGTCGAGATCCGGTGAGCGGCGCCGACGTCGTCTGTGCAGGGGCGCACGCCCCTGCGGGAGGAGGACGGACATGCTGACAGTGAGGTCTGCGGACGGGACGCCGATCGCGTACGAGCGGTCGGGCAGCGGTGAGCCGGTGATCCTGGTCGGGGGAGCGCTCTGCGTTCGGGCGTCGACCGGGCCGCTGGGCGAGGCGCTGGCACCGAACTTCACGGTCGTCTCGTACGACCGCCGCGGCCGGGGCGACAGCGGGGACACCGACTCGTACGCCGTCGCTCGCGAGGTCGAGGATCTCGGCGCGCTGATCACGGCACTAGGCGGTACTGCGGTCGTGTACGGGCACTCGTCGGGAGCGGCCCTGGTGGTCGCGGCTGCGGCGAGTGGGCTGCCGATCACCAAGGTGGTTCTGCACGAGCCGCCGTACGGGGAGGACGACGAGGAGTCGAAGCGCGAGTCGGACGAGGCCGGCGCGACGGTGGTCCGGCTGCTGGCGGAGAACCGGCGGGTGGAGGCGGTCGAGGCGTTCCTGACGATGGCCGAGATACCGGCGGAGGATGCCGCGGGAATGGCCGGTGCGCCCGGGATGGCCGAGGTCGCCCACACGCTGGCCTACGACTTCGCGGTGATGGACAACGGGGCACCCGGCGGGGTGGTGCCGCTCGAGCGGCTCGGCAAGGTGACGCAGCCCGGTCTGGTGATCTGCGGATCCGTCAGCCCGCCCTTCATGACCGAGGCAGCCCGGAAGGTCGCGAAGGCGCTGCCCGGCGGTCGGCTGGTCGAGCTGGACGGTCATCACCACGTGGTGCCGCCGGAGGTTCTCGCACCTGTGCTGATGGAGTTCCTCAAGGCCTGAAACGCGCGAATCGGGCTGCACATCCCCCGCGCAGATGTGCAGCCCGATCAGGAGTTCAGTCGGCGAGGATCTCGATCGAGTCCACCCGGTCCGGGTAGAACGCGACGTGGTCCCGGATGTCGGCGACCGCGTCGTACGGGCGCTCGTAGGTCCAGACCGCGTTCACGGTCTTCTCGCCGCCAGGGATGACGCTGTAGTAGGACGCGTCGCCCTTGTACGGGCAGTAGCTTTCGTGCGGGGTGCGCTCCAGGGCCGTCATGTCGACGTCCTTGCGCGGGATGTACTGCACGGCCGGATAGCTGGCCTCCTGCAGCGACAGCGCGTCCCGGCTGTCCGCGATGACCTGGCCCGCGACCTTCACGACCACTCGGTCCGGGTTCTTCTGCACCGTGATCGGGTGGTCAGGACCCGGAATCTTGACCGGCTTGTCAGACATATCTCAACTCCCAAGACGTGCGAGATCGACTCTCTTCACATCTCGACAACCGCGCCCGCCGGCAGCGCATTCCGGCCCGGCGGAAATCAGCTCGCCGGTATCAGATCGGCAGCAGCTTGACGACGAGACAGGGGCCGCCGTCGAACGTGCCGCCGTCGATGCCCAGCGCCAGGCCGTCGGAGTACAGCAGCGGACCGGTCAGGTACGCCGGGTCGATGCCGAGCTGGTCCGCCACGATGCTGTGGCCGTGCACGATCCGCCGGCCGCCGAGGCGTTCCAGCAGTTCGGCCGCGATCACCGGGCCGGCCTCGCCGCGGAACGCGTACCGCGACGTCATCCGGCGCCACATCTCCCACCAGACGACGATGCTGTCGCTGTGCAGGTCGGACCGGGCGGCGGCGTTGATCTCCTCGATCGAGTTACCCCACGCGAGGTACTCCTCGGTGTCGGAGTGCATCAGCAGGTGGTCCGCGTCGAGCCCGAGCATCGGCCGGTCGATCAGCCAGGCGACGTCCTCGTCGGTGAGCAGTTCCTGGTCGCGGTCCTGGCCGCCGTTCAGCGCCCAGCTGCGTTCGAAGCTGCGGGAGGTGATCCCCTCGTGCGGCACGAAGGTGTCGCCGAACTTGCGCATCCCGAGCGCCAGGATCTCGTGGTTGCCCAGCAGCACGTGGACCTCGCCGGTGCCGTCGGCCGCCTGCTCGGCCAGCCGGCGCACCATCCGCAGTACTCCGATGCCGTCCGGGCCGCGGTCGAAGAAGTCGCCCAGGAACCACAGCCGGGCGTCCTCGCCGGACCAGTTGTCCTCGGCGTCGATCAGGCCGGCCTCCTGCAGCGCCGCGGTCAGCTTCTCCGGATGACCGTGGACGTCACTGACCGCGTACGTCGCGGTCACGCGGGGGTCACCCCTGCAGCGTCAGTACGATCAGTACGACGTTGAGGGCCGTGACGGCGGTCGCTACCAGGCATGCGGTGAGAGTAGTCGGCCACCGGTTGACAAGGGCACCCATGACACGCTTGGACGCCGTCAGCCGCACCAACGGCCACAAGACGCAGGGGATGCCGAAGCTCAGCACCACCTGGGAGACGACCAGCGCCCGGCTCGGGTCGATCCCGATCGCGAGGACCACCAGCGCGGGCAGCAGCGTGATCAGCCGGCGCACGGCGAGCGGGATGTGCCGCTTCCAGAAGCCTTCGAGGATCACCGAACCGGCGTACGTGCCGACCGAGGACGAGGCGAAGCCGGACGCGAGCAACGCGAGCGCGAACAGTAGAGCCGCCAGACCGCCGAGGCGGTCCCCGATCGCGGTGTGGGCGGCCTCGAGGGAGTCGGCGCCGGTGCCCTCGAGGGCGGCCGCGGCCAGGACGACCATCGCGAGGTTGACCGCGCCGGCCAGAGCCATGGCGACCGCCACGTCCAGCCGCGTGGCCCGGAGTACACGCTGCTTTCCTGAGGTGGAGCGGATGGACTTCCAGTGCCGGTCGGTGACCAGGGCACCGTGCAACCAGATGGCGTGCGGCATCACGGTCGCGCCGAGCATGCCGGCGGCAAGCACCAGCGACTCGGTGCCGTCCAGGCGCGGGACGAGACCGCTGACAATCCCGGAGCCGGACGGGTGCGACTGGACGGTGGAGACCACGAACCCGACCAGGACAACCGCGAGCAACCCGATGATGGCCGCCTCGAACGGGCGTTGACCGCGCTTCGACTGGTAGATCAGCAGGGCGAACGAGACCGCCCCGGTGATCACCCCGCCGAGCAGCAGCGGGATCCCGAACAGCAGGTTGAGCGCGATCGCGCCGCCGACCACCTCGGCCAGGTCGGTCGCGACGGCAACCAACTCGGCCTGCGCCCACAGCCCGGTCGAAGTGGAGCGACTGAAGTGGTCGCGGCACAGCTGCGGCAGTGTCCTACCGGTGGCGATGCTCGCCTTGGCGGCCAGGTATTGCACCAGCACGGCCATCAGGTTCGCGCCGACCACGACCCAGCAGAGCAGATAGCCGTACGTCGCCCCGGCCGCGATGTTGGTGGCGAAGTTGCCGGGGTCGACGTACGCGACGGCCGCCACGAAGGCAGGGCCGAGCAGCAGCAGACCCGAACGGTTCAGCTGACGACGCAACGGTGCCGGTGCATACATGGGAGGAGTGTGTACCAGGTGACGGACGGTTCAGCCGTCTGTCTGAAAATGAGACGACTCAGGTGCCCGTCTTGGCGGTGCCCAGAACCTTGGTGGCCTTCGCGGCGGCGTCGCTGGTCGGCTCCTCGATGTCGGCCGAGCTGTCGAAGGCCATGCTGAGCACCACGTCACCGAGGCCGGCGAACACGAAGGTGATCTCGAAGCCCTCCAGCGGACCGCTCGCCGCGGCGAACCGGGCCGCCACCGGGCTGGTGCCCGCCTTGGGCGGAGCGACCTCGGTGACCGAGACCGGGGACGTCCCCGCGCCGGGGATGGTGATGGAGGCCTTGCGGCAGGACTCGATCGCCTTCCGGGTGGTGGCGAGCAGAGTGGTCGCGGCAGCCGGTGTGCCCATCGCGTCCAGTGACTCCTGGATGAACGGCCCTTCCTGCCCGCCGGAGAAGACCCGCATGACCTCGGTCTTCGAGCCGGGCGCCGTCTTGGCGTTGAAGAGCCGGACCAGGCTCGCGCACTTCGGGTCCTTGGACGTCAGCCTGGTGCCGTCGTCCTCCTCGTTCGGCTCGATCTGGAAGCCGGGCGGGAGATCGGCGAGGGCCAGCAGCGCCTTGGTCAGCTCGGCCGCGGTGCGCGGCTTGGCGACCGGAGCGGACGGGGTGCTCGCCGGCGTCGAAGGAGCCGGTGTCGAGCTGGGCGGCGGCGTCGACGAGGTGCTGGTGCTCGGAGCCGGCGAACCGGCGTCGTCCGAGTCGCCCGAGCAGGCGACGAGCACCAGCGCGAGCCCTGCGGCAAGGGCAGAAGAGAAGAGAGAACGCTTGTTCACCACGGGATGACCTCCTGGTCGGACAAAGGGGGTCGGTCGCCACCAAGACGGCCCCCGCTCACCCCGGCCATAGCGTAGAGGTGGGAAGGGGCAGCACCACCAGAGGCCCGCGCGGACGGTGACCGAGGTCTCAGCCCCGATTCCTGTCGCGCATGCCTTCCAGCGTTGGGGTTCAGGCCCAGGACCAGCGGATTTCGAGGGAGATCTCGATGGTTTGCTCGCCGGGGGTTACCGAGAGCTCGGGGGCGGAGCCGTCGCCGGCTTTGGCGGACAAGAGCATCTCGCGGATCGGCGCGTGGCCGTAGGTCTCGGAGACGGCGGCGATGGAGCCGATCGACTGGCCCGCCAGCGTGGCGAGCTGGTCCGCCTTCTTCCGGGCCTGCGCGAACGCGAGCTCGCGCGCCCGGTCCATCAGCGCCCGCTTGTCCTCCACGTCGAACTGCAGGTGGTCCAGCCCAAGGTTGTTGCCCGCGGCATCCACCGCCGCGTTCAGCAGCCGGCCGAACCCGGTCAGGTCCTTGGTCGTCACAATCATCGAGTGCGACGCGCGGTAGCCCGCCACGGACATCGAGTCGGCGTACTGCGGATACACGTTCACCGAGCTGGTGTAGATGTCGGTCTCCGCGACACCTTGGGCGCGCAGCGCGGCGTTCACGGCGTCGGTCCGCTCGGCCACCTGCGCGACCGCGGCGGCCACGTCGGCGGCATCGTGCCCGACGCTGAGGTTGAGGCGGAGGACATCGGCCGGCGCGGTGGCCTGACCGGTCCCGGTGACGGTGATCCCAGAGTCCATGCGGGCCAGTCTGGCACCCCGCCGCCACCTCGCGCCGCTCGGCGGCCTGGCGCTGCTCGACCTGAAGGACCCACAACCGGATCCTGCACGAGATCCCGTTCCCTGCCTTCTCAACGGCCGGGCACTCGGTCACCCGCAACCCGGTGGCGATGGAGCCACCGGCACGGAGCTGCTGGTCTACGCGTCGCCGATCAGCTAGCGCGGGGCACTATCCGGGCACGGATGTCGTGCTGGTGGCAGAGGGCCAGCAGGCCGGTGCCGTCGATCAGTTGCAGCGGTTTGCCGTTGGCGAACTGGTAGCTGGACGGCCCGAAGCCACTGGTGGTGATCAGAATGCCCTTGGTCGCCCCGGCGTCGAGCACGGTACCGAAGAGGTCCCGCACCGCGGAGGGTGGCACGGTGCGGGTGTAGAGCTTCGCCTGGACGACGAACTTGCCGCCGGTGATGGGCCTCGGGTCGTAGGCTACGCAATCGATTCCACCGTCGCCGCCACGACGGAACAGGCGGGCCTCGAGGCCCATCCGCGTCAGCAGGTTGTGCACCAGGTGCTCGAACTCGTCCGGGGTGAGGTCCAGCAGGTTGGGCCGGCTGTCGATCTCGCTGAGTACGTCGACCGGCTCGATGGTGCGGGGATCCGCCAGGTCGAAGTCCAGCAGGGGTTCGACCGGCTGCAGCTCCTCGGGGTGCCGGGAGACCTCCGCGGCGAAGTAGTGCCGGACGCACGCGACCGGGTCGAGCTGGTCGAGCACGAGCGCCTGGTACTGCTGGCGGGTCGCCCGCAGCGTGATGAGGCACGGCCGCACCGCGCGCCCGGTCGCCAGGTCCACCGACTCCACCATGCCGTTGAAGACCACCGTCTCGACCACGCCGTACCGGTCGTTGCCGAAGACCAGGTGCAAGGCCCGCAGCGCGAGCTGGGCCACGAGTTGCTGGTAGAGCAGCCGGATCTCCTTGTCCGGCCGCGGTACCGGGACCACCGAGTCCCTCTCCTTGTCATATCGGTACGCCGCTTCGGCCGGTACGACGGTCAGGTCCGGCAGGTCCCACTCCAGCGCCAGCAGGGTGGACTCGGGCACGTAGCCGGCCCTGCGGCGGCGCGGGAAGTCGAGCGGCTCGGCAGCCCGGTCGAGCGCCTTCTGGAAGTACCGGCTCACCGCACGCCGGTCGCGGGACTCCACGGCGCGCTGGTACTCGTCGATCCGCGCGTGCTGCTCAGCGGCGGCGTCGTCGAGACGGCGTTGCCGCTCCGCCTGGTCCCGGATGGCCCGGGCGACCCGGGTGCGGCGGGTTTCCTCGGTGGCCCGGTGCCGCTCGATCGCCTCGGCGAACCTGTCCTCGGCCTCCGTCAGCCGCCGGGCATACCGCCGTTCTCCGCCGAACCAACGCACGACCGGCCTTGGACGAGGTGGCGCGAAGGCCGCCCACACCGGCCCCGGTCGCGATACCAGATCCGCCTGCGGCACAGCCGGCGGCGCCCGGCGAGGTACGCGCTTCAACTTCTGCAGATCGGTGCCCCGCACCTCGGTGCCAAGAGCGGCGGCCAGCACGCCTTGCAGTGCCCGGACACGGTCGGCCACCGCAGCGGATCGCTGCGCCGCCTCCGCGGTGCGGCCAGGCGGACACTCGCTGCGGGCATGCCGTTCGGTCGACCAACCCATGCCTCACACCCCTCCCTACAAGCGTAACCACTCCACCACGCTCCGCGATCGCGCCACACGGAGAGTTGGTCATGACATTGCTTGCCGTCCACATCCAGTTTCCCCGAAATCGAAGATCTGTTCGGATCTGGAGCGGGAATGTCAGTCATCAAGCAGTCTTCCGGTTCAGGGTCTGGCGGGGTGGTGCGCCGGCGACGGGGAGAGCGTCGCGGCGGAGCTCGGTGACGAGGCGTTCTCCGCGACGGACGAGTTGATTCAGTTCGCGACTGCTGTACTCGACGATCTCGCAGGGGTTGCCCGTCCAGCGGGTCGTGTGCTCGGCAAGGGTCTCGACCTGCAGCAACCACTGGGGATCGGATTCGGCGATGTCGTCCGGGCGTACGACCAGGATGTCGATATCGCTGTCTGCTCCACCCTGCCCGCGTGCGGTGGAGCCGAACAACCAGACTGCGGCAGCGGAGATCTCCCAGTTCTCGGCCTCGGCCCGCAGGCGACCGACGAACCGGTCGCGGAGGTTCGCAAGTTCTTCGATCGCAGGGGAGGCGATGTGATCCCGGTTCAAGGTGTAGAGCTTTGCCCGGCCGGCCGGTTCGGAACTGACCACGCCGTTGCGGACCAGGTCGTCCAGCACCTTCTGGACGCCGCTGGGGCTGGCGGGCGAGTGGAGAAGGCCTGCCAGGGCTCGGCCGGTCAACGCCGTGTCGGTCTGGGCGAGCACACTGAGAACTCGCCCGTGGAGTCCAGGGAAAACGGTCGATATCGGCTCCGAGAACTGCATCATGCTCACCTCTCTCATTGACCACTATAACGGGTATATGACCACTTGAGAGGTCATATGCCCACTCAAGTGAACAATCGGGGCGTCGGCCCTTGTCGGGGTCGGCGGCGGGGGGTCACGATGGCGGGATGAGGCTGCCTTCTTATGCGTCCGGGGTTTCCGAGGTGCCGTTGTTGGGGGAGACGATCGGGGAGAACCTCAGGCGGACGGTCGCGCAGTACGGGGACCGGGAGGCGCTGGTCGAGGTCGCGAGCGGGCGGCGGTGGACGTACGCCGAGTTCGGGGACGCGGTGGACACCTTCGCGCGCGGGTTGATGGGGCGCGGGATCGCGAAGGGGGACCGGGTCGGGATCTGGGCGCCGAACTGCGCCGAGTGGACGATCAGTCAGTACGCGACTGCCGCGATCGGCGCGATCCTGGTGAACATCAACCCGGCCTACCGGACCCACGAGCTGGCCTACGCGCTGAACCAGTCGGGTGTGAAGGTGCTGATCTCCGCCACCGAGTTCAAGACCAGCGACTACCGCAAGATGGTCGACGAGGTCCGGCCTGACAGCGCCGCGCTCGAAGACGTCGTCTACATCGGTACGCCGGACTGGGACGCGGTGGTCTCCGCAGCCTCAGCGGTCAGCCAGGAGCAACTCGACGAGAGAGCGGCGCAGCTGAGCTTCGACGACGCGATCAACATCCAGTACACGTCCGGGACCACCGGGTTCCCGAAGGGCGCGACCCTCTCGCACCACAACATCCTGAACAACGGCTACTTCGTCACCGAGACGATCGGGTTCGGCCCGGACGACCGGCTCTGCATCCCGGTGCCCTTCTACCACTGCTTCGGCATGGTGATGGGGAACCTCGGCTGTACTACGCACGGCTCGTGCATGGTGATCCCGGCCCCGGCGTTCGACCCCGCGGCCACCTTGAAGGCGGTCCAGGACGAGCGCTGCACCGGGCTGTACGGAGTACCGACGATGTTCATCGCGGAGCTCGGCCTGCCGGACTTCGAGTCGTACGACCTGACCTCGCTCAGGACCGGCGTGATGGCCGGGTCGCCGTGCCCGATCGAGGTGATGAAGCGGTGCGTGGCGGACATGCACATGGCCGAGGTGGCGATCTGCTACGGCATGACCGAGACCTCGCCGGTGTCCACGCAGACCCGCCGCGACGACGACCTGGACCGCCGTACGTCGACCGTCGGCCGGGTGATGCCGCACGTCGAGGTGAAGCTGGTCGACCCGGGCACCGGGCTGGTGGTTCCGCGCGGTGAGACCGGCGAGCTGTGCACCCGCGGGTACTCCGTGATGCTCGGCTACTGGGACGCGCCGGAGAAGACCGCCGAGGCTATCGACCAGGCCCGCTGGATGCACACCGGGGATTTGGCGGTGATGCGCGAGGACGGCTACGTGAACATCGTCGGCCGGATCAAGGACATGGTGATCCGCGGCGGCGAGAACGTGTACCCGCGCGAGATCGAGGAGTTCCTCTACACCCACCCGGACATCGCCGACGTCCAGGTGATCGGCGTACCGGACGACAAGTACGGCGAGGAACTCTGCGCCTGGATCAAGCTCAAGGACGGCGCCGACCCCGTCGACGCCGCCGGCC
Organism: Kribbella orskensis; assembly: GCF_004342085.1. Classification (NCBI taxonomy): domain Bacteria; kingdom Bacillati; phylum Actinomycetota; class Actinomycetes; order Propionibacteriales; family Kribbellaceae; genus Kribbella; species Kribbella orskensis. Next base: position 274,306 of record NZ_SLWM01000008.1, read on the forward strand.
TCAAGACCTTTGCCACCGGCAAGCTCGCCCACTACAAGATCCCCCGCTACGTCCTCCTCGTCGACGACTTCCCGATGACGGTCACCGGCAAGATCCGCAAGGTGGAGATGCGCGAGAGGTCCCTGGACCTCCTCGGCCTCAGCTGACCTCGGGATGCGCCTTGACCAGGCGCTTGGGGGCTCGGGCGCGCCAGGAGTCGGTGATGATCTCGCGGACTTCGTCGGTGTCCAGTTGGTCGAGCCAGGCGAAAACGGCCGCGGGGAAAGCCTTCGAGAGCGAATAGGCCTCGGGGTTGCTCGCCGCCAACCCCTCTCGGTCTATGGCCCAGAACTGCAGGAGTTCCCGGCCCTCGTCCCAGCGGAGCCGGGCGAACTGCCTACCGGCGACGTCGTACGCCGGCGAGCCCTCGTGGGCCTCGCCAGGGGTGGCCTCCGCAGGTTCAGGGCGATCTTCCCGACGTCGTCCCAGCCGGCCATGGGTCGTCCCTCCCGTCCTTCCGGCTCACTGTAGTGAGCGACCAGGCGACCGCGCCTGATCGTTCTCGTGGTTACCCACCCGAAACCTGGGAGGGTGATTCGGAAACGGGAGTTTGTTCCGGAGGCAATCGGCCGGCAATCGGGCGGTCCTTCACTGGATGACATCCAGGCAGGACCGATTCCCGGGAGCCGACATGCCGCAGGTCAGAGTTCGCGACGGTGCGCACTACGCCGTGGTGGTCGTCGGTGGCGGACAGGCCGGGCTGGCGACCAGTTGGCAGTTGACCGCGCGGGGCATCGACCACGTGGTCCTGGAGGCGGACCGGGTCGCGAACGAATGGCGCGACCGCCGCTGGGACTCCTTCTGCCTGGTGACACCGAACTGGCAGTGCGACCTCCCCGGATTCCCGTACGCCGGGGCCGACCGCGACGGGTTCATGGTCCGCGACGAGATCGTGGCCTACCTGGAGGACTACGCGCGCTGCTTCGACGTACCGCTGGCGGAGGGGATCCGGGCGACCAACCTGGAGGAATACCCGCAGGGGTTCAAGCTGACCACTGACGCGGCCACGATCACTGCCGACCAGATGGTCATCGCGACCGGCCCGTACCAGCGCCCCAAGATCCCCCGGATGGCCGAACGGCTCCCCGGTGAAGTCCTCCAGCTCCACAGCTCGCAGTACCGCAATCCCGGGCAGTTGCCGGCGGGTGAGGTGGTTGTCGTCGGCACCGGCCAGTCCGGCTGCCAGATCGCCGAGGACCTCCACCTCGCCGGTCGGCAGGTGCACCTCGTGACGGGAAGCGCGCCACGAGTGGCGAGGTTCTACCGCGGTCGCGACGTGGTGGCGTGGCTCGACGAGATGGGCTACTACGTCAAGGGAATCGAGGAGTTCGACGACGTCGACGCCGTCCGGTTCCGGGTCAACCACTATGTCACAGGCCGCGACGGTGGCCGCGACATCGACCTGCGCCGGTTCGCCCTCGAGGGCATGAATCTGTACGGCCGGTTGGTCGCGATCGGCGGCAGCGACCTGCACTTCGCAACGGATCTCCGGACGAACCTCGATCATGCGGATGCGGTGTCCGAAGGCATCAAGGACTCCATCGACGCCTTCATCGGGGCGCGCGGGATCCAGGCGCCGGGGGAATCCCGTTATCAACCGGTCTGGCAACCGTCGGTTGAGCCCGAGAAGCTGCCACTGCAGGAGATCAGCGCCGTTGTCTGGAGCACCGGATTCTCCCGCGACGACTCGTGGATCCGCGTCCCGGTCTTCGACGGCCGCGGCTACCCGACCCACCGCCGGGGAGTGACGAGTGTGCCCGGCCTCTACTTCGTCGGCCTGCCCTGGCAGCACACCTGGGGATCCGGGCGGTTCGGTGGCGTGGCAGCCGACGCGGCGTACCTCGGCGACCAGATCGTGCAGCGTCGGATGCAGACCGGCGTCCGCTGGATCGCCGGCCTCCCGCGGTCGGAGAAGACTGTTGCGTAAGGCAATCGACATGTCGACATCAGACGCACATCGGCACCTCGGTGTCCTCCCGGCCTATCCCTTCTACGGCGGTCCGCCCGTCAATCCCGACCTCACCGCCCGCGCCACCATCGACGAGCTGCTGGCCGACCTCGATGCCGAGGGCACCGACCGAGCGCTGGTGATCCCGAACTACGGCGTGCCCGACGTCGCGGTCTCCTTCGCCTTCAACGACCTCGTGGTCGAGGCAGCGTCCCGCGACGACTGGATCCGGGCCGGGCACCTCGGCCGGCGCCGCGTCCGACATCGACCACGTCGGTCACCTGGTCGAGACGTACGCCGACCGGGTGCCGCTGCACCTCGTCCACTTCGGCGGCGGGATGAGCGGCCACATCAAGCTGATCGGGTCGCGCTTCTTCGACTGGATCGAGTCCGGCAGGCGCGTCTACGCCGACCTGTCCTGGGCGATCGGGTTCGCGCCGGCCTGGCTCGCCGCCGAGATCGAGCGGCGCGGCCTCGGCCATGACCGGGTGCTGTTCGCCAGCGACCAGCCATGGGGCGACCACGCCGGCGAACTCGCCCGGATGTGCGCCGCGATGGGCGACGGCGAGCTCGCCGACCACGTCTTCCACCGCACCTTCAGCCACCTCTACGACTGATTCACCCCAACCCCGCAAGGAGAAGTCATGCCCGAACTGGCCGAACTGACCGAGCTCGAGACCAAGAGCCTCGAGGAGATCCCGCACCCGTCGCTGCCGCAGGGGTCGAGCATCTACGGCGGTACCAAGGTCTTCCCGGACTACCAGGCCGAGGACGGCGAGACCTACTTCACCCTGGTGCACGGCATCGCGCACGAGTCGTCGGTGAGCTTCGTCGCGATCCTGCAGGCGACCCGGGCGCAGCGCAAGGGCTTCGAGTCCGCGATCTACTTCTACGGTCCGGGATCGCTGAACTGCCTGGCCACCCGGGGTTTCCCGACCACGGGCAACTCGGCCTTCCCGGGCGAGCACAACATCAACGAGTCACTGAAGACCTTCATCGCCGAGGGCGGCAAGGTCTACTGCTGCCGGTTCGGGCTGTCCCTGCACGGCGCCCGCGAGGAAGACCTGATCGAGGGCGTCATCCCGACGCACCCGCTGGACGTCCAGGACGCGCTGATCCACTACGCGCGCAAGGGCGCCATCATCAACTCGACGTACATGTTCTGAGGGGACGACGACCATGAGCGTTGGCACCGACGAATCCGTTGACGTGTTGTCCACCCGGGCCGAGATGGCCGTGTACGGCGTGCAGGTGGACGCCCCGGTCAGCCGCAACAAGGGCGCCGGCCCGAGCGACGACGGGCATCTGGTCGTCGACGGTGCCAACGCCACCCTCCCGATCGTTGCGGACAGCCCCTACCAGGTCCGGGACGGCGCGGTCTTCCGCGACGGCCTGAACCTGGGGCTGTCGGTCGAACCCGTCCGCCGGCCCAAGTTCTACGACCTGACCACCGCGGACGGCATCCCGTACCAGCAGATCGCTCTGCTGCACGGCAAGGACGTGCTGGCCACGACCGTCGTACAGACCTGCATCCGGTACGACGAGTCGACGCGGTGCAGGTTCTGCTCCATCGAGGAGTCCCTGCGCAGCGGCAGCACGGTGGCGGCGAAGACTCCCAGGCAACTGGCGGAGGTCGCCGAGGCAGCTGTGCGGCTGGACGGCGTCACCCAGATGGTGATGACGACCGGCACCACCACCGGCCCGGATCGCGGCGCACGCAACCTGGTCCGCTGCGTCCGGGCCGTCCTGGAAGCCGTGCCAGGCTTGCCGATCCAGGTCCAGATCGAGCCACCTGGCGACCTCTCCGTCATCGCAGACCTGTACTCCGCGGGCGCCACCTCGATCGGCATCCACGTCGAGTCCCTCAATGACGAGGTCCGCCGCCGTTGGATGCCAGGCAAGTCCACCGTGCCGTTGAGCGAGTACGACACCGCGTGGAACGAGGCAGTCCGCGTCTTCGGCCGCAACCGCGTCTCGACGTACCTCCTGATCGGCATGGGCGAGGACCCGGACGAATTGGTCGCCGGCGCCGGCCGGCTGATCGCCAGAGGGATCTACCCGTTCGTCGTACCATTGCGGCCGATGCTCGGTACGTTGGCTCGGGCCGATGGCGTGATGCCGCCGGACCCGCGAGTGGTTCGCGACATCACCGCCCGGGTGGCCGCCTTGCTGGCTGACGCCGAGATGCGCGGCGCGGACCAGGGCGCCGGTTGTGCCGCCTGCGGAGCCTGCAGCCTGCTGTCAGCGGCCGGCTCATGAGTACTGCGACCGAGGCGGTCCCGCAGCAAGCGCCGGTCGTTCCGAGGCAGTTGACGGGTGCTCGGCGAGCGGCCGACGTCCTCGCGCTGCTGGGAGACCCCGTCGCGGCTCAGCCGTCGTTCCTGATCGAGGAGGCCGCGGACACCGGAGCCGTGCGTTCCTACCGCGAGCTCAGGCGGCGAGCCTTCGTCGAGGACCAAGGCCTTTTCGACGGCAGCGACCTCGACGAGCGCGACGAGGATCCACGGACCATCGTGCTGGTTGCTCGAGACCTGTCGGGCGTGGTGATCGGCGGTGTCCGACTCGGCCCCGCAATGGCACGTCCGGATATCGGCTGGTGGCAGGGCGGTCGGTTGGTGAGAGCCAGAACCTCCAGTTCATCGAATGGCGTGGGAGCCGCGCTGGTGAGGGCCGCCTGTGCTCGGGCCGAGGCAGCGGGAGCCCTGCGGTTCGACGCGACCGTGCAGACCGGGACGCATCGGTTCTTCCAGCGGCTCGGCTGGGAGACGGTCCGTCCTGTGGAGGTCGCGGGAACGCCGCACGTGTTGATGCGCTGGCCGATCGGCCGTATCGCGCAGTTGGTCGCCGCGACGAAGAGCGATCTCGGTCCTCTGTTGCAGGGGATCGGACCCGCCGGCTTCATCGGCGACGACGGAGCACCGGTGCCCGGCAGTGACCTCGTGGCGGCGTGCGACGCGATCGTGCCGTCGTTGGTCGAGCGGGATCCCGAGTGGGCCGGCTGGTGTTCGGTGCTGGTGAACGTCAACGATCTGGCGGCGATGGGTGCCGAACCGGTCGGACTGCTCGACGCGATCGGCGCGCGGGACAGGTCGTTCGCCACCAGGATCCTTTCCGGGCTACGCCAGGCGGCACAGGCGTACGGCGTACCGGTGCTGGGCGGGCACACCCAGTTCGGTGTTCCGGCGGCCTTGAGTGTCACCGCGTTGGGCAGGGCGGACCGTCCGGTGCCAGGAGGCGGCGGGCGGCCCGGGGACGCAGTACGGCTGACGGCTGATGTCGGTGGTGGCTGGCGGCCGGGCTATGCGGGCCGTCAGTGGGATTCGACCACCCATCGGTCGGGAGCTGAGCTGCGGTTGATGACGAAGGCGGTCAAGGAAGCCCAACCGGCAGCGGCCAAGGACGTGTCGATGGCGGGTGCCGTCGGCACGCTGGGCATGCTCGCCGAGGCGAGTGGTTGCGCGGCGGTGCTGGAGGTCGCGGACATCCCGAAGCCCGCGACGGCCTCGATGGGCGACTGGCTGACCTGCTTCCCCGGTTTCGCGATGCTGACGGCCGGATCCCGCGAACTCCGGGCCGGTCCGGCGCAGAGCAGTGCATGTGGACAGCTGATCGAAGGGCAGGGCGTGAGTCTGCGCTGGCCCGATGGCGAGGTGACCGAGGCCGTCGCGGCCGGGGTGACCGGAATGGGCGCGGCATGACGGGCTTGCGGATGGCGGCGGTCGCCGCGAACTTCGACCGAGACCTGGAGGCCGACTTCCAGCGAGTCGGCAGGCTGATCTCCGAGGCACGTGCGGCCGGGGTGCGGCTGCTTGCGCTGCCCGAGGGCGCACTCGGCGGCTACCTGCTCAGCCTGGACGGGACCGCCGAGCCGCCACCCGCGTTCGAAGTACAGGGTCCTGAGATCGCGAGGCTCGCGGCACTGGCCGGGGACATGGTCGTCACCGCCGGGTACGCCGAGGCCGACGGCGGATTGATCTACAACAGCGCGGTCTGCGTTACCGGCGACGGCGTACTCGGTCATCACCGCAAGGTGCACCAGCCTTTGCAGGAGGACGCGCACTACGCGGCCGGGGACCGGTTCGAGGCGTTCGATACGCCGGTCGGGCGGCTCGGGCTGATGATCTGCTACGACAAGGCGTTCCCCGAGGCCGCGCGCGCTCTGGCGATGGACGGCGCGCAGATCATCGCCTGCCTGTCGGCCTGGCCGGGTGCCCGGACGAACCCGGACCCGGACCTCACCAAGGATCGGTGGAAGCGGCGCTTCGACCTCTTCGACCGAGCTCGGGCGCTGGAGAACCAGGTGGTCTGGCTGTCGTCGAACCAGTCGGGGATGTTCGGCTCACTGCGGTTCGTGGCCAGCGCGAAGATCGTCGATCCGGGTGGCGAGATCCTCGCGGACACGGGCGTCACCGAAGGGATGGCGATCGCGGAGGTCGACGTGGAGGAGGCGCTCGAGCTGGCTCGCCGGTCGATGGGACACCTGCGGGACCGGAGGCCGGAGACGTACGGCGCGCCCGAGCTCGCGCGGGCCTGACGCTGTGGGTGTGACGAAGGCTCTGCGGATCGGTGCGGTCGCGGCCGGCTTCACCCGGGATCTGGAGTTCGACCTGTCCCGGCTCGAGGCGCTGATCCGGCACGGCCGCCGGGAAGAGGTCGGGCTGCTCGTGCTGCCGGACGCGGCACTCGGCGGCTATCTGTTCGACCTGAGCCGATCCGACCACGACGACCTGCCGCCCGCACTCGAGCTGGACGATCCGCTGATCGCCAAAGTGATCGCGATGGCCGGCGAGATGGTGGTCTGCTTCGGCTTCTGCGAAGCGGCCGGCGACAGCCGCTACAACACGGCTTTGTGCGTGACCGGCGACGGCATCCTCGGCAAGCATCGCAAGGTCCACCAACCGCCGGGCGAGCGGGCGGTCTACGCGGCCGGCGACCGGTTCGAGGCGTTCGACACCCCGGTCGGGCGGCTCGGAATGATGATCGACTATGACAAGACCTTCCCCGAGGCAGCGCGGGCGCTCGCTATCGACGGCGCCGAATTGATCGCCTGCCTGAACGCCTGGCCGACCAGCATCACCAACCGCGCGCCACGGATGAACGAGGACCGCCAGTCCCGGCTGTTCGACCTCTACGACCGGTCCCGGGCCGCCGAGAACCAGGTCGTACTGGTCTCCTCGAACCTGACCGGCTCGATCGGCGGGATGCGCTTCCTCGGCCAGTCGAAGGTGGTCGGACCGGGTGGCGACATCGTGGCCCGCACCTGGTCCAAGGCCGGTATCGCGATCGCCGAGCTAGACATCCGGTCCGAGATCGAGCTGGCCCGCCGGGTCCTGCGGCACCTGGACGAGCGACGCCCCGAGGTCTACTGATGCGGATCGCCTTGCTCAGCTACTCGACCAAGCCGCGCGGCGGGGTCGTGCACACGCTCGCCCTGGCCGAGGCGCTGGCCGCGACGGGCGCCGACGTCACGGTCTGGTCCCTCGGACGAGGCGGCGACACCGCGTTCTACCGTCCTGTAGATCCCCGGGTCCGGCTGTCGGTGATCCCGTTTCCCGCGATCGAGGGAGAGGGCGTCGGTCCACGCATCCTGCGTTCGATCGCCGTACTCCGGGACGCGTTCGACCCCGAGCCGTATGACATCGTGCACGCCCAGGACTGCATCAGCGCGAACGCGGCCGGCCGGTGCGTCCGGACAGTGCACCACCTCGACACCTTCACCACCCCAGAGCTGGTCGCTTGCCACGAACGCGCCATCGTCCAGCCATACGCCCACGTCTGCGTCTCAGCCGCCGTTGCCACCGAACTGTCCGAAGGCTGGGGGATCAAGGCAACAGTCATTCCGAACGGCGTCGACTCATCCCGCTTCGCCGCTGCAGCAGCCAGTACGCCGACCGCCGTCGCCGCTCGTTCCGTCTGGCGCGAGCGCCTCGGCCGGTACGTCGTGACGGTCGGCGGCATCGAACCCCGCAAGGGCTCACTGGACCTGCTCGAGGCCTATTCGTTGCTCTCCGCAACAGATCCCGACGTGCGCCTGGTGATCGCCGGAGGGGAGACCCTCTTCGACTACCGGGACTACCGGGCCCGGTGGGGAGCCCGTGCTGTCGAGCTCGGGGTCACGCCGATCGTGCTCGGCCCGGTCGCCGACGAAGTACTGCCGTCGCTCGTCGCGGCCGCGGACGTGTTCGCCTTCCCTTCTGCGAAAGAGGGTTTCGGCTTGGCGCCGATGGAAGCATTGGCGGCCGGAGTACCGCTGGTGATGTCCGATCTGCCGGTACTGCGCGAGGTCTTCCGCGACGCAGCGACCTTCGCGAACGGTCCGCAGGAGCTCGCCAAGGCAATCGGGCAAGCCCTGGCCGACCCTGCACCGGATCAGCGGGCACGAGGCCGTGTGCTGGCGGCCGGCCACAACTGGCAGACCGCCGCTCAGGCACACCTCGATCTCTACGACTCCTTGCGCTGACCGCGTCAGCGGACGGCGGCGAGGGCGGCGGAGTCCTCGTCGCCGAAGACATCCTCGAGCTTTTCGGGGGAGTAGTCGAGGTCGATGCCGGCCACGTCGGCGCCGACGGCAGACTCGATCGCGCCGAGGCGGCGGGTGGCGCGGTCGCCCGCGTAGGTCATCAGGGCGGTCGGGTCGATCTCCGGCGGGACCTCCGGCATGGTGTCCAGGGCCCACTGGATCTGGGTGAGGGCGTGCGGGAGCAGTTCCTCCATCGTGTCGGTGACGACCTTCCAGTTTGACTCGTCGGCGGCGATGTGGCGGCGGCGGGTGAAGGTGCCCCAGGCCATGTGGCGGCGTTCGTCGTCGCCGATCCGGCGGATGAGTTCCTGCATGCCGGGCAGTACGCCGCGGCCGGTGCAGAGGAGGTGCAGATCGGGGGTGTGCCAGCTTCGAGCTGTGTGGTCATGGCCGGCTCCCGGCGGTCCGGGGTTGGTTAATGTCTATTTTCCTACTGAATTACTAGACTTAAAGGCTTGTCCGGGATGCGAGACCGGGTGTCCGGCCGTCTCGGGATCGCGACGGGCAGAGTGGGGCCGGCCGGGGAAGAAGTAGGGTTGGGGACGTGTCAACCGCCGAGATCCAGCCGCCTTCCGTGACCACCGACCTGCCGGAGCTTGTTGTCGGATTCGACCTGGACATGACGCTGATCGACTCGCGGCCGGGCATCGGGGCCGTCTGGGATCTGCTCGCGGCCGAGACCGGCGTACCGATCGACACCGACCTGGTGGTGAGCCGGCTCGGGCCGCCGCTGACCTGGGAGATGGCGAACTGGTTCCCCGAGGACCAGGTCGACGCGATGGTCGCGCGGTACCGCGAGCACTACCCGTCGCACGCGATCACCGGCAGTCTGCCGCTGCCTGGAGTGGCTGAGTCACTGGCCGCGATCCGGGCGCTGCGCGGACGCACGGTGGTGGTGTCGGCGAAGTACGCGCCTAGCGTGAAGCTGCACCTGGACCACCTCGGGCTGGACGTGGACGAGCCGATCGGCGATCTGCATGGCGCCGAGAAGGGCATCGCGCTGCGGGAGCACCAGGCGACCATCTACGTCGGCGACCACACTGCTGACATCGACGGCGCCCGCGCTGCCGGTGCCGTCGCGGTGAGCGTTGCCACCGGGCCGTTCACCGCGGACGAGCTGCGCGCCTACGGTGCGGACGTCGTACTGAACGACCTGACCGAGTTCCCCGCCTGGCTGGACGAGTACGTGCTCGAGCAGCGGCTGGAAGCGTTGATGGAGCGGCTGTCGGGCTACCAGAGCATGGTGGTCGCGTTCAGCGGTGGCGCGGACTCCGCATTCCTGCTGGCAGCGGCCGCGCGCGCGATCGGCCCGGCCAACGTGGTCGCGGCGACCGCCGTCAGCCCGAGCCTGCCGGTGGCCGAGCTGGAGCCCGCCGCACGGTTCGCCGACAGCGTCGGCGTTCGGCACGTCACCCCGCACACGCACGAGATGGACCGCGAGGGGTACCAGGCCAACGCGGGCGACCGGTGCTACTTCTGCAAGGCCGAGCTGGTGGAGACGTTGCAGCCGATCGCCGACGAGTTCGGTATCGACGCGATCGCCACCGGTACGAACGCGGACGACGCGATCGCCGGGTTCCGGCCGGGCATCCGGGCCGCCTTCGAGCGCGGTGCGATCACCCCGCTCCGGGACGCGCGGCTGACCAAGGCGCAGATCCGAGAGGCCTCCCGCAGCTGGGGGCTGGAGACGTCCGACAAGCCGGCCGCCGCCTGCCTGTCCAGCCGGATCGCTTACGGCATCCGGATCACGCCGAACCTGCTGGTCCGGGTGGACCGCGCCGAGCAAGCTGTCCGTGACCACCTCGCTCCGTACGGCGTACAGAACGTCCGGGTGCGGGACCTCGGCGAGTCGGCGAGCATCGAGATCGACGCCGGCCTACTCGGCACGGTCGACACCTCGGCGTTGGTCGAGCTGGTCCGGGCCGAGGGGTTCGCCGCGGCCGCCGTCGACCCCCGCGGCTTCCGCTCGGGATCGATGAACGAGCGCCTCCCCGATCCCGAGCGCTACCGCTGAGCTGGTGTGCCCGACGTACCGTGGAGAGTGAGCCGGGGCTCGCCGAGGAGTACCAGAATCAGGGGTGCGGAATCGTTGCCTCATCAGGTAGTTTCCGACAGGCGCAGCCACCCCGGGTTCACGTACGCTGGGTAGCCGGCCCCGGGCAGCCTGTCCGGTACCCCCTCCGTCCTGTTCCGACGATTGACACCGAAGAGGTTCCCGTGCCTGTAGGCAAGGTCAAATGGTATGACTCCGAGAAGGGGTTCGGCTTCCTCAGCAAGGAGGAAGGCGGGGACGTCTATGTCCGGGCGGAGGCCCTGCCGGCTGGAGTGACCAACCTCAAGCCGGGCCAGAAGGTCGAGTTCGGGGTCGTCGAGGGCCGCAAGGGTGAGCAGGCGCTGCAGGTCCGGCTGATCGACCCGCCGCCCTCGGTGGCGAAGGCGATGCGGCCGAAGCCCGAGGAGATGGCGCTCGTCATCGAGGACCTGATCAAGCTGCTCGACAACATCGGCGAGGGCTACCGCCGCGGCCGCCACCCAGACAGCAAGGCCGCCCGTGGGGTGGCCACCGTGCTCCGAGGCGTCGCGGACAAGCTCGACATCTGACCCGACCCTGTACTTCGCTGCGCCCTGCCGCACGTTCCTGAGGACGTGCGGCAGGGCGCAGCCGCAGTACGGGCCGTTGTCAGGCGGTGCGGCGGGTGATCAGGGCCTGGATGCCGTCGAGGACCGTGTTCAGGCCGAAGGAGAAGTCGTCGGCGTCGTAGTCGACGTCGAAGTCCGAGGTCCGCCGGGCGGCCAGGTTGCCCGCGATGGCAGGGAAGCGCTCGGGGTCGGCCAGCAGCTTGAGCCGCCGGGCGTAGGTCAGGTTGGCCTCGCCGGCGTCCTCGGCCTTGGTCGCCATGTCCATGGTCAGCGCCCCGACCCCGCGGACGTAGATGTTCACCAGCAGCATCGCGGACAGGCTGTCCTGCGGGGTCAACGGTGTGTCCTCGAACGCGCGCAGCCCGTTCTCCATCCACTCCAGCTGCAACGGTGACAGCGGCGGCTCGAACACCGGTACCTGGAGCGCCCAGGGGTGCCGCCGGATGGCGTCCCGGAACGTCATCGCCCAGGTGGTGATCCGCGCCCGCCAGTCCGCCCCCGGGTCCACTGGAGCCGGCGGCCCGAAGGCTTCCTCCAGCATCACGACGTACAGGTCGTCCTTGGAGTCGACGTACCGGTAGAGGGACATCGTGGTGCGGCCGAGCTCGGCCGCCACCTTGCTCATCGAGACCGCCCCGAGGCCGCCGGCGTCCGCGAGCCTGATCGCGGCGCGGGCGAGATCGCTGATGTGGAACGTCGGCTTCGGCCCCGGCCGCGCCGGTCCCTCGAGTCCCCACAACTGCTGCAGCACCCGCGGCAGGTCGTCCGCCGTCTCGCTCATCCGGTACTCCTCCCGATCCCGTGAACTCCCGGAATCTTATCTGTTTACATCATAGACAGATGCTTGCTATGGTCTGCGTATGGCGCACACAGTGTGCGACGTACACAGATATCTGGAGGGGTCATGAGCACTGCGGAGCTCGCCGGTCCGAAGGCCGGCCGGAAGGAATGGATCGCACTCGGCGTGCTCGCGCTGCCGCTGCTGCTGGTCTCGATGGACGTGTCGGTCCTGTACTTCGCGGTCCCGTTCATCAGCGCCGACCTCGGGGTGTCGGCGACCGAGCAGCTGTGGATCTTCGACATCTACGGCTTCGTGCTCGCGGGCCTGCTGATCACGATGGGCTCGCTGGGGGACCGGATCGGCCGGCGCCGGCTGCTGATCTTCGGTGCGATCGCGTTCGGCCTCGCCTCGGTCGCGGCGGCGTACTCGCAGACTCCCGAGCAGTTGATCGCCGCCCGCGCGGTGCTCGGCATCGGTGGTGCGACCCTGATGCCGTCGACGCTGGCGCTGATCCGGAACATGTTCCACGACCCGGTCCAGCGCGGTAAGGCGATCGCGTTCTGGAGCGCGGTGATGATGGGCGGCATCTCGCTCGGCCCGGTGCTCAGCGGCGTCCTGCTGGAGCACTTCTGGTGGGGCTCGGTGTTCCTGATCAACACCCCGGCGATGCTCCTGCTGCTGGTCCTCGCGCCGGTGCTGCTGCCTGAGTTCAAGGCAACCGTGCGTGGGCGCTTCGACCTGCTCAGCTCGTTCCTGTCGCTCGGTGCCGTGCTACCGGTGATCTGGGGCATCAAGGAACTGGCCGCGCATGGTGTCGCCATGCTGCCGATCGTCAGCATCGTCGTCGGTCTCCTTGTCGGACTGGCCTTCATCCAGCGGCAGCGCACCGCGGAGCACCCGATGATCGAGCTGCCGATGTTCCGCAACCGCGCCTTCAGCGGCGCTCTGGCCGCGAACACCGTCGGCATGGTCGCGCTGGTCGGCAATGCGGTCTTCATGACGCAGTACCTGCAACTGGTCCTCGGGATGAGCCCGCTGAAAGCGGCCCTGTGGTCCCTGGTTCCGTCGGTCGTCGTGGGCGGCGCGGCACCGCTCGGTACTGCGCTGGCCCGGAAGGTCGATCGGGCGTACGTCCTGGGCGGCGGGTTCGTGGTCGCGGCGGCAGGGTTCGGCGTACTGACTCAGATGCAGGTCGAGTCGAGCCTCGTAGTACTGCTGGGTGGTGCGGGTCTGCTCGCCGCCGGGCTGGTGATGGTGATGGCGCTGGTGACCGAGGCCGTGGTCGGCTCGGTCGCACCGGAGCGAGCCGGCTCGGCGTCCGCGCTGATGGAGACCTGCAGCGAGTTCGGTGGCGCACTGGGCATCGCGGTCCTGGGAAGCATCGGTACTGCGGCCTACCGGAGCGACCTGGACACGCACCTGCCGTCGGGCCTCCCCGCCGGTGCCGCAGGAGCCGCTCGTGAAGGTCTGGCCGGAGCCACCGCCACTGCCGCCCAACTCCCAGGCAACCTGGCCGACGCGCTGCTCAGCACCGCCCGCCACTCCTTCAACCACAGCATGAACGTGGCCGCCCTGGTCGGCACCATCCTCCTCGCCACCACCGCAGTCGCCGTGACCCTCGTCCTCCGCGGCACCTCGCACCCGACTCCGGCCGTCGGCGAACCCGCGGACCACGAGGGCGACGAGAGTGAGGTCGCCGGGGGCAACAAGCTGGCCGAGGTGGGTGGTGAACTGAGTAAGCGTTGAGTCGGCGCGGAGTCAGTGCTGACGCAGGGCAGGGTCAGCGTGGGGGCCGGCGGGTTGAGCCGGCATCGGGGTCCGACCGGCGTCGCCGGAAGGGCCCCGTCCTGCGTTCGGGTGCCTCGTCGCGGGGCGGCTGCTTGTTCTCGACGGTCTTGTCGGCGGCCCAGGGAGCCTCGTCCTCGAGGGTCTCGTCTTCGTCCGGCTGACCGCTCCACCAGCGGCCGACCGCCTGTCCCTGCACTCCACCGGATTCCCGGGGCTGCTGGTTGTCGGTCGGGTCGGGGCGAGGCTTGGAGTCGTCGTCGTTCGGATTGAAGCGGAGCTCGACGGTGGGCTCGGTGTAGCGGGTGCGGGAGTCCGTTCGCGGACGGTTGGCGCGGCGTTCGGCGATCGACTCCGGGTCGCTGGTCAGGATCGTGCGAGTGGTGCCGGTCCGCGGCTCCGGCGGACCGCCCTTGCCCGCGGGCTCGCGGCCACCTGAACCACCCGAGCCGCCAGAGCCCGAGCCGCCAGGACCGCCCGAACCGCCGGAGCCCGGACTGCCAGGGCCGCGCTTGGTGGGTGAGCCGGGACGGGGGCCTCGTGCGGGAATGGCGGGCTTGTGGCGGACGACCAGGACGACCACCAGGACGAGGATCGCGGCGAGGAAGCCGAAGCCGACGCGGGGCATCAGGGGGAGGAGGATGCCGCAGCCGCCGCCGAGCACCCAGGCCAGCTGGAGGACGGTCTCGGAGCGCGCGAACACCGACGTCCGGACCGACTCGGGCACGTCGCGCTGGATCATCGCGTCCAGCGACAGCTTGCCGAGGGAACTGCACAGCCCGGCGACCAGGCCGAGCGTGATCAGCATCGGGAAGCCGTAGAACACCGCGACCCCGACGGCGACCACCACGTCCGCGAGCAGCACGACCAGGACGACGGTCTCAGGTTTCCTTGCCTTGAGCAACGACCCGGCGATGGTCCCCAGGCTGTTGCCGATGCCGGCGGCGGCGATCACCGCACCCGCGGCGACCACGCCGTCGATCCCGCTGATCGGCCGGTCCCGCAGCAGGAAGGCCAGATACATGGTGAGGAAGCCCGAGACGAACCGCAGTCCCAGGTTGCACCGGATCCCACGCGCCACCGCCGCGGTGATCGCCCGTCGCCGGGCGTCGCGTCCCGCAGTACCCGTCATCTCTTCGCCGGCGGGGGAGTCGACGCGGCTCGGCAGGCGGATCGCGAGGATCAGGCCGATCGTGTAGACAACCGCGGCCCAGCGCAGTGACCACTGCGGCCCGATCGCGGCGAAGGCAGCCGCGAGGCCGGCCCCGACGGTCGCGCCGGCCAGACCGGCCAGAGAGATCCGTGAGTTGGCCGTGACCAGGGTGACGTCCTTGGGCAACAGCCGCGGTACAGCGGACGCGCGGGTGACCCCATAAGCCTTGGAGGCGACCAGACAGCCGAGCGCGGCCGGATACAACCAGGCAGAGCTCTCGTGGATCGACGCGGCAAGGCTCCAGACCAGGAAGCCGCGCAATCCCAGCGTGGCCCCGATCGCCCAGCGACGCCCGTGCCGGAAACGGTCCAGGATCGGCCCGATCAGTGGCGCCATCAACGCGAACGGCGCCATCGTCAGGACCAGGAACAACGCGACCCGGTCACGAGCCTGCGAGCTCGGTACCGCGAAGAACACCGTCCCCGCGAGTGACACGGCGAAGGCGGTGTCACCGGCCGCGTTCACCGCGCCCAGCTCGATCAACCGGGACAGACCTGATTCGCCCGCTCCCTGCGCGCCGGTGAGGCCGCGGATGCGACGCCCGGTCGCCTTGCCGAAGCGGCCGGTGACGTTCGCGGTCTTGCGGGACGCGGAGGCGAAGCCGGTGGCGCCGGACTTGGACGCCTGCCCGACCTTCTTGCTCGCGCTGCCGAGCCGTTTGCTTGCGCTGCCCAGCCGCTCACCCGCCGTACTGCGCGGCTGCTCTGCGGGATCCGGGCTTTCCATGTCACCATCCTGCCTTGCGGTGGGGACAGACCGCAGTGCCGACCGCGCGCGTTTCTCGTCACGGTGCCGTTCGGTTCGGAGCCGCGCCCGTGCGAGAATGACCGATTGTGACTCCCGTCAAGACTCCGGACCCGGTTCGCGCCAAGCCTGACGCCATCAGCGTCGCGGCGGTCGAGGCTGCCCGCGAGGCGGCGATCGAGGAAGCCGGCGCCGCCCAGGTCGGGGAACACCTCGGTCACCTGGTCGAGGGCGAGCGGCTCGTCACGCACTACTTCGCCTCGACCCACCCCGGCTACCGGGGCTGGCGCTGGGCCGTCACGGTGACCCGCGCCTCCCGCGCGAAGACCGTCACCGTCAACGAGGTCGTCATGCTGCCGGGCGACGCGGCGATCGTGGCGCCCGAGTGGGTGCCGTGGTCGGAGCGCGTCCAGCCGGGCGATCTCCGCCCGGGCGACCTGTTCCCCACGCTGCCGGACGACCCGCGGCTGGAGGCCGGATTCACCGACACCGGTGCGCCCGAGGATGTGCTCGAGGTCGTCGAGGAGCTCGGGCTCGGTCGCGAGCGGGTGCTGTCACCGACCGGCCGGCAGGAAGCGGCCGACCTCTGGTACTCCGGCGAGTTCGGCCCGACGTCGCCGATCGCCCAGGCCGTTCCGTACAAGTGCTACACCTGCGGGTACTCGGTCCGCCTCGCGGACAGCCTCGGTCAGGCGTTCGCCGTCTGCACCAACGAGATGGCGCCCGGGTTCGGGCGGAGCGTGTCCTTCGACTACGGCTGCGGAGCCCACTCGGACGTGGTGATCGATTCGCCGGACCACCCGTCGACCGAGCACGCCTTCGACACCACCGGGTACGACGAGCTCGCGATGGAGTCCGCCCCGGTGACCGACGACGAGGTACAGGAAGCCGACGCGGTCCAGGCAGAGGTTGAGGCGGCCGCCGAGCCCGAGTCGGACGACGAGGTCCTGGAAGAGGCCGCCGAGTCGGATCAGACCGAAGGCTGAGTCAGTCCTCGGTGGGCGGGCGATGGCCCGCCTGGATGGCGGCCCAGCGGCGGCGGCAGTAGGCGAGGCCGATCCAGCCCAGCCCGAAGCCGGCCACGGTGACCCACAACCACCACTCGGTGCCGTTCTTCTTCAGCTCGTCGCGGAAGATCAGCAGGACCACGAAAGCGATCGCCCAGGCGATGATGCCGGTGATCACTGACGGGATGCCGGACAGGTCGAGCGGCTTGACCTCGGCGTGCACCAGTTCGCCCCGGGCCAGCTGACTGGTCGGGTCGGTGCGCTTCTTCGAGGCCGGCGTCTCGTCCTGGTCTGCCACGCGTCCACCTTAGTCCCCGCCCACACCTATCCGGCGGTGCGGTCAGCCGGGCGGCGACACGGGTTCGCGGAATCTCTCGCCACCCGGCGCCACGAACTGGCACCATTCCGACATGAGCTCGCCCCAAGCTGACACCGCCCGCTCCCGATCCAGCCTCGTCGACTCCTTCTTCAAGATCAGCGATCGTGGCTCGACCGTCGGCCGTGAGGTCCGCGGCGGGCTGGTCACCTTCTTCACGATGGCCTACATCGTGGTGCTGAACCCGCTGATCATCGGCACCGTCAAGGACGGCGCCGGCCAGTACATCGGCGGCGGCCTCGATCCCTCGGTCTCGATCGCCAAGGTCGCGGTCGGTACGGCGCTGGTCGCCGGGGTTGTCACCATCCTGATGGGGCTGGTGGCGAATTTCCCGATGGCGCTGGCCGCCGGTCTCGGCCTGAACGCCTTCATCGCCTTCAGCGTGGCGGCCAAGATGACCTGGGCCGACGCGATGGGCCTGGTGGTGATCGAGGGCATCATCATCCTGATCCTGGTGCTGACCGGGTTCCGCAGGGCGGTCTTCGAGGCGGTGCCACGACAACTCAAGATCGCGATCAGCGTCGGCATCGGCCTGTTCATCGCGTTCATCGGGTTGGTCGACGCCGGCTTCGTCCGCCGGCCCGCGGCGCCGAGCGGACCGCCGGTGGAACTGGGGGTCGGCGGCAACCTGCGCGGCTGGCCGGTGCTCATCTTCGTGGTCGGCCTGGTCGTGATCATCACGCTCTACGCCCGCAAGGTGAAGGGCGCCATCCTGATCGGGATCCTGGCGGCCACCGTGCTAGCGATCGTGGTGGAGTCGATCTTCGAGGTCGGCGCCCGGACCGCCGACAACCCCGCCGGCTGGGGCCTGAGCGTGCCGAAGTTGCCGGACGACTGGTTCTCCAAGCCGGACCTCGACCTGATCGGTGAGTTCAACCTGTTCGGCTCGTTCGAACAGGTCGGCGTGATCGCCGCGGTGCTGCTGATCTTCACCCTGATGCTGGCAGACTTCTTCGACACGATGGGCACGATGACCGCGATCGGCGCGGAGGCCGGCCTGCTCGACCAGGACGGCACCCCTCCGAACACGCAGCGCATCCTGATCGTGGACAGCGTCGCGGCCGCCGCCGGTGGAGCCGCCTCGGTCTCCAGCAACACGTCGTACATCGAGTCCGCGTCCGGTGTCGGTGAAGGGGCGCGGACCGGGCTGGCGAGCGTCGTCACCGGGATCTGCTTCCTGCTCTCGATGGTGGTCGCGCCCTTGGTCACCCTGGTCCCGTACGAGGCGGCCACGCCGGCGCTGGTGCTGGTCGGGTTCCTGATGATGATGCAGGTCAAGGGCATCGACTTCGACGATTTCGAGATCGCGTTCCCGGCGTTCCTGACCATCATCCTGATGCCGTTCACCTACTCGATCTCGGCCGGGATCGGCGCCGGGTTCGTCTCCTACGTGCTGCTCAAGGTGGTCCTCGGCAAGGCCCGCGTGGTGCACCCGCTGATGTGGATCGTCTCCGCGCTCTTCGTCATCTACTTCGCCATCGGCCCGCTCGGTGACTGGCTCACCTGACGCTGTGTGACCGACCGGACGGCCAGCAGGTGCCAGGCCAGCCGCTCCGCGTCGTACTCGGCGTCCGCGGGCCCCACCACCAGGCCCGAGACCGCCTCGCGCAGTTCCTCGATCAGGTCGCCGGTGGCCAGATCGGTGTACTCCGTGGTCATCCGCGTTCTTCCTCTGAGAGAGTTCGTTCTGGTGCTCCCATTGGATGCCGCCGGCCGGTTCGCCCGCATCGGCCACACCTGCTCATCTTTGGCGTCCGGCCTACCCACATCTCAGCGCCGGAGCGTGGATTGGTAGAGTTACGTCCGTCCGGGTTCTCCGGCAGCCACGACCGATCCACTCGCTTGTCCCTCCCAGAAGTGTCCGATCGCTGTCGTACTCTCACTTCCCTCAGTACCGGTGCGGATAGGAAGCCCAGAGTCTCGGTTATGGATACGAACGAATTCCCTGCCCAGTTCGCGCGGACCCGCCGCTTCACCCTCGGCCTGCCGCGCGATTTCACCTTGTCACCCGATGGAAACCGGGTGCTCTTCCTGCGCACCCGCGGCGGCGAGGACCGCGGTAGTTGCCTCTGGCTCCAACAAGCGGGCGAGGAGCGTCTGCTGGTCGCCCCCGAGCATCTCGGCGCCGACGGCCCGATCCCGGAGGCGGAGCGGATCCGCCAGGAACGTGCCCGCGAGAGCTCGGCCGGTGTGGTCGCCTACTCGGCCGACACGACGCTGAGCAAGGTCGCCTTCGCCGTCAACGGCCGCCTCTGGACGCTCGACCTTGCGCAGCCGGAGTCGCTCCGGCAGGTGGAGACCGCCGGGTCGGTGGTCGATCCGCGGCTGGATCCGACCGGCAGCCGCGTCGCCTATGTCACCGACGGGGCGGTGCACGTCCTGGAGCTTGCCGATGGCAACGAACTGCGACTGACCGGGGATGAGGATCCCGAGGTCAGCTGGGGCCTGGCCGAGCACGTCGCGTCGGAGTCGATGGGTCGCTACCGCGGTCACTGGTGGTCGCCCGACGGCACCCGGCTGCTGGCCACGAGGGTCGACCTCACCCCGGTCCAGCGCTGGTGGATCGCAGACCCGGCGAACCCCGACCGGCCGCCGCGCCAGATCGCCTACCCGGCCGCGGGCACTCCGAACGCCCTGGTGACCCTGCACGCCTTCGACCTGGCCGGCGGATCCGTCGAGCTGACGTGGGACCACACGGCGTACGAGTATCTGGTCTCTGCGGCCTGGGACACCCACGGGCCGTTGCTCAGTGTGCAGTCGCGCGATCAGCGGACGCTGCGGGTCCTCGCGGCCGATCCGGAAACCGGCGAGACCCGACTGCTGCACGAGCAACTCGATCCCGCTTGGGTGGAGATCATCCCCGGGACGCCGGCCCGCACCACCTCGGGCAGACTCGTCCACACCGCCGACGAGGGGAAGACGCGCCGACTCGTGATCGACGGCGAACCGGTGACGCCGGAAGGCCTGCAGATCCGTGCTGTGCTGGAGGTTTCGGGCGAGTCCGTCCTCTTCGAGGCGACGGACGAGCCGACCGAATGCCACCTCTGGCTGTACGACGAATCCGGGCTGCGCCGGTTGAGCGACGGTCCGGGTGCTCACACCGGCACGCGGGTCGACGGTGCGCTGGTGCTCTGCTCGAACACCGAGTCCGGCCGAGCGTTCGTCGTCCGCCGCGAAGGCCGTCCGGACGAGCCGATCACCTCGCACGTCGCGCAACCCTTGGTGACTCCGCGGATCACCTGGTTGAAGGCCGGGCCGCAGGAGTTCCGTACCGCGTTGCTCCTGCCGTCCTGGCACCAACCGGGCAACCCGCTGCCGGTGCTGATGGCGCCGTACGGCGGACCGGCGATGCAGATCGCGATGAAGGTGACCGGCGGGTGGTTCTGCACGGCGCAGTGGTACGCCGAGGCCGGGTTCGCCGTGGTCATCGCGGACGGCCGCGGTACGCCGGGGCGTGGACCAGCGTGGGAGAAGACGGTCCACCGGGACACGTTGACGGCTCCCCTCGAGGACCAGGTGGTGGCGTTGCACGCGGCCGCGGAGTACTGCCCTGACCTCGACCTGACCCGCGTCGGGATCACCGGCTGGAGCTACGGCGGCACCCTCGCCGCGACCGCGGTACTGCGGCGGCCGGACGTCTTTCACGCGGGGATCTGTGGCGCCGGTCCGAGCGATCAGCGGTTGTACGACACGCATTGGCGCGAGCGGTTCCTCGGCCATCCGGACGAGCACCCGGAGGACTACGACCGGTCGTCGCCGATCAATGACGCGGCGAAGCTCGAGCGGCCGTTGCTACTGGTGCACGGCCTGGCCGACGACAACGTGGTGGCCGCCCACACCTTGAGGATGTCGGCGGCTCTGCTCGCGGCGGGACGTCCGCACCAGGTGCTCCCGCTGTCGGGCGCCACCCACAGACCTACCGAGCCTGCCGCGGTGGCAGGTCTGATGCGGTTCGAACTGCAGTTCCTGAAGGACTCGCTGAAGGTCTGACCTGCTGAGGCCCGCGCCCCTTGCTCAGGGGCGCGGGCTGTCCGCGGGCAGCAGGCGGGCGCGCAGGTCGAGGTACTCCGTGCGGGCGGTGAAGAGTTCCCGGAGTTCGGCGGTGACGTTGTCGAGGAACTCGGTCCGGTACGTCGCGTCCGTCATCAGCGAGATCGAGTAGTAGAGCCCGGTGAAGTTCGCGATGCCGACGGCGACCTTGACCAGGGAGGCGCTGATCAGCAGCGGATGCCCGAGCAGATCGAATTCGTACGACCAGGCGCCCGGGCTGACACCCCACTGGTCGTAGATGTGCTGGCTGATCGCAAGCAGGCCGAAACCGACGAAGAACAGGCCGACGCCCGTGCTGACCACGAGCACCTGCATCCATTGCCGGACCACCAGGCTGATGCTGAGGTTCAGTCGCTGGATCCGGCGCAGCGGGGGACCCGAGCCGGCGTCCTTCTCGATCTCGTCCAGTTCCTTCGGCAGCCGCAGCATCAGGAAGAGGTCGCTGAGCAGGGCGAACGCGAGCGCGAACAAGACGATGAAGGCGACCGGCATACCGGCGAACACCTGCCACATCTCGGTGTTCACGAACAGCACCAGAGAGAACACCAGCAGCAGCGGCAGCGCCCGAACCAGGCTGGCCACCGAGCTCGCCAGTTCGGCGCCGAGCCGGTGCAGGCCCCAGAACGTCGTACCGATCAGGCCGTAGCCGACCACGGCGTAGATCAGGCCGACGAGCAGAAGGTTGCCGAGGGCCACTCCGAAGGACTGCCGCAGCTGGCCCTCGGAGGCGAGCGGGAGCAGCGCCGGGAGCAGCACGAAGACGGCGAGCTCGGCGATGCCGAAGCGGGTCGGGAAGGACCAGAACGGCCGGCCGCGGAGCCGGTTGAGCACGCCGAAGCCGCCGATCAGGACGGCCAGGCCGGCGAGGGCGGCGAGCAGGTTCTGCCAGAGCGGCCACTCGAGCGAGGTGGCGCCGAGCATCTCCAGGATGAAGACGAGCGCCAGCAGCGGGGTCGCCCGGCTGAAGATGTCGTGCGCCGGTGAGAAGTCCTCGATGAACAGCGGCAGCCCCGCGCGCCGGAAGCGCTGCTCGTACCGGGCCAGCTCCGGTGGTGTCCCCATGCCAGCGAACCCTAGTCGCCGTCGAAGGGCATCGCCTGAGATCCAGAAGGATTCCGCGGCACCTGTCGACGCACGGTTCAGGCGACCACCGGTATCCACTGGCGATAAGTGCGGCGGAACAGCGCCCGGCGAGGTCATCATCCAGTCCGGTAGCGTCAGACCCGCGATCGGGGCTTCAGGAAGATTCGGTGGCGCAGCGCCGTCGGACTGGAGGGTCGCTTCGGAAAGGTCCACTTCGCCGCCGGCCGGGTCAGGGGTAGAGCCGGAACCCGTCGAACCTGGTGTGCGGCAGGCTGTCGTAGAACGGGTTCGACTGCGAGGTGGACAGCAGGTCGATGCGCTCGGCTCCGGACGACCGGAACGCGGCCTCCACCAGCAGCCGGGCGATCCCGCTCCGGCGGTGCTCGGCCGCGACCGCGAGGAAGGTCAGGTACCCATGGTGCCCGTCGGTGAGCAGGTGCGCCGCACCCACGACCTTCCCGCGCCGAACCGCGATCGCGCCCGGCGCAGCCCAGTCCCCTGACGTCCACCAACGAGTCGACCTCGACACTCGCCGCCTCGTCACCGATCAGAACAGCTGACCCCCCGCGGCCGGGCCGGCCGTGTGCGCGAGCTTTCTCACGCCGGCGCATCCTCGAACGCGGCCGCGTCGATCGTCGCCTGGTCGGTCTCGGCGATCTGCTGCAGAAGGGCGCGGGCTGCCTCGACCTGGGTCGCGTCGAAGAGGCTGAACACCCGACCGGTCACCGTGCCGATCCGGTCAGAGAGGGACGCGAAGCGCTCGGCTCCTGCGGGCGTGAGGCTGAGCTGCTCGTCGCCGTCCTCGAGGAGTCCGTCGGCGGCGAGGCGCGCGAGCAGCGCATCCACGCTCCGGTCGTCGTACCCGCTGGTGAAGAGCAGTTCCTTGACAGTCGTCGTCGGAGTACCGCCGCGCAGGCCGAGGGCGTTGAGCGTAAACCACGCGCCGGGCTCGAGGTCCTCCTCGGTGAGGATCCGGATCAGAGGACCGCGCAGGTTGCGCTCAGCGAGGGCCATCGCAGTACCGAACGGGAGTCTCGGTGCGTTCACCGTCGTGCTCCTTCCTACAATGGACAGTTACCTGTCCACCGTAATCGAAAGACAGGAGACTGTCTATATGCCTGAGCGACCCCAACCACTCATCGGGTTGCTGCTGCGCCTGGCGAACCAGCGCTGGTCCACCGAGATGGACGCCGAGCTCGACAAGCTCGGTGTCCGCGACCTCACCGCGGCACATGCGCGAGTGATCCCGTTCGTACCGCCCGAGGGCGTCACCGTCCAGGCGCTCGCCGCAAAGGCCAACGTGCGCAAGCAGACCATGGCCCACAGCGTCGATCAGCTAGTCGCTGGCGGCCTGGTCGAGCGCCGTCCAGATCCCAACGACCGGCGCGCGTCGCGCGTCGTACTCACCGAGGCCGGGCTCGCGATCCGACCGATATCGCGCCAGGCCGGAGGCACCGTCGAGCGCGCCTGGGCCGACCAGCTCGGCGAGGACCGACTGGAGGCGCTCCGGGCGGCGCTGATCGAATTGGTCGGGTACGACGCAGGCATCTAGACGCGATCGAACAGCCGGTCGAGTCCCATCCGCGCTCGACGTGCCGGCGGTGCTAGCCAATGGGTAGTTCGCGTGCCCGTGCGCGTTGATTGGCGCGGGCAGCAGTGAGCTCGGCATGGGCGTGCCCGGGTCGGGGTGGAGTCACCGGTTGACTGCGTGCGGAATACGGCGGCAACTCATTTTCGTTAGCAAAGGTAATGAGTTAGGCTAAACACATGCCCGAAGTCGTAGCCCAGCAGGTGAAGAGCGACGTCGGTCTGGCCAGCGCCCTGAGATCGTCCACACTGCGGCTGTCCCGGCAGATCCGCCGGCAGCGTGTGGACAGCCACGACCTCACCGCGAACCAGCTCGGCGTGCTCGGTGCACTCGGCAAGCACGACGCGATGACGATCGGCGAGCTGGCCACGCACGAACAGGTCAAGCCGCCGTCGATGACGCGGATCGTGTCGAACATGGAGGAGGCGGGCCTGGTCGCTCGCCGCCCGCACGAGACCGACAAGCGCCAGATCGTGGTCGAGCTGACCGACGCCGCGCACCACCTGCTGCGCGCCAACCGGCGCCGCCGCGACGAGTGGCTGCAGACCAAGCTGAAGAAACTGACCCCCGAGGAGCGCGACATCCTGCGCAAGGCAGCACCTGTTCTCGAACGCCTGGCGGCCCCATGAGTCCGACCTTCCGCGCGTTCAAAGTCCGCAACTTCCGTCTCTACGCCACCGGCGCGATCATCTCGAACACCGGCACCTGGATGCAGCGGGTCGCCCAGGACTGGCTGGTCCTTGAGCTGACCCACTCCGGGACGGCGCTCGGCATCGTCACCGGCCTGCAATTCCTGCCCGCCCTGCTGATCTCGCCGTATGCCGGCCTGATCGCCGACCGGTTTCCCAAGCGCCGGGTGCTGACCGTCACCCAGCTGGCGATGGGGACCGTCGCCCTGGTCCTCGGCACCCTGGCGGTCACCGGACTGGTGCAGGCCTGGCACGTCTTCGCACTGGCCTTCGTGTTCGGCATCGGCACCGCCTTCGACGCGCCGACCCGGCAGTCGTTCGTGGTCGAGATGGTCGGCAAGGACGACCTGTCGAACGCGGTCGGCCTGAACTCGGCGTCCTTCAACGCGGCCCGGCTGATCGGCCCGGGGCTGGCCGGTCTGCTGATCGCCTGGATCGGGACCGGGCCGGTGATCATGATCAACGGCTTCAGCTACGCCGCGGTGATCCTGTCGCTGTACCTGATGCGCCCCGACGAGCTGCACACCCCGAAGATGGCCGGGCGCGAGAAGGGCATGATCCGCGACGGGATGCGCTACCTGTGGCGCCGGCCGGACCTGATGATGGTGCTCGTCGCGGTCTTCTTCGCCGGCACCTTCGGCCTGAACTTCCAGATGACGTCCGCGCTGATGGCGACCAGCGCGTTCGGCAAGGGCGCGGGGGAGTACGGCATCCTCGGCTCGATCCTGGCGATCGGCTCGCTGGCCGGGGCGCTGCTCGCCGCCCGGCGGGTCCGGACCCGGGGCCGGCTGGTGATCGGGGCCGCGCTCGCCTTCGGCGCGATGGACATCGCCAGCGGCCTGATGCCGTCGTACCTGTCCTTCGCCGCGGTGCTCCCGCTGGTCGGGTTCACCGCGCTGACCATGCTGACCGCGGCCAACGCGACCATGCAGCTCGGCATCGAGCCGACCATGCGCGGCCGGGTGATGGCGCTGTACATGACGGTTCTGATGGGCGGTACGCCGATCGGGTCGCCGTTCATCGGGTGGGTCGGCCAGGAGTTCGGCGCCCGGTGGTCGCTGATCGTCGGCGGCGGTCTCACCATGCTCGGCGTGACCGGATCGGTGCTCTACTTCTCCCGTCGCCAGGGCCTCGCCATCCGCCCCCGCCTGCTGCCACGCCCCCGCCTGGAAGTCTTTCCCCAGACCGAGCTCCTCGCCGACAAGGCAGCAGTGGGCGTCGCCCCCCGGGTCGCCTGACCCCGCGTTGCGTTCCCGTGGCTGGGTAGTCGCGAACAATGCGCTGGACAGGTTCCACACCGGCATGAGCCAGAGAGGTTGTCTCCCCGAGTTGGTGTGGTTCCGCCGGCGACAGTGCGGGTGGTTGCGTCCCCGGGCTGCGTGATGGTGCTAGTCGGGGCGGTGTGCGTCAAGAGCGCTTCGCGTCCCTTCGGGATCGGAACAAGTTCCGACTCTTGACGCACACCACCCCGACCAGGGAAGGACGCAGCTATCCCGGGGCCGCTGAGGGGTGTGGCGACAAGGCCCAGGGGAACACGTCTGGTGGACAAGGTGCGGGTCCTGGGGCGCCGGCAGGCGGTCGGTGGCGGGTTGTTCGGCCGCTGGCGCCTTATAGAGCCTGTTGAGAAATGGGTGTGGCGGTGGTGTGGGTCACCGGGTGGGCGTTCGAGTATTGGGTATGGCGAATTCGTATCGGCCGGTTGATCGT